>DAINBB010000064.1:0-1716 GCA_036733165.1 Halobacteria archaeon | reverse complement strand
TCGAACGCAAGCCTATACACCTATCGTTGACTGCCCCGTCCTTTCTCTCTGTTATCAATCGTTTCTTTCGTTCACAAATCCGGGGACGGCATCTCTGAACGGGTCGAAGCTCTCGGGGTCCTTCACGAGCGTGCATATCATCGATATCTTCGAATGGAGCGTTGTCGGCAGCCTGAGTATCCTTTTCGTGTCTATTGTGACCTTTCCGTCAACCGTCTGGCCGGAAAGCCCCATGATGCCCTCGATGAGCTTGTCCTTGCTCGCCTTGCCTATACCGGGGATGTCCAGAAAATCGGAGTCTCTCCTGTTCAGTCCGTCTATTATCTTTTCCCTGTTCTCTATCACGACCTTCGCGATATTGCGGTTCATGAAGGACAGGTCGGATTCCTTCGCCTTTGAAAGGGTCAATGAGAACATCTTTCTCCATGTCTTTGCGTATCCGTTGATCATCTGGATGTCCATGGGCATCTTCGAGCCCATCACATATTCAAGTATGGCTGACCTGTTCTCTATCAACTGCGCCTTCTCGTCTAGGACGTGGATATGGTATCCCCTTCCGGAATATGCCAGCAGCGTCTCGTGCTGGCCCAGGTCATCCCTTAGCGTGTCGATTATGGTGAGCGCGAGCTGTTTTGACTCCTCGAGGCACCTCTCGCATATCTCGCCCACCTCACACGAGCATGTCCTGACAGGCTGGTCCTTTGCATCGATATCGAACACCAGCTCGGCCTTCATCCATCCCTCTCGCCTCTCGGGCGCCTTGTAGTAGGCTGTGGAAGCGCATACCGCATACGGATTCAGAGCCCTAATCTTGGTGTCCAGCTCTCTGAGGTCGTTGAAGGCGTTGTATCGGTCGTTATAACCGCTCCCGTTGTGGTCGAACGCGAACTCCCTCTCCTGCATAGACCCGGTGATGAAGTCGGGCACATTTTTGGAGTTCCATTCCTCCGAATAGAAAATCCTCCTCTCCTGAGGGGTGGCTTCCTTGAACTCCATAAGATATAACTCACATGAGCGGATATATTACTTTCTGTCCCACAATGACACACAAAAAGACAAACGGAAAGGATTATTAACCACACTTACCATCATATAAAAAAACTCGTTGGTAGGTATAGTGAAACAAATCATCGTCAGAACGATCTCCAAGGACAAGGAGAAGCTGGATGAACTATTGGAGAATGTCAACCATTATTCTACCAAGGAGAACGGCATCATCAAGTTCATTATATTCGTTCCCGATGACAAGCTTGACAAGATGTTGGACGATATAGTATGCATAGTCGACCTCAGGTACAAGGACAGGATGATAGAGGTATACTCCCCGGACTTCGTCATATCCTCTTCCCTCAAGAGGGAGGAGATGAAGAAGAAGGAGACGAAAGAGAGGACGCCCGTGGAGATAATCATGGACTCGGTCAAGGAATACTCCAAGATCGACATCAACAAGGTCCTACTGATCGCCATCGCAGGAATAATCGCGATGATAGGCCTCTTCATGAACAACGTCGCGATAATCATAGGCGCAATGCTGCTCTCGCCGATGCTGGGTCCCATATACTCATTTAGCATAAACGTGACGGTTGGAAGGGGCAATGACGCCTTCCGCAACATCCTTCAACTGTTGATGCTCATATTCATAGTGATATTCCTGTCTGCCGTGTCCACCTACGTCCTGGACCGCTTTGTCACACTCGAGCTGACCGATGAGATAAT
>DAINBB010000063.1:0-2575 GCA_036733165.1 Halobacteria archaeon | reverse complement strand
TTTTGTTGGAATAGGAGTTGAAACAAATGAACAAACGAGTTGATGTGTTCGATACGACACTCAGGGACGGCGAACAGTCGCCGGGTGCCACACTAACGATAGACGAGAAGTTAGCCATTGCACACCAGCTCGCTTTGTTGCGCGTCGACACGATCGAAGCCGGATTCCCAATCGCCTCAAATGATGATTTCGAGGCGGTAAAGCTTGTCGCAGAGAACATCGATGGACCTCACATTGCTGGCCTTTGCAGGGCCGTGGAAAAGGACATCGACAGGGCATGGAACGCGGTGAAACACTCGAACAAGCCATGCATACATACATTCATAGCGACATCGGACATCCATCTTCAGTACAAGCTAAAGATTGACAGGGACGAATGCCTTGAGATGGCAAGGAAGGCAGTCCAGTTCGCAAAGGACAGGACCGAGAAAGTTGAGTTCTCTGCGGAGGATGCGTCACGCTCTGACTGGGACTTCCTCTGCAAGGTCACGGAGACAGTGATCGATGCCGGGGCGAAGATAGTCAATCTTCCGGACACCGTTGGTTATGCAGAGCCGACAGAATACGGAAGGATGGTCAAGCATGTTATAGACAATGTCCCAAACATCGGCGATGCCATCATCAGCGTGCACTGCCACAACGATCTCGGGCTCGCTGTCGCCAATTCGCTTGAGGCGGTCAGGAACGGTGCCAGACAGGTGGAGTGCACCATAAACGGAATAGGCGAACGTGCGGGCAACGCATCCCTTGAGGAAGTTGTGATGAATCTCAAGACGAGACCAGACTTCTTCAACATCGACACGAACATCAATACCAAGGAGCTTTACAGGTCGAGCCAGATGGTCTCAAGGTTCACCGGCATCACCATCCAGAGGAACAAGGCGATAGTGGGAAAGAACGCTTTCGCCCACGAGGCGGGGATACACCAGCACGGTGTGCTCTCAAATCCCCTCTGCTATGAGATCATGAATCCGGATGACATCGGCAAGAAGACCGAACTTGTGGTCGGAAAGCACTCTGGAAAACATGCCATAGAAAAGGGCCTCATGGAGCTGGGTTACGACTTTGACAAGGATAGCCTTAACGCCATCGTCCAGGAGATAAAGTCGCTTGCCGACAAGCAGAAGACCGTCCTTCAGGAAGACATAATGGCGATAGCCGAGGACATCCTCAATGCGCCGGGCGAGAGGTCCAACCCCGTGAAGCTTGAAGAGATCACGGTCATGACGGGCAACAAGACCACGCCAACGGCAGTGATCACAGTGGACTACAACGGTGAGAAGAGGACCGCGGCGGCATACGGTGCCGGTGTTCTTGACGGCGTCTCCAAGGCCATCGTGAACATTTACGGTCAACCGCTCAATCTTCTGGAGTATGAGCTCAAGGCCATCACTGGCGGTACCGACGCATTGGCTGACGTATCCATATTCTTCACGGACAAGGATGGCAACGAGTACCGCACCAGGGGGCTTGACGAGGACATCGTGATGGCTTCGGTCAAGGCCTTGATCAACGGTATCAACCAGATCGAGAGAGAACAGGGAAAGAATTAGAGATTCATTTTTATTTTCCCTTTCCCAATAAATACAATTTGAAAGTGATAACTATGGATAATGGAATGACCATCACCGAAAAGATCCTGGCAACCCACAGCGACAGGGAAGGTGTGTCGCCGGGCGATATAGTCGATGCCAGGATAGATGTGTTCATGGGTCATGATGTGACCACACCCGCCGCAGTGTCGATGCTGGAGAAAAAGGGGGTGGAAAAAGTCTTTGACAAGGACAGGATAGTCCTCATACCTGATCATTTCGTCCCCAACAAGGACATTCAGAGCGCTGAGCTCGCAAAGAGGCTGAGGAACTTTGCGAGAAAACATGATATAAAATACTACTACGAGGTGGGAAGGAACGGCGTGTGCCACGTGCTGCTCCCTGAACAGGGATTCGTGGTCCCAGGTTCGACGATAGTCGCGCCAGACTCGCATACCTGCACCCATGGCGCCCTTGGCGCGTTCTCGACCGGGATCGGGTCCACCGATGCCGCGGCGGTGCTTGCGACGGGAAAGCTGTGGTTCAAGGTGCCAGAGAGCGTCCTGTTCCTGGTTGAGGGAAGTCTGCAGGAGGGCGTCTATTCCAAGGACATCATACTCAAGATAATCTCGGACATCGGAGTTGACGGTGCCCTTTACCAGGCCATGGAGTTCGCCGGCAGCACGATATCAGGCCTCTCCGTCGAATCAAGGATGACCATCACAAACATGGCCATAGAGGCAGGCGGAAAGTCCGGCATCGTCGCCGCGGACAAGAGAACGGACGAGTATCTCAAGGGGCGGGCCAAATATTCATACGAAAAGGTGTATTCCGATGACGATGCGGATTATGCCCGGAAGCTTGAGTATGACGTCGGCGCCCTTGAGCCCATGGTGGCCGCGCCACATCTCCCCTCCAATGCGAGGCCTGCCAAGGAGTTCGACGATGTCCGGGTGGACCAGGTGTTCATCGGTTCATGCACCAACGGCAGGATGGAGGACATGAGACAGGCCGCGGAGATGCTAAAGGGCAACAAGGTCTCT
>DAINBB010000062.1:0-3057 GCA_036733165.1 Halobacteria archaeon | reverse complement strand
GCCCTGTCGGCCTTGAGGGAGGACGGCAAGCACGTCCTGTTGTTCTTTTGGAGAGAACAGTGTCCATGGTGTCAGATGATGGAGGATGGTACCTTCGCCGACGAGACCGTCGTCCAATATATGACCGAGAACTTCCATTCGGTTGAGGTGGACATCTGGTCCGATGAGAGGATGTCATGGACAGACCCGAACATAGACGGCGAATACCTTGGGAATCTCTACAAGCTCAATGGCGCCGCTCCGGCGATAGGATTCATCAGTCCCGAGGAGGAGATAGTGCTCCCCCTGCTTGGATACAAGGATGTGGAGGATTTTTTGATATTCCTAGAGTTCGTCTCAAGCGAGCTTTATAAGGAAATGACCTACAGCGATTATCTCGAGTCCAGGACCTAAATAGATTTTTAAAGAACGGCTGGATTAATTATCCATATGGCATCCATCCATCTTCTCAGGCATGCCAGGACAGAGGCAAACGCGGAAAGAAGGTTCTGCGGTTGGTCGGAATCCGAGCCCTTGGCAGGGGAGTTGGAAGACCTCAGGCTTCTCAGTCCCCCAAGCGTGGACATGGTATTCTGTTCCCCATCGAACAGATGCATAAAAACAGCTGAAGCCTTGGGATACGACGACCAGTCCATCTCAGACAGCATAAGGGAGGTAAACTTCGGCAGCTGGGAGATGAGGACCTTCGATGAGTTGGAAAAGGAACGTCCGGAGGAGACGGAACAGTATCTCGGTTCCCCGCTCAACTTCAGATTCCCGGATGGCGAATCCCTGCGGGACGTCGGGGAAAGGACCAACAGATTTCTCGTTGAAGAGCTTGGACCTTGTCTGGACGAGGACATGGATGCGCTCATAGTGGGTCATTTAGGCTCCCTCAAGCTCTTGCTTATCAACATGCTGGGCCTAGATCTATCCATATTTTGGAAGTTGTCGGTGAAGCCGGCAAGATTTTCCTCCGTGAGCTACTGCAACGACGGGGACGAAAGGGCCTTCAGGCTGGAAACTCTCAATTCTACAGGATGTGATACTTATGGAAAACAAGCTTTATGATTACTTGAACAGGATCCAGGAACTGGACACCTCCAAGGCAGAGGAAATGCAAAAAAAGATGGACGGCCTTACAAAACCCAAGAATTCTCTTGGAAGGCTGGAAGAGCTGGCCATACAGGTATGCCTTATAAGGGGGGAGCAGAACCCTCCATTGAAAAACAGGCAAGTGTTCGTGATGGCCGGGGATAGCGGAGTGGTAAAAGAAGGTGTCAGTGCATATCCGCAGGAGGTCACTCCGCAGATGATATACAATTTTCTCAACGGAGGCGCCGCTATCAATGCCATCGGCAGGACAACGGGATTCAATGTCAACGTCATCGACGTCGGCATAGTCGGAGAGATCGAGACCGACCACCCATACTTCTACAATATGAAGGTCGGCAATGGCACGAAGAACTTCAGGGTTGAGAGGGCCATGACCGTCGAGCAGGCGATGGAATCCATAGTTGCAGGGATAGAGATAGTCCTGAAGAAGAACGAGGAAGAGCCGCTGGATGTGATAGCCACGGGAGATATGGGCATCGGGAACACCACCCCCTCAAGCGCCATCGTCTCCGCCATCACCGGGATTCCCCCCAAGAACGTGACAGGCTATGGGACAGGAATAGACAACGAGGGATTCGCAAGGAAGGTAAAGGTCATCAAGGAAAGCCTTGATTTACATAAACCCGACCCGGATGACGCGCTGGACGTTCTCAGCAAGGTCGGCAGTTTTGAGATAGGTGCCATAGCGGGGACAATATTGGGCGCAAGCATATTGAAGATACCCGTGATCGTCGACGGATTCATATCCCAGGCCGGGGCGCTCATAGCATGTACGTTGAAACCTGAGTCCGTGGGATACATCATTCCCTCCCATCAATCGTTCGAGAGGGGTTCAAGCGCTGTATGGAGACATCTCGGCCTGAGGCCATACCTCTACCTTGACATGAGGTTGGGTGAGGGGACCGGCGCCCTGTTGATGATGAACCTCATCGAGTCATCGCTAAGTGTTTTCAACGAGATGGCGACCTTCGAGGGCGCGGGAGTGTCGAATAAGATATGAACGGTCCAAAGGACTACGCCAAGCTGCCCATCGTGGCAATACAGTTCCTTACAAGGATACCCCTGTACCCAAACATGGCAGTGGACAGCGTGGACCTTGGGAGGTGTCTGGCGTTCTTCCCCTTCGTTGGCGCGCTGATAGCTTCGGCGGCGGTGGGCCTGGCATATGTGGCCCTGGAACTTGAACTGCCCCTTGGCGTGATAGCAGCCCTGATACTCCTGATGGAGGCATTGATCACCGGGGCGTTCCACTGGGATGGTCTGGCCGATACCTTCGATGGGTTTTACTCCACCCACAAGACGCGGGAGGAGATGCTGGACATCATGCATGACAGCAGGATAGGCGTGATGGGCGCTCTGGCGGTGGTCCTTGTCGCCCTCCTGCAGTATTCCTGCCTTGGCGGCATGTTGGCTCTGAGGGATTATCAATGGGGCATATTCTCTGCATACATGTTCGGTAAATGGGGATGTGTGTACCTTTCCGTTGCATCTGCCTACGGCCGCAAGGAAGGGAAGGGGCTGGTCTTCTTGGCCAATGCCAGATGGCCGACACTGTTTGTAGCCACAATATTTCTGCTCCCACTTTTATGGATCGACCAAAAAAACATCGTGATCTTCATATGTGTGATGGCATTCAATGCCCTGTGGGGAAAGTACAGCGAAAGAAAGGTGGGAGGGGTAACCGGCGATGTGCTTGGGGCCTCTGCCAGATTGTCTGAAACATTAACGATGCTGCTATTTCTGATATTGTATTAATTAACAGGTCTTTTTAGAGATAATCGTATATTTAGATAATGATTTATAAAGAATAATTATATATTTTAATCTCTAAAGAGATGAATAAGTGAAAAGACATGGCGGCGCGTTGTGAGATCTGCGGAAGGGAGATAGACCCAAGGGACATGGCATATTGCAGATACTGCAAGACACCCTACCACATCGGTTGCATCAAGTCCAGGCTTT
>DAINBB010000061.1:0-3077 GCA_036733165.1 Halobacteria archaeon | reverse complement strand
GGTCGAGCTTGGCAATCAGGTGTACATACTCTATGAGATGGCGCAGTCAGGCCCCAAGGAACTTGACCTGAAGGTGTTGGACATGGGGGCAGGGCAGGAAAGATTCACATGGTTCTCACAGGGAACGCCCTCAATATACGATCCGGTGTTCCCGACAGTCCTGGATCACCTCAGGTCACTGATGCCGATGGATCTCGACCATGACACTTTCAGCAGATTCGCCCCACACTCCGGAATGCTCAACGTTGACGAGGTCGATGACATCGAAAAGACATGGGGAACAGTATCATCGGCCATGGACATGGATGTAAATGATCTGAAGAACGCCATAATGCCAATTGCGGCATGTTACTCCATAGCCGACCATTCGAGGAGCCTGCTGTTCGCCCTGGCGGACGGTGCGCTTCCGTCTAACGTGGGCGGCGGTTACAATCTCAGGGTGCTTTTCAGGCGCGCACAGTACTTCATCAACAAGTATGGTCTCGATACCAACATGGGCGAGCTGTGCGAGATGCATGCGGATTACATAAAGAAGGAGTTCCCTTTCAAGGAGGACGCGATCGACGATGTCAGGAAGATCCTGAAGGTGGAGGAAGAGAAGTTCTACAACACAAACGCCAAGGCAAAGAAGATCGTCAGGTCCCAGCTCTCGAAGAAGGGGCTTTCCATAGAACGTCTGATAGAGCTATACGATTCCCATGGCGTCACTCCGGAGCTTGTGAAGGAGCAGGCGGACGACCTTGGTCTGTCTGTGAACATCCCGCAGGACTTTTACACAAGGGTGACACAGTTGCACGAGAAGAGCGGCGTCAAGCATCAGGCGAGCCAGAGGCAGTTCGGTGTCAAGGAAACATATCCTCTATATTACGATTGCGAGGGTGACAGGGAGTTCGAGGCCGAGGTCCAGTATTCGGAGGGCGACGAGGTCATACTTGACAGGACGCTTTTCTATCCAGAGGGCGGTGGGCAGGCCCACGACCTGGGTGAGATAGAGGGACATGATGTCCTGAAGGTCAACAAGTACGGCGGCGTCATAGTCCACACCGTCAAGGACAACACCCTTGTAAAGGGTCAGAAGGTCAAGGGTTCCATAAGCAGGGACAGGAGGATGGCCCTGACAAGGCACCACACGGCGACACACATCATAAATTCGGCGGCGAGGCAGGTGCTGGGCAATCACATATGGCAGGCCGGAGCGGAGAAGACCGTTGAGAAGGCGAGGCTCGACATCACTCACTTTTCATCCCTCTCTGACGAGGAAGTGGAAAGGATCGAGCTGCTGGCCAACAAGATAGTGCTTGATGACATCCCGCTCTCGAAGACCTTCATGGGAAGGGACGAGGCCGAGAGGAGATATGGATTCAGGATTTACCAGGGGGGAGCCGTCCCGGGGATGGTCCTGAGAATAGTGTCCATAGGGGACCTTGACGTGGAGGCCTGCGGAGGCACCCATTGCTCGAGGACCAGCGAGGTCGGTCCCATAAAGATACTGCGCTCGGAGAAGATCCAGGACGGCATCGTCAGACTGGAGTACGCTGCCGGCCTCGAGGCCATCAAGTCGATGCAGGGAGATGCTAGGATACTAAACGATTCCTGTTCCGTATTCAGGGTGGACAAGAAGTACCTTGTGGGGACCTGCGAGAGATTCTTTGCCGAATGGAAGTCCAGGGGCAAGGAGATAGAGGACCTGAAGATGGAACTGTCATCGCTGAAGCAGACAAACCTCGAGGACAGATTCGTGGAGAAGGACGGCATCAGGCTGTTGGTTGCGCAGATAGAGGGCGATACCGAGATCCTCAGAAAGACCGCGTTCTCGCTGACCTCCGACGACTCCGTGGTGGTCCTGTCCAATGGAAGGCAACTTGCCGTGACCTGCGGCGCGGGCGCCCAGAGCAAGGGCTATCTCGCAAAGGACGTCATCATGGACTACGGCAAGGGCGGGGGCAAGGACGACTTCGCCCAGGGCGTTGTCACAGGCCAGTTTCAAGAGACGGGGGCATAGACCTTTTGTGGGCGTTGCGCAGCACTAGGTCCAACAGCGAGTCGACCGTCGCCTTGTCATGAAGCTTGTATAGCTCAGACCTGGTCATCCTGTTCACTGTGCTCTCATATAGTATGTCGTCGATTATGTCATAACTGGCGCCGAGCTCCCCTTCGTCCGTCTGTCCAAGAAAGAGGCCGGCGGACGGCTTCTTCTTGATTATTGCCTGGGGTATCTCCAACAACTCGGCAAGTCTCCTGACCTCTGTCTTCCACAGGCTGGCTATGGGCAGGAAGTCCGCTGCGTTGTCCCCCCATTTGGTGCAGTATCCGATGTTTATCTCTGTCAGATTGGATGTGCCCGCGACAAGCCTGTGTTCATCATTCGCGCAAATGTATAGGTAGAGTGTCCTGAGCCTCGGTCGTATGTTTATGTCCTGTATCGAGCCCGGCACTATCCTGGATGGGTAGCTATCAACTATCACCCTTGTCACGGGATGGATGTCGATTATCTCGTATGGCACCCCCAGTCCCTCACAGAGGCCCTTGGCGTCATTTAGGTCCTCTTCGGACGAGATGCCGGTCTCCGGCAGCATGAAGCATTTTGTGTCAACGACATCAGAACACAGTTTGCATACCAGGGCGGAGTCTATGCCTCCCGAAAGGCCGATCACCACGCCGTTTGCGCCAGAGGCCTCTACCTTGCTCCCTATCTGCGACCGAAGGGATTCGGCCATTTTCAACAGCTCATTGTCATGGAGACGTCTCATTTTTCACACCATGAAGAAGTAATTGTCAATAATATGGTCTATGTTGTTGGTAAAGCTTGCTCCGTGCCCCGGGCAGATATGCCCGACATCGTACCTGCTCAGCTTCTTGAAGCTTTCACCGAGGTCGTCCAGGCTTCCCGAGGGGAGGTCTGTCCTTCCCACGCCGTTGTAAAACCAGGTGTCGCCGCAGAACAACGTGTCATTCGCCTTGTCGAGAAGGCAGATGCTGCCGGACGTATGGCCCGGCGTGTGTATCACCTCAAGCCTATGTTCGCCATTTTCCACCAGATCGCCCTCCTTGAGCCTTCTGCTCACGGCGAAACCTTC
>DAINBB010000060.1:0-4099 GCA_036733165.1 Halobacteria archaeon | reverse complement strand
CGTGGTGTCCACATTGGGCGGCACCGTAGTAGGGGCTGTTGTGGTTGTTGGTGCCAATGTTTCCTCATTACCGCTGTTTGCTATGCAACCACTGCAAAGCATACCGAGAATGGACAGCATCAGGATAGTGCGCCACTGATTATTCTTTGCCATGTCACGACCATATACATTCAGGGTTCATCAATTATAAAGTTCTGGTCCGTCCCGTCGTCACAGGCGAAGCAGCCGTCGCAGTGTGCATTGCAGTATTGGTCATATGTCCTGTCATCTGGCGATGAAAAACAGGAATGTATTTTCTGCTGAATTGATTCAAATAATTCAAAAAATATACATTTATATATCCTGATATCAAAATCAGTGTATGAAACTTACCTTTTTTGGGGGAATAAGGGAGATAGGTGGAAATAAGATATTATTAAGTGACGAGGACACAAGGATATTTCTTGATTTTGGGATGAGTTTCGGTGAGAGGGGAAAATACTTCGAAGAGTTCCTTACACCAAGAACGGCGGCGGGCATCAAGGACTTCCTGGTCATGGGATTGATCCCCGATATAAAAGGGATCTATCGGGAGGACCTGCTGGAGCACATGGGAAGGGAGGCCGAGGAACCCGAGGTCGATGGCGTTGTCCTCTCCCATGCCCACGCAGACCATGTGAACTATGTCTCGTTCCTTCACAAGGACATACCGATATACTGCGGGGAGACCTGCAAAAGGATCATAGACGCCGTGGACGAGCAATCCCAAAGAACCATTGAGAACGAGGTATTGAACTTCAAGAAGAGGCCCATTTTCAATTCAGATCGTAGAAACCCGCCCATCGAGCGCACCTTCAGCACATTTGTGACCGGGGACAAGTTCAAGATTGGCAGCATAGAGATCGAACCCATACATGTGGACCATTCAGTGCCCGGAGCGTACGGTTTCATAATATGGACATCGTCCGGGCCAGTCATATACACCGGGGACCTGCGCATGCACGGGCTCCGCTCAGAGATGACCAGCGACTTCATCGAGAGGGCAAGGGATGTCAAGCCGATAGCGATGATCACGGAAGGGACTAGAATAGGCACCAAGCGCACAGGCGAATCCGAAAACAAGGTCTATCTCGAATCAAAGGAGGAAATAGGGAAATGCAAGGGACTTTCCATCGTTGACTTCAACTTCAAGGATGTGGACAGATTCAGGACCTTTTACAGGATCGCCAAGGAGACCGGAAGAAAACTGGTCATCAGCTTCAAGCATTGCTGCTTTTTGGAAAAGTATAACGAAGACAAGAAACTTGGAGTGCCAAGTTCGACCGATGAGAACATCCTTATTCTCAAGCCAAAAAGGAAGACAGGCACCTACTGTGATGCAGAGGACTACGTCGACAGGTACATCAAGTGCCGCTTGGACTACCCGAACATCATCACGGCCGAGGAGATCGCCAGACGCCCTTCCAACTACATCGTCGTGTTGAACTTTTGGTACTTCAACACCCTGATCGACCTGAATCCCGTCGGGGCCCAGTATATCCACTCCCTTTCCGAACCCTTCAATGAGGAGATGGAGATATCTTCCGATAGGATGATGAACTGGCTTGGCCACTTCAAGATGAACCATGTCCAATCCCACTGCTCTGGCCACATCAACGGAGAGGACATAAAGGAGTTGATAGAAACAATCAATCCCGGGGTCCTGTTCCCTGTCCATACGGAGCATCCGGGCATGTTCAGGGACCTGAACATGAAGACCAGGCTGATAAGGTATGGAAAGGACTATGAGATACCGTAAAAAAGATGTACATATTGCACACCTTCGGCATCAGAAACATTTTTTTATCCTGGCCCGCTTTTATTGCCATGAGAGACAGATCACACCTGGACGCGGGCGACGTATCCCTACGCCGATTCTCCGAGAGCGACTATCCCGATTTGCTGGATTTGTACAACTCCATATACCCATATGTGGTGAAGACACTGGAGGAGCAGCGGCATATGGATTCCATCGGATTTTCCAGCGCATCCTTGCATCGATGGGTGGCGGAGGTCGATGGTGAGATTGTCGCCTCATGTCAGTATCAGAATGATCTATGGGACTACCATCCAAAGAGATTCGATTTTTCAATCAAGGTCATGCCTTCGTGTCAGGGCCAGGGAATAGGTTCCCTCTTGTACGACTTCATAATGGAGAAGGTGTCGGCTCTGGGGGCGCAAAGCGTTTTCTCCTGGTTTGTGGACAGTGATCCAAGGAATGCCAGATTCCTCTCAACGAGGGGTTTCACAGAAGCACGCAGGAATGTGTTCTTCAAGATAGACCTGACCAAATGGCATCATGATGAATCGCTGGACAGGACAGGGGAACTGGCGGGGAAAGGCATCCTGATCATGACCTTGAAGGAATTTATGGAAGGGGACGACTGGGAAGAGAGGCTCTACGACCTTGACAGGGAAGTTGCCTTCGACACCCCGGGAGTGACATCTGTCCCCGCTTTCGAGATTTGGAAAAAGGAGATATTTGATTCGGAGAATCTTGTCCCTGATGGTTACTTCCTCGCTGTGAAGGGGGATATGGCGGTGGGCACGACCAACGTCTTTAGGAGGGAAGCCAACAACGCCTTAGAGATAGGGTTCACTGCGGTGAGGCGCGAATACAGGGGAATGGGCATTGCCACAACCCTTAAGCTTAGATCAATGCTGTCCGCCAGTGACCTTGGGGCCAGGTACCTCATCACAGACAATGAGGAGAACAACAAGGCGATCGTCAGCCTCAACAGGCGCCTGGGTTTCAGGAGGGTCACCGACTGGGTCAAATATGAGAAGGGTCTGTGAAAGGCAGGATATTTATATTGTTTGATACACATATATCAACGTATGAATCTAAGCGCAAGGAATGTGTTGAAGGGCACGGTCGTGGATATGGCGGTCGGTGCGGTGAACAACGAGGTATCGATAAAGCTGCCTGGCGGGGAGATCATCACGTCGATCATCACGAAGAGCTCTGCAGAAAGACTGAAGATCGAGAAGGGCAAAGAGGTCTATGCGATAATCAAGGCCTCGAACGTGATGATTGGGACGGATTAGATCCCTGAGCATCGTCGGCAAGTGTCTCAGTAAATTATCATTCTGCCACGTCTAGCGTTGGTTAGTTTTATAAAGACGTGATTGCATCACATCATATCAGACATCTCTGGTGATATCATGTTCAAGAAGGAAGATGAGCTAAGGACGAAGGAACTGCTCAAGGGCATATCGATGGAACTTCTCTGCCACGGCGACAAGGCCCTCATGGCCAGATTCCTCCTGCGCGGAGGGCACGAACTGCCGATGCACAGCCACCCGTACGAACAGGTGGGTTACATGGTCTCGGGGCACATGGTGCTTGTCATAGACGGCACGGACCATGATGTTTTGGAGGGGGACTCATGGTGCATCCCTCAGGATGTCGAACACGGAGCGCACATCCTTGAGGATTCCCTTGTGGTCGAGGTCTTCTCCCCGCCCAGGGATGATTACCTTGCCCTTGAAGAATAAGGATGGCCCTATGTGAGGGCCACTATCCTGATGCTGTCTATTATCTTCCCGAAGTCGCAGGAGTACTCGTCCTGCATGTTGGTGTAGAGCTTCATGTAGACGTTGATGGAGCCGCCGCTCTCGACAGTGGTGTTCCACACCGCCTGCATGTTCTGGGGATTCCCGTTCTCGCTCTTTGAAAAAAGCAAGGGAGACGTGAGCGTGACATCATTTCCGTCAAGATACTGGTATATAGTGACCTTGACGTCCTCGCTCCCGTTGTTGGTTATCGTGAACACCTGGCCATAGTCCGTCTCGGCGTTCATATTGGCTCCGGCCGTCGGGGCTATCACAAGCTCCCCGTTGGCATTGTACGACGAATATGAACCGACGGCGGTCAGTGAGAGCAATGCGTTCGAGTCGTTCACAACGCTGATGTCCGCCGACCTTTCAGCCGTGATACTGGTAAATGCGCCTGTTCCCACCACCAGTGCAAATGCCAGTAAGATGAATGTTATGGACAGTATCTTTCCTTTCATCATGGTCCCTCTTTTTAATTGAGAAGGTGGAAAAACCTTTTAAAAGGATTACGGAACACAGTTCT
>DAINBB010000059.1:0-4125 GCA_036733165.1 Halobacteria archaeon | reverse complement strand
GCAAGGAAGCCATGAGCGGCATCGAGAAGAAGGGCAAGATCATCATGCACGTTGCCGCGGGCGACGTACACGAGATCGGAAAGAACATCGTGTCGACCATCTTGGAGGCCAAGGGTTATGAAGTCGTTGACCTGGGCAAATCCGTGCCACCCGACAAGGTCGTGGCAGCCGTCAAGGAACATAAGCCCGATGTCGTCTCTGGGACATCGCTCATGACGTCCACAAGGGGCGCCTTCCCGAAGATCGTCCAGATGATGAAGGAAGCCGGCATTGAGCTGCCGTTCATTGTGGCGGGCGGTTCAGTCGATACAGCCTTTGCCGAAGAGATGGACTTCGCTATCTATGCGGACGGTCCAGAAGTCGGTGACACTGTCATAAAGGAAGCAAAAGCTGGAAAGAAATGGAAGGACATTAGAGAGGATATACACTCTTCATACTGATATTCCATTTTCCTTCTTTTTTTCTTTATTTTTGTTCAATGTCTTTTGGGATAACTTTATAAACTATGTTTGAAACTCTTTTTTCTCGGTTGTCCTTGGATTCAACACGACAATTGGGATTGATAGTATTTTCATCGTTTTTGACAATTATATGTATATTATACTGTATTTTTATTATAAATTAGGATAAGATTTTATTTTTTGTAAATATTATAATATCTTGTTTATTTTATTTATAAAACTAAGGAATTATATTATTATTCAAAATAGGGCACAAATTCATTTTTTAATATATGATAAAAATTTATATAAATATTAATAATAAAGTATCAAATGCTAATTTATCACACATGGATAATATATCCATAAAAACGTTTTTATAAGGCGTAATCCGAGTTTAATCAGATTTAGTACAGACAATTCTAAGTCTTTTGGAGGAAAGAATATGGCAGGAGAAATGACACCAAAGAAGAGGCATCATGCTTGCCTGACGGGAGGAAAGGCAGATAGGAGGTCTGCAATTGTTCTTTCAAACTTCGTAGTACCATTGATGGAAGCCACCGGCGTGGACTGGCCAGACTGTCAATTGAAGGCAGAGGCATTGGCAAAGCTCCAAGCGGGAAGGTACGAAGTGTGTGGACTGGACAGCCTTCTGAGTCACAATGACCTGGCAAGTGAGGTATCGACCGTTGCTGGTAATGATGTTTTGGATATAGGTACAAAGGATAGGCACATATCTGTTACAAAGCATGTCTGGGCAGGGAAGGACCCAGATGACTGCGTCGCCCCCGAGGACGCAACATCAAGGGGAAGGAACCCAATAATCAGCGGCGCGTTGGATATTCTCTCAGAGAACTACGGAGACACAGTTGCCATCACCCGTGTATTGACAGGTCCGATGACCGTGGCTGGGCACCTGTGGGGTGTGGAGCCGATCCTGGAACTATCAAAGACAAATCCGGACAAGGCCACACAGGCCCTTGAGATAGTAACAGACCTTTTGATAGACCTTGCAAGGGATGCTATTGACAATCATGGCGCAGATTCGATCTACGTGCCGGATCCAACGGCTTCCGGAGATCTTCTTTCGCCCGCTTCATTCAACAGTCTTATGGTGCCAATCTACAAGGAGTTCACAAAGGCCATCAAGGACGTGCCAACATATCTCCACATCTGTGGTAACACGGCACCGTTCCTGATGTACGCACCGGACACCGGATTCGATGCCTTCTCATACGAGGCACCCGGTTGTTACACCATCGACGCCAAGAGGAAGATCGGCGACAGAATGGCCCTTATCGGTTCACTCGAGACCGTGCGCGTAATGATGCTCGGTTCTCCGGAACTTGTATACAAGGAGACATTGGAGCACATAAGGGATGGGGCAGATGTGATCTGCCCAGCATGCGGAACGCCACCTTACACGCCTTTGGAGAACATCAAGGCAATGGTTGAGGCCACAAAGCCCAAAGAGAAGAAGAAAAAGAAGAGAAGACCGAAGGTCGACATCGTCGCTGACTTCTTGCCAGAGGACGCAAAGCTCAAGGAGCTTACGGAGATCGTCATGGAAGGCGACGACAAGACGGCGGAAAAGATCACGCTCAAGCTTCTCGATGAGGGTTACGAAGCCCTTGACATCGTTGAGAAGGCATTGTTGCCAGGCGCCATCGCGGTGGCCAAGCTCTATGACGGAGGCTATGTCTTCGTGCCCGAGATCCTTCTCGCCAGCGGCGCGATGCAGGCGGGTATCTCCCACTGCAAGGAAGCCATGAGCGGCATCGAGAAGAAGGGCAAGATCATCATGCACGTTGCGGATGGTGACGTACACGAGATCGGGAAGAACATCGTTGCAACGATCCTTGAGGCGAAAGGCTACGAGATCGTGGATCTTGGAAAGTCAGTTGCACCGACCAAGGTTCTTGATGCAATCAAAGCCGAGAAGCCCGACGTTGTTTCTGGAACATCGCTCATGACGTCCACAAGGGGCGCATTCCCGAAGATCGCCCAGATGATGAAGGAAGCAGGATTCAGCCAACCCTTCGTCGTAGCTGGTGGTTCAGTCGACACAGCCTTTGCCGAGTCAATGGACTTCGCTATCTATGCGGACGGTCCAGAGGTCGGTGACACTGTTCTCAAGGCTGCAAAGGGCGGAAAGAGTTGGAAGGACATAAGGGAAGAAGTTCACTCTTCCTATTAGTTCTTTTTTTCTCTATTTTTTTTATTATTCATTCAATATTGTCAGTTTCAGATTGAATTTACATCACTAGACAAACTTTTTATAATGCACGATACAGTTTAGGTAGGTGTTTTGATGTTCACAGTTACTTTTCAACCTTCTGGCATGAAGATCAAGGTCGCAGAAGGCACCACCGTTCTAGAGGCCGCCAACGAGGCTGGAATAGGCATTGATGCCCCTTGCGGTGGCAAGGGAACATGCGGAAAATGCAAAGTATACTTTAACAAAGGAAAATTAGGCCCCATCACTGCAGCTGAGAGAAAAAATCTATCTATTGAGGAAATTGAGAATGGTTGCAGACTGGCTTGCAGGGCCACAATATTGGATTCGTCCACCATTGACGTGCCAGAGGAAAGTCTTCTTGGGGAGCAGAAGATACTCATTGAGGGAACAGATTCTGAGATCAAGGTAGACCCGTTTGTAAAGGTCTACTCCATCGTACTGCCAACTCCAACGCTTGATGACAACAGGTGTGATTGGTACAGGATGGAATCTGAGATTGCCAAGGTATCTGAGTATAAGAACATTGATATGGACTTATCGATGTTGAGGCAGATTCCAAATCTTATCAGGGACAATGATTATGACCTGTCAGTTACCATGTTCAAGAACAGGGTAATGGACATATCACGGAGGAACAATAATAGATTATATGGGGCAGCCGTGGATATTGGCACCACCACCATGGTGGCATATGTCATGGACATGGTATCAGGAGAGATTGTTGGAATAGGCTCAATGATGAATCCCCAAATACCATATGGCGATGACCTAATGGCGAGGATATCCTATTCCTTCCAACAAGAAAGGCTGGAAAAGTTGCAGAAGGTAGTGGTCGACGGCGTGAACAAGATAATCGCCGAAGGGTGTGAGAAGGCAGGTATCACGCTAAACGATGTCAAGGAGGTCACAATCGTAGGAAACACAGCTATGCACCACATCTTTATGGGCATATATCCAAAATACCTTTCGCTGGCCCCATATTGCCCTGCGGTGCAACAGGCAGTGGACTATAGACCCAATGACATAGGCCTTAATATTGATCCAATGGGAAACTGTCACATTCTTCCTGTGGTTGCCGGATTCGTGGGCGCCGACCATATGGCGGTCATTTTGTCGTGCGACATCCAGAACAGGGATGAGATGACACTGGCCATAGATGTGGGTACCAACGGCGAGATAGTGCTTGGCAACAAGGATGGGATGGTCTGCTGTTCTGCGGCGGCAGGGCCCGCATTGGAGGGGTCATGCATAACCTATGGCATGAGGGCGGCGGACGGCGCCATTGAAAGGGTCAAGATGAGAAAGGGGAACCTCAAACTTGAGTACAAGACCATCAACAACTCGAAACCTCTGGGCATCTGTGGCTCGGGCATCATAGATCTTGTGGCCGAGATGCTCAAGACGGCAGCAATCGATGTCACTGGACGTATCAGGGAAGAGTTGGAA
>DAINBB010000058.1:0-4313 GCA_036733165.1 Halobacteria archaeon | reverse complement strand
CGCCCGAGGAGGACGAAATGGAGGAAGAGGAAAATGAATGAGACGGAAAAGAAGCTCATCGATATGGCAAAGATGGTCCTTGGTCAGATAGAAAAGGAGACCCCCCCCTCCGTCGAGATACCCCAAAGGGGTCTGAACAACGTTTTCTTCGATGACGATGACAGGATACTGAAGATGGGCGACAAGACATCAAAGAGGTCGTTCATCAACATAGCCCATACCAAGAAGTTCATGCAGACGATGCTCGTGGCATCCTACGCGAAGGAGCTTGTGAACAACAACAAGCATGCTGGTATAAGGGAACTGTACTATGCCCTGAAGCACTCCATAGAGAAGTCAAAGGAGAACACCTTCGAGGATCAGAATGAGTCCAATATCATAATAGAGGACCTCGAGAGGATGCTGGACCTGCTCAGGGAGCAGATGAACCTGACAGCGGACAGGAGGGGATTCATCTATGGAGACATGGAGGTCCACGATTCTGGCGACAGGTTCAACGCCTCGAAGCTTGGAAGGGGCGGATGGGCAGTTCCGGGAAACATAGAGGACGTCACGTTCAAGAACAAGAACGTGGAGTACATACTGGCGGTGGAAACTGCCGCGATGTCCGACAGGCTTATTGAGGAAAACTATCCCAAGGACAACAACTGCCTTCTCGTGGCGTGCCAGGGGCAGGCGCCGAGGGGAATAAGGAGATTGCTCTCCAGACTGCACAATGAGATGGACCTTCCGGTCATAGTCTTCACTGATGGGGACCCATATGGATGGTACATATACTCCACGATAAAACAGGGTTCCATAAATCTCGCCTATCTGTCAAACACATTGAGCGTCCCGGACGCAAAATTCGTGGGCATGACAATGGATGATATAGAGGCATATGATTTAAAAGGAGTTACGGAAAAGTTAAAAGACCTCGACAAAAAGAGGATAGAAGAAGAGTTGAAATACCCTTGGTTTAACAACAGGAAATGGCAAAAACAACTCAGTAAATGCAAAAAGATGGGCGTCAGGATAGAACAGCAGGCGCTTGCCAACAAATCCCTGGAGTTCGTTGCCAAAGAGTATCTTCCCGAAAAGATAGACAAGAAGAACTTTCTTCCCTAGGTGAGAGAAAATGAGACAAATACAGGACAGCTACGACGCTGAGAAGCTAGAGTGCTCGGTGATGAAGCATTGGGAAGACCATAACATAATAGATGAGTACATGAAGAAGGATGGGGAGACCTGGTACTGGTGTGACGGGCCGCCCTATGTTACGGGTACCATCCATCTTGGCACTGCCTGGAACAAAATAATCAAGGATACGGTCTTGAGGTACAAGACGATGACCGGCTACGCACCCACAAGGCAACCAGGATTCGACATGCATGGCCTTCCGATAGAGGTAAAGGTTGAGGAAACGCTAAAACTCGCTAACAAGAAGGAAATCGAGACAAAGATCGGTATCGACAACTTCATCCAATTGTGCAAGGACTTCGCCATCATGAACATGGACAAGATGATCGCCCAGTTCAAGGACATAGGTTGCTGGATGGAGTGGGACAGACCCTACATGCCCATCAAGGACGAGTACATCGAGTCCGGATGGTACACTCTCAAGAAAGCCTGGGACAACGGACTCTTCTTCCGTGACAAGAGGGTCACCCACTGGTGTCCGAGATGCGAGACGGCCCTGGCCGAACACGAGATAAGGGGCGAATACAAGATGGTCGATGACCCGTCGATATTCGTCAAGTTCAAGGTCATCGGGAAGGATGACGAATACCTTTTGGTATGGACGACCACGCCATGGACCCTGCCGGCCAATCTTGCCGTGGCGGTCCACCCGGACTACGATTACGTAGAGGTGATGGTGGACGACGAGACATGGATAGTCGCAGAGGCCCTTATGAAGTCAGTCTTCTCGCAGCTCAAGATATACAACTACACGGTCATCGGTTATCTAAAGGGAAAGGACCTAGAAGGACTCAGATATAAGCATCCCCTTCTCGATGAGAATCCGATACAAAAGGAGTTCTATGAAAAGGGCGAGCGATACCATTCGGTCATACTCGGCGAGCACGTCACGCTCGAGGACGGGACCGGTTGCGTGCACACCGCTCCGGGATTCGGTGCAGAGGACTTCGATATGGGCAAGATGTACGGTCTTGAGGCATATTCCCCTGTGGACGACCTTGGCAGGCTCTCAGATTCAAAATATGAGGGATTGTTCATCAAGGACGCTGACCCCCTGGTCATCAAGGACCTTGAGAAAAAGGGCCTGATGGTGCTTAGCACCACCATAAATCACAAATACCCATTCTGCTGGAGATGCAAGAGCCCATTGATCTTCAAGTCGACGGAACAGTGGTTCCTTGACATAACCAGCATAAAGTCAAAGATACTTGAAAAAAACAAGAACGTCCAGTGGATACCCGACTGGGTCCACAAAAGGTACGAGAACGGGGTCGAGAACGTCGGCGACTGGTGCATCTCGAGGCAGAGATACTGGGGAATGCCGCTGCCGATATGGTCATGCGAGGAAGGTCACAACGTATGCATCGGCTCCAAGGAGGAGATGGAGAGAATGGCCAAGGGGGATGGAAAGGTCAAGGAGCTCCACAGGCCGTATGTGGACGATGTCGTGATAACGTGCCCTGAGTGCGGGAAGGACATGACGAGGGTCAAGGACATCGTGGACGTATGGTTCGATTCATCGATCGCCTCCTGGGCATCACTGCATTACCCCCACGACACGTCCAGGTTCGAGGAGATATGGCCTGCGGAGTTCATAGTCGAGGGCAACGACCAGGTCACGAAATGGTTCTATGGACAGCAGGCGTCGTCTATAATCACCTTCGGCGAAATGCCTTACAAGCGCGTCCAGATGCACGGATTCGTCTATGATGCCTACGGCGATGCGATGCACAAATCCACGGGAAACGTGATCGCCCCCGAACAGGTCGTGGAAAGGGAAGGCAGGGACATCTTCAGATTCTTCACGCTGTGGCACCAGCAGCCACACGACGACATGAAGTTCTCCTGGGACGACATAGCCAACGTCAGGAGGATGGTAAGCATCCTCTGGAACGTCTACAAGTTCTCAACTACATACATGGTCCTGGACGACTATGACGTCACCACCGGATACGACGATGTGGAAAAGCACCTAAGGACCGAGGACAGGTGGTTGCTCTCCCGCATCAACAGCGTATGCGACGTTGTCAGGGAAGGAATGGACGAATACATGTACCACAAGCCCACAAGGGCCATAATGGACCTGATAGTCGAAGACCTGTCAAGATGGTATGTCAGACTTGTAAGGTCAAGGACCTGGAGCGAAAAGGACGACCCAGACAAGCTCGCGGTATACTTCACATTGCACTACACGCTCCTGAAACTCTCAAAGATATTCTCTCCGATCATGCCATTCATCAGCGAGGAGATATACCTGAATCTCCAAGGCGGCAAGAGCTCTGTCCATATGGAGGAGTTCCCGGAAAGGGACGACAAGATGGTGGACGAGGACCTTGAGAAGAAGATGTCCTACGCCAGGAAGGTCGTTGAGGCTTGCGCCAATGCCAGACAGAAGGCAGAGCTTAAGCAAAGGTGGCCTGTCTCCGAGGTCGTGATAGACAGCAAGGACGAGCTTCTGTCCACGACTATACTTGAACTGGAATCTGTCCTGAAGGAACAGGTCAATGCCAAGAGCATAAGGATAGACAGGATAAAGCACGACTACGATGTAAAACCCAACTACAAGAAGCTTGGCCCGAAGTTCAAGGGAGATGCCCAGAAAGTGGCGCTGGCCATACTTGCAGAGCCAAAGAAGGAGTTCCTGAACGCCCTGGACAGGCTTGGCAAGGCAACGGCGGGCGAGTACGAGGTCGACAGGGATGATGTCGTCCTCGAGGAGACGCTGCCCGAGGGATGGGCATCCTCCGAGACCGACATAGGTACCGTATTCGTCAACACCGAAATAACACAGGAGCTCAGGTCGGAGGCGATGGCGAGGGAGGTCATAAGGCGCATACAGGAGATGAGGAAAGAGCTCGACCTCAATGTCGAGGATTCCATCGAGACCTACATAGTATGCAGCTTTGAGGATGAACTCGAAGGGCAAACCGACTACATATCAAATGAGACCAGGTCCAAAAAGCTTCTCATGGGAGAAGGGGACGGATACTTCAAGGAATGGGGCATCGACGAGAATACCGCCAAGATATGGATCAAGAAGGCCTAGCCTTCTTGAAGATCTTTTTATCTACATTCACTCCGAGGCCCGGATCCTCAGAAGGGCTAAGGAATCCTTTTTTCAAGTTCAATCCTGT
>DAINBB010000057.1:0-4388 GCA_036733165.1 Halobacteria archaeon | reverse complement strand
GGCGCTCGCATAGGCCAACGCCGTCTGCTTCGCATTTCCCGTGTAGTCCTGCTCGACCGCCACGAGGCAAGGCACACCCTTTCCGTCGAGGTACATATCCCTCAGAAGAAGCCCGGGGCTCTTCGGGGCGATCATGACGACATCGACATAGTTCGGCGGCCTGATCTGATTGTAATGGATGTTGAAACCGTGGGAGAACATCAGCGTGTTCCCGGGCTCGAGATTGTCCTTTATCTGCGCCTTGTACACATCGCCCTGGACCTCGTCCCATATGAGTATCTGGACAATGTCGGCGGCCTTGGCAGCCTCGTCCACTGTCATTACGGTCTGCCCTTCCTTAACTGCCCTCTCCCAGGATCTGCCGCCCTCGCGAAGGCCGACGATCACATCGATCCCGCTGTCCTTCAGGTTCAGGGCCTGGGACCTTCCCTGGCTTCCGTATCCGATGACCGCGACCTTCTTTCCCTTAAGGTATTTCAGGTCGGCGTCCTTGTCATAATATATATTTGCCAAATTAACACCTCATTTAACTTATGTCTTCTTGATAATATGCTCGCTTTATTACTTTTTTGATTGTTTTGGCAACGAAACGACCTTAAGTCCCCTTGCAAGCGCCACCTTGCCCGTTCTCACTACCTCCTTGATGCCGAACGGTTCAAGCAACTTGATGAACGCATCCACCTTGTCCTGCCTCCCTGTCGTCTCGATGATGAGCGAGCCCTCCGTGATATCGAGTATCTTCGCCCTGAAGACGTCGACCATCTGTATCACCTCGGAGCGCTTCTGCGGGGACTCCACCTTCACCTTGATCAAGGCCAGGTCGCGTCCCACAGCATTCATGGGGTCAAGGTCCACCACCTTGATGACGTCGATCAGCTTGTTCAGTTGCTTCTTGATCTGCTCAAGCATGTAATCGTCGCCGGTGACCACTATGGTCATCCTTGAGATCCCTTCCTCCTCAGTATGCCCCACTGCAAGGCTCTCGATGTTAAAACCCCGTCTGCTGAAGAGGCCCGCGATCTTGGCGAGCACGCCGGGGCTGTCCCTCACCAGAACGGAAATGATATGTTTCATTCCTCCACCCCCATCATCTTGCTGATGCATGACCCAGGCGCGACCATGGGATACACGTTTTCCTCGCATGGTATCACACAGTCTATCAGATAGGTGGAACCGCTGTTGAGCGCATCCTTGAGCGCGGACACGAAATCATCCTTTTCGGTGACGTGTTTTCCCTTCGCGCCATAGGCCTCCGCAAGCTTCACGAAGTCGGGATTGCCCTTAAGCGATGTTGAGGAGTACCTCTTCTCATAGAAGATCTCCTGCCACTGCCTCACCATCCCTAGGTACTCGTTGTTGAGGATTATGATGTTCACATCGATGTCGTTGTAGACCGCGGTCGCGAGCTCCTGTATGTTCATCTGTATGCTCCCGTCGCCCGCGATGTCGAAGACCGGCTTGTCCGGATTTGCCACCTTGGCGCCGATTGATGCGGGGAATCCGTAACCCATGGTGCCGAGGCCGCCGGACGATATGAAGGTCCTGGGGGCCTTGTACTTGAAGTATTGGGCCGCCCACATCTG
The DNA here is from genome assembly GCA_036733165.1 of Halobacteria archaeon. Classification (GTDB taxonomy): domain Archaea; phylum Methanobacteriota_B; class Thermococci; order Methanofastidiosales; family NM3; genus JAFGGT01. The sequence continues at coordinate 2,805 of DAINBB010000057.1, read as the reverse complement.
ATTCTGCCCGACCTCCGTCACTATTATGGCATCGCCTCCCGTCTCCTCATAGATCTTGTTGATTATGAACTGGGGATTCAGGACATCCTGATTGAAGGACCTGAGCGGGTGTTTTTCCCTCCATGCATTGATCCTTTCAAACCAACTGGAATGGTCCTTCTCAGGCACAAGGTTCGTAAGCTCCTTGAGAGTCTCCTTCACATCGCCGACGATGGGTATGTCCGCCTTCACGTTCTTGCCGATCTCGGCAGGGTCTATGTCGATGTGGATGAGCTTAGCACTCGATCCAAACTCGGAGGTCTTTCCCGTCACCCTGTCGCTGAACTTCGTTCCGAGTGCGATGATTAGGTCTGCCTCGCATATGGCGAAGTTGGCATATGCGGTCCCATGCATGCCCAGCATCCCGAGGGAAAGATCGCTCGTCTCGTCGAACGAACCCTTCCCCATCAATGTCGACACGACAGGGATGTTGCACTTTTTCGCGAAGTCCGCAAGTTCGGCATATGCATCGCCGATGATGATGCCACCTCCCGCGATGATCACGGGCCTCTCCGCAAGGGAGATCTCCTTGGCGGCCATCTTCACCTGGGAGATGTTGCCGGAAGATATCTGCTTGTAACCCATCAAAGCGATCTTCTTCGGGTAGTGAAAGTCAGCCTCGGCTATCAGCACGTCCTTCGGCAGGTCCACCACCACAACGCCGGGCCTGCCGGTGGTGGCGATGTAGAAGGCCTCTGCAATGGTCTGCGCCAGCTTGCTAACATCCTTCACAAGATAGTTGTGTTTCGTTATGGGGGCCGTGATGCCCGTTATGTCGGCCTCCTGAAACGCATCCGTTCCGATGAGCTTTGTCGGGACCTGTCCGGTCAGTGCGACGATTGGCACTGAGTCCATGTTGGCCGTTGCCAGGCCGGTCACTAGGTTTGTCGCCCCGGGCCCGGATGTGGCCACGCATACTCCGACCCTTCCCGTCGACCTTGCATATCCGTCGGCGGCATGGGCTGCGCCCTGTTCGTGCCTCGTGAGGATGTGCCTGATCTCCTTCTCATCATAGAGCGCATCATAGAACGGCATTATGGTACCACCCGGGTAACCGAAAATGACGTCCACTTTCTCTTTCTTCAAACATTCTACCAATATGTGTGAGCCATTCAGCTTCATCTGATCACCTATAAAGTGGATCTATCCAAGACCGCGCCCTTGTCAGCGGAACTGACATGCGCGGCATACAGTTGAAGGTATCCGGATAGTCTTTGTTTCTTGGGTTTGAGATTGCTTAGTCTCTTGGATATCTCTTCGTCACTAAGCTCGACCTTTATTGACTTATTGTCGATATCTATGGATATGATATCTCCGTCATTGATTATCGCTATAGTCCCTCCCGAGGCGGCCTCGGGGGAAATGTGGCCTATGGAGGCGCCCCTGGTGGCGCCGGAGAAGCGGCCGTCCGTTATCAGGGCAACGTCCTTGTCAAGGCCCACGCCAGCAATGGAGGAAGTAGGCGTCAGCATCTCCCTCATCCCTGGACCACCTTTGGGTCCTTCGTACCTGATGACGACCACATCGCCCTTCACTATCTTGCCGCCGAGTATGGCGTCCATGGCCTCCTCTTCGGAGTCGAAGACCTTGGCGGGACCCTTGTGGGACATCATGGACTCGTCCACCGCAGCCCTCTTGACGATCCCTCCGTTGGGCGCCAGATTCCCCTTCAGGAACACTATGCCTCCGTTCTTCCGGTATGGATTGTCGAAGGAGTGTATGACATCGGGGTCAATGACCACGGCATCGCCTATCGAGTCTGATATGGGCGCTGCGTTGACCGTCATCTCGCCCTTGTTTATAAGTCCCTTGTCCATAAGCGTCCTCATCACCGCTGGAATGCCCCCTGCCGCGTCCAGGTCCTGGACATGGTAATGTCCTCCAGGGGAAAGGCTGCAGATCTGCGGCACCTTGTCGCTCCACTCGTTCACTTTGTCAACGGTCAGTTCAAGCCCGGCCTCGGCGGCGATCGCCGTCAGGTGGAGGATGCTGTTGGATGAGCCACCAAGGGCCATGTCGACCGCCAATGCGTTCTCCAGGGACCTCTCGGTTATGATGTCCCTGGGCTTGACGTCCTTCTCCACAAGCTCCAGTATCTTGAACCCCGCCCTCTTTGCAAGGTGCACCCTTCTGGCGTCTATCGCAGGTATCGTCCCGTTTCCCGGAAGTCCTATGCCGAGCGCCTCGCAGAGTATGTTCATGGAGTTGGCGGTGAAGAGGCCGGAACATGATCCTACACCGGGGCAGGCGGAGCATTCGATGGCCTTGAACTCATTGTCATCCATATTGCCCAGCGTGTACCTTCCCACTGCCTCGAAGACGCTGTTGAGGTCTATGTCCCTCTTGTCAAGCCTGCCCGCAAGCATCGGGCCGCCGCTGACCACGATGGTCGGGATGTTCATCCTTATGGCGGCCATGACCATCCCGGGAACTATCTTGTCGCAGTTCGTCACCAGGACAAGGCCGTCAAAAGGGTGCGCCGTTGCCATTATCTCTATCGAGTCGGCTATAAGCTCCCTGCTCGGGAGCGAGTACTTCATGCCACGATGGTTCATGGCGACGCCGTCGCAGACGCCGATGGTCGAGAACCCCAGCGGGGTCCCTCCAGCGGACCTGATCCCTGCCTTGACGGCATTTGCTATTACATCTAGATGAACGTGACCTGGGATTATCTCATTGGTGGCGTCGCAGACACCTATGATGGGCCTCTCCATCTCCTCGTCGATAAGCCCGTCCGCCCTCAGGAGCGAACGGTGTGGGGCCCTC
>DAINBB010000056.1:0-4434 GCA_036733165.1 Halobacteria archaeon | reverse complement strand
TGGTACCCCTGCCGCAAGTTCCGTCACCAGGTCCTGGATGCCGAATATGATGCAATAGGAGGCCATGCTAACGTTCTTTGGGTTTCCTTTCATGGCCAGGGATCCCAGCTCGGAGATGTCCACCCCAAGGCGATTAGATGTTATCTCCAGAAATCTCCCCGAAGCGCCAGCGCATATGCCGCCCATGGTGAACGAGTCTGGTATGCCGTTGTTGATGGTGATCACCTTGTTATCCATTCCGCCGATGTCGATGACGGTCGCTTCGCCCTCTTGCCTGTCGGCGGTCCATACGGCGCCTTTGGAGTTTACTGTAAGTTCCTCCTGTATCAGCTTGGCCTTGTATTGTTTCCCCAGGGTGTGCCTTCCGTACCCCGTGGTTCCCACAGCCTCGATGTCCTTCAGCTCAACACCCGCTTCCTTGAGCGCCTGGCTCACCACCTTGTTGGCGGATAACACAACGGTCTGCGTCGGATACCAACCGGTCCCGATGACCTCGTTATCCCTCATGATGACGGCCTTTGTCGTGGCCGAACCTGAGTCAATGCCCAATGTGAGGCCTTCCTGTTTCTTCCTGCCAAGCAGATGTTTTCTCTCAGCTATTGTCTGAAGCGCCTCCATCCTGGTCAGAAGCTCGTCCGCCTTGGTATGCTGTGTGAACGAGTACATCACCACAGGCAACGATGAATTTTTCTGTATGTATCTCCTGACCTCGTTCTTGAGCAAGGCGCCCTCGGCGCACCTGAAGCATGTTGCCAAGAATATGGCGTCCGCATCCACATGCCCCTCGACCAGCGCCCTGGCCCTCGCAAACATCAGTTTCAACCCTGCGGATTGGACGTCGAATCCGAACATGTCTGCACTTTCTTTGATATATTCGTAGGACACGTCAGGATAGATGATCTCCGCATTTACCAGTCTTGCGGCCTTTTCTATCTCCTTTTGTATTCCGCTGTATTCTGTGCCGCACGAGAGTTGGGCAATCTTAATCATCCTTGTCCACCTCCTTGAGGAAGTCGAAGATCCCTTTTACAACGGTCTTTGATTCGTCTTCCGTGGTGGGATACTCCAGGATAAGTTTTGGCACAGGCATTGATCGTATCAAATACAACAGGAACTCGTTGGTCCTTGCACATCCCAGGCAACCAAAGCTCATCGGCGCGTCCTTCAGGACCACTATGGCATCGGCATTCTCGAAGACCGGAGCGAACACTGCCAGCCTGCCCCTCACGCCCGAAGGCGCCTCCGCGGATGCATATTTGAGCCCGCGGCTTGGGTCCTTCGATGTGATGTTTAAGGGGGGCGAGTCAATCTCGACGTCCCTTACCCTGTCACTGAGTTCCTTCATTATCGTCAATGGTTCATGCCCTGCCCTTTCGACAAGGTCTGCCAATATCAATGAGTTTGGTGGGAAAATAGCTACTTTCAAGAAATATCCCCCTAAAGCATGTTAAGGTCCCTAAGTTTTCTCAGTTCGGGACGGGAGGTTATCTGGATTAGGTCATCGAATATGCCCAGTGTGATATCGATTACGCCGATTGCCGCCACCACTTCCTGATCTTCGTTCAGAATGGGCACCGCTCTTATGGGAAGTCCTTTGTACTTTCCTTTTTTTGGAATCGCCCTTATGGGTATCCCCTTCTCGAGCACTTCCTCTAGGATCGGGCCGGTGTAACTCATATCGACCACCTTTCCCCTCTCTACCCTCACTCCTTTCTCTTCAAGCGACCTCATAGTGACCGGGAGGCCTCCGCACAATTGGTGAATGGCCAGCGCTATCTTGCAGATCTCGCAAGCCTTGGAATCCTTTGTGATCTTGATCATCCTAACCCACTACCTCCTCAATTATCTTTTTGAACCTCTCCGGATCGATCTTTTCCTTGTTCTTACGTTCAACGCCCCCCTTCGCGTCATCCATGCATTCCAGACCCTTTGCGATGTTTGGCAACAGTTCGATCTCCTTTTGCAGGAAATAGAATCCCGGCCTGGCAGAACCCCTTTGCGCCCTGCACCTTCTTTTGTCCCCAATGGGAAAGGCCCTGATCTTGGAAAATATCCTATTTGGGTCTATTTTCTTGAGCTCTTCAAGGACATGGTCCACTTCTTCAACATCCCCCTCCACAAGTATGCCGTAGCATGTCTGCTTGACGAACACGTCTTTTTCAATGGTTGATGCCATTCTTGCCAGATATGATGGAGAATACTTTGAATCAGGTGATAGGGCTAGGATCCTAGACACTTTCTCACTCATAATCAAACTTCATCAAACCAAAAATAAATAATTATCGTATTGTCATATTTGGCCTGTTACCTCTTTGGAATTGACCCGAATCGATTTCTTTCATCCGAAAAGCGGCGCCCCGTACGGGGAAAAGACAGGCATGGGAAAACACTTTCTTTATTGCAGGGCTATCCAACTACCAAGAAACATTTATATTATCATTTATTAATCATTAAATAAAATAAAAGTGATGATTTGCCCCTCAATAGACTGAAACACAAACTTACCAAAGAGGTAATGTGGCTCTATATCCTGACATTGCTTGAAAAAAGACCGATGTACGGTTACGAGCTAAAAAACGAGATCAAAAAACATTTCGGATGGGCGCCAGCCACAGTGACATCCTATGTGGTCCTTTATAAGCTCGAAGCCGAGGACTATGTGAGGACCGAGACGAAGGATGTTGACAATAACGGCAAGAACACGAGAAAGTATTACATCATAACCGATAAAGGAAAGGACCTTCTTGCGGAAGGCCGGGGTTTCTTAAGAGAGATATTGGATAAGCTCGAGAGCGCCTGATATTAATCTTCTTCCACGACTATTGCTTCGGAAGGGCACTCGGATTCGCACAGTCTGCACAACGTGCAGTCATCGGCCCTTATGACTTTTGCTAGTTCATCAATAAGCTCGAACACTTGCGATGGACAGTCGTCAACACAGACCCCGCAACCAACACAAAGATCTTCATCAACTATTATCTTTACCATATTATCACCATTTTAAAGGGACAATCATCCATTTAAAAAAGTTTTGATAAAAAAAGGAAAGAAATGTCGTTATAGACAGTTGAACATATCGTCTTTTGATATGACCCCCACCACACGGTCCTCGAAGTTGAGCACAGGCATGGACGAATAGTCGTTCTCAATAAGGATTTTCTTGACGTCATCCACCTTGTCTTCGAGCCTTGCAAACACCGGCGCGGGGGACATCACCTCCCCTATCACGAAGTCCTTGAGCCTGTTTTCCATGTACTTTCCAGGGGTCTTTTCCCTGAACTCGTTCATGCTGAACACTATGTCCTGGATCGTGACCACACCAACAAGTTCGCCATCCCATACCGGAAGTGAATGTTGATTGTTGTCCAACAGCAGCCTCCTAGCATGGACCACCCGGTCTGTGGGGCTGACAAGGTTTATGGATGTGTTCATGAACTCAGATACATATCCCTTCAACGGAAAGAGATTAAGTATGTCGGTCTTTGTCACTATGCCTATCTTCTCACCCACTATTGGGATTCCGGAGAAACCCTTTTCCTTGAAGACCATTATCGCTTCCAGCACCTTGGCAGACTCTCCGAGATAATAGGGCTCTGAGGTCATTGATGACGAGACATGGAACGAGGATGTCCTGAAGTTCTGGCTCCTCGATGAGCCTATCTTCTCCAGTATGTCCCTGAGGGTGATCATGCCCACCAGTTCGCTGTCCTCCGTCACAGGCAGTCTTGCAATGCCGTTCTTCTCCATCAGTTCCACTGCGTATGATAACCTTCTGTCCTTGTCGATAACTATCGCTTTGTTGGAAATTTCACCTATGCTTCTCTTCAAACGTTTCCCTCCTGCATCATCTTCATTAGTATGTCCCGCTCGGTTATGACGCCTATCAGTCTTCCATCTTCGACCACCGGAAGAAGACCTATCTTGCATTTTTCCATAAGCTCTATGGCCTTGCCGACATCATCAAGGGGATTGATGGTCTTCACATCGGTTGTCATGACCTCTGTCACCCGTGCCCCGAGCGCATCTTCCACATCTTCGCTTCTCATCTTTTCCAACATTTTTGAGGAAGCGAAGTACTTGATAATGTCGAAGGTAGTCACGATCCCTACCAATTCATCATCGGAGACGATGGGTATACGCCTCCTGTAGTTCTTTATCATCAATCTGCAGGTGTCGCCTATCGTGAATCCGGGAGTTATCGTTATCACTTCCTTGCTCATGATGTCGTTTATCGAGTAACCGGACCATATGCCTGCAAGATTATATATGAAGTCCTCTTCTTCCACGATTCCAACAACTATTTTGTTCTTGTTCAGGATGGGGAAACCGCCCACATCCTCCTTATACATCTTTTCAAGGGTGTTTCCCACCGAATCGTTCTCATTGATGTATATGACGTCATGTGTCATTATTTCCCTTACAGACTCATTGATG
>DAINBB010000055.1:0-4657 GCA_036733165.1 Halobacteria archaeon | reverse complement strand
GGCAATGTCGCTGATCTTCGTAACTGTGTATATCATATACGATCGCGCCAAGACAACGGAGTTCAGCAAGCTTGGTGGGCTGCTGACCAAGGCTCCGACCTTGGCATTGGTACAGATGGTAGGGATATTGGCCGTATCGGGCATTCCCCCCTTCAATGCATACCAGAGCGAATACAGGATAATCGAAGCCACCTTCGGCTCTGGATATCCCGAGCTTGGTGTGGTGGTAATATTGGGCACCATATTGACGTTCGTGGCCCTGATGAAGGGATTCTACCTCACGTTCCTAAAGGAGAACATAACGATCACGGCGAAGGACAGGATATACATCACGAATGATATCCCCAAGGCCACTATGTTGGCCCTACTGGTCCTGGTCATAGTCTGTATAGGGATAGGGCTGTATCCAGCACCTTTCTATGACAGGATCGCGGAAGCTGCCATGATGATCGTGGGGGGCTGGTGATGGACATGGATAAGATTTACGATTACCTTTCGGAGAAATTGAGGTCTTTGGGCCCGATTCATGTCGGGAGCGGGATATCTGCGGAATATATGCTCCTTGCATTCTTCCCATTGGCGTTTGTGGCAATGGTCAGGGGGCTTGACAACGTCACGGTGTCTGTCCTGGCCATACTGGTCACAGCACTTGTCGCTTTCTCCACTCCGTTGGTGCTGAAGGTCTCAAGGGAGAACTCGGACCACTTCAACGTGGCCTCGTTCTACATAGCCATCGCTATGGGGCTTATAATGATGATAATGCTTGGAGGCTTATATTAGGGGGCATAGTGATGAAGTTCGAGAATTTTCAGGGAATGAGGAATCTTGTGGCGGCCATCTTTCTAGGGCTGTTCTCATTTTTCCTTTTGGATGCCTTGGTCAACTTTGACCCCATCGCAGGCGCAAGTTACATTTACAATCTGAAGGGGCCTTCGATAGCTCCTAACATGATCACAGTGATACTCTTTGACTGGAGAGGGTACGATACGCTTGGCGAGGCGTTCATACTCATCACTGCGGTATTTACCACAGGCATCTTGTTCGGAAGAGGGGTCTTGGGAGGCGACATATCCTCACAGGACGAAACTCCCGCCAGGAGGCCTACGGTCGTTCAGAAGATATTCGCGGCGCCATTGGTGTTCATAATAGTGGCGTTTGGAATAGTATTGACGCTTGGTGGCCATATCACTCCCGGTGGTGGATTCCAGGGCGGTTCTGTGATTGCTACCGCATTCTTCCTCTCGGTTGTGGTATACGGCACGAAGAAGAACATATTCAACATATCGCACAAGGGCCTTATCGCCTTTGAGTCGATAGGCGCCCTCATCTACCTATGTCTGGGACTTGTGGGCCTGGCGCTCTCTGGATACTACCTGTACAACGTAGGTGCCAATCTATATCCCGGACTGGGGGTCAGCAGCACGATCCAATCAATATTTTCCTTCCCGGATTCGACAAACGCAGGTATAATACCATATCTTAACATAGGGATCGCCTTGAAGGTGTTGAGCGGATTTTGCACCATAATAACGATACTGGCGGGGGCTGAGAAACATGAGTAATCCCATAGGCGTGCTTATCATTGCGTTGATAATAGGATTTGCCATAGGTTCATTCATAAGGGGCGAGTACTTCAACAAGAAGACCTACGCCACCACACTGGCCCTAGGCGTCTTCATAGACATGTTCCTTGGGAACTTTCCGTTCTACAACTGGGACATAACGATGGAGATACCATTCTCGCTCGTGTTCATATCATCGCTGTTGGGTCTTTACATAGGCAAGTTCATAGGGGGTCGCTAGATGTACTATACAACCGACGACTGTATCAAATGCAACAAATGCGTCGAGGAATGTCCGACCAAGGCAATCCAGATGTTGGACAAGAAAGCGTTCAATTGCGTCACTTGCGGAAAATGCGCGGAGGTATGTCCCTCGAAGGCCATCTTCAAGAATCAATATGGCGGATATGTGGTGGACAAGGAAAAATGCACGGGGTGCGGAATCTGCGCGAAGAACTGCCCATTTGGTTTCATCAAGATAATTGAGAACAAATCACTCGGGATATGTTCCATGTGCGGAGTGTGCCAGGACGTTTGCCCGGCCAGCGCTAAGAGGAACGTCAGCGACTTGCTGAGATACAACAACGAGAACAAGGACTTCGAACCCGTCGCCAAGGCAGAGGAGGCTCCGGAGAAGAAGGAGATCTCCAAGATGTCAATATATATAGACAGGGAGAAATGTACCAACTGCGGCGCCTGTAGGAACGCATGTCCTGCCAAGGCCATAATACTGGACGCCCCGGAAAACGTTTGCACCAATTGCGGGCTTTGCCAGGAACTATGTCCCACCAAGGCCATAGATCTACCCGATGTGAACGACAAGAAGTGCATAAAGTGCTACAAATGTGTTAGGAACTGCCCTGTAAACGCCATATGGATGGTCGATGGCAAGATAACCATAAACACTTCCGAGCCTAACAATGCGAGGGTAAGGTATTGTGTAAACTGCAACAATTGCATAGAGTCGTGCAACTACGATGCCCTTTACAGGAAGGGGCCAAGGATCGTCTACGAGCAGGACAAGTGCACATCTTGCGGCCTATGTCTCTTTGTATGTCCATATGACATGAGGACTTGCGATGATGACCTGTTCATGGGACACTGTCTCCTTTGCGGAAGGTGTGTCAAGGCATGCCCCGAGAACGCCATATCCCTAAAGAAGGCGAAATGGCAGGGGGATGTCAAGGACTCATGCGTCAGGTGCGGCATATGTATGGAACTTTGCCCACATCAATGCATCTATGTGGATAAGGACCACTTTGAGGTGGACCTTGAACAATGCGACCTTTGTGGGGTCTGTGCAATGTCGTGTCCGATGGATGCAATTCCCTTCGGCAGGTACGACGAGATGGAGATAACCGGAGGTTCAGTGGAATACAACCCCCATCTTTGTGTCAATTGCAAGAAATGTGTTGAAATATGCCCCACCGATGCAATATCGGACGGCCTTGAGTGGGATCTGGAAAAATGTATGTTCTGCGGGGCATGCGACAATATCTGTCCGGGCCACGCGGTCACAGTCAGGACATATTTTGACGACATCTTGATAGATGGCAGAACCAAGGAGGTTCGACAATGAGGGAAATGCTCATATTCATGGTAAAGGGGGCCTACAACAATATATCGCGGATTCTATTCGCGACCGAGAGGAAGACCTCCATACCTATGAGAAATAAGATACTCAATGGAGAGGTGGAGTATCCGCAGGTCGTCAACGATGATTCCTGCATAGGTTGCGGGGCGTGCGCGAACATATGTCCTGTGGACGCCATCACGATGGTGGAGCTTGAAAAGCCGATAGAGATCACTGACGATTACATCAAGGAGAAGAAACCAGTATACGATGCGATGAAGTGCATGTACTGTTTCCAATGCCATGACAGCTGCCCTATATTCGCGTTCTATGGAAAACCCGGCGCAATACATCCCAGACATGTGGGTGAGGCGAAGATCAACCTCAAGGAACTATTGCAAAGGCCCATAGTTATCAGGGACAAGAAGGAATTCGAAGAGGTCATGAATCTGCTAGATGATAAGGCTAAGAAACTCCTGGAGGGGGGTAAGTAATGTTAAAGGAAGTATCCCGTAAGAATGCAGTTCATATCATGCTGGTCTACACAGGTGGATGCAATGGCTGCGATATTGAGGTGGTCAACGCCGTGCTCTCGCCTTTTTACGATCTTGAACAATACAAGGTCATGCTCACATGGAATCCAAGGGAAGCCGACATATTGGCCGTCACGGGGGCCGTCACCAGGAAGATCGCGCCCGCGCTCAAGGAGATATATGACGCGATACCCGAACCCAAGTTGGTGGCTGCCGTGGGTGCATGTGCCGTGAACGGCGGACCATATTGCAACCTCGGCGGGGACCTGGGCAGTTCGGACCAACTCCTTGGCGGCGTTGAGAAGGTGATACCCGTCGATGCGAAGTTGCCAGGATGCCCACCAAGGCCCGAGGACATAATACAAGCAGTCGCTTCGGTCATACCGTTGCTGGCCAGCAAGGAGTGATCAAGATGGCAGACACAGACAGAAAAGAGAGGGCAGAATATGAAGTGCCCTTAGGCGTTGTGCACTCAGCCCTCCTGGAACCCTTTAGGACAAGGCTATTCGTTGACGACGAGACGGTGGTGGACGCCGAGATCACCTACGACACGGCACACAGGGGCATTGAAAGGATAATGGAAGGAATGCCTGTACAAAAGGGCCTGATCATCACCGAGAGGATATGCGGGATCTGTTCCCACATACACCTCTGGAACAGTACAAGGATGGTAGAGAAGGGTCTTGGCATAGAGATCCCCCAAAGGGCGGAGTTCATCCGTGTCATAGGCAATGAGCTCGAAAGGCTCCATTCACACCTTCTGTTCCTCGGCCATGCGTTCGAGATACTTGGCCATGAGACATTCTCGATGAGGTGCTTCATGCTTCGTGAACCTGTCCAGAACATGCTTTTCTTCCTGTCAGGCAACAGGGTGCACTATACGATTTCAGTAATAGGCGGGATCAGGCCCCGATGCGACATTGACAAGGATAAGAAGAGGACGCTCATAGGGATGCTCAACAGGCTGGAGGACGAGGCGAAGAAGTTCG
>DAINBB010000054.1:0-4966 GCA_036733165.1 Halobacteria archaeon | reverse complement strand
GTTTCGAAGCGGGCGGGGTCCTGACAACGGGCCTTTTCGTTGCCTTGGGCGTAGTCTTGCCGGCGATATTCGCGTTCTATCTGTTCATGATATTCATGGAGGACACAGGATACCTGCCCAGGTTGGCGGTCCTGATAGACACATTGTTCCACAAGATAGGGCTCCATGGTTTTGCTGTAGTGCCCATGATCCTGTCCTTTGGCTGCAACGTTCCTGCGGTGGCCGCAACGAGAAATCTTGAGACGAAGAAGGAACGTTTCATGATGATGTCACTATTGGCCGTCTTCATACCATGCGGCGCGCAATTGGGCGTGATGCTTGAGGTGGTCCCTGGATATGTGGGCATGATAATATTGTACCTGTTACTGGGATTCTTTGTGTTCGGTTACGTGCTCAACAAGCTCATTCCCGGAAGGTCGCCCGAGATGCTTCTTGATGTCCCGCCTTACCACAGGCCTAGATGGAACAACGTGAGAAGGAAGCTTTGGACAAGGATACGCGGTTTCCTTGTGAGCGCCATACCATTGATGCTCCTGGGCGTCTTCCTTGTCAACGGCCTGTACCTGCTGGGTGTGATAGATTGGCTGGCAGATATAATGACCCCGATACTCACAGGTTGGTTCGACGTGCCAAGCGAGACCGTTGCGCCATTGATAACTGCCTTCATGAGAAAGGACCTTGCGGTGGCCCAGCTTGGAGCGATAGAGATGACGATGTCCCAGCTCATCACATCGGTGGTGCTGGTAAGCCTGTACTTCCCATGTGTCGCCACACTGGCCATGATACTCAAGGAAGGGTGGCAACACAGCGTGAAGGAGGGATTCGTATTCCTCATGGGCAGCCTTGTGGCGCTTTTCGTTGTGATATTCCTGTGGGGCGGGCTGCTGAGATGGATATTGGTATTGGCAGGTGTATAAGATGAACGTTAACAAGAACTATGGTGCCTTCAGCGGCTACTTTGCGGTATTTGGGATAATAGTCCTGTTGATAGGCGTGGCCGAGATCATCGTCTCCCTTACGGGAGGGTGTTTCGAGTATGGACCGCTAATAGTGTGCGATGAGGAAGACTTCCTGATATGGAGGGGATTGATCCTGTTGTTCAGCGGTCTTTTCATAACTTCATCGGTCAACAACATGTCCGACGTACACCAACAGGCAAAGCTGGTGATGGGCAATATCATGATATGGCTCGTAGGTGGAATGGCACTCTTGGGCATGATACTGGGTTCTATCCCGGGCCCTGAGGACGGAACGTGGTTCAACACCTTCTCCGACCTTGTCGCCTCCTATGGCGGCCCATACATGCCGTCCCTGGTATTGTTGCCCTTTACAGTAATCCCCGTCCTGATCCTCTATAGGACCAGGATAAGGGGGCAATCAAAGAAAAACTGAAAAGAGGTGCAATGTGAATGGGAAGATATTCCGTGGATGTACTGCAACAGATAACAGAATGCGGGACCTTGGACTCGATCTCGAGGACTCTCGGCCTCAGGGAACAGACCGTCAGAGCAATCATAAACACAATGGTGGACCAAGGCCTGATAGAGATTGTGGAACAAGGAAAGGCGTGTTCAAGATGCCCCTTCAAATGTGGAAACTGCCTGTGCAGTGATGTGGGAATGTCTTATGCAATCACCAGAAAGGGATTTTCCCTTTTGGAAAAGGAGATGTATGGGTGAACAAGGTGCACACGATGAACCCATTCCTTATCTCTGCAACGGCATTCGCGATGTTCGTGGTATGTCCGAGAATGGCAGGAATGATGAACGTTATAGCGAATTCCACAGATACCAAAATGTTCAAGTTAGTGGTATTGGGCACAATGTTGTCAGTACCGTTTCTCATAGGCATGGTGTTGGCATTCAAGGCTTATGGGATATACGGGGCGTTGGCATTCAACGTTGGCACGGACATGCTTGCGGTGCTATTGATGAAGAACATCAGCGCTAGGGCGGGATTCGAGACCTTCGTAATAGCATTGTTCGTATTGCTGGGTGTCAAGGTCGCATCCGCCATGGCAAATAGGATAGGGTGGTGATAATAAAAAACAGACATGTCTATTCCGTTATTCCTTGCTCCATTGGGATTCTTTTTGAATCCCAATACTTTTTTATGAAAATACTTCCTATATTATCTTGATTTCCATGTCTACCGATAGGATTGAGGATTATTTAAAGGTCATATTCCAGATCCAGAAAGGAAAGGGATTTGCCCAGGTCAAGGATATATCCAATCTATTACAGATAGGTCCGTCATCTGTTAGTTTGATGTTCAAAAAGCTTCAGGAAAAGGGTTATATCAGACATGAGAAGTATGGGGGTGTCGTCCTTACTGATAAAGGCGAGGCCATAGGTAGGGACACAACGCGAAAGCATCAGCTGATAAAGAGGTTTCTTATAACACTGGGGGTAGGCGAGAGCATAGCGGACATTGACGCATGCCGCATAGAGCACTACCTGCATGATGAGACCCTGGACAGGATATTTGAATTTCTTGGAGTAATAAACGAGAACTCAAAGGATGATAGATGGTCCAAGCTCCACGACGATTTTTTTCATATAAATGAGGAGGATGTTCACTAGGCCCGTTTCATATCTGCCATGCAATGTCGAAAACGTCCTCCCATATCATTCTCAGATGTGCCGCATCCCCTGCACAGTACCTTGTTTATATTGCCTTGACGATGCCCCAATAACCGCCCACAGGTTGGCGGTGAACAAACATTGCATCTCCGAACCGTTCTTCCTCCTGCCTGCGATCTGTTCGAGCCTAATGTTCAGGAATCTGACTTACTCTGCGTCATCGTCTATATGGGGGATTCCGATCCGCTCTTTCATCCCAACATATGCAGTTATCATTTTTGTAATTAGTACTTTATTTTTTTGTTTATTTTAATATATCATTGATTATTTTAATTATATGCTATATATAATATTGATTTATATATATTTTATTTAGAATAAATATATATAATGACTATATGTCTTTTGAGTGATGTTAGGGCTCTTGAATACCAATGAGATTGCGATATTGTGCGTTGCGCTGATAACAGGTTTTTACATGGCATGGACCATAGGCGCCAACGATGTGGCAAACTCAATGGGCACTTCTGTTGGCAGCGGGGCCCTGAGGCTGAAACAGGCCGTTATCCTGGCCGGTGTTTTTGAGTTTGGAGGTGCCATCCTCGTGGGTTCCCACGTGTCTGCAACCATCAAATCCGGCATAATCCAACCCGAGCTTCTCGACTCTGTAGAGATCTATACCCTGGCCATGTTGGCATGTCTTCTGGCGGCCGCCATATGGGTCTTCATAGCAACCTATTATTCGCTTCCGATATCGACCACCCATGCCATCGTAGGTTCCGTGGTGGGCATCGGCATCTTGCTGTCCCCCTCCTTGGTCAACTTTGGAGTCATTGTCAACATAGGGCTTTCTTGGCTCCTATCGCCATTTCTGGGCGGCATCATCGCCTTCGTCTTCTTCAAGATAATAACCAGGCTTATCTTTTCCAAGCACGATTCGCTAGGCGCCTTGTTCAAGGTCGGCCCTTATCTCGTCTTTTTGAATATCACGATAATATCGTTGTCCATATTCTACAAGGGCCTCAGCAAACTGGGCCTTTCGTTCTCCATGTACCAGTCCCTGGAGATCTCTTTCCTGATAGGGGTCGCCGCGGCACTGTGCTCTGCATACATGTTCAACAACATGTCAGTCAGGGAAGCCAGGAGCGATGCTGAGAAGTATCGTCAAATAGAGCGGATATTCGGATATCTCCAAATAATGACCGCCTGTTCGGTGGCATTTGCACACGGCGCCAACGACGTGGCAAATGCGATAGGCCCCCTGGCGGCGATCGTCAACACATTGAACAACGGTGCGATAGACCCGAACTCATCGGTGCCTTTGTACATACTGGTGATGGGGGGCGTCGGCATCGTGATAGGTGTTGGCACCTGGGGTTATAGGGTCATAGACACGGTTGGCAAGAGGATAACCGAGATAACGCCCTCAAGAGGTTTCTGCGCGGAGATAGGGACGACGATGACGGTATTGTTATGTTCCAAGCTCGGACTGCCAATCTCGACGACACAGGTCCTTGTGGGGGCGGTGATGGGGGTTGGACTTGCAAGGGGTATATCTGCGATAGACTTCAGTATCATAAGAAAAATCATCGTATCTTGGTTGATAACGTTGCCAATATCGGCAATAACCAGTATAGTTATATATGGGATGCTGAGAATAATATTTCTGTAACGTGATAATATGCCCAAGAAGTTCCTTGACAGATTCAGGGTCCCCATAATAGGGACGCTTAGCATGGACCCCTTTGTAAACCTTATCGAACACGCCAAAGTGATCAATGAGTGCACCATTGTTTTGAAAGAGGCGGTCGATGCCTACTTTTCAGGCGATTTTGAAAGTTTTAGGAAATACAGGGAAATTGTCATCGAAAAAGAGGAACAGGCAGATAGGCTGAAACGCAATATCAGAAATCATCTTCCCAGCAGGATACACATGTCAGTCGATAAGAGCAATTTCCTTCTTCTGCTTACCCAACAGGACAAGATCCTTGACTATGAGGAGGATGTCGTACAGTGGCTCTCCATGAGGGAGGTCGAGTATTGCGAGGATATCTCCAAAGAGTTCGAGAGGCTTATAGACAAGACGATCGAGACCATCGACTATTTTCAGAACGCCGTTTTCAATCTCCCCGAGGTTTTGGAGTCATCATTCTCGCAGGAGGAGAGGAACGAGACCAAGAAGTACATAAAGATGGTAAGCCATTCGGAATATGAGTCCGACCTGATGGAGCACGAGGTCTCAAAGACCTTGTTCAACCTTGGCAATGACATGTCGTACCAGGACTTCTACCATCTCATGAGAACGGTGCACCTCATAGGCGAGATATCGAATCACGCCGAGAACGCCGCCGACAGGGTCCGCGCGCTGTTGGCGAAATAAAAAA
>DAINBB010000053.1:0-5101 GCA_036733165.1 Halobacteria archaeon | reverse complement strand
CGAGGCCTGCCAAGGAGTTCGGCGATGTCAGGGTGGACCAGGTGTTCATCGGTTCCTGCACCAACGGCAGGATAGAGGACATGAGGCAGGCCGCGGAGATGCTAAAGGGCAACAAGATCTCCGAGAACGTGAGGGTCATAGTGATACCCGCCAGCACAGATGTCTGGATGCGGTCCATGAAAGAGGGGCTCTTCGACATATTCGTGGAATCTGGGGCAAGCGTATCGACGCCGACATGCGGTCCATGCCTCGGGGGGCATATGGGCATCCTTGCGAAGGGGGAGCGTTGCATAGCCACATCGAACAGGAACTTTGTTGGAAGGATGGGACACCCCGAGAGCGAGGTGTACCTGGCGAGTCCCCTTACCGCCGCCGCATCAGCAATAGCTGGGAGGATAGTGGATCCGAGGGAGTATCTATAGGTGATGATTATGGACATAAAGGGATATGCACACACATACAGAAGGGACCACATAAACACCGATGAGATAATACCTGCCAGGTATCTGGTCTCGGACTCGGAGCCTGAGCTTGCGAAGCACGCCATGGAGGACATAGACAAGGAGTTTGTGGACAAGGTGCGGACGGGCGACTTCATAGTGGCGTCCTCGGACTTTGGATGCGGTTCCTCGAGGGAGCATGCCGTATGGGCACTGAGGGGCGCCGGAGTTCAGGCGGTCATCGCAGACTCGTTCGCGAGGATATTCTTCAGGAATGCCATCAACAACGGCTTCATCGTCATAGAATGTCCCGGCGCAAGCAAGAAGATAGATTCAGGCGACGAACTTGAGATCGACCTCGAGGGCGGCAAGATAATCAACAGGACCAAAGGAAAGGAATACGATTTTAATCCGTTCCCCCCATTCGTATTGGATATGTTTGAGAAAGGCGGATTGCTGAACAAGATATTGGGTGATTAAGATGAACGTTCATAAGATTGCATTGATGCCGGGCGACGGCATAGGGCCCGAGATAGTAAGGGAAGGCGTGAAGGTGATGGAGATGCTCCAGGAAATAGACCCGTTCTCAATAGAATGGAAGTACTTCCCAAACGGCTCGGACCACTACCTCAAGACGGGCGAACTCCTGCCCGAGGACGATATAAAGGAATTGGAGAAGAGAGAGGCGATATACTTCGGGTCCATAGGGGACCCAAGGATAGAGCCCGGAATACTGGAGAAGGGCATACTTCTCAAGCTGCGCTTCCACTTCGACCAGTTCGTCAATCTCAGGCCCGTGAAGCTCTTTGATGGCGTTGACACGCCTCTGAAGAACAAGACGGCCAAGGACATCGACTTCAATGTCATAAGGGAGAACACTGAGGACTTCTATGTCGGAATAGGCGGCAGATGTAAGCCAGGGACGGAAAGACAGGAGCTTGAGGTGTACAGGAATCTCTACAACGTCAAGTTCGGCCTTGACCTTGACTGCGACGGCGATGAGATAGCGTACCAGATAGGGGTGCTCTCAAGGAAGGGCTGCGAGCGTGTCATGAGATACTCCTTTGAGATGGCCAAGAGGCAGAACAGGAGCAAGGTGACCGCGGTCGACAAGGCGAACGTTCTCACGCACATGTACAGCATGTGGAGAGAGGTCTTTGAGAACGTGTCTAAGGACTATCCGGGAATAGAGACGGAGTTCAACTTTGTGGACGCCGTCACGATGTGGTTTGTCAAGAATCCCGAGTGGTTCGATGTCGTGGTCGCGCCGAACATGTTCGGGGACATCATAACAGACCTCGGTGCCATGATACAGGGAGGGCTCGGCCTGGCTGCCGGCGGCAACATCAATCCCGATGGCCTTTCAATGTTCGAGCCCATCCATGGCAGCGCACCCAAGTACAAGGGAATGGGCATTGCCAATCCCCTGGCGACCATATGGTCAGCCTCGTTGCTGCTCGATGAGATCGGTGAGACGACCGCCGCACAGAGGATCATGGATGCGATGGAACAGCTCCTGAGGGAAGGAAAGGTAAGGACCAAGGACAGGGGCGGAAATGCGAAGACCTCCGATGTCGGGGACGAACTAGTAAGGCTTATAAAAGAAAAGGCGTAATCATCTTCCATGAACATAAAGATACAGAAGACCGAAAAGAGCAGATTGGAGGAGACCGACTTCGACGATCTTGGATTTGGGCATATCTTCACCGACCACATGTTTATGATGGACTACAAGGACGGCAGATGGCAGGATCCGAGGATCGTCCCCTTCCAGGATCTCGAGTTCTCCCCTGCCCTGATCACCCTTCATTACGCGCAGACGATATTCGAGGGCATGAAAGCCTATCACTCCAAGGACGGAAAGATAAACATCTTCAGGCCGGACGTGCATGCGAAGAGGATCAACTCCTCTGCAAGGAGGCTTTGCATCCCCGAGATAGACGAGAAGGACTTCATGCAGGCCTTGACTGCGTTGCTGGACATTGACAGGGAATGGGTGCCCAAGAAAGAAGAGGAGTCGCTCTACATCAGGCCGTTCATCTTCGGGACGGACGAGTACCTTGGAGTGGCGGTATCAAAGACATACAGATTCATGATAATCATGTCCCCAGTCTCAAGATACTACAAGGAGGGGCTCAGTCCGATATCCCTGATGACCTCGGGCGAGTTCACGAGGGCGTGTGAGGGAGGTACCGGTAACATCAAGTCGGGCGGCAACTATGCTTCCAGCCTCTATCCCGCAGAGCTGGCGAAGGAGAAGGGCTATGCGCAGATACTGTGGCTTGACAACAAGGAGCACAAGTATGTCGAAGAGGTCGGCACGATGAACATACTCTTCCTTTTCGAGGACGAGCTTGTGACCGCACCGCTTGAGGGAACGATACTAGCCGGTGTCACAAGGGACTCCATCCTGACAATAGCGAAGGCGTGGGGATACAATGTGTCCGAGAGAAAGCTTTCCATCGACGAGGTCCTGAGCAGGGCAGAGGACGGCTCTCTCAAAGAGGTGTTCGGCGCCGGAACGGCCGCAATTGTCTCGCCAGTTGGAAGGATAAGCCATCTCGGGAAGGTCGTCACAATAAACAACAACGAGACAGGTGAGTTCTCCAAGAGGATCTATGATGAGCTGAACAGCATCAGATACGGAGAGATAGAGGACACGCACGGATGGAATCTTTCGATTTAGATGATTTTCAATTGTTAATGTATATCCTTACAATTCCATTCCATTTTTTTTATTATATTATTATCAGAAAGTATTTTAATCTTCTTTTTTGAATTATCAGCATGAAATATCTGGTCATAGGTGGAGCGGGCTTCATCGGTAGCAACCTATCGAAATATCTATTGGAAAAGGATCATGAAGTAATAATATGCGACAATCTCCATACAGGGTCTAAAGACAATATATCCGGCATTATTGGAGACATCACTTATCATGAAAAGAACTGCAACGAACTGAAGATCTCGGAAGTGGATGGCGTAGGCGGGATATACCATATGGGGATCTATTCCTCATCGCCGATGTATAAGAATGATTACACCTTGGTTGGAAAGGTCGTGAACGAGTTCCTGCATGTCATGTCTTTGGCAAAGGCCCTAGATGCAAAAGTTGTATGGGCATCCACATCTTCCATATACAATGGAAATCCGACCCCTTGGAAAGAGGATATGCCCGCTTATGTCAAGGACTATTATGGCGAGGCGAGATATTATCTTGAAAGATTGGCGAAGCTCCACCATGACTGGTATGGCGTCAACTCCATAGCCATGAGATTCTTCTCGGTCTATGGACCAAACGAGGAGGCCAAGAAGCAATACGCGAATCTTGTTTCCCAGTTCCTTTGGGATATGAGGAAGGGTGTCTCACCGATCCTTTACGGGGATGGTGAGCAGAGGAGGGACTTTATCTTCGTCCGCGATGTGATAAGGGGGCTTGAGCTGGCGATGGAGTCGAATATAGAGAACGATGTCTTCAATCTGGGCACCGGAAAGACGACAAGCCTGCTGGAGCTTGTTGACATACTGAATGACAAACTGTCAACGAACATAGAGCCATCCTTTGTCGAGAACACGATCAAGGGATATGTCCAGGAGACGCAGGCCGACACCAAAAAGGCCAAAGCATTATTGAACTTTGAATACAATGTATCCTTGGACGAGGGCATTGGGTATCTGATAGACAAGGTGGATTGATATGAAAGGCGTGAACGGCGTGATCCTTTGCGGGAACAATAAGTTGGATGTCAGGATGCAGACCAACAATAACTCACCTTTGATAATAGATATCAAGGAGAACTATTCTGTATTGGACAAACAGATATTCCAATTCAAATGTGCCGATATAAAGAACGTATTGATCATTGCGAAAAGCGATTGCTTCAGGGACGTAGAGAAGTATATCGACAAATATGAGGACATAGAGGTTGAGGCATATCAGGAGAACAAGGGACTGGGTTCTGTCGGGGCCCTGAAATATGCAATGGAACTGTCAAATTGCGACGTGGTCATGAGGAACTCGGACGTGGTATCCGACATAAATCTCCTGAAGTTTGTTTCCTCAAGCCAGATGAACGAGTATCCAGTCACGATATATGTCACAAAGCTGCCGAGCCCATACGGCGTGGTCAAGCTGAGGTCAGACTACGTCATGGGCTTCGAGGAAAAACCAATAATAGACAAATACATCAACGCCGGCATATACTACTTCAAAAAAGACATCGAGCTGCCCGAGGTATACATGAGCGGCAAGATAGAGAACACCGTGTTCCCAGAACTGGCAAAGAAGAGGATGATGGGATATTATGAGGAGGATGTGTTCTGGAGATCCATCAAGACCGTGAACGACCTCTCGATAGTCCAAAAGGAATACTCCAACAAGATCGACAAGGCATGGGGGTACGAGAAGCTGTTGGTGCATACCGACAAATACATGACAAAGGAGCTTTTCCTAAGGGAAGGTTTCCAGACGTCCTTCCACAAGCATGAGGAAAAGGACGAGACGATGTATGTCAGTAGCGGCAGGGGTTACATCCGATTTGAGGACCATGTCGAGTATTTCTCGAAGAAGGACAAGATCCATATACTTCCGAAGACCCCGCACTCGATCGTCGCCTTGGAAAACACCCTCCTCTACGAGTTCTCGACGCCCCACATAGACG
>DAINBB010000052.1:0-5342 GCA_036733165.1 Halobacteria archaeon | reverse complement strand
CGACCACGTCGTAGTTCCTGAGCCATACGTCATTGGAGTCGTAGTCGCCCACCGAGATGGCCGCCTTGAATCCCAGCTGTCGAAGGTCGTTGTACTTCTCCTCCGCCAAGGCCTTGAGCGGGACTATGTAGACCGCCTTGCCGCCCTTGTCTATGCATTGGGCTATCGCCAGATACGCCATCAGGCTCTTTCCGGACGCCGTTGGTACGGCCACCACTATGTTCTTGCCCGAAAGGTATCCCGTCCTGATGGCGGTCTCCTGGGTGGGGAAAAGAGTCTTGTACCCCATCGCCATGAATCTTTGTATTATGTTCGGCGGAAGTCCTGCGTCCCCAATGTCCATACATAGATTTAAATAAATCTGCTTATTAACATTTTTGAGGTATTTTAATGTTAAAATATGAATTTGAGGATTATGAAATCACAGATGTCTGGGCAAGGGAGGTCCTTGACTCGAGGGGAAATCCAACGGTGGAGGTGGAGGTGGTCTCCCAAGATGGATACGGTAAGGCCATCGTCCCATCCGGCGCATCCACCGGGTCATACGAGGCGCTTGAGCTCCGGGACGGCGACGAGCGCTATGGGGGGAAGGGCGTTCTCAACGCCGTGAACAACGTGAACGAGACGATCTCGGACCTCATAACCGGTATGGACGTCACCAGCCAGCGTGAGATAGACATTGCGATGATAGAGAAGGACGGGACAAAGGGGAAGTCCAATCTCGGGGCAAATGCCATACTGGGCGCATCCATGGCGTGTGCCGCATGTGCCGCAGACACCCTCAATCTCCATCTATATGAATATCTTGGCGGACCAAACGCCCATGTTCTGCCGGTGCCCATGTCCAACGTCCTCAACGCCGGCGTCCACGGGGCGTCCAGCCTGGAGCTCCAGGAGTTCATGATCATGCCTGTTGGCGAGAAGACGTTCTATGACGGGCTCAGGGCCGTGAGCGAGATCTATCACGAGCTCAAGAAGATAGTCGCAAGGAAGTACGGCGAGAACAGCACGGGCGTCGGCGACGAGGGGGGATACTCCCCGCCGATGAAGAAGGTCAAGGAACCCTTGGAGATGCTCGTGAAGGCCATAGAGGAAACGGGATATGACAAAAGCGTGAAGATCGCCCTGGACGCGGCCGCAAGCGAGTTCTACAACAAGGGCAATGGGACATACACACTCGAAGGGAAGGAACTCTCGAAGGAGGATCTCATAGAGAGGTATGTCATGCTCACGGACTCGTACCCCATCGTGTCGATAGAGGACCCCTTCGCAGAGGACGACTTCGAAAGCTTCTCTATACTGACGTCGGCCATAGGGAACAAGGTCCAGATAGTGGGCGACGACCTCTACGTCACGAATCCCAAGAGGCTGAGGAACGGCATCAGGGCCTCCGCGACGAACGCCCTGTTGCTGAAGGTGAATCAGATAGGCACAGTGACAGAGGCGCTTGACGCAGCGAACATGTCGTTCAGGAAGGGTTGGGGCGTCGTCGTGTCCCACAGGTCCGGAGAGACTGAGGACACCTTCATCTCTGACCTCTCGGTTGCCTTGAACTGCGGCCAGATAAAGACCGGTGCGCCCTGCAGGTCCGAGAGGACCGCCAAGTACAACCAGCTTCTGAGGATCGAGGAGCAGCTGGACACGAAGGCGAGATACGCGGGCAAGAGATTCAGGAATCCAATGGATCTCTGACCCATTCTTCTTTTTATAGGTTAATTTATTATATATGGTAAAAATGTGTAGAGTATGATGAAGAGAGGCCATATAGCACTGGTATTCCTGTTCGTGTTGGCATTGGTGCTTAGGCTTTACAGGTTCGCCCACTTTCATGTGCTTCCGGAAAGTGATGTGTACTACTACATCAACATCTTCAACAATATCATCAACGGCGGCAGTTTCTTGCAAGGTTTACATCCGGGATTCAATATGTTCATGGGTCTTTTGGGAAGGATAACGGGTATTGACTTCTTCACCCTCTTTGTGTACGTGGGACCCTTCCTCGGTGCGACGCTGGTGTTCGCGATGTACCTGTTGGGCAAGCGCCTCTACGATGAGAGGATAGGGCTCCTCTCCGCATTCTTCATCGCCGTGACGCCGCTTGCCATAATCAGGGACGGCCAGACCATAGCAGAGACCCTGGCATTCCCCTTGCTTGTCATGTACATCCTACTCATGTACGACACGTCCAGGGAACCATCAAAAAGGTCGCTGCTGATGATCCCGACCTTCATACTGATCTTCTTCATCCATAACCTGACGGGCGCCGTTACCATCTTCGTGACGTTGGTGGGATTCTTCTTCTACATGCTGTTTAAAAAGGAGTATAAGAAGTCCGCATTGATCGCCGCTCTTTTCTTCGCGTTCATATCCATCATATACTTCACCCCGAGCGATAAATTGCCCGCCTTCCAGGAATCCTATGATCTCCTCTACAATTCTGTCAAACAATATTTTAGCACTTTCTCGTTTGGGGCCGACACATCTCTGTCATGGAATAAGTTCGACCTGCTGTTCCCGATGATACTCCTTGCCATACCTGGATTGATCATCTCGGCATACAGACACGAAAAGAACGACATATTCCTGATAGTGGTGTTTGCGTCATTGTTCTCCCTGACGCAGCTCTTCAGGGTGGACTTCAACTTCCTGCCGCACAGATTCCTTATATACCTCACGATACCCCTCAGCATTGCCGCGGCCAGATTCACTTTATTGATCTATGACAACTTTGATCTAAAGAGCGTCAAGTACTCACGATATGCGGTCTTGATACCGCTCATCCTGATCGCATCCAACTCGCTCTCGTTCGGATACAACTTCAACTTCCTCATATCCGAGGAGGACTTCGATTCGTTGATCTGGGCCAGAGGGGAGCTCGATGGGAACATAGTGGCGTATTCCAAGATCAACAACACACAGAACAAGTACACCGCCATATCGGACAACGATATCGAGTTTATGAACACGTTCTTCAACACGGGCAGCGTTGACTATGAACTGATGGACATAGTGTCATGTTCGTTCGACATCCCATTGGGCCAGACGCCGCCGGAAGGCTCGAAAGTGTACTACACGTCATTGACAAAGGACCATGAGGGCTATATCAAGCTCAACAGGAGCGACAGGTGCCTCACATCGATAAACATAATCAACACCTTCTGGGAGGACCCGGAATACGTTGCCATCTGCGATGCGAGGGAATACGGGGAGGCCGTGTCCTTCGCCAAGGAACACAAACTGCCCCTGATATTGTATTCCAATGAAAGATATGATGAGGTGATCGAGGCATTGGAGTCCTGGGATTGCCGGGTCGTCCTGATAGACGAGATAGATGTCCTTGTGACGGCCTTCGACTACAAGGGCATAGAGTACTCGTTCTCCTATTCGGGAGAACGGTCCTATGAGCCTATCGAGAACACCTACCTGTACTACGACAAGTACGACGCATCAATCTTGGAAAGCGTTGTGAAGGAATACCTGTATGTCTCCAAGGAGGCGCAGGAGGACTTTCCGGACCTTGAGGAAAACTGCGACCAGACGCTGCTGTTGAAACTTTATGACACTGAGACGACAGGGTATTACCTGAACATATGATCGGCCCTTAAGAGACGATATCGTTCTCAACGCTGATGTTCATTAATCTGTTGTTCGGCCCGATGATTGAATTCCTTATCCTGGAATTCTCTATGACGCAATTGTCCATTATGACCGACCTTTCTATCTCAGAGCCCTTGATGGAGCATCCGTCCCCGATCACGCTGTCCGTTCCTGCCAAGGAGATGTTCGTGTTTATGAAGTCGTCCTTCGTTCCGACATCGTGCCAGTATCCATCGTTCCTGATAGCCCTCAGTTTGCTTTCCTTGGCCAGGAAGGGAAATAACTCCCTCTCCAATGATGAGAACCTGCCTTTGGGGATGTGGTCGAATATGTCTTCGTTGAGGTAATAGAGACCCGAGTTTATCCACCCGGGGATTCTATTGTCCTCCTTTTCCCTGAACTCACTTACCCTCCCTCTCTCATCGGATATCACAGTTCCATATCTGGAGATGTCCTCCACATGAGTGACGGATATGGCGTTCGGTCCGTCCTCCAACAGATCGTCAATATTGCAGTTGGTTATTATATCTCCGTTCATTACCAGGAATTCCTTCCCCAATAATCTTTCAGCGTTTTTGACAGCGCCCGCGGTCCCGAGGGGTTCGGGCTCGTTGTTGATCGCGACGTTCTCAATGCCCCTTTCTTTCAAGAAGGCCATGATCTCCTCCTCAAGATAGTTTGTGGCCAATATAATCTCATCAAAGGAGTCCAACAGCTCCAACTGATGCATTATGATGGGCTTGTTATTTATGGGAAGGAGACACTTGGGAATCCTGTATGTCAAGGGCCTGAGCCTTGTACCAAACCCCCCTGCCAAGATCAATGCCTTCATCAGATCACGTGTCCGCCAGAATATCTTTTATTGTCCTATTCACTGCCTCTCTTGAATTGTATCTGGGCCCCCATCCAAGTTCCCTTATCTTGGCAATGGACAATAACATCTTGGGTATGTCCCCCACCCAACCTATGTCCCCGCCTGTGAAGGTATAGCTGGGATTCAGGCCCATATCTCTACCCACCAAATCGGCGATCTCAACCGCTGAGATGGTGTCATCGGACCCTATGTTGAAGATATTCACATCTTCATCGGAGTTGCTGTATGCGTACAGCATTGCATCGATGCAATCACTGATATGACAGTATGACTTCGTCTGCTTTCCATTTCCCAGTATCACCAACTCTTCCTCATTGCTTCTCAGTTTTGCGATGAAGTCAGGGATGATGCCATGATTGGACCTTGTTCCGATGATGTTGGCAAAACGGTATATCCAGGAGCGCATGCCGAACGAATGGCAATATGATGATATTAAGGCCTCGCAGGCAAGCTTGGACGCGCCATATATGGAACGGGGGACCAAAGGCCCATAGTCCTCGGGCGTCGGGATGGGCGCAAGTCCGTAGATCGTCGAAGAGGAAGTGAAGACGATGTCTCTGACATCGTTGAGCCTCATGGCCTCGAGCACATTGTGAGTGGCCAGTATGTTCTGGTCAATATGCACCCGGGTATCCTTTGAACCCAGACTGACATCGGGATTTGCCGCGATGTGGAACACGACATCGGCAGAGTCAAAATAAGATTTTATGGACGCAAGGTCCGTCAGGTCCCCGATGATGAGGTCGGCCTCATCGCTGACATACTCCTCTTTGCCAGAGCTCAGATTGTCGATGACCGTGACCTGGTGCTCTTTTACCAAGGCATCCACAAGATGGCTGCCTATGAATCCCGCTCCGCCAGTGACAAGGGC
>DAINBB010000051.1:0-6275 GCA_036733165.1 Halobacteria archaeon | reverse complement strand
TAACAATAGAAATCTACGATTCTGAAGTATTAGAGAATAATTCAGGCAGAATCAGGCCGACCTAAAGATATTTTCCGTACGGCCCCCTCCAATTGTTCGCCAGTCTTATAAAATCTGAATATCCGTTCTTTATTATGAACTCGATGGCCTGTTTGTATTTTTTATATTTGAACCCGTTTTTACTATAAAAACCATTGATAATGTCACATTTCGGGAAATCAGGGCAATCGGCGCATGTTTCATATCGCTTTTCCTTGAAACAGCATATCTTTATATTACATTTGGCCTTGTTTATGTCCCTTCCGCCTTCACCATAACCTAACTTGCAACCCTTGCAGGATCCGTCGCCCAAGGCCCTGCATGTCTTGCAATAAGCTCCGCAGCATCCGATGTATGCTGCCGGGCCCCCTTGTCTGTCTACGTTTGGATCTGACATCATGTTCACATGCCCGAACGGCCAACAATGAGGATTGTCGATCGATCATCAGTGCGGGGGGCGGGATTTGAACCCGCGGATTCCTGCGAAACTGGATTTCCTATCTGAAAGGCACTTGTCCCAACACTGCATCCCCCTTTCCGGGGAAAAGATCTTAAGTCCAGCGCCTTTGACCAAGCTCGGCAACCCCCGCTCAACGCTAGAACTGGAATATGTACTGATAGTATAAAAAAATAATGAAAAAAAAGAACGTAAAGATAGAGGAGACTATGTCTGTTTGAACTCCTCTATGCCAAAGTCGATGTCCCCGTCCTCAGGGATCATGCCCTTCTTCCTCAATAGCTCCCTTGCCAACAGGTAGTATATGAGCGAGAGGGCCTTTCTGCCCTTGTTGTTTGTGGGCAGAGCGATATCGACATTTGACAACATATTCTCGGAATCGCATAGGGCTATCGTCGGTATCCCGATGTTCGAGGCCTCCTTCAAGGCCTGATAGTCTGCCCTGGGGTCTGTTATTATCAACAGGTCGGGTTCCAAGAAATCGTTGTTGTTCGGATTTGTCAGCATCCCTGGGATGAACCTGCCCGCGACCGACTTGCAGTTGGTGTACTGGGCAAACGTCTTCACCGGCTTGTGCCCGTAAACACGCGTGGATACCACCAGTATGTTCGTCAGGTCGTAATTGGCCAAGAAGTTGGCGACCTGTCTCAGACGCTGGTCCGTCGTCTTTATATCAAGCACGTACAGGCCGTCCTGTCGCACCCTGTAAATGTACTTCTCCATATCCTTTGTCTTTTGTTGAGTACCTATGTGAATACCAGAAGCAAGGTATTGATCAAGGGGAACTAACATCTCATCTGTCAAAATTACACCTCCGACATATGTTCTTTAATCCTTAGATATTCGTTGATGTCCTCTCTCTTGTATATCTCCACATACTCGAAGGAGAGTCCATAGGCCACGTGCCAGCTGCCTTCCTCTACGAACTTTATGCATGAACCCTTGTCCATCTTCGAAATGTTTGACAAGGAG
The DNA here is from genome assembly GCA_036733165.1 of Halobacteria archaeon. Lineage (GTDB taxonomy): Archaea > Methanobacteriota_B > Thermococci > Methanofastidiosales > NM3 > JAFGGT01. The sequence goes on along the minus strand of DAINBB010000051.1, from coordinate 4,807 downwards.
TCCAATTTCAGATAATCGAGATTCCCGGCACGGGCCGTCTCATTGAAATCGTCATCGATAATCGATCCACCGAACACTGCCTTGGGCATCCTCTCGCTGAAGATGCCGCCAAGATACTGATGCAAGGGGAGGCCAAGATACGAAGCTGCGGCCTTGGCACATGCCAAGGAGAAGCCGAATCTTACCCTGTTGTCCTCTATAACATCGCAGAGTATGTCATCGAAGAGCGACTGCTCCAACACGTTGAGGCCCATGAGTTCGGGCACTATCACCGTATAGATGTCGTCTATGTCGGCATCGCTCTTTATCTGTGTCCTGCCAAATGAATTGGCTGTGAACAGGTCTATCTCCAGCAGATTCCTGGACTCGATATACAGTTTCCGCAATGCAAAGTCCTCGACAATGCTCATAGTGAATCCCTCAGATATACAGATAGTATGGTGGGACCGCCGAGATTTGAACTCGGGTGTCCACCACCCCAAGGTGAGAGGATGGTCCAAGCTACCCTACGGTCCCACTCTGTTTTCTTAAACACTAAAGTCCAACACCTCATCTATGAGATTGACATGCACCAAGAACATCCTCCTGCAACAGTAACGCTCGAGTCCGAGGTCGTCAAGGACGTCCTTTGGGTCCTCGCTCAGAATCCTTTCCGAGTACGTTTTGTAGAGGTGGCCTATTGGCTTGCCGCATGTAAAGCACCTTATTGGAATTATCATCTTCTCTACCTGTAAGATTTTTGTCTCTTGGCCCTGGCACCCTGTGAGGACTTGTTGGGTTTATGCTGTTCCGTCCTCCTTGTGTCGCCCTTCAACATTGACCTGTCGACAGCTATGTACCTGTCCCTAAGGTCCATATCACCAGTATAGGAGATTATTCCCTTGGCGATGGCCATCCTGCAGGCATCCGCCTGACCCATCACGCCTCCGCCCTTTACGGTGACATCTATATCAAAGGTCGATGAGATGTCCTCACCAGCTATGAGCAAGGGCTCTATCATCTTTATCCTGGCGAGCTCGGGCTCTACCAGAACGATTGGTTTGTTGTTAACGCGTACACGTCCCTTCCCTTCCTTTAGGACGGCTCGGGCGATGGCAGTCTTTCTCTTTCCACTAGACTGTACGATCTTCAAAATCAATCACCCCTCAGATACTTGGACAATTCGGCAATGGTCACTATCTTGTGCGTGCCCAGATTGTTGCCATCTGCTTTGTCAAGCCTGACAAACTCCGTGTCGGAATACTGCGGAGGCACCCCCTCGAAAACCTTCAGGCGTCTGAAGGCCTCCCTTCCGGAAGGTTTTCCCCATGGCAACATTCCCCTGATAGTCCTGCGAACAAGCCTATCGGAGGTTTTTGGAAATAGAGGCCCCCTTCGCGGGTTGGCCCTGTCGGCCAGGTCCGTCCTGTGCTTGAACCTCTTGTATATATCCTCCCTGTTCCCGGATATGACTATCTTGTCAGCATTGACTATGACAACAGATTCGCCTGCAAGAAGCATCTGGGCCACCTGATTGGCCAATCGGCCCAATATGAGATTATTACCATCTATGTTCATTATCCTAACCCCCGAAGATCCTTATGTTAGACCCCTTGGGATTCCTCTCCAAGAGTTCATTGATGGTAAGGCTCTCGCCAGACTTGTCTATCTTGACCCTGGCTGCGTCGGAGAACTTGAAAGCGGCCACCGTGACCTTGTGGTCGAGCTCTCCTGAACCCAGTACCTTTCCAGGCACAACAATGATTTCACCATCCTTGGTGAATCTGTTTATCTTCGATATGTTTACCTCGCATTGATGACGTGTGGGTTTTGACATCCTTTTGGACAGAGAAACCCATAATGGCACGTTCTCATCATATCCCTTGCTTCTCAATCCCTCGATGAGGGACAGGAGATTGGGATTTGTTTTCCTGATCTTCTTCATTCTTACACCTCCGAACTATGTGTGCGGACCTTCGTCCGCTCGCCCAGCGTGTCTAGTGCGGGGGATGGGATTTGAACCCACGGACTTCTACAAGACAGGGTCCTAAGCCCTGCGCCTTTGACCAAACTCGGCAACCCCCGCTATTCATTGAGCAATTGGTCAAGTTCCTTTGCCTTATTTTCAATGACATTCAAAGCAGTGTTTAATAAATCTTTTGTGTTCATGTTTCCAAATGTCTCGATCTTGAAAATGAACTTGTCTTCCATAGGTTCAACACTGATGATCTTATTCTCGTTGAGTTTCTTGCACGCATCCTCGCATGACCTGCAGAATGTGCATTTGATTACATCGTTCGCAACGACCCTCTCCTTCATCTCAAGGATCTTGACGGGGCAGGCGTTCACGCATTCGCCGCAAAGGTTGCATCTCTCGGGGTCTACCTCTATCACAGGATAGTTCTTGTAACTGGCCAGTCCTGCCTGCCATTTTACATGGTTCCTGCCGAAACCCACTGTGCACTCTGCGTTGAGCGATATGCTCTGGTCCTGTCCGAGCTTGAGTATGGGAAAGCCATCGTTTATGGGCTTGACCTCGGGGTCGTCCGAGACAAGATCCCCGGAGTATATGGTCCTTGGACCTTCGGCCTCAAGGCTCATGGTGACCATCTTGGCGCCTTCCTCCGTGTCCACAGGCGTAGTCATCGGAACGAGCCCCAGTCTGTGGGACACCATCTCGTCGTACAGGGGACTTGAGTTCTTATAGAACACTATGTCGTTGCACGCGTAGATTGGCGTCTCCATCATGACGGTCCTCCTGAGAGTATTGGCAAACGCCACGTCGATGCCCTCTATGATGAAGCTTAACGTATCCTCTTTGTCAACGGGAATGTATTCGATCCTCATTTCTATACCCTTCTACCTCTTCTGCCGCCCTTGGGTCTGGTGCCGTCGTGTGGAATTGGGGTGACATCCTCGATCCTGCCTATCCTGAGCTTGGCACGTGACAGCGCCCTTATGGCCGCCTGCGCCCCGGGCCCGGGATTCTTGGACTTGCTGCCACCGGGTGCCCTCACAAGGATATGCACGCCTATGATGCCCCTGTCCAAAGCCTCCTCAGCGGCCTTTGCGGCCGCCTTCATTGCCGCGTAGGGGGACGACTCCTCCCTGTCGGCCTTCACGATCATGCCACCGGACCATCTGGTTATGGTCTCTGCGCCGGAGAGGTCTGTTATATGGATTATCGTGTCGTTGAAGGATGCGTATATGTGTGCAACCCCCCATTTAGGGTCCTTACTCGCCATCGTTATCAGCCTCCTCCTTCTCTTCGCCCTCTACCTCTTCCTGTACCTTCTTTTCCTTGGGGCTGGATTTTGGTGGTGCGGGAGGTTTCTCACTGACCATCTTAAGGAACGATGAACCTGGGAAGAACGTGATCGTCTCCTCTTCCTCTTTCCTCACAAGGAAACTGGGCGCCGTCACCCTCTTTCCATTGACCATCACATGTCCATGTGTGATCATCTGCCTTGCCTGATTGGATGTCTTCGCCATGCCCTTCCTTATGACCAAGGACTGAAGTCTCCTATCTAGAACATCCTGTATGTTCAGGGCGAGGACAGCGTCTAGGTCATCGTCGTCCTTGAGTATGGATAGTCTCTTCAACCTGTTCAAGAAATCATTAGTCTCCTTTTCGGCCTGTACAGATGTGGCAGCCAGTAGTTTTCTCGCCTGCCCCCTCATGTTCCTGAGAAGGGATTGTGCCTTCCAGATCTCCTTCTTGTTCTTGAGACCATACTTTCTTTTTAGCTCCCTCTCCTCATCGATCCTATCCTTTTGCCAAGGATGGGTGGGGGTCATGTACTTCTTTCTCTTCTTTACCGGATCTCCCATCTATTCACCTACTTCTCCGATCTCTTTTTACGTCTTACTCCAAGGGTGGAACCCGTCCTAAAGGATGATTTGGTCCTCTGGCCTCTCGCGGGCAGGCCGAGTTCGTGCCTGATGCCCCTGTAGGCCCTAATCTTCCTCATGTTGTTTATATCCTCACGGAAAGCCATGGCCAGCTTCGAACCGGTAATATGCAGGTCCTTGCCGGTATCCATATCCTTCCTTCTGTTCAACATCCATTCTGGGATGCCGTTCTCTAACGGGGACTCGAGTATTCTCTCCATGTTGCTTACATCATCATCTGTGATCTCGCCCATCTTGTCTGTTGGATCGTGACCTACCAATATGGCTATGGAACGGGCCATCATCTGGCCTACGCCCCTTATGCCTGTCAAGGCCAGCTGTATCTGAGTGTCCCCCTTTAGGTCTGTTCCACTCACACGGACAATATGTCTGAATTCAGCCATTTTTTCACCTTACGATCTTTCTTGTTTGAATGATAAACTTGTTAGTGAAGCGCCGAGGCAGGGATTTGAACCCTGGTTCTGCGATGCAGAACAAGCTCTCCAGGCTTGCGCCTTTCCAGGCTCGGCAACCTCGGCAACCGACTTAACATTCTCGATTCATTTACCTTTTTAATTCTTTCTATATTAATATCAACGGGCACTTTTCCAGTGTTTCGGGTATGTGCCCTCGCTCATTACCACCCTATGGGTGTCCACAACGAAACCTGAGGCATTCTTTTCATAGGCTTTTGTATCGGCCATCGAGGTACCTATGGCCACAAGTTCCCCCTTGAGGGACATCAATGCGACCTTGCTCTTTCTCCTTATCCTGCCCTCCATCTTGGCAACGCCGGGTATGGCGACGTTAGCGCCATGACATACCGCGTCTATGGCAGAGTCCTTGAGATAGATCTTCGGAAGGTGTTCGACAGCCCGCTCTATTGGATATATTATTTCCCTCAAGGCTGTGGAATCGCCGTTCTCGGAATATGCAT
>DAINBB010000050.1:0-6420 GCA_036733165.1 Halobacteria archaeon | reverse complement strand
CGACCCCCCTTGAGAAGAATTCCATGCATGGGCCGAAGTTGCCGCCGCCGGCCCAGCCGTCCTCGTGGAACACGAGTTCTTTTTTTGGTATCCCCATCACATTTGTGAGCCAGCGGTATATGTCCCCGAAGTACTTCGTCTGGTCGAAGGCCTCTTTTTTCGTGAAGGCGTGTTGGCCTATCATGACGAAACCTGTGAAGGAACGTCCCGATATGCCCACATTGTCCGTATCGACGAATCTGAGCGAGAACTGCGGGACCACGAGCGGATTCGCAGGAGGGGACACCGCACCGGATACAACATGCGGCTGGAAGTCGTATATGGATGCCTGGACAAAGTCCGTGTCCTCCCTCCACCTCGCCACCACGGGATAGCGGGGAATGGGCGTGTAACCGTACTCGCTGAAAGTCTCTGAGAACTTGTCCCAACATTCTATGTAACCCATCTTCTTGGCAGGTGAGTCGCCTATGAAGGAATAGCCGCCGGTACAGTCGGGATCGCCGCAGACGTCCCTTGCCTCTGTGGACCAAAAGTACTTGTTGCACTTGCTGCATCTGTATCTCTTGAAATCGTTCTCTTCCAAAACATCCACAGGGAAGTACTTCCTATACTCCTTAGAGGCCTTCTCCCTGAAGCTTTCCTTCAAAGACTTGGTATCCATATGTAATCACACCTAGTAGAATAAAAAAATGATTAATAAATATTTGTATGTCCTTTCATGGGAGAAGAACTATAAAATATATGCCTCAAACTCGATGATGCCCCAACAAATCAGCGGATATGCCATCATTCTCATAAAAAAACTGTAGTGTCGAATATGGAGCAATGGACCTCACATCATGACTTGATGATCCCCTTGACCTTGAGCTTTTTCAGAGAGTCCGTTATCTCGTTCTCGTCCACCTTGAGCCTGTCGGAGAGATCGCCTATGGAGAGCTTTCCACCAGCACCTATCAATTCCAGGACCAACCGCTTCTCCGAATCGTCAAGGCCCATCTCATCGCAGACGTTTATGCATTGCAACTTGACATGGCCGATCATCGATTCGACATATTCCTTTGCCTTTGTAAGTCTCTCGTGTTCGATCCTAAGATTGCCCAAGGTCTTGGAGAGCATGCTGATCTCCTTTATCTTACGGGCCTTGTTGACCTCTTTCATGATTTCCTTGAACTCCGGGAACTCATCAGGCAACTCGGATATGTCCGCATCCAGGGCGTCGTTTGAGACTGTTGTGTAACTGTACGGGCCCATGGCGAACTCGAGCCTTATCCTCTTGTTGATCTTGAAGTACTTCCTTGGGCTGCCCCTGCTCTGTTTCTGCACATAAAGGTCGACTATGCCCGCCTCCTGAAGGAGCCTCATGTGTTCATTGATGGCCTTTTGGCCTATATTGAGCTTCTCGGCGATCTCTGTGGTGTAACATGGACCCAGTGACAGCATCTTGAGGATCATCCTGCGGGTCTCATTGCCAAGAAGGTTGAACATCACGTCCTCATCTATCATTCACTCACCAAGGGAATCAAGTTATCAAAATTATAAGTTAACTTTATGTATAGTTAAAGTAAACAATTTTGATTTATAAACTTTTCGGTTATGAGGGCTTTGTTGACTTTCATATGGAAAGGTATGAGGCCTATGGTCGCCGCAAGCGTTCTAAGAAAAAGGGGATGGGATGGCGTTGTGGTCATGCCGGGTGGATTCTCCAGCTGGAACTCACTGACCCGTCCAATCGAGAAGGTCTATTCATCATCCGGAAGATCGTATGGTTGTCTCTCATGGCCCCTGTCGATTTCCTTCGCGTAGTCCGCGAAGCCGTTGAGGACAAGGTTCAGATTTGATGCATACTTCCTTGCAGTCTCCTTGTCAATGGAAGGGGCATCCCCTGCCTTGACCGAGTTGAAGTAGTCCTCCAAATGCAAGAACTGAGCGGCCGCGTTCTTGAACTGTGTGGCAAGTTGGATGTTGAGGGCCTTGTCGATGTCTAACCCCTCGGTCTCTCTCTTGAACTCCTGAAGGATAGACTCGATCTCTTTGAGAACGTCCAATGAACCTTGCGCCTTGCTACCGTCCTCTATGCCCTCAAATATAGACTCCACCCTATCACAGATCCTTCCTGTAAATAATTCCTCCAATTTGGACATGTTCAAACCTCCATATAGGATACCTTAGTATCTATGTTGCCTTTTATTTTTCCCATTTCCCATGAAAAATGATGTTGATTGATATGGGCCTGTTTTCTCAATCTTCCTCGGGACGGATCTCTATGGCGTCTCCACAGTTGACCCCTTTGGACCTTCTTCCGCCTATCAGGAAATCACCGAATCCGCAATTTCTAGACTCGTCCTTGATGATGGCCTCTATCTGTCCTTTGCTCTCAATGGTATTTCCACAGTTCGTGCACTCGATGCATTTGTCCCCGAGCTTCCAAGCATTGCTTCCACACGAGCATTCCGGCCCATCAAAACAGTCACCCTTTTTGACTTTGATCGTTTTTCCTGTCATGTTTTCACCAAGATAGTATTTACCTGATTGAACTTATATATTTTATTATTAAGAAAAAACAGATGATGCCCGTTTTATTATATCGAATTATAATGAAGTTCTTCACGGTGGGGCAAGGGAATCCCACAATACACCCCCACAAGAAATAAATCAAGATTCCTGAATTGCACGTATAATGTTGATCCGTATAAATCAAAGACCAATCAAAATATTTATATCTGTTTATAATAAAGAAAAATAATAGTGAGTTGTCTTATATGAAACAACAGACAAGTGTCGCAAAGATCGTGAATGAGATAATAGACTCCCTTCCCCTGATGGGTGACTATCTGTTGAACAACATTGTCAACTACAACGGACTTGCAAGGTGGATACAGCCGGAGGTCGAGAGAAGACTTGGAAAGGACGTGTCCATAGAATCGATATCCGTGGCGATCCAAAGGTACCACTTCAAGGAAATGGTAGGGGAGAGCGAACTATTGGACGAGGCCATCTCAAAGACAAGGCTGGTCCTGAAAAACGATATAGCGATAGTGGCCTATCTCAAGAACTACGACCTCATGAAGACCATAGAGTCGGTCAACGAGCTCGTGAGATGGGAACAGGGCGAGACCTTCTTCATGGTCCAGTCCTCCCAGGAGCTTTCCGTGGTCCTCGAGAGGGACAGGCTTCAGGACTTCAGGCGCCTGACATCGTCGTTCAGGCCCATCAACATGATGGAGGATGTGACCATAATCGACTGCAAGTATCCCGAGAACATAGTCGACATCCCTGGATACCTCTATACGCTGCTAAGGGCTATAACCCTAGAAAAACTGAATATCATAGACATCTTCTCGACCTTTACAGAGTTCGTCTTCCTGTTCGAGAAGAAGGATGCCATAAAGGCATATGGCACCCTAGAAAGACTCATAAATAACGCCAGAGGCAGAGAATCAGGTTAGTATCTCGCCAAGCCTTTCCTCTTCGATGCCCCGCCTTATCTCCATGGCGACGCGCCTGCCTGTGGACATGTTCGTCCTGTAAATGGCGTTCCCGTATGGATGCCCCACCGCCAGGTGGACATTGGTGCCTCCGCCGACCCTGGGTGCCACATCGTAGATGTAGTAGTTGAGGTCCTTGTCTATGCACGTCTGGAGGCAGAATGGCCCTATTATCCCTGGTGAGTAATGCTCCTCTGCCACCTTGACGAACTTTTCCGCCATGTCAAACGCCTTCTCGAGCAGGGATTCCCTGACCGTGGCAGAGTTGTGTCCGCACACCGTGTACTCGGGAAGGAACTGTTTGGAATTGAGATTGAGCTGTTGGTCGGCAGGCAGCCTCACATGTCCGTCCAGGGAGGTCTCGAAACGCCAGTCGACGCCCAGGAGCTCGACCTTCTCATACTCCTCCTCCAGGGGGGAGTAGAAGAAGTCGAAGTTGAAAACGGGACCGATTATGTATCTTTCTATCCTCGCGCCCTCAAGGGCGTCCTTCGTTATTATCCCCCCCTCGAGCAGCTGACGGGACTTTTCCTCATACTCCTCAAATGAGGACGCCGTGAAGAATCCCCTCTCAAGCTTCTTCTGGGCATGGTGGAGCTTCACGACAACGAGTTCATCGATGTCCTGGGGGTCGTCGATCTTTTCAGGGAACGGCAGCCCGCCCTTCTCAAGCAACCAGTAGTACGACTGTTGCTCAGAGCGTTCCTCCATCCTCAGCATGTTCCTGGAACCGAACATCGGGACCTTGAAGGAATCCTCCACGACACCCATGGGTATGTACGATGTGAAGGACCTGTTGGGAACGAAGACCACATTGTCATCTATCATCTTTCTCTGTTCCCCCTCGCCGGCCATTTCACTGAACTTGTCATATACATGGCATTGGTCGACAAATCCCCTTGTTATCCTTCCGCCGACCCTTTTGGCCCTGAAGTAATTGGCATACGTCCTTTCCCTGCCCTTCTGGCAGTATAACACTGTCTGGAAACCTTCCTCTATGGCCCCATCTGCCACATCAAGTGCGGAGTGGGAGGCCAGGGCCCCTATCTTGATCTTTTCGGGGTCATATCCCTCAGCTATTGCGACAACTTCATTCCTGTCTATCATGTGGTAACCTCTTCAACGCTGTCTGTGGATATGGCATCGCGCAATTCCATCGCGATCCGCCTGCCACAACTGACATCCTTTCCATATTTGGCGTAGGTATATGGCGAGGAGGGCATAAAAGGATTTGTCCCTGCCACTATCCTGGCCGATATCTCAAAGGTGACGATATCAAGGTCCGATGTACAGATGGTCTCGAGACAGAAAGGACCCATCAGGCCCCTTTCGCTGATCTTCTTCGATTCCTCGACCACCCGGTCCCCTATGTCAAAGACCTGTTCCAGCAGGGATTCCCTTATGACTATAGGGAAGTTCCCAACAACGGTGTAGGACGGCGATATGCCCAGCTGTTCCTGGTCGCCTGCAGGCACCCTGCCAAGGGAATCGACGTTTGATTCGTACCTCCTGTCCACGGACAGGAGCTCAAGCTCGTCTCTGAGCGGAGAATAGAAGAAATGGAAGTATATCGGCACACCGACTATATACTCCTGGATCTGGTAACCGCCGGAGATGTCCTTGGATTTTCTCATGAAGTCATCAAGATCCCTTGCAAGGAAGTATCCCATGCCGCCCTTGGCACCGAATGACTTGACTATCACAGGCCTGTCGATCTCCTCAGGGGACCCGAAGGTCCTGGGGATCATGATCCCAGAGCCCTCCAGCCAGCTTTTCTCGAGGTCCCTGTCGGATTCCCATTTGAACAGGTACTTGTTTCCAAAGATCCTGGTATTGAACTCATCCTCTATGAAATCAAGAGAGAGATATGATATGAAGCTGCCATGGGGCACCATTACAACATCGCCGCTCAATCTTTCGTCATCGCTCTTGAGGAACTGACCCATATCGTCCACGTATATTATATCGTCCGCAACGTTGAAACGCTCATAAAAACGTCTCCCCTTGGGGGACACCAGAAGTGTCTCGAAACCCTCGTCCTTCGCCCCTCTGAGGATGTTGAGGGCCGAGTGTGAACCCAAAGTGGATACCTTTATTTCATCACCCCAAATGTTATTATGAGCATACAAAAGTCGTTTTATAAATATTTTCTCTATTTTAACAATATATTGTATAAAAAGATTTAAATATAGATATTTTTACCCATATACATGAGTAAGGGAGGGAATAACATGAGCTCTCTTCGATCAGGATCTGTTAAGGAAATACGCCAAGTTCAGGACGATGAACTGGAGTTCGAATTCACAGACAGGATATCAGTTTTTGACAAGATTATACCATCTACAATACCTGGCAAGGGAGAGTCCCTTTGCTCCGAGGGCGTCTTTTGGTTCCAAAGGGCGGAGGAGCTGGGAATCGGGACCCACTTCCTTGAAAGAACGTCGCCGAACAGCTTCAGGGTCAAAAGAGTGAACATAATAAGGGATTATGACTCGATAGGGCCCGACACCACCAACTACCTGATACCGCTGGAATTCATATGCAGGCACTATGTCGCAGGTTCACTGTATGACAGGATAAAGAAAGGAAAGATAGATCCGGAGTCCCTGGGGTTCGACAAGGGGCATGGCGTGTCATACGGTGAGAAGCTGCCCAGGCCATATCTCGAGACATCGACAAAGCTTGAAAGGGTGGACAGGCTTCTCGAACTTGAGGAGGCCCTGGACATATCGGGGCTCAGTCCTGAAGAGTATAATAATATAATAGATATTATATTAAAGCTGGATGCGGAGATCGAAAAGGAGGTCTCAAAGAGGGGCCTCATACATGTCGACGGCAAGAAGGAGTTCGCGTTCGACAAGGAAAGGAAGGTCATGGTCATTGATGTGTTCGGCACCGCCGACGAGGACAGATTCTGGGACAGGGGATCCTGGGA
>DAINBB010000049.1:0-6706 GCA_036733165.1 Halobacteria archaeon | reverse complement strand
GAGGACAGATTCTTGGACAGGGGATCCTGGGAGGATGGCCAATGCATCGAGCTCTCCAAGGAATTCGTGAGAAAGTACTATGAGGGGATAGGATACAAGGCAAGGCTCTACGATGCCAGGGAGAAGGGCATCGAGGAACCAGAAATACCCCCCCTGCCAGAGGAAATGATAAAGAAGGCATCAGAAACGTACAAGAACATACAATATAGAATAACAGGTGAATGAGATGGATACTATGGATGTAATTGTCAATGTCAGCCTCAAGAAAGGGATATCCGACCCGGAGGGGAACAATATCAGGAAGGCGCTGAGGCTTTTGGGATTTGATGAGGTCGAAGAAGTGCACGTGAACAAGCGCTTCAAGATAACCATGAAGGCAAAGGACAGGGAGTCTGCAGAGAAAAGGGCAAAGGAGATGGCTGAGAAGCTCCTTACAAATCCTGTCATCCATGACTACAATATCGAATGGTGAGGTACCATGTCCGATATTGTTGAGATAGACCTCAATGTACCTGACGAAGGGCTCAAGTCGCTTAGCGAGGAAACTGGCACCGGACTCTCAGTGGATGAACTGAGGGTGATTAGGGACTACTTCTCAAAAGAGGGCAGGAATCCAAACGACATAGAGCTTCAGGCCTTGGGACAGGCATGGTCAGAGCATTGCTGTTACAAATCATCGAAATATTATCTTAAGAAATACCTTTTCAATTTTGATGCGCCTCAGAATCTTTTCGTCATCAAGGAGGACGCAGGCCTTGTCGAGTTCGACAAGGACCATGCATACGCGGTGGCCCTTGAAAGCCACAATCACCCCTCTGCGATAGAACCCTACGGGGGCGCCGCAACTGGCATAGGTGGCATTCTTAGGGATGTGGTCTGCATGGGCGCACAACCCATTGCGCTTATGGACCCCATATTCTTCGCGCCGCCGACCACCCCGTCGGAGAACATCCCAAAGGGGGTAAAGCATCCAAAGTACATATTTTCGGGTGTCGTGGACGGGATACGCGATTACGGGAATCGCGTCGGCATACCCACGGTCGCCGGAATGACATCCTTCCATGAGGGATATCTCGGCAATTGCCTGGTGAACGTGGGATGTGTGGGGATAGTCAGGAAGGACGACATCATATACTCCCGTGTCGGGGGTGTTGGGGACATCTTCGTTCTGGCGGGTGGCGGAACTGGAAGGGACGGCATACACGGCGTCACCTTCGCCTCAAAGGAACTTGACGACGAGTCCCAGACATCCTCAAGGTCCGCCGTGCAGGTGGGGGACCCCATAATGAAGGAACCGCTGATACATGCCTGCCTCGAAGCGAACGAGAAAAAGCTGCTCACTGGGCTCAAGGACTTGGGCGGCGGCGGACTCTCCTGCGTGGTGGGGGAGATGGCCCTTGCAGGTGGCTTCGGCGCAATCGTGGACCTCGAGAACGTGCATCTGAAGGAACAGGACATGCTCCCATGGGAGATATGGGTGAGCGAGTCCCAGGAAAGGATGATGATGTCGGTCAAGGATGAGAATCTAGAGGATGTCCTGGCCATATTCAGGAAATGGGACGTCCCAGCGGTCGTCATCGGGAAGGTGATCGGTGAGAAGAGGCTCGTCATCAACTACCATGGGAAAAAGATATTCGACATGGACCTGGAGTTCCTGACTGAAGGCCCAATGTATAAGAGGCCGATAAAGAAGGTGCCGATAAAGAACAAGAAGGTGGAATTCCCCATGCCGAGCGATATCGGCGCTACTATCATCTCATTGCTTGAGGATTACAACAACGCATGCGACGATTGGGTGATAAGGCAATATGACTTCGAGGTCAGGGCAAGGACCCACAGCCCCGCCCTTGTTGGAAGGGAGAACTTCGAGACACATGCAGACGCATCGATAATAAAACCCATAGAGGGGTCAAACAAGGGATTGGCGATGACAACGGACGTGAATCCCTATATGATGAAGCTGGACCCGTTCTGGGGCGCGGCGGGCGCGGTGGACGAGGCCGTGAGGAATCTCGTGGCCGTGGGGGCCAGACCGCACTGCTTCGCGGACTGCCTCAACTTCGGGAATCCCGAGAAACCCGAAAAGATGTGGGAGTTCGTGCAGGCCGTGCAGGGACTTGCGCACGTTGTCGGGAAGATAGGCGCGACCTTTGTCTCAGGGAACGTTTCCTTCTACAACGAGGGACCCGCAGGGGCGTGCCCACCGACCCCGGCCATAATGGGGATCGGGATGGTGGATGATGTTGACAAGGCGGTAACCACTCCTTTCAAGAATTCTGGAAACCTCATATACCTCGTCGGGACCACCAAGGACGAGCTTGGTGGGAGCCTTTACCTGAGAAAGATGGGCATCGAGGGCGGTGTCGTGCCGAAGGTCAATCCGTACCAGCTGTCGAACGCCACGTACGGGCTGGTGGAACTGATGGGCAAGGGCGTGGTCAAGGCATGTCACGACATATCTGAGGGAGGCATGGCCTGTGCGATCGCGGAGATGTGCATAGGGAACGGCATCGGTGCAAAGATAGACCTCAAGGAGGACATGAGGCCAGACATTGAACTGTTCTCAGAGTCGAACACGAGGTGGATATGCGAGGTGGAACGCTCCGACAGGGCGGCCTTCGAGGACGGGCTCAGAAGCCATCTGGCCAAGTTCATGGCAATCGGGTACACCGAGGGCAACAGTCTGAAGATAACAAAGGAAGGCAAGGAGATAGCCGACCTTGGAATTGACAAGATGATAGAGGCCTGGCAAAGGCCATTGTGGAACATAATGGGGTGAAAAGATTGGATGCAAGCAAGATCAACGTGTGTGTGCTCAGGATCGAAGGCACCAACAATGAGCAGGAGATATTCGAGTCCTTCAAGAGGCTTGGGGCCAATCCTCACTTCGTGCACCTTAACGAGTTCAAGGGCTTGGAGGACTTCCAGTGCCTGATGATCCCTGGAGGATTCTCCTCAGGGGACTATATCAGGGCGGGGGCCATATTCGCATCCAGGATAAGGAGCACTTTTTGGGATGCCCTTGTGGAATTCGTGAAGGACGGATATCCCGTGGGCGGCATATGCAACGGATTCCAGGTGCTGGTGGAACTGGGACTGCTCCCGGGATTCACAAGAAGCCTTGGCAGCGTCAACGCATGTCTCGCGCAGAACGATTCCGCGAGATTCGAGTGCAGGCATACCCTACTGAGGAAGACGGACTCGAAGAAATGCGCCTTCACCCATCTGCTTCCGGAGGGTGAGACGCTTGTCGTGCCATCTGCCCACGCCGAGGGAAAGCTGATGTTCTCGAGCGAGAAGGTCTTCGAGAGAATGGAGAAGAACGGCCAGATCATATTCAAGTACTGCGACCACGATGGGAACACCGATGCCGGATATCCGTGGAATCCCAACGGTTCGCCGCACAACATAGCCGGCATATGCAACGAGAAGGGGAATGTCTTCGGCATGATGCCGCATCCAGAGAGGTCGTTTTTCAAGGAGAATGCCAACGGTTACTCCGGCAAGATAATCTTTGAATCGGTCATCAAGTATATCGGGGATAGATTCTGATGTGCGGCATTGTCGGTCTGTATGGGAGCGGAGCATCATGGGCGGCGTACAGGGCCCTTTTGGCGATACAACACAGGGGACAGAACTCGGCCGGCATATTGACTCTCAGCAACAAGTTCTACATGAAGTCCGGCAACGGACTGGTAAACGAGGTATTCAACAATTACCCACTCGACCAGCTAAAGGGCGACCTGTCGATAGGACATGTCAGGTACCCGACATCGGGAAACAACCCCATGGGCGACGCACAACCGCTGTTCATCTCATATCCTTACGGGCTCGGACTGGCCCACAACGGCAATCTCACCAACTACCTGGAGCTCAAGGAGGAGCTAAGGTCAAAGGACAGGACGCTCCAGACCACATCGGACACGGAGGTCCTCCTGGACGTTTTCACGGACCAGTTGCTCAACGAGGATATCATCACCGCGCTGGAGAACACGATGCAGAAGGTCGAGGGTTCCTACTCCTCCGTCATACTTCTCGGCCAGAACAGCGGAAAGGTCATCGCCTTCAGGGACCCGATGGGCATCAGGCCGCTTGTCATCGGCGAGAAGAGCACCGACAACGGCAAGGAGTACATGGCCTGCAGCGAGAGTGTCGGCCTTGACGTCACCGGATTCGAGCTTGTAAGGGACATAAGGCCGGGAGAATGCGTTGTGATAACGAAGAACGGCATCGAGTCCCATCAATTGATGGAACCGAGGCCCGCCCATTGCTGTTTCGAGTATGTTTACATATCAAGGCCCGATTCCATAATGGAGGGCCAAAGCGTCTACGACGTCCGATTCAAGCTAGGTCAGAACATAGAGTTCGACAAGGAGGTCGACACCGTCATACCTGTACCCGACACCTCAAGGACGGCCGCATTGGGGTTCGCCCTCAAAAACGACCTTCCATACAGGGAGGGGCTAATAAAGAACAGGTACATCGGCAGGACGTTCATAATGCCATCCCAGAAGTTCAGGGAGGAGGCAGTCATAGAGAAGCTCAACGTCATCAGGAAGGAGATAAGCGGCAAGAGGATAGCCCTTGTGGACGACAGCATTGTCAGGGGGACGACCTCCAGGCGTCTTGTGGAGCTTCTGAGGAAGTACGGAGCCAAGGAGGTGCACTTCATATCAAGTTGCCCTCCGGTGACCAGCCCATGCTATTACGGCGTGGACATGTCCGTCAAGGACGAGCTGATCGCATCCAGGGGGACTGATGACATCGAAAGGAAGATCGGTGCAGACTCTGTCACATACCAGAGCATAGACGGGCTTGTGAACGCGATAGGCCTGCCAAGGGGCAATCTATGCCTGGCATGTCTCAACGGGGATTACCCCACCCACCTTAGCTGCAGCAATGCGGAATGCCTGAGCAGGAACAGGGAACTAGAAAGAAGGAACATGAAGATATAGGAGAGATAATCCAATGGCTGGTGTATGTGGAATATATGCATTTGATGAGATATGGAACGTATCTAGATTTGTCTACTATCAACTTATAGCTATCCAGTCCAGGGGGCAGGAAAGCTTTGGAATGTCCATCAGCGACTTCGAGAAGGTCGAGAACGCCTCTGGCAAGGGGACCATACAGGAGAGCATGGAGTCATACGAGGTCAACGAGCTCAACGGCCCCTGCGGAATAGGCGGTGTCTCCACAAGGGATGTCAACGGATACACGTCCGATGACATAGCCATCTACTTCGATGGAAGCGTCAAGATAACGGAGGATGCTGTCCAGAAATTGAGGATGGACCTTGCCAACATGTCCGAGAAGGAGGCAGTCAGGTCCTTTTTGGACGGGCTCGATGGGGCGTATTCAATGCTGATCCTCACCAAGGACAAGATGATAGCCACAAGGGACAAGCTAGGCATAAAGCCGCTTGTGATCGGAGGGGTGGGGTTCGACCTCGCCGTTGTTGCCTCCGAGACATCGGCACTGGACGTCATCGGGGCCGAGCTATCGAGGGACATCGAGCCGGGCGAGATCGTCGTCATCGACAGGCACTACATAGAGGAGATAAAGAATGAGAATCCCGTCCCCCCAGCACACTGCATCTTCGAGTATGTATACATGTCAAGGATAGACGCTAAGATCAACGGGACCCACATACACGAGGTCAGAAACAAGATAGGGAAGCTCCTTGCAAAGCAGAATCCTGTGAAGGCCGATGTCGTCATAGGCGTGCCCGAGACCGCCATCCCCTTCGCAATGGCATACGCAAACGAATCGAAGATACCCATAGACCTGGGTTTCATGAGGACGGGAAAGGTCACGAGGACGGCAATAAGGCCGACCCAGATGGAGAGGATGATAGGCGTGCAGTTGAAGCTAAATCCCGTCAGGTCCGCCGTGAGGGGAAAGAGGGTCGTGCTCATAGACGATTCGGTCGTTAGGGGGACCACCATGAGGAACATTGTGAATCTTCTCAGGAAGAGGGGGGCGAAGGAGGTCCATGTAAGGATATGCAGCCCCAAGCTCGTGTCGCCATGCCCCTTCGGAACGGAGGTGCCGACCAAGGACGAGCTGATCGCCGTGGACAACTCCGAGGAGGAGATCGCATGCATAATAGATGCGGATTCGTTCGCTTACATCAATATAGACGACCTTAAGGGGGTCCTTGGTGGAGAGGACTTCTGCACAGGTTGTATGACAGGCAATTATCCGGAGGTGGATTGAATGAAGTTCATGATAGTCGGCAGCGGTGCGAGGGAGCACGCAATAGCTGAGAACGCCATCAAGTGCGGATACGATGTGTACTCCGCCAGCGAGATGAGGAATCCGGGACTATTGGAGGTATCCAAGGAGCTCTTCGTCACCGACATCCTCAATGGGAAGGCGGTCTGCGACGTGGCCAGGAAGGTGCGTCCGGACGTCATTTTCATAGGCAGCGAGGAATCCCTGTTCGCAGGCGTCTCCGACGCCCTGAGGAACGAGGGCTTCATGGTCATCGGAGCGTCCAAGGCGGCGGCCGACATCGAGAAGTCCAAGGGATTCATGAGAAGGCTCATGGAAAAGAACAGCATGTACGGAAGATTGCGATTCAAAACGTTCAACAGCATAGAGGAGGCCAGCAGGTACATCGATGAATATGCGGGCTCGGTCGCCATCAAGCCAACGAGGCAGGCCGGGGGGAAGGGCGTAAAGGTCATAGCCGACCTCCAGG
>DAINBB010000048.1:0-6854 GCA_036733165.1 Halobacteria archaeon | reverse complement strand
CAGAAACGAACCGCAGCCTGATGAGCACGCTTCGTTCAGGATCACCTCGTCGATGACGGAGAGGGCGCTGACATCATACCTCCTGGACAGTCTTAACAGGGAACATTCGACGGATTACACGACCCTTGGAGACTATCTCAAGGGTCCGGAAATGGAGGCCGACCCCGCCAGCGTCCTGAAGTTGTTGGCCTCTGTGAAGATATTGGACCCCTCCTGCGGATGCGGCAACTTCCTCGAGTCCATGCTCGGGTCGCTGGTTTCAACATACCGCATGGTGCTCTCAAGGACGGACGCCGGGGCCGTTCCCAAAGACCTCGAATACCTTCTTGACGACCATTCAATGGCCAAGCACATAGTGGAGAAGAATCTGTACGGCATAGACATCTCACAAGGGGCGGTGAACGTCGCAAGGGCGAGACTCGCGATGCATCTTCTCGATGGAGGGGACACCTGCCGTCTGGAAGGGGTCCGACTCAACATATACGCCGGCGACGCCCTGATAGGTCCGTCCTTCCTCGACCCTCCAATCCCTGGAAAGATCGAGGCGCCGGGGCGGTCTTCCATGGAATGGGCGGGAGACCCATCATTGCCAGGGGGCGGATTTGACATCATCATAGGCAATCCGCCATACGGAAAGCTGAAGAACATGGATATCCCCTTGGAGAAAAAGAGGGAACTTTCTGCATTGTACAAGTCGCTCTACCGCATGACCGGGTCGAACATAGACCTGTACAAGCTTTTTCTGGAGAGATGCCTCGGACTGGTTGGTCCCCGGGGCGTCATATCGCTCGTCATACCCACCAACTTCTGGGGCGACATGGAAAGCGCGGAGCTGAGAAGGGCGCTTTTCGAGAACGGTCTTTGCTATGTGGCCATATTCCCTCTCGAGATGACCAGGAGCCTCTTCGGCGGCAAGATAAACTACGAAGTGTCCGCGTTCCTGGCCTCCGCGAGCGGCCCGGCCCGTGATGGGACGGAGATAATGGTCGGACCCAACTGCCTCATGGACGCGCCTTCCTACCGCCTTGGCAGGCGGGATGTGCACGAGGGGTCGAAACTCTACCGGGTGCCGACCTTCAAAGACCCGCATGTGGAGATGGAGATTTTCAAGCGGCTCTCGAGGCATGGGAAGCTGGCGGACCTGGGCGGGGGCAAAAAGGTGCACATATTCGTCGGGAAGCTCGACGAGAGCCTTGGCAGGATGCATATCACGGACCGACCCACGGGGGACCTCCTCATAGCTTCCAATCACATCAAGGACTGGTACCTCGACACCGTTCCGAGGACCGAGAGGAAACGGTGGGTCAGGGACCGGGGGGTCATAGCGCGCAGGCCTCTGAGGAAACGTCTGATGGGCGCAAGGACCGTTGGCGAGCTGATGGCGCTCGGTCCGAAGATCATCGGCAGGCAGATGGCGAACAGGGGGGAGAGGCGGAAGCTGCACTTCACGATGCACTTCGACGACCATATCCTCACCAACGGCGTAAGGACGATATTGGTGGACGATGCGGACAAGAGGGTCCATCGCACCCTGCTCGCGTTCCTCAACAGCGATCTCCTGAACTGGTACTTCTCCCTCTATTCCCATACCTACAACGTGAAACCTTACGAGCTCTTCGAGCTGCCGTTCCCATCCCTGGACGAAACGGCCCTTGACCACTTTTCAAGGCTTTCGGACCTCATGCTGTTCTCCATGGCGATCTCAAGGTATGGAGACAAGGGGATGGGGGACGCGTTCAGCCTCTTCGACAGCGTCCTCAACGCATCTGTGGACGACCTGATGCTGTTTGACAACAGGTACGGGGTCATAGGACGTTCCTTGAGACATCTCTGTCCCGTGGACTTCGAGGAATGGTCGGGCCTTCACATGCGCTCGCTCATCGGGGGCACGAATGTCAAAGATGAGCGGCTTCGCGATCTTGAAGAGGGGTTGAGGAGGTCCGTCCTGCGCTCAATCGTTTCGCTACAAGGCGATGACGCCCTGTCGGCGGCGATGGAGGGGGTCGGCTCCGAGGGATGGACCGTTGCCATACGCGGGACGGCGTGCCCGGGACCAAAACGATTTTAATGGACTGCACCAATCCCTTTTCATGATAGAGAGGAGCTTCATATTCCTTGACGGGGTCGGGGACAACACGGAGAGGCGCATTTGGCAGATGGGCATCGGAGGCTGGCATGACTATCTGGACACCGAGCGGATACCCAGGATATCGACGGAGAGGAAGTGCGCCCACGACGATGTCCTGAGAAGGGCCATTGCCAACATGGACTGCAGAAACGACGCCTTCTTCGCATCGCTCCTGCCCTGCAAGCACCACTGGAGGCTCTTCCAACGTTTCAGGAAGGACGCGGTGTACCTCGACATAGAGACCACGGGCCACTTCCAGGGCAATCTGACCACAATGGTGGGCACCTATGACGGGAAGGAGTTCAACGCCCTGATAAGGGGCAAGGACCTCTCGAAGGAGTCCATAGAGTCTCTGTTCGAGGGAAAGAAGATGATAATAACATTCTACGGAAGGGGTTTCGACGTGCCTGTCCTGGAACAGGAGTTCGGCGTGAGACTCCCGAAGATACACTACGACCTGTGCTTCTCGGGCAAGATGATAGGTTACCACGGAGGGCTGAAGAGGATCGAGCGGCAGCTTGGGATCTGCAGGGCCGAGGAGGCCCAGGGGCTGGACGGGATGGACGCCGTGTACCTCTGGCGCGACTATGAGCGCAGGGGCGACAAGGACGCGCTTGAGCGCCTTATCGCATACAACAGGGAGGACGTTGTCAATCTTGAGCGCATATCTGAGATATTTTATGCTGAACTGGAGAATTTTCATTTATGTCAAAGATAAAATTGCATGTCTTTTTATACAGAAATGAAAATATGTTATACAATAAGACGAATATTCTTCTATTTTAAATATGGGCGAGGAAAATCCTTAGATAATTATTTATATTTCCAAACGCATAGGGGTCTCATTACAACTATTACATCGGTGATAAATTGCCTAATTTTACTAATATTAAGAGCGCGGGGAAGGGAATCACCCGCTACGTAGGCTCCATCCGAAGGAAGGAAGTGCGCCAGGAAAGGAAGATAGCGTTGCTTGTGGACGGGCCCAACATCCTCAGGAAGGAGTTCGCCATAGACCTCGAGGACGTGAGGAAGATCCTCAACGACCTGGGTGACATCAGGCTTGCGAAGGTGTATCTGAACCAGTTCGCGTCACAGGGTCTCATCGAGGCGATATCGAATCAGGGTTTCGATGTGATAATCGTCACGGGCGACACGGACGTGAGGATAGGCGTCGAGGCGATGGAGGCCATATACCTTGAGAACATCGACACCATAGCCCTCGCCACGAGGGATGCCGATTTCCTGCCCATACTCATAAAGTCCAAGGAACACGGCAAAGAGACGATCGTGATAGGCGCGGACCCAGGGTTCTCCGTTGCGCTCCAGAACGCCGCCGACTATGTGATAAAGATGGGTGGCGAAGAGGTCAAGAAAGGGGAGGAGATGTACCTTTAGGTCTCCCCGGGCAGGTGAACTGTTTTGAAATGCCTAAGCTGCGGACATGCGTGGGAACGCTCCAACTGGCGCGAGTACGTGACAGGACTTGGAAAATGCCCAAAATGCGGTTCAAGAAAGTTGGTCAGGTACTGACACTTTTTCATATGTCGAGCATCTTCACAGTGGCCGCATATGTCTGGATGAACTCTTTTCGAGGTTCTACCTTCTCTCCCATCAGTATCGTGAACATCTCGTCGGCGAGCACCGCGTCCTCCGACGTGACCTGCAGAAGCGTCCTGTTCTCCGGATTCATCGTGGTCTCCCATAGCTGTTCAGGATTCATCTCGCCGAGACCCTTGTACCTCTGTACCTCGTAGCCCTCGCCCAGCTCCTGTGCCATTTGTTCCTTCTCGTTGTCGCTGTAGACGTAGCGCTCGATCTTTCCCTTCTTTATCTTGTAGAGCGGCGGTTGGGCTATGTAGATGTAGCCATGGTCCAGAAGTGACTTCATGTACCTGAAGAAGAACGTGAGCAGCAATGTCCTTATGTGTGCGCCGTCGACATCGGCATCTGTCATTATGATGACCTTGTGGTAGCGCGTCTTCTCGACGTTGAAGTCCTCGCCGATGCCAGTGCCTATGGCCGTTATCATGGCGAATATCTCCTTGTTCTTGAAGATCTTGTCAAGCCTCGCCTTCTCCACGTTGAGGATCTTTCCCCTGAGGGGCAGTATGGCCTGCGTGTGCCTGTCCCTGCCCTGCTTGGCGGAACCGCCCGCCGAGTCGCCCTCGACGATGTAGAGCTCGCATAGCGAAGGGTCCTTCTCGGAACAATCCGCCAGCTTTCCGGGAAGCGATGACGATTCCAGGACGTTCTTGCGCCTTGTAAGCTCCCTGGCCTTCCTTGCAGCCTCCCTGGCCTGGGACGCTAGGGCGGCCTTCTCGATTATCCTCTTTGCGACATGTGGGTTCTCCTCTAGGAACTCGCCCAGCGACTGGGCCACCATGGAATCCACCATACCCCTGACCTCGCTGTTGCCGAGCTTCGTCTTGGTCTGTCCCTCGAACTGCGGGTTGGGGATCTGGACTTTTATCACTGCGGTCAGTCCCTCCCTGACGTCCTCGCCGCTGAGGCCCTCGTTCTTGAGGAGGTTGTTCTGCTTTGCGTAATCGTTGAGCGTCTTTGTAAGGGCGGACTTGAAACCGCTGAGGTGGGTCCCACCCTCTATGGTGTTGATGCTGTTGACGAACGTGTATATCGTCTCGGAGTATGACGTGGTGTACTGCATCGCTATCTCCACGCTTATGAGGTCCTTGGCGTTCGCCAGGTATATGGGGCTGTCGTGTAGCTTCTCTTTGTTGGACGTCAGCTTCTCGACGAACGAGACTATGCCCCCGTCGTACCTGAACGTGTTCTCCTTCCCGTCCCTCTCGTCCTTGAGCGTTATCTTGACGCCCTGATTGAGGAACGCCAGCTCCCTGAGCCTGTTGGAGAGGATGTCGTAGGTGAACTCGCGGGTCTCGAATATCTCCGGGTCCGGCCTGAAGGAGATCTCCGTGCCTGTGAACCCGGTGATGCCCGTCTTCTTCAGGGGCTCCACGGGGAGCCCGCGCTCGTACCTCTGGAAGTAGACGTTGCCGTTCCTGTAGACCTTTACCTCGAGGTATTCGGACAGCGCGTTGACCACGGACACGCCCACGCCGTGGAGGCCTCCGGAGACCTTGTACGTCTTATTGTCGAACTTGCCCCCGGCATGTAGCTTGGTCATGACAAGCTCCAGGGCGGATATTCCGTACACCTTGTGGATGTCTATCGGTATCCCCCTTCCGTCGTCCGTGACAGTGATCGAGTTGTCCTTGTGAATGATGACGTCGATGTCTTTGCACACTCCGGCCAGCGCCTCGTCGACGCTGTTGTCGACCACTTCGTAGACAAGGTGGTGTAGTCCCCTGACGTCGGTCGAACCTATGTACATCGATGGTCTTTTCCTTACCGCCTCCAGTCCCTCGAGCACCTGGATATCACTGGCACTGTACTCTTCAGTCATACATATTTCTCCAGAAGAATTAACAAAAAAACTTCATATTTTTACTTTAAAAAGGTTACTATCTCTTTAAAAGAAGATTAAAATATGGATGATATGTTCATCTATGATAACATATATGGACTAATCCCAAACGTTCTTTCTGTTGTCTATCAGGCGCTTCGCCTTGTGCGTCGCCCTCGGAAGCGTATCCTCGTCATAGACGACGACCCTTGACGATACGCCCATCATCGCCTTGATGTCGTTCCCTATCTTCTCCTCCAAGGCGCTGAGATTGCCCACGAAGTTCTTGATGTGTTCAGTCTCGATCACGATGCTGTCGAGGTGGTCCTTCCTGTCCACTATTATCCTGTATTCCCCTGTAAGGTCCGGATTCGACCTGATGATGGCCTCTATCGCAGAAGGCATCACGTTCACGCCCTTGATTATGACCATGTCGTCCATCCTGCCGTGTATGCCCATCAACCTCATGCTGGTCCTTCCACAGGAGCATTTGTCCAGCTCATAGTTGACTATGTCCCCCGTGCGGAATCTTATCAGGGGCCTGGCCCACTTGTTTATGGTGGTCAGGGTCATCTCGCCCATCTCGCCCTCCGCGACGTTCTCCCCCGTCTCCGGGTCCAGCACTTCGACGATCATGTGGTCCTCCGCGATATGGAGGCCGTTCTGCTCGGTGCAGTCGCCTGCACAGGAACCGAATATGTCCGAGAGACCGTAATAGTCATAGACCTTAGCGTCCCAGAGGTCCTCTATCCTCTTTCTTGTGTTCTCTATGGAGCCGCCGGGCTCCCCGCACACGAAGATGTCCGTTATAGATGAGGCCGAGGGGTCGAAACCCATCTTGTCCGCGGTCTCCCCGAGGTACCACGCGTAGGATGGCGTTGTCCATATGAAGTTGGGCTTGTAGTGGTCTATCACCTTGATGAGCCTCTCCGATGGCAATGTGCCGGCATGGATCGACAGGGCGCCTATCTTCTGGGCCCCGAGCACGCAGGGTCCGCCCACGAACAATGACATGTTGAGCGCATGGCAATACCTGTCGTCCTTCCTCAGGCCGGACGAATAGAACTGCCTGGCCTCGTAGTCTATCCAGGCGTCGAAGTCCTCCTTCGTGAATGGCGACGCGGTGGGCATGCCGGTCGACCCGGAGGAGGATGAAATGTACACAACGTCTTCCTCGGGAACGCACAGCATGTTGCCAAGGAAGGGTTTGCTCTCCTGATCCTTGCGGATATCGTCCTTCTTCATCGTCGGGAGTTTCTCGAGATCCTTGAGAGAGCGTATCTCCCTCAGTTCGCGAGG
>DAINBB010000047.1:0-6905 GCA_036733165.1 Halobacteria archaeon | reverse complement strand
CTCCCAGGACTACAAAAACTACAAGGAGGTCAAGGAACCGCTCGACTACTTCAATGGCGTGATAAATCTCCTCACCAAGAAGGGGGCGTCTGACCAGCATTATCCAAAGGGCGGCATACAGTCCATAATAGACTGCATCATGCATTCGATGGAGGGCTATGATGTCTCAATACGCCTGTCGACCCCCGCTAGGAGGATAATATGTGAGGGGGGGCGTGTGAAGGCGGTCCTCACGGACGAGGGCGAACTGCCCGCGGACATCGTCATATACTCGTCCTACGCCAGCAGATTGCCATCCCTTGTCAATGAGCTGCCTGACAAGTACAGGTCCGACCTTATGCGTCTTGAGAATGTGCTGTCCCTCACACTGTGGCTCGGGCTCGATGAAGCTCTCTTCGACACCACCTGCAGCGAGATATGGATGGGGTGCGACATTCCCTGCTGGGTGGTACCCACCACCAACTACGACCCTTCCATGGCACCTGACGGGCATCAGCTGGTGGGGATAACGACCAATGTCCCAAAGGGCTGCGACATCGAGAAGTACAAGGAAAGACTTCTCAAGGTGATCTCTGAAAGGATGCCCGGCATCGAGCGGCACGTCAGAATGAAACACTGGCAGGTGCTTGTCCCGGAGAAGGCAAGCTGGGTGGTCGGGCAGGAGATGCCTTCGTGCATCACACCCATAGGGGGACTATACCTCGTGGGGACCGACACCGTAAGGAGGTCCATGGGCGTGACAAGGGCCTCGTACTCGGTCCTGAATCTCATCGATGCGCTTCGCGACGAGGGAATGGTCTCCAGTGGCAGGAAATAAGGAAGCATTTGGCCTGCATATCGGCAATTTTGGAGATATCCTAGAAAATATTTTTTAATCCCGGGATTGAGTAATAACGTGTGATTTTATGAAAAGGATTATCGCCATATTTCTGCTTATCATCCTCTCCGTCTCCCTTGTCTCAGGGTGTATCGGAGGGGGCGATGATGACGACACAGACGTGAATACAACCACCCCGGCCACGACCACCACGAAGCCCCCCACGACAACAGCTTCGCCAACCCAAGGCGACACCTGGGACCTGTATGGATTCGAGGTCGGTGACAGCTTCACATACGATGTCGAGTGGGACAGCCAAGACTTCAACATGGATGGGGAGTTCAGCATGGAGTTCCTTTCCTGCGCCACCCATGACTACCAGGTCCATTACTGGGGCAACTACAGCGGGACCATGTCCGGGAACTTCAATGCCACGTTCAAGACAGACCAAGAGGGATTCTACGAGAACTTCCTGCAGAGCATAAGCTCCACGAACGCGTTCATATCGCCGCTGTTCATGTTCACGATAGTCGCGCCGTGGTGGAATATGTACTTCTCGGAAAGCAACATATCCCTGGGGAGCCACTGGTCGATGACTGTGGACGGAAACACCTCGACATTCTCGTTCGACAGCCCCTGCAGCCATGCGGGCATAAGCGGGTACCTGGGAAGGTGGACGTTCTCGGGCAGCGGATACAGCTCCGAGATGGAGGCATGCGTAAGCGCCGACTTCCCGCTGGCGACATATACAGAGTATACGTTCCAGCAGTCGTCCGAGACCATCACATACACATCAGAGCTTGTAGAGTGGTCCTGAAAGGGACCGGTCCTTTCCTTTTGATATCGGGTCTGAACCCCATTTGATGGAAGGTATCGACGATGAGGGATATCGCGAAGATGATCCTGGTACTTGCAATTGCCGTGTCCTTGCTGCCATCCGCCCCTGTCTCGGCGGACGATGCGACGGTGACCGAGACCCAGGTCTACGAGGGAATCCGCTCAACTGCGGAGGACCCCTTGGTAATCGATGGGCTGAACATCACCACCGACGGGGACGGCATGATCATAAGGGACTGCGAGAACGTCATCGTCAGGAACTGTTCCATCATGTACTGCGCCTACACCGATGAGAACATACCTGCGGACTTCAGGGCGGAGGGGATGGCCCTTCTGATTGATAACTGCAGCAATGTCACGGTCGAGAACTGTATCATCTCCTACAATCTGATGGGGCTTAAGGTGAGAGATTCCAAAAACGTCACCATCTCGGGCAACACAGTGGCCAACAACGTCTACCATGCGGCCATACTGCTCGAGAACTGTGAGGACTCTCTGGTCACAGGGAACATCGTGGAGGACAACGGTTTCCCGGAAAGATTCTACGAGGCGGGGGGTTCGAAGCGCGTGATCGGGATCTGCATAATCAGAGGAAGCAACATAGAGGTGTCCTACAACAGGTCCTGCAGGAACACAAGCGATGGCATATCTGTGTTTGGACAGGACTACTTCGTGGACGACCCAGATGACATATGGAAGGGCATCGTGGAAAACGTCACCGTCCATGACAACTACATAGAGGACAACGACGAACAGGGGATATGGTCGAATCGTTCAAGAAACTGCAAGTTCTACGACAATGAGATCCACATGGACGGATCGGACGTGGGGATCGGCGTGGCGTTCGCCTTTGACTTCGATGTCGAGGACGCCGAGGTCTGGGGAAACACCGTCTATGCGAGCAAGATACCGCATGCGGGAGGACTGAGCGTCTCGCACAACAACTACTTCCACGACAACATCCTTTATACGTCCGAGTACTGCGAGTTCATACTTGAGGAGACGATGATACCCGGATATGATTATTCGGACGATGAGGAAAAGGCCAAGAGCGCGGGGATCGAGATGGTCCCATCGTATGGCAACGTGGACGAGGACAACGGTATTGTCGTGATGGGGGATGACGGGAGTATCACGGTCGGCAACGTCAAGGCGACCGCCGAGGACCCGTTCATTTTGGAAGGGGTCTCAATCACAACGGAGGGCGACGGGCTGGTGGTCCGCAACTGCGAGAACGTCATCGTCAGGAACTGTTCCATCATGTACTGCGCCTACACCGAGGAGAACATCCTGCCGGAGTCCGACATGCCCGGGATGGGGCTCTACATAGAGGGGTGTAGCAATGTCACCGTGGAAGGCTCGACGATATCATACAATCTCATGGGGCTCAAGGTCGTGGACTCCGAAGGCGTCACGCTCAGCGGCAACGATGTGAGCAACAACGTCTATCACTGCGCCATAATGCTCGTACGCTGCACAGACTGCCTCGTGACAGGTAACAATGTCGGGAACAATGGGTTTCCGGAGAGATTCTATGAGTATGGGGGCGGAAAGCGTATAGTGGGCATCTACATCGTGAGGGGTAGCGACATTGAGATATCGTACAACAGGTCAGTAGGTAACACGAGCGACGGCATAATGGTGGGAGGCCAGGACTACTCGCTTGAGGCCTCGCAACCCTCCGAGGTGTGGAAGGGGCTTGTTGAGAACGTTTCGGTGCATGACAACTACATCGCCGACAATCACGAACAGGGGATATGGGTCGCAAGGGCGCGAGATTGCCAGTTCTACGACAACGAGATACATGTGGACTGCAGCGAAATAGGCATCGGGAACGGGATTTGCTTCGAGCTTGACGTGATAGGCGCGGAGGCTTGGGGGAACACGATCTACGCCTGCAAGGTGGCGGTGGGTGTCGCCGTGGCGGCATCGCACGACAACTACTTCCATGACAACGTGCTTTACACCTACGAGGAGACCCAGTTCATGGTCGAGGAGACGATGATTGAGGACTACGACTACACCGATGACATCCACAAGGCCAAGCTTGCAGGCATCGAGCACATGCCGTCATCGGGAAACGTCGGCGAGAACAACGCGACATATGTCAACGGCGAGCCCTACATCGAGGAAACGGATGCTGTGGAGGGGGGAGATGACGATTCCACTCCTTTGTTGGGCATTGGCGCCATCGCATGCATCTTCGCCTTGGTAGGCATCGCCCTGTTATGGCGAAGAGGAAAGAACGAGTGAGATACTATTATAAAAATGTATTTAAAATCCAATAAATTAATATAGATATAAAGACAAGGTGGATAAGTGGTGGAAATGAACATTTATCATGAAAGACTTGCAAAGGTTTTGGTCAACTATTCCATCGGGGTAAAACCGGGAATGAACGTTGGCATAGTTGGTATCACAGAGACGGAACCTGTGATGATGGAAGTATACAAAGAGGTACTTAAGGCCGGGGCGTACCCCTCGCTGATGCCGCAGTTCTCACATGCGAGCGAAGTGTTCTACGCATATGCAAACGAGGAACAGATCGGGAAGACGGACCCCCTCTTCGAGTTTATCGCAAAGAACTATGACGCCCTCATCAGCGTATGGGCCGATGTCAATACCAAGGCGCTGACAAACGTGCCTCCCGAGAAGCTTGCGAAGAAGCAGATGGCGGGCAAGCCCATAAGGGACATCCTGAACGAGAGGGAGAAGAACGG
Source organism: Halobacteria archaeon (assembly GCA_036733165.1). Lineage (GTDB taxonomy): Archaea > Methanobacteriota_B > Thermococci > Methanofastidiosales > NM3 > JAFGGT01. The sequence goes on along the minus strand of DAINBB010000047.1, from coordinate 2,531 downwards.
GGAGTACCAATGGGTGCTGACTGGATATCCGACGGACGCCAGGGCGCAGGACGCCGGAATGTCGCTCATGGAGTATGAGGACTTCATCTTCAAGGCGGCCCTCCTCGACAAGGACGACCCCGTGGCCGAATGGAAAAAGATATCCAAAGGCCAGGAAAAGATCAAGCTATGGCTTGACAAGACGAAAGAGCTGAGGTACGTGGGGCTCGACACCGACCTGACGTTCTCAACAAGGGGAAGGAAATGGGTCAACTGCGACGGGAAGAAGAACTTCCCTGACGGGGAGGTCTTCACATGCCCGGTGGAGGACAGCGGCAACGGGACCATAAGATTCACGTACCCGCTGATATACATGGGGAACGAGATAGAGGACGTCTCCCTGACGTTCAAGGACGGAGAGGTGAAGGAGTTCTCCGCGAAGAAGGGCGAACCGCTCCTAAGGAAGCTCCTGGAGAGCGAGGAGGGCGCAAGAAGGGTGGGCGAGGCCGCCATAGGAACGAACTACGGCGTTTCCAGATTCACCAAGAACATGCTCTACGACGAGAAGATCGGCGGGACGATACACCTCGCCCTTGGATTCTCGGCAGACCCCACCATCGGAAAGAACAAGGCGCCGATACACCTTGACATCCTCAAGGACATGAGGGACGGCGGGAAGATCTACGCGGACGACGAGCTCTTTTATGAGAACGGCAAATTCATCCTGGAGTTCTAGCTCCAGGTCACTATTTTTTTATTTTATTTATATCGGTCGCATCTGTCCCTTATTTTTACATTTTAACGAACTATAGCATGATTTTGGGAATTTCACTACATAGGTTTCACGAACACAGCCCCGCAACCCCATTATTACCAAGTAAGGGACAGCTATGGGACGGGAGACTGTTTCAGGCCGGACGGGATGAACGATCTGATGGAATTTATGGCAAGCTACAGGTCCAGATGGTGGGGCGTTGAGTTCGAAGTGTAAGAAGAGCTGCCAACTACTACTGCGCTGCCGATGCGGAAGGGCCCTTCCCTTACATCTACCACTACATGAGCTCAGACATAGGGTATTACAGCATGGTGAAGGCACACATCCCATTCCTGCCCAGCCGTTTGGTACGCCGCCTGCTAGGGAACACTTATTTATCTTTACCTTTTCTTTTTATACCTAACAAGGGAGAAAAGGATTGTATAGAAATGAGAAGGATTCCCCTGGCAGGGCTTGTGGCAATGGTGATCGTGGCGAGCGCCGCAGTCGCTGTCCACGAATATGTTGATGTGATGGACTATTCTTCCGGAAGCATGACAGATTTCGGGTGGAACGGGGAGTACTGGCTGATAAGCGGCTACGTAGATCATTATATGCTAGCGACATACGACGGCGAGTCGCTTGATGAGATAGAGGGACCATGGGGCTCGGATGATTTTGATTTCGAGTCTTCTGAGGTATCTTACTCCCTTCTGAATCTGGCTTCGACCCTTGAGGAATACAACTTCGCCTATTTTAGTTCGGGCCTAAAATTATTGGGGTGGTTTGGTGGGCACTGGTTGTTGGTGGGTGCCGAGTGGAGTGCCATATTTGACGGGGAGGAGTTTACCATCACGTCCTTGCACACCCCATTGACAGAGATGATATGCCTTGACACCTATTGCCTGGTGGCAGGACGCACTTATCCGGGCCAGGCATCTTATCCCATCCTGATAAGATACGATGGCACTGAGTTAGTCAAGCTTGAAGACCAGATGATAAATGCAGGGGTCCCATATACACTTCTTGACTTATCAATGGGCGTGGATGGCAATTGGTACATCACAACTTATGAGTCCAACTATAATGAAGATTATACTTCTAAGATTGTCACGATATCCCTTGTGAAGTATGACGGTACGACATTCGAGAAGATAACAGACCTGCCGGAGAAGTTCTACGCCTATACCGTAGGGTACAATGGCGAGTATTTTCTATTGGCCAACGCTAAGCAATTATGGAAGTACGAGGACGGCGAGTTCACGGATTTGACGGAAGGCCTAGGTGTCACATGGGATACCACTAAATCCAACAATGACATCATATGGGCGGATGGATACTGGATGGTCAGAATGGGAGATGTCCTCTTCAAATATGACGGCGACACATTGACGGAACTTGAATCGGATCTGACAAATGTCGCATGGAACGGAGAGTATTGTCTTGTCGGCAGCGGGTCGGAACTTTGGAAATACGATGGAGAAACACTTACCGAGATCGGGCCCTTTGGGGGCGGGGCGCTAATGGAGTGGAACGGCGAATACTGGCTGATAGATTGCGATTCGGCGCTGCTAAAGTATGACGACGACACCATTACTGACCTGACGGACGAATATCTGGCATTGGGACAGTCCTTCGATTACTACGACCTGTACTACATCGCATCAGCGTTGGCAATCGTGATGATTGCAGCCTTTGTATATGCCAGAGGCAGGCGATGAACCTTTGATTGTGTGCTAATGTCGGCGCTTGTCGCGGCCGTTGGTCCGGCATCCCTTGCCATAGGCACGAGAACTGT
>DAINBB010000046.1:0-7218 GCA_036733165.1 Halobacteria archaeon | reverse complement strand
GCCCTTGCTTGACCTCTGCGACCTCCTGCCGCCCCCTCCAAAGAACATGTCGAATATCGATCCGCCAAGGTCTCCAAAAATGTCACTTATATCCTCGTAATGGGTAAAGTCGGACCACTGGAAGCCCTCCGCACCCTGATTGAACACACCCTCATGGCCAAATTTGTCGTATCTGGCCCTCTTGTCCTTGTCCATCAACACCTCGTATGCTTCGGATATCTCCTTGAACCTCTCCTCCGACTCCTCCTTGTTCTCGGGATTCATGTCGGGGTGGTGCTTTCTGGCCAGCTTGCGGTATGTCTTCTTTATCTCGTCTTCGGATGCGTCCCTGGGCACGCCAAGGACCTCATAGTAGTCCCTCTTTGACAATTTCTCACCCTGTGCCTCTAGGGAGAATTCTCATCGTCGTCCATCACGGTGTAGTCTGCATCGACAACATCGTCATCGCTGTCCGGACCTTGCGCATTTTCCGCCCCGGCGCCTTCTGCCTGCGCCTGTTTGTATAGCTCGGAAGATACCTCATAGAGCGCATTCGTGAGGTCTTCGGTGGCCTTCTTTATCTCTTCGGGATCCTCACTGTTCAGGACCGCCTTTAGCGCTTCCACCTTGCTGTTGATATTGTCCTTTTTGGATGAGTCCACCTTGTCCCCAAGCTCCTTGAGCGTCTTCTCGGTCGAGTATATCAACGAGTCTGCGTTGTTCCTAGCCTCAACTAGCTCCTTCCTCTTCCTGTCCTCGTCCGCATACTTCTCAGAGTCTTTCATCATCTGATCAATCTCATCGTCATTGAGCGATGTCGATGACTTGATGGTGATCGCCTGTTCCTTTCCAGTCCCGAGGTCCTTGGCATTGACGTTCAGGATGCCGTTGGCATCAAGGTTGAACGTGACCTCGATCTGCGGAACGCCCCTGGGGGCCGGCGGAATTCCCACAAGCTGGAAACTGCCGAGGGAAAAGTTGTCCCTGGCCATTTGCCTCTCGCCCTGGAGCACGTGTATCTCCACAGAGGGCTGATTGTCCGCCGCGGTGGAGAATATCTGGGATTTCTTTGTCGGTATGGTGGTATTCCTGTCTATGAGCTTTGTAAAGACGCCGCCCAACGTCTCGATACCGAGGGATAGTGGCGTCACGTCCAGAAGGAGGACATCCTTCACATCACCTGCGAGCACGCCGCCCTGGATCGCGGCGCCCATTGCCACGCATTCGTCCGGGTTGATGTTCTTGTAAGGTTCCTTCGCAAAGTACTTTTGGATGATACTCCTTACGGCGGGAGATCTCGTCTGTCCGCCGACAAGGAGGATCTTGTCTATCTTCTCCGCCTCTATGTTGGCGTCTTTCATGGCTTGCCTCATCGGGCCCATGGTCCTCTCAAGAAGGTCCTCCGTAAGGTTTTCCAGCTTGGACCTTGTCAGCTTAAGTTCAAGATTTTTCGGTTGTCCATCGCCGCCCATGGCAATGAACGGCAGGCTTATCGTGGTCTCCATGAGGGTGGACAGCTCTATCTTGGCCTTTTCCGAGGCATCGGTCACCCTTTGCAATGCCGCCTTGTCGTTAGAAAGGTCTACCCCGCTGTCATTCTTGAATTCCTTGACGACCCAATCGATTATCCTCTGATTCCAGTCGTCACCGCCAAGGCGAGTGTCGCCCGCCGTTGACTTCACCTCGAACACGCCGTCACCTATCTCAAGAATGGAGACATCGAATGTGCCTCCGCCAAGGTCGTAGACAAGTATTGTCTGGTCCCCTTCCTTGTCGAGACCGTAGGCCAGGGTCGAAGCGGTCGGTTCATTTATGATCCTCAGGACATTGAGCCCGGCTATCGTGCCTGCATCCTTCGTTGCCTGCCTCTGCGCATCGTTGAAATACGCCGGGACAGTTATCACGGCATCGTTGATCGTCTCACCCAAATAATTCTCAGCATCGTCCCTGAGCTTTTTGAGTATCATCGCAGAGATCTCTTGTGGTGTGTAGTCCTTTCCATCGATCGTTATATTTTTGTCAGTTCCCATCAGTCTCTTGATGGACCTGATCGTCCTGTCCGGATTGGTCACTGCCTGCCTCTTTGCGACAGAACCGACAAGACGCTCATTTCCTTTGAAACCCACCACAGAAGGTGTCGTCCTCTCACCTTCCGCATTGGTAATCACGGTGGCCTTTCCGCCCTCAACCACCGCCATGCAAGAATTCGTAGTACCTAGGTCGATCCCTAATATTTTTCCCATTTTTATTCACCTTCAACATCGTTTACTTTCCTTACGCTAACCTTGGAGTGCCTGATAACCTTGTCCTTCAATTTATATCCCTTCTGGAACTCCTTGCAGACGACATCTATATCGCCTTCCCCTCCGTCCTCCATCATGAGCGCCTCATGATAGTATGGGTCGAATATCTTGTTTACACATTCGATCTCGCTCACATCCTCGTCAGATAGCACCTTACATAGCTGTTCGTAGATCATTTCGAAGCCCTTGTAGACATTCTCGCTTGCCGAATCCTTGTCTGAAACGGAGAACGCCCTCTCGAAGTTGTCCTTGAGTTCAAGAAGCTTGACGATAAGGTCTTCCTTCGCATAGGAGATCGTCTTCACCCGCTCCCTTTCCGCCCTTTTCTTGTAATTCTCAAAATCGGCCTGAATCAACTTCATTGTATTTAGGTAATCGTCTATGGTTGTCGTTTTCTTCACATTGTCTTCTTCGAGTTCGCTTATGTGTTGAACGGCCTGTTCCAATTCCTTTTCAAGGGACTCTATTTTCTTGTCCTTGCCGCTTTTTGTCATAGATGCACCTCATAATAAATAAAAGTTAAGTTAATAAAATGTGAATTTATTTCGATATAAAAAACTTTCGGTTTTGCAAGGCGTAGGACATTGTTATGGAAAAATGATGTAAAAACAATATTAAACCGGCAAGCCTACCTTAAAAAATGAAGAAAGGATTCGTTTTCCTGATGTTCCTGTCATTGGCAGGATGTTTGATGTCGGGATGTGTAGGAGAACATGATATAAACGACGAGGCCACGATCATAGATATAATAGATGGGGATACCTATGATGTGCTACTTGAGGGGGGCAGCGTCGTAAGGGTCAGATTGATAGGCATAGACACGCCAGAGATATTCAGCGACAACGACGAGTCTTTATGGAGCGGGATAAGCATGGACGTGCTCAAGCATTGGGGCATGGAGGCCAAGGAATATGCAGAGGAGAATTATCTCGGGAGGCCTGTTACACTTATTGAGGATGAGTTCTGCGATGAAAAGGACAAATACGACAGATATCTCTATTATCTAGAGATCGAAGGGCTCAACATCAACAAAGACCTTGTGGAAAGGGGGCTTGCACGGGCCTATGGGAAATACACCTGCCAGATGGAGGGGGAACTGGCAGCCTGCGAGGAACATGCAAAGGAAGAATGTATGGGTGTATGGTCCCGTACCTACATGACCGACAAGGAAGGCATCTACATAGCCTTCATCAATTATGACGCCGTTGGAAACGATAACGATAATCTAAATGACGAATATGTCATAATAATGAACGGCTCATCGATGTATATCGAACTTGATGGGTGGATCTTAAGTGACAATGCCGGAAAATCATTGGTCCTGGATGGGGGTCTTGAGCCTGGATGCCAGGTCAAGATATTCAGCGGCTGCGGAGAATCAAACGGCATATATTGGTGCTCTGATTGGGCAATATGGAACAACGATGGAGATGCGGCATATCTCCGTGATGAGAATGGTGTAGTGATAGACACATATCAGTATGCCGTTTCATAGGTCCACGACGATGGAGGTCGAACACCCCATGATGCCATCTATGTTTCGTATCTTGTTCAGTACGACCTCCTTGAGCTCGTGGTAATCGTCGGCGTTCAACTTGATTATTATGTCGCAGGGGCCGGTCACTGAGTTCAACTGCTCTACGCACATCATGCCATTCAGTTCGTTGATGACAGAGTTCATCTTGCCGATGGCAACAGTAAGTAACACATAAGCGTGGACCATGGACCTCATAATGATATTATTTTAAGATAACTTAAATATTACCGAGGCCCGATCGGCGAATGGGCAAGGGGCATTTGATGTATATCGAACGAGCGCGGTATATCTGCTTGCAGGACAATATATTTAATTGAATATGGAATATGGGGGCCAGATGAGCTTTCGAGATGAGGACTCGAGGACAAGAGAGCTTCCCTTTCATGAGAAGATGGACATCCTGATCAATGAATATGACACAAGGGGATGGTGGCCCCACGAAAACACTTTTGAGATAATGATAGGGGCAATCCTGGTACAAAGGACACGATGGGAGAACGTTGAGAAGGCATTGGAAAGACTGAGGGGGATCACAAGGATGGACCCAGAGTCCTTGTTGGAGAGGGATGTCGAAGAAGTTGAGAATGCGTTTATACCTTCTGGATTCTATAGAAGCAAGACAAAATGCGTGCTTGGACTTGCAAACATGCTGAAAAATGATTTCGGTGCTGAAGAGAAAAATCTATTTGGCCTCGGAACGGCCGAATCAAGGAAAATGCTTCTCTCAATAAACGGCATTGGACAAGAGACCGCCGACACGATTCTGCTGTATGCAGGAAACAGGCCTGTTTTCATAACAGACCATTACAAGTTGAGGTTGTACAAGAGAGTCACAGGCCTGAAAACACCACCTGAGAGGGCTGGGCTTCAAAAAAGTTTTATAGGCCCGGCAAAGATTACCTCTGAACGCTCCAAGGAAGTGCACTCTGCCACAGTCACACATTGTCAGAGGGTCTGCAGGAAGGACCCGCTCTGTGAGAGATGCGTCATAAGGAGCCACTGTGGAAGGAATATATCATGAGGATGAACTTTTCAAAGAGGGAGATCAGGGATCTTTTGATCGCATGGGCCGTCCTGTCAGTGATACTCTCCAGGCTTTCTGTCTCATTCCTGCCTGTTAGTGTTGTGGCGGTTGGGACGGCATTCGTCTGCCATGAGCTCGCGCACAAGTACCTTGCGCAAAGGTACAGACTTTACGCTGAGTTCCGAATATGGAAGCAAGGCCTTTTGTTCGCCGTCGTCATTGCGGTCATCTCCCTGGGGAACTTCATCTTTGCCGCGCCCGGTGCGGTGTACATATACGGATTCAGCATGACCAATGAACAGAATGGAAAGATATCTCTTGCAGGTCCTCTCCTGAATCTATTCATCGCCATCGCCTCGATATTGTTGGATATAGCATTTCCTGGAACTAGGCTTTTTCCATATCTGGCGATTATAAACGGTTATCTTGGATTCTTCAATCTGTTGCCCTTCCCGCCTCTTGACGGCAGCAAGGTCATCAATTGGAGAAGAGACATCTATTTCGGAGCTGTCGCGACCGCTTTCCTGATAATAATGTTCATAGAATACCTTATAATATAGGTATGATATAATTTATAATAATATGTGAATATATGCAATATATATTCATTTCATTATTGATTTATTGCCATATTTTTAAAATTTATTTTTATAAAAAAAAGCCTTATTTGTTAAAGAATATTCCTTTAATCATTATATATTATTTAAAGGGGGGAAACTATAAATACATAAAATTCTATCTATTCTTGAGGTGAACATGTGTCCAATATTCTTATAGAGGATATAATGAACAATGATATTCTCATGATGGGACCAAATGGTTCACTCAAAGAAGCAGTAAGGAAAATGCAGGAAAAGAACAGTGATTACGTCCTTATATGCAAGGATGGTTATCCTGAGGGCATAGTCACCGAAAGGGATGTTTTAACGAAGGTTCTGTCGGCCGGCCTTAAACTTGACAAGGTCGTCCTGAAGGACATCATGAGTTCTCCGGTCATGACCATTGAGAAGAACCTTGATGTCAAACTAGCTTGGGAAGCAATATCAGAATCCAAGATAAAAAGAATCATTATCACTGAAAATGATAAGGCCGTGGGGGTTTTGACATCCTTTGACATTCTTGCCGTTGCACCAGAACTATTTGAGGCAGAAGATGAACAAGGTAGTCCAGAAGGGGGATTTTGTGAATTCTGCGGCAATTATTTTCCAAGCCTTAATGTGGTGGAGGGAAAATTTGTTTGTGACAGTTGCAAGGACCAATTGCTTGAGGAATGAACTTCATTCGAGTGGGGGGAGCTAAATGAAAATAACAGGAATTGTCAGGCCAACTGAGTATATCGACGGCAGTGTTTATGCTACAAAACCTAGACAGATGCTTAGAAGTAACAAGGTCATTTTTGTCGAGAAGAATGGGGTCTTTAGAGGGATGATAGACAGGACAACGGGACTTCAGATAACGAGGAGCAAATCGACCCTTACCGCACTTGATATTGCCAAGCAGCCGAAGTACCAGACAACTCCGGATGATGTAGTGAAACATGTTGCCGAGAAGATGATCAAGTATGACACGTACATCATACCAGTATCTGACGGAAACAGACCGGTCGGCTATGTTGGAATGTCAGACATCATCGCGATCCTTTTGTTGGACAATGAACTGACTTCCAAGATGGAGCTTGGAAATGTCATGAGAAGGTATCCTATCTTTGTCTATTCAGACGATTCGATAGTCAAATTATGGAACATTATGGAGGAAATAAAATTTTCGGGAGTTCCCGTCGTAAAGGAAACCGCCTCGAGAAAGGACAGATACAATAAACTTGTTGGATATGTCTCAAAAAAGGACCTTCTCAATGCAGGTAACGTGAGAAAGGCCTTGGAGGGGACGAACAACCCTCCCAAGGTGGAAAAGATAATGAACAGGAGCCCCATCACATTGAACCAGACGGACACTGTTTCAATTTTTGTTGAAAAGATGATCAAACATGACATATCCCGGATACCCATCGTCAACGAGGCGTATGGGCTGGAAGGGATAGTAGGAAAGATGGATGTACTAAAACTCTTGATAGAGGGGAATTGATGAGGGAATATATCTACGGAAAACTGGATAGAGGACCCATAGAATTTGGATCTAGAATGGCGGAAAAAGAAAGGGAAATAATGAAGATAGCCAGAAAGAACGTGATAAGCGTTCCTCCAACGATGCCAATCAAGGGCGTTGCAGAGACCATGGTGGAGTACGACACCAGAAGAATGCCCATCGTTCAACCTGGAACGAACAGGATCCAAGGAATAGTCATCACCAGGGATATTATCGATTTTCTTGGTGGTGGGGAAAAATACAATCTCATAACGAACAAGCACAACGGTAAT
>DAINBB010000045.1:0-7412 GCA_036733165.1 Halobacteria archaeon | reverse complement strand
ATATATATTAAAACGTAAATTAAATAGAAATTTAAAATTACTATCTTAATATGTAATTGATTCAATTGAACTATTACACTTATAAATGAAATATTCATATTTCAAAATTTAAGATGTACCTATCTATAATAATGGGATTCATGCTAAAGCTATATTTTTTTAATATATTAATATGTGCAATAATTATTTTAATTATTTAATTCTTGAATAGTTTAATATAAATTTTTTATATATAATTAATTATATTATAAATAATAATAATATTTATATATTTTTTTAATATTTATTTTTAACATATTAATTAATAGTAATATTTATAAATAATAAAAGATTATATAATATAGGTGTTATAATGAAAGAAATGTTCCTTAAAGAGAAGCAATCTAACATCATTCTCACACTAGGCCTCAAATCACCGCAGAACATCCTCGATATCTGCAAAAAGACCGATGTTATCTATGCCTATACACTCAATATTCTCAAAGATCTCGAAGAAAAAAAGATAGTTTACTCAGAAAAGTCCGGAAGGGAGCGATATTATCGCCTGACAGACCTGGGAAAGGAAATCTATGGATATTTGAAAGAATTTGTGTCAAATATGGACAAGCTCGAGTTCGGCGATGCAAAGGTATCTCTCGAGGAAAAGAAGCTTGAAGAATACAGGAAGAAGATCGATGAACTAAAACAACAGCTTCGCAGTGAAAAGCTTGAAGGAACGCACTCCTCCCAGAAGCTCGAGGCCCTCCTGGATCAACTGGAACAGATAGAGGCCCAAATCTAGCAAATCTTTGCCAAATAACCCGTATTATTTGGTGAAATATGGTAAATTTGGGGCAATAACAGTTAAATATTAATATAACGTCGTATAATATACATTATACGACGCAAAATAGGTGTCTAAAATGCTCGAAGAATTCGAAATGGAGCTTAATTTAAGAGGATATAGCCCCCAAACTATAAAAAATTATAAAAATACTCTATTAAATCTAGAAAAACATTATAATAAGCCATTAAAATCATTAAAAAGCTCTGATATCAAATCATATTTATTTTATTTACAAAAAGAAAAAGAAAATGGATTAAAGTCTATTCATAGACACTTAAATGCGATAAAAACATATTATCGTACATACGACATGAACACTGCAGATAAGATCAAACTTCCCAAACTGACTAAGGATCTTCCAGTATTTCTTAATTATGGCGAGATGAAAAGGCTCATTGAGGCTGCTGACAGTCTAAGAGATAGGTTAATAGTGCAGATGTTATATGCTTCAGGACTAAGAGTCAGTGAACTCGTTTCATTGAATGTGGACTCAATAGAGGACAATAGAATAAAGGTCATCCAGGGAAAAGGCGGCAAAGATAGGATAACTTATATAGATCAATCGACTTTAGAGCTATTAAATAAATATATATCCTCAAGAAAAATAGAAAATAATGCATTATTTCTAAATAAATATGGTAAAAGAATAAATATGCGCTCTATTGAGAGATTAATCAATAAATTAGCCAATAAAGCGGATATTAATAAGAAAGTTACACCACACACTCTACGTCATTCCTTTGCTACGCATATGCTGCAGAATAAGGCCAATATTGTAGTTATCAAGGATCTTCTTGGCCATTCTAACTTGTCCACCACACAGATTTATACAAATCTCACGGATGAATATAAAGAAAATATATATAAAAATTCACATCCATTAAAAAATATAAATTTTTAACATTTATATAATTTATATTATAATATATTCTATTATATACTTTTTATTTATAATTATATAATATATAATTAATTTATATTTATACAAATATTATTTAGATACTACAAATAATTTATGCACAAAATCATTGTAGCATATTCTATAATAATATTAGAGGATTATGAAAAAATATCGAGTTAGTTTATGAAAGATGTATACTTATACTACTAATGGCGTCTAAATGAAAAAAAAACATGAACATGCTGTTGATTTGATTATAATGCCAATTTTGGCATCCTTCTCTCTTTTTGAATCGCTTGCATCAAGTAATGATAGTTTTTTATTTTCCCAGGCGAAAGACTTTTCATGGACTCCAAGGACGTCAGGATGTGCCAGCTGTTGCTGGTCAATTCTAGATTGCCGATCCGCGACTTGGCGGCCTCCCTTGACATTACTGTGCAGGCAGCACACCGCAGGTTTCAAAATCTGATTAGTGAGGGAGTGATTAAGGAGTTCACTGCAAGCATTTCACATTCCTATCTTGATGTAATAAAAGTATACATCTCAGGCAAATCTGGCCTTGACAGGATCGATGATATCATAGACGCCCTCTCTTCCTCGGATAGGACATATCACGCCATCTTCACTTCGGGCGGTTACGTCTTCATCAATGCCCTGCTGAGAAAGATGGATGACCTAGAGGATTATCTGAAGATGGTCAAAGAGGGCGCCGGGATTGCCGACCCCATCGCAAAGTATGGTGGGAACATACAGTATGGGGGTAGTGGTCCCAACGCATCTAAGTCTAGTGTCCTCACCGAGATAGACTATCGGATATTATATGCGCTGCAGCATGACGCCAGAAAGAGCATCGCAGACATCTCAAATGAGGTTGGGCTGTCACAGAAAACGGTGAAGAAGAAACTGGATCGCATGATCGGGGAGAACATAATAGAATTATCTGTGCATCTAGAACCTGCGGCCTCAGAGGGCGTCCCATTCATAAACTTTATACGGCTTAGGCACGGATCTGACAAGGTCACTTTTAAAGCATGGCTGAACGGACATTTTGGTGCGAGGGTAGTCTTGACCGCGACCTATTCCAGCCTTCCCGATGACCTCTTGATCATGACATGGTCAAAGACTGTCAAGATGCACAACGAGATGACCAGCGAGCTTAGGTCACACAAGGATGTAGTTGGCGTGACATCGCATCTTGAGATACGGGACCACTACTTCCACACTTGGGTGGACAAGATTGTCGAGGACCAGGTTTGAATCCGTGATCATGCTTTTTTCAATCTCCAAGTTGAAAAAAAGTAATAAATCATGCTATAGAATCCCTCCTTCTCATTTATCCTGTAAACATTATTTTTTAAACGATTTGAATAAAAAATTCCAATCTGACCAAAAAGGAGAGGAAAATGGACAAAGAAGTGTATTATTTTTCAGGCACTGGAAACTCATTAGTCGCTGCGAGGACAGTGTCAATGGCGATTGGCGCGCGAATGCTGGCAATGCCCCCGTTGATGAGAAGGGATGTCATCGAATCGAGCGCCACCACCATAGGCATAGTATTCCCGGTGTACAATAAGGGCATGCCTTCTATCGTTGAAAGGTTCATTGAGAAGATGTGCGACCTTGAAGGCAAATACGTGTTTGGAATATGCACCTATGGTCATGCTCCGTGCCTCACGATACGATATCTCAGCAAGGCGATAGGGGCCATTGGGGGAAGGCTTGCTGCTGGATTTGCTGTTAGGATGCCGTACAACTACTTGGTGCCTTCCCTGAGTATCCGTGACTTCTTTGGATCATTCATGCTTGAACAGATACCGATGGCCACAAAAAGGGATCTCATATCGGCCTCTTACCGCAAGCTTGACCAAATTGGCGAGTATGTCCTTTCCAAGAGGGAAGGCATTCACGAGACAAGCAATGAAACCATAGGGTCCCTGTCAGATGTCCTTGGGTTGAAAGGCTCGCTGCAAAGGTGGACCTGGTTGAAAGTGGCTGGGTCCAAGGACATCACAGACCCCTCCAGCCCACATCATGTGTGGAAAATGGACTGTGGTTTCTCAGTGAGCCCGGAATGCATCCGCTGCGGCCGATGCAAGGATGTCTGTCCGGTCGGAAATGTGGCACTTGAGCCTTGTGGGCCATGTTGGCTGCATCGATGCGAACAGTGTTTCGCCTGCCTGCAGTGGTGTCCAAAAGGCGCGATCCAGTTCAGGGACGGAACCAGGGGTTGCAGTAGGTACCACCACCCGGATGTGGGGGCAAGAGACATGAATTTATGGAAAAAAGGAGTGAAAAACGAATGAGACGTAGAAAGATGACGATGGTCACACTGTGCAAATTGCTCATAATCACAGGCATTATAATGCACTTCATGAGCGGATCGTCAAACATCGTGTTGATCACGATACACAAGCTGGCGGCAGTTGGAGCCGCAGTACTGATGGTAATGGAGATTAAGGACTATCGAGAAAGCATCAGAGCCAAACCGAAAGCCTTTGCGATGATCGCGTTAGCTTCACTGTCCGTGATGGTGTTGTTCATTTCCGGTGCTTTGATGAGCCTGGAAGGATATGCACACATATATGGATCTATGACGCTTGCCCACGTTGCGGCCACGGCGGCTGCAATTGCCACCATAGTGCTCTTCCATCGCCTTCTACTGAACAAGTGAAGCGGACACAAGTGCCGCTTTCCTTTATATTTTGAATTGACAAGGGCAATTCACCTTTTCTCTATCTTGCTCAGCACAAGGTACAGGGAGGCGCATGCCATGGCTATCACGAACATAAGCGGCCATAGATTGTATATGGTGTACTTCTCAATATAGAGTCCTATCATCAGGGGACTTATCGCATGGCCTGTACCGCCCATGGTGTTGAGGACGGCATTGAATCTGCCCCTGTGCGACATTGGCGTATGATTGGCGATGTAGATTCCCCAGTTTGTCGCCATCAGGATCTCGCCCAGGGTCCATATGACCGTTGAGATGATGAACAGCTCATAAGACCTGACAAAGAACAGCATTCCATAGCCGGCAGCGTACAGGACGCCCGAGATGCTCATGTTCTGGATCGGCCTCAGGGCCTTTGTCAACGATATCAAAAATACCGTCATTACAACGACTATTATGCCGTTGACGGACATCAGGCCCCCGAACAGGGTCGGCCCCCTCGTGGTCCCAAAGACCTCGTTTGTGAACAAGGGCAGCGCGAAGTTCATCTGGGACATGACAAAGCTCAGCATTATCGATACTATCGCCGCCATTATCAGGAACGGTCGCGCCTTTATTACCTTGAAGATGCTTCCGGTCTCAGGACGCTCGTCCGATGACTCGTCGAGGTCGACGCAGGAAAGGTCTGGGCGCGATTCCTCCACGTATCTGTACACAAGGTATATCGCGATGAACGTGGTCATGGCGTCCCCGATGAATATCATCTCAATGAAGTTGTTGTAGAGGAAACCTGCTATCAGCGGCCCCACGGAGAAACCTATGTTTATCCCCAGGTACAGGAGGGAGAACGATGCCTTCCTGTTGGACGGATTCGTGAGGTCGGCCACCATGCTCGAGCTTGCAGGTTCCGCGGCCGCGTTGAAAAATGACGACAGTATCAGAAGCGCGGGTATTGTCATGGAATTTCCAAGGAACGCGCATGGGATGAAACACAGGGCCGCCGCACTCATGAAGCATATGTATATGTTCTTTCTTCCCATCCTGTCTGCCATGAAACCCCCCATCATCGATCCGGGAATGTAGACGATTATGGCCATGGTGACTATGAGGCCCGCCAGCGACTCCCCTATGCCCATATTGGTGGTCAGGAATATCGTAAGAAAGGGCCTGACGAAGGCCCCCATGGAATTGACTATCCTTGAGAGGAACAATACATAGATGCTTCTTGGCAGTCCTTTGTACATCTCCAGGGCTTTTGGCAGTTCCATGATGGATTCTCCAGACGGTCGCTTTATTCTTGAATGTTCTGGACCTTTATAAATATAGTATATGCCGGATCGGCACTGGCATCTCGTTAATTATAAAATCCCTTGATGCAATTAAGATATGTGAAAACGATCGGGCCCCTCATGTTGCTGGTTCTGCTGTTCCTGACCGCCGCCTCTCCGGTGCAATGTGCCGAGGGGGACGGGCTGGAACAGACAGATATAAACGGAGTGTACGATATATCCGACAACGGCCAGGTCACGATCCACGGAATGGCATATTACTTCAACGGACACGGCGAGACCTTCCGATTGGAGTCCGTCATTGTCAATGAGTACGTCCACAACGAAAGGTTCTACATACAGACAGGAAGCCATGAAAACGCCTCCGTTCCTGACTTCTCCGTGGCTCCGGGCGCGTTCGGCACCCTCCCCTTCCGCATTTCAATGACCTTGGACGGTCTGGGGGGCACGTACAAGTTCGAGCTTGTCCTCACCTTTAGCTCGGATTCCTTCAGGCAGACCATCACCAGCTCCGCGATCATAGATATGGACGCATCCCCCCAGGGCGGCGACCTTGCCTTTTCGCTGGACGGCACGGTCATCGACACAATCCCGGCGCCGGAGGAACCCGAAACGGACGACGGCGATGACGACACGCCTGCGGTCCCGGACGAGGAACCGGACGACGGCGATGAGTCGGACATATATGTCTACTATGACTTCTTCAGAAAGGTGAATCCCTTCTACCCCACCGATTTCACGGACCTGCCCTCCTATGGCGAATGGGGCCTTCTAGAGCGGTTGTACTACAAGATAAGGTACCAGTACCTGTGGGGATACTCGATCCTGGGGATCCCTGTGTTCGATATAATTCTCATATTGCTCTTGCCGCTCTTCCTCGAGGTGCCCAAGACGATGGTCAAGATATACTACCTTATCAGGCCTGTTAACAGGCAGTACAGCATGTCCCACCTCTACAAGAAGATATCCATAATAGTCCCCGCCCACAACGAGGAGAATGTGATAGAGGACACGATAGAGAGCCTCATAGACCTCGACTACCCCAACAAGGAGATAATAATCGTGGACGACAACTCGTCGGACATGACGTACTATATAGCCAAGAAGTACGTCCAGAGGGGCCAGATAAAGCTTGTCAGGAAGATGGAGGAGTCGAGCAACAAGGCCAAGGCCATAAACTTCGGATTCAAGTTCGCGACGGGCGAGATCATCGTGTGCATAGACGCGGACACCAGGATACAGAAAGGTTCGCTGAAATATCTTGCAGCTCCGCTTCATACCGAGGACGTCAACGCGGTCTCTGGCAACGTCAGGGTGTACAACACCGACAATCTCCTTGGGAAGATGCAGGCCTACGAGTATCTCGTGGCCATGGAGGCGGGAAGAAGATTCAACTCCGTCCTTCATCTCTTCGTTAACATCCCGGGCGCGTTCGGGGCGTTCAAGAACGAGCTCTTCGCGCAGCTTGGCATGATGGACTCCGACACCATCACGGAGGACTTCGACATGAACTTCAAGCTGTTCAAGATAGCCGGCAGGACCGTCTTCATGAGCGATGCCTATTCATGGACCGTTGTGCCGTCCACATGGAAGGAATGGTACAGGCAGAGGCTCAGGTGGGCCAGGGGAGGGGGACAGACGCTGGTCAAGCACTCCGACATCCTGTTCCACAAGAGATACGGCCTCAGGAAGGCTCTCTCGATCATAGACATGGTGCTCATGGAC
>DAINBB010000044.1:0-7813 GCA_036733165.1 Halobacteria archaeon | reverse complement strand
GTGTGGGGCCCTCTGATATCCCTTTTTCATTGCATCGCTTCTCATGTCAACAACCTCAATTCTTGATAATTGTGTTATTAGAATAAAAAGTAAATGAAGGAAAGTGTCCAAAAAGGAAGGAACACTTTCACTCGACGACCTTTGATTCGCAAAGGACGTATTCCAAACTGTCAACGATAGCGTCCCAGCTGGCGACCACCACGTTGTCCGAAACACCCACGGTGTCCCAAGACTCATGACCGTTTGAGGAACGTACGAATACCCTTACCTTGGCAGATGTGCCCGAAGTGCCGCTGACCACCCTCACCTTGTAATCGGTGAGCTCGATGTCATCGACCTCCTTGTACGCCTTTCTAAGGGTGCCCATAAGGGCGTTGCTCAGGGCGTCCACGGGACCGTTGCCGAAGGCGCTGCCCCTCAGCTGCTTGCCGTTGACGTTTATCCTCAGCCCGGCCAGGACGAAGTCCTCGTTCTCGGCGTTGTTGAAGATGGTGGTGTCGTAGTCCACCAGGGTGAAGAGCGGCTTCACAAGACCCAGCTCCCTTCTCACGAGAAGGTCGAAGCTGGCCTCGGCGGCCTCGTACTCGTAACCGCGAAGCTCCATCTCCTTCATCTTCTTCGTCACCTTGATGACCTCGGGAGATCGCTTCTCCAGATCCGGAAGGTACTTGAGCATCTTCTTCATCACCGACCCGGTGCCGGCGAGCTCTGAAACGAGTATGCGCCTTTCGTTGCCGACCGTCGAGGAGTCGATGTGCTCCATGGCGGAGTCGTTCTTTATGAGAACATCCACATGCTGTCCCGCCTTGTGCGTGAAGGCGTCCCTTCCAACGTATGGGGCCTTGTCATTGTGCGGGTAGTTGGCAAGTTCCGCGACATAGCGCGATACCGGCGTCAGCAGCTTGAGCTGTTCGTCGGTCACACAGTCGATCCCGAGCTTGAGCTTCAGATTGGGTATTATGGAGCAGAGATTGGCGTTTCCGCATCTCTCGCCATATCCGTTTATCGTTCCCTGAACATGGGTGACGCCCTCCTCGACAGCAGCTACGCTGGAGGCGACCGCCATGTCAACATCGTTGTGAGCGTGAATTCCCAATGGAGTAGAAGTTGTCTCACGGACTGTCCTAATAATGCTAATGATCTCCGACGTGATCGTGCCACCAATGGTGTCACAAAGGCATAGATTGTCGGCACCTCCGTCCTCGGCAGCGTGCAACACCTCAAGCGCATGGGTAGGATTGTCCTTGTACCCATCAAAGAAATGCTCGCAGTCGAATATGACCTCGGAGCACCTCTTCTTGAGATATTCCACAGACTCCCTGACGATGTTTATGTTCTCGTCGAGGGTGGTTCTAAGCACATCGGTGACATGCACGGTCCATCCCTTTCCAACGACCGTTGCCACCGGCGCCCCTGCAGAGAGTATGGCCTGAAGATTAAGATCGTCCTCCACGTCCCCGCCAGGTTTTCTTGTGCTACCAAAGGACGCCACCTTAGCATTCTTGAGCTTCACATCCCTCATTCTCCTGAAGAATTCCGTGTCCTTCTCGTTGGACAGTGGGAATCCGCCCTCTATGTACCTGATCCCCATGTCGTCAAGCTTCTTTGCAACGAGGATCTTGTCTTCGAGTGAGAACGAGATGTTTGCCCCTTGGGTCCCATCCCTGAGGGTGGAATCGTATAGGTCTACTTTTGCGTCCATGTTTTCTCTCTCCATCAAATTGATGTAGGAACAAAAATCAAAATAATAACAATATAAATTTATCTGTCAATTTAGGCCTATTTTAGTATATTTATCGTAATAAATCGTTAGATTTTGGCATATTTTTGGCAAATAATATTGATAATGGTTCATAGATAAAATAATATTGAGGAAAATTATTCATTATTATCCGAAAATGACAATATTTTCGCCTCTTGGCCACTACAGAATGGCACATTGTTCCAAAAGAAATGGCAAATGCTGATATGACATAGGAAATGAGCAGCTATGATAAAATATATAAATGCCTCTCCTTCACTATCACAAGGATGGATGATGACATCGACAGCGTCTGATATGATGATGACAGATGGGCGGTCTGACATCTCTTGCTTTTATTCAAAAAAAGTTTGGAATGAAAGCTAAATAGTGTCATATGAAGAGATAAAACAATGCATATCTTTCATAATGACATTTAAATAGGGAAAAGATATTTAAAACAGGTATTTTTTCCTAAATGGAACATAAATATAATATTATATAGAGGGGAACGAATTGAACAATGATAGAGTTGTGCTAAAGTTTGGCGGCACGTCAGTTGGCAACTCGGAGAACATGGCCAAGGCCATAGAGAAGGTCCTCAAGGCGAGGGAGGAGTACAAGGAAGTGACAGTTGTGCTCTCCGCAGTCGCGGGGGTTACAAATCTCCTTCTCTATGCGGGGAGAAGCGCTCTCTACAAGAAGCCCAAGGATACGCTCCTCAAGCTCAAGGAGAAGCACTACGAGGCCTGTGACGTGATCCCGGACACAAAACTCAAAATGCAGACCATTATCGACATAGACGAGAAGCTCGCAGAGCTTGAGAAGATACTCACCGGAATATTCTATGTCGGAGAGGTCACCCCTCGTTCATTGGATTACATCGTGTCGTTCGGCGAGAGGCTCTCGACACTCATAGTCGCAAGGGCCCTCAAGGCAAGGAACATAAAGTGCGAGCAGATAGACTCGTCTGAGATAGTGGTGACGGATGACAACTTCCAGAACGCCGTCGTCGACTTCGAACTGACGAGGGAGAGGGCAAGGCAGAAGCTGGACCCGCTGCTCTCGCAGGGCTACATCCCGATAATCACAGGTTTCCTAGGCGCCAGCACGAGCGGCCAGAGAACGACGCTCGGCAGGGGCGGGTCAGACTACTCCGCAGCCATCTTCGGCGACGTCCTAGATGCAAGGGAGGTCTGGATAATGACCGATGTCGACGGTGTCATGTCCGTCGACCCGAACATCGTGCCCGATGCATACCTCATACCTGTCCTGACATACGACGAGGCAATGGAGCTGTCCTACTTTGGGGCAAAGGTCATCCATCCAAAGACGCTTGAGGCGGCCAAGATCAAGAAGATCCCAACATACATCAAGAACACGTTCTCCGATTCCAAGGGCACACTCGTTACCGCGAAGAGGCCCGAGGACGAGAGCGTGGTGAAGTCCATCTCGATCCTCAAGGACGCCTCGATCGTTGAAATAAGGGGTTCAGGGCTTGGCAGGGCCGCGCAGGTCATGAAGGAGATCTTCCATGCCATGGAGGAAGGACAGATCAATGTCATGATGGTGTCCCAGGGCTCCTCACAGTCGAACGTGTCATTCGTGGTGAAGAACGAGGATGTAAAGCAGGTCAAGAAGGTGCTCCTCAGGGAATACTACGAGAGATTCAACATCATAGGCGGCGTGAACGTGGTCAGCATCGTCGGGCAGGGCATGAGCCAGAAGGCAGGCATGGCGGCGAGATTCTTCGACGCGGTTGCAAGCCTTGGCGTCAACAACCTCATGATATCGCAGGGGTCGTCCGAAGTGTCGATAAACGTTGCCATACTTGAAAGCGAGATGGAGAAGGCGGTCAAGGCGATCCATGACGAGTTCCTATCAGAGAAGAAGGAATGAAGATGCACACTTACGTGAAGATCAAGAGCCCCGCGACCCTGGCGAACTTCGGCCCGGGATTCGATGTCTTCGGCATAGCCCTTGAGAAACCTTATGACATAGTGGAGATCGAGCTCACGGACGAACGCTCGTCCGTCATCACAAAGAACTGCGACCTGCCGAGATCGATAGACAAGAACGTCGCGTCTTATGCTGCAAAGTGCATCTTCGACAAGGCATGCCCGTCCCAGAACTTCAGGATGACGATAGAGAAGGGCATAAGGCCCGCCAGCGGCATGGGGAGTTCAGGCGCGTCCAGCGTGGGCGGCGCCCTTGGCGCTGCAAGGCTTGCGGAGGTCAACTCGGACCAGAAGATCATCATGGCCGCGGCCGAGGGTGAGAGGATCTCTTCCGGGCACGCGCATGCGGACAACGTCACACCCTGCTACCTTGGCGGATTCACATCCATAATATCTTTGGAGCCGTTCAACATCATCCGAATCATGCCGGAGGACCTGAAGATAGTGGCAGTGCTGCCGGACGTGAAGGTCAGCACCAAGAAGGCAAGGGAGATCCTGCCAAAGAAAGTCCCGATGGAGGACGCGATACATAACGTGTCAATGTCATCATATATCATATACAGCCTGATAAAGGGCGACAACTCGGCCTTGAGCGTTGCCTTAAGCGACAGGCTATCGATACCGTACAGGAAAAAACTGATCCCCGGTTACGATGCCGCTAGGGATGCGGCGCTCGAGAGCGGCGCAGTGGCATTCTCTCTCGGCGGGTCGGGCCCAACGGTGTTCGCGATAGTAGAGGATGATGGAAAAGACGTAGCAGGCGCCATAAAGGATGTCTTCATGAAAGAGGGCATCGACAGCAAGGAATATATAACAAGAGTTGGAAATGGCGCTGAAGTGCTATCATTGGAATAGGTGTTTGAATGCATTACCTAAGATGTATATCCTGTGGAAAAAGATACGAGCCAAACGAGGTCGTCTATAACTGTACCTGCGGTTCCATACTGGAGGCGGTAATAGACCTTGACGAGGCAGAGAACGTGTTCGACGGCAACAACCTCTCTGTTTGGAAGTACGAGTCCTTCCTGCCAGTAAAGAAGGCCGCATCCCTCCACGAGGGAGGAACGCCGCTCTACGAGGTGGGAAACCTGAAGAGGGACACGGGATACAGGGACCTATACGTCAAGAACGAGGGTGAGAATCCCACCTGCTCCTTCAAGGACAGGGGGATGACGGTGGGCGTCAGCAAGGCCATAGAGCTCGGCATGAGAAAGGTGGCATGCGCATCGACGGGGAACACGTCGGCATCGCTTGCGGCTTACTCTGCCCATGCAGACCTCACATGCTTCGTGCTCATACCCTCAGGGAAGATAGCGCTCGGGAAGCTCGCACAGGCGATAATATACGGTGCACAGGTCATTCCGGTAAAGGGCAACTTCGACGATGCCCTGGATGCTGTGATGAAGGCCTCGAAGACATTCGGGATCTATCTCCTGAACTCCATCAACCCTTACAGGCTGGAAGGGCAGAAGACCATAGCCTTCGAGATATTCGACAAGCTCGGGGAAGTGCCGGACAGGGTGATACTACCGGTAGGCAATGCGGGCAACATATCCGCCATATGGAAGGGATTCAAGGAGCTCAAGGCGGCAGGCATAACGGACAAGCTTCCCAAGATGACAGGCATACAGTCCTCAGGGTCAATGCCAATGGTCAGGATGTTCAAGGAAGGATTGGACGAGCTTGTGCCTGAAAAGAATCCGGAGACCATCGCCACGGCCATCAGGATAGGGAATCCCATCAGCTGGATGAAGGCGATAAACGCAGTGAAGGAGTCGGGTGGGCTCATGGAGTCCGTCACCGACGAGGAGATACTCAAGGCCCAGAGGCTGTTGGCCTCAAGGGAGGGCATATTCGTGGAGCCGGCCTCGGCATCGTCCGTGGCAGGCATGTTGAAGCTAAAAGAACAGAACATGATAGATGGTGATGAGAGCACGGTGCTCATCACGACAGGACATGGATTGAAGGATCCAAACGTTGTCATTGAGTCCATAAAGATAATGGACCCCATAGACGCAGACATGAACACAATGAGAAAGATATTGGGTGAATAAAATGAAATTGAATGCAGCAGTTCTTGGCGCGACCGGAATGGTCGGGCAGAGATTTGTAAAAATGCTAAGTGAGGACAAATGGTTTGATGTCGTGTGTTTGGCCGCATCCGAGAGGACGGCGGGAACAAGGTATGGAGACAACCCCCTTGGATTCGAGTACGGAGATGATGTCCTGGACCTCAAGATAGAGGAGACATCCGCAGACATACTTAACGATTACGACATAGACATAGCTTTCTCGGCCCTGCCCGCGGAGGTGGCGGGCAAGGTGGAGGTCGACCTGGCGAAGAAGATTCCGGTCACGTCCAACACCGCCACGCACAGGATGGACGAGAACGTGCCTCTCCTGATCCCTGAGGTAAATCCAGACCACCTGAAGCTCATCGACGTCCAGAGGGAGAGCGGCTGGGAAGGCTGCCTTGTCACCAACCCCAACTGCTCCACCATAGTAATGGTGCTTTCCCTCAAGCCCATATTCGATGCGTTCGGCATCAGGGACATCAAGGTGGCGACCATGCAGGCCGTCTCAGGCGCCGGTTTCACCGGTGTCTCATCGATGCAGATACTCGACAACGTGATACCCTACATCGGCAAGGAGGAAGGGAAGATGGAGTCCGAGCCCCTCAAGCTTCTCGGGAAGTTCGAGAACGGCAAGATAACGAACGCCGACTTCTCAATGACGGCCCTCTGCACAAGGGTGGCTGTGATAGACGGGCATACGGAGTCGATATTCATAGAGCTCGAGGAGGACACGACCGTCGAGAAGTTCGAGGAGACCTTGAGGAACTTCAGGGGGCTGCCACAGGAGCTCAAGCTTCCATCGGCACCTGAGAGGCCGATCGAGATAAGGGAAGTGCCGCAACCGAGGCTCCACAGGGACTTCGGCGGGGGCATGGCAGTGACCGCAGGCAGATTCGTGAAGGTCGGGGAGAGAAAGTTCAAGTACGTTGTCACAGGCCACAATACCATCAGGGGCGCAGTGGGCGCATCCATACTGAACGCAGAGCTCATGGCGGAGCTCAAGTATATCTAGGGACGATTCAAATGAGCTTGAAACCATTGAGGATAGCGATCATCGGCCTTGGCATAGTCGGCAGCGGTTTCCTTACCCTCATGCACGAGAAGAAGGAAAGGCTTTCAAAGGACTATGACATGGAGTTCGAGATCGTGGCCGTATGCGACAAGATGAAAGGCTCCATATTCAATCCCAACGGGCTTGACACGGGGATTCTGCTGAAGGAAGGCCCATCGTCCGAGAAGCTTGAAGGAAAGAGAGGGTTCTCATCCTTTGAGATAATAGACCTGGAGGACGTGGACGTGGTTGTTGAGGCAACGCCGACAAATCTCACGAACGGAGGCGTTGGACTCCAGCATGCCAGAAGGGCGCTATCTGCAGGAAAGCACTTCATATCAACCAACAAGGGAGCGCCGGCACTTGCGCACGACGAGCTGACAAGCCTTGCAAAGGAGAAGAACGTCTACTATGGATACGAGGGAACTGTGCTATCAGGGACGCCCGCACTTTCGCTGGCCACGCACGGACTCCCGTGCAGCAAGTTCTACTCCATAAGGGGAATCCTCAATGGGACCACCAACTTCATGCTGGAAAAGATGGAGAGAGAGGAGATCAAGTTCGACGAGGCGCTGAAGCTCGCCCAGTCCCTTGGTTACGCCGAGACAGACCCCACGGGCGACATCGACGGCTGGGACCCTTGCGCAAAGGTAGTGATACTGGCGAACAAGGTCCTGAGGATGAACATCACGCCCAAGGACGTGGAACTCAAAGGCATCAGGGACATCACACTGGCGCAGATAAAGGCCGCCAGTGATGATGGCAAGAGGATAAAGCTCGTGGCCTCACTCTATTACGAGGATGGGGTACTGAAGGCGTCCGTGAAGCCTGAATGGCTGGACAGGAAGGACCCGCTGTACCATATCCACGGTGTGACCAATGCCATCACCTACGAGACCGACACGACGGACACCGTTACCGTGATAGGCCCAGGTGCGGGCGGAAGGTCGGCAGGGTACGCCATGCTCTACGACCTCTTGGAGATGCA
>DAINBB010000043.1:0-8652 GCA_036733165.1 Halobacteria archaeon | reverse complement strand
TCGAACGCAAGCCTATACACCTATCGTTGACTGCCCCGTCCTTTCTCTCTGTTATTCTTGTCAACTGCCTTTTTGAAAGACAACATCCTTTCCTCAAGATACGGGATGGCATCCCTTCCATGTTTCTCTATTATGCTTACCAGGGCGCTTCCGACAACGACGGCATCGGCCTTGGAGTCGAGCAGCTGGGCGACATGGTCGGGCGTTGAGATTCCAAAACCTACCGCCACAGGTCTTTTGCAGACTGTCTTCACTTCCTTGAGAAGGTTTAGCGTGGCCTTTGGGACGATGTCCCTTTCACCAGTGGTCCCTAGGTGCGCCACAAGGTAAACAAATCCGGTGCTTGCATCATCTATCGACCTCACCCTTTCGAGATCGGTGTTCGGCGCGACCAAAAAGACGGCCTTCAACCCCACCTCCTTGCAGATCTCCCTGTACTCTTGGGACTCCTCTAGGGGAAGGTCGACGATTATGGTGCCGCTCGCACCCGCATCCCTCGCCTTGGTCAGGAACTTCCTTGGCCCCATCCTGTATATGAGGTTGTAATACGTCATTAGGACTACGGGGGTGTCTGAGCGTTCCCTGAATCTGCTTACTATGTCAAATGCATCCTCAACCCTTGTCCCAGATTCCAGCGCCCTCACCGAAGCCTTCTGGATCGCCTTTCCGTCCGCTATGGGGTCGCTGAACGGTATGCCCAGCTCAATGACGTCGGCGTATTTGTCAAGGGCCATGAGGAATCCCAGGGTGGAATCCAGGTCAGGGTCGCCGCACATGACGAATGGTATTATGGTGGGTGACCTTATCATCGCTGCATCGCCTCCATGACTATCTCAAGGTCCTTGTCTCCCCTTCCTGAAAGATTGACAACTATGACATCATCGCTGTCAAGGCCCTCAGCCAACTTTATCGCATGGCTGACGGCATGGGACGACTCAAGTGCCGGGATGATGCCTTCCGTTCTCGACAGTGCCATGAAGCCTTCGAGCGCCTCCGCGTCGGTGGCCGTCACATATTCCACCCTTTTGCTGTCTTTTAGGCATGAATGCTCCGGTCCGACACCGGGGTAGTCCAATCCGGCCGAAATGCTGTGGGTCCCGGCTATCTGGCCGCCGTTCTCCTGCAGCACATACGTGAGCATCCCGTGGAAGACGCCCTTCTCCCCCAGGTTGAGGGATGCGCAGTGATCCTTGGTGTCCGTGCCCCGTCCCCCAGCCTCAACGCCGACGAGTTTCACGTCGTCTTTGAGAAAAGGATGGAACATGCCCATCGCATTGCTTCCTCCGCCCACACAGGCGATCGCATAGTCTGGCAGCCTTCCTTCCGCCTTCAGCATCTGTTCCCTGGTCTCCTTTCCTATGACCGACTGGAAGTCCCTTACCATCTCGGGATATGGGTGGGGCCCCACGACCGAGCCGACGACGTAGTGGGTGTCGGGATATGAGGAGATCCAGTCCCGGAAGGCCTCATTGATGGAATCCTTGAGCGTCCTGTTGCCCGTGTCGACTGGATGCACCTCCGCGCCCAGAAGCTGCATCCTGAACACGTTTGACCTCTGCCTCTCAACATCCAGGCTGCCCATGTAGACCTTCGTCTCCATTCCGAACAGCGCACCTGCCATGGCAGTTGCCACTCCGTGCTGCCCCGCCCCGGTCTCGGCTATTATCCGTCTCTTTCCCATCTTCTTTGCCAGGAGCACCTGGGCGATCGTGTTGTTTATCTTGTGCGCCCCTCCGTGCAGCAGGTCCTCCCTCTTCAGGTATATCTTCGCTCCGCCTACCCTCTCCGTCAGATTCTTGGCGTAATATAGCAGTGATGGCCTGCCCACATACTCGTTCAAGAGTCGTCCCAACGCGGATTGGAAGTCATCGTCGTCCTTCAACGACCTGTATGCATCTGACAGTTCCTGCAGGGGCACCATCATTGCCTCTGGCACAAAAGTGCCCCCAAATTCATCGAACTTCATGTCAACACCCTCTGGTCTTCCCTACATCCCAATATGTTGCAAAATCTTCTGACCATCCCTTCGTTCTTGATGCCGTTCCTCTCAACGCCGCTTGAGACGTCCACCCCGCATGGCCTGACCTCCCCGAACACCGACAGGATGTTCCTTTCGTTCAGCCCGCCCGCGAGGATGGTGTCGATCCTCTCGGATATTGCCCTGCTCACCCTGGTGTCGTGGACCATGCCGCTGCCGGCGCCAGTGTCGAGCAGGACCTTGTCGATCTCGTATTCCCTGATATTCTCTATCATGGATTCGGCCTCCTCATACGGGTCCTTTGATGACCCAGGGACCATGAATGCCTTCATTATCTCCACCCCATACTCCCCCTTTATGCGCTCCACCGCATTTGCAGGCATATCTGAATGTACCTGTATGTGGCCTGCGCGTGTCCTCTCTATCATTTCCTTCCATTCCATAATGTCGGTTGCCGTTGAAACTAGGAATACGGGGATCCTCGATCTTCTGATGATGGACCCGGCCTCATCCAGTCCTATAGTGCGCGCAGATTCGCTTTTAACGACAACGCCGGTGGCATCGGCATATCTCGCCAACATGTCTGCCTCCTCGATGCTCCTGATGCCGCATACCTTGATGAACGGCGGCATCATGTGCCCACCCCGCATCTTTCTACAAAGTTCTTGATCATCTTTAGCCCGTCAGGCCCGCCGTTCCCTGTTAGCACGCTTTCCGGATGGAACTGCACGCCCTCTATCCTGTCGTCGACAGACCTGATGCCCATTATCATGCCGTCCTCCGTCCTTGCGGTGACGTCGAATCCCTTTGGCGCCGACAGCACGGCGAGGGAGTGGTACCTGCCGGCCGAAAGGGGGTTGTTCACGCCGCTGTAGATCCCCTTTCCGTCATGGTATATTCGGCTGGCCTTCCCGTGGGTGGGCTCCACCCTGCCGACCGCCCCTCCGAAATGGTGCGCTATCGCCTGGTGTCCCAGACAGACGCCCAATACTGGACACCCGACACTGTCCAGCATCCCCGGAACGTTCCCAATGTACCTCTCGTCGCTGGGGGTGCCCGGACCTGGAGAGATTATCATGCCGTCCAGGTGTTTGTCCAGGACCTCGGTGACCTTTGATCCGTTCGGCATGACACATACCTTGTCGTAATGGGCGGCATAGCTTGCCAGATTCCAGACAAAGGAGTCCTTGTTGTCTATTATGACTATCATGTCGGCGCCCCCCTCCTAAACGCGGTGAGCATCGCGGACATCTTCTTCTCAGTCTCCTCGTATTCCGAGAGCGGGTCCGAATCCGCCACTATGCCGGCCCCCGCCCTTACCCTGCAGGCATCGTCGAACTCCGCCATCCTGATGGCTATTGCGGTATCCGCGTTTCCGTTTGTGGAGAAGTAACCGACGCATCCGCCGTACACCCGCCTTCTGCTCATCTCAAGCTCGTCGATGATCTCCATCGCCCTTATCTTCGGCGCGCCCGTGAGCGTCCCTGCGGGAAATGACGACTCTATCGCATCGAACATGGTCATGCCGTCCCTGAGGGTCCCTGTGACCTCGCTCTCTATATGCTGGACATGGCTGTACTGCCTTACCTTCATCATCGTAGGTATGGAGATGGACCTCGGTTCGCATATCTTTCCTATGTCGTTCCTTGCAAGGTCCACGAGCATGATGTGTTCTGCCCTCTCCTTCTCGTCCTCCAGGAGGCGCTTTGCCAGTTCCCTGTCCTCCTCAGGGTCCGTGCCCCTCCGGGTCGTCCCTGCTATTGGATTGATCTTCACCAACTGGTCATCCACTGAGGCCATCGTCTCTGGGGACGATCCGGCCACGCTCTTGTCCCCGAAGTCCATAAGGAAAAGGTAGGGGCTCGGATTGACCTCCCGGAGATTCCTGTAGAACTGGAACGGTGACGCGTCGGTCTGAAGGCGATATTCCCTCGACAGCACTATCTGGAATGCGTCACCCGCATAGATGTAGTCCTTCGCCGCCCTCACCATGTCAATGTAGGTATCCCTGTCCGCATCGGTGGACACGACATCGCACGAATACTTGCATTCACCAAGGTCAATTGACATGGCCTCCCTGAGGATGTCCTTCGGCATTGCGGCCCTCTCGCCCCCGGAAAACAGTTCAAGGCTGTTATTGGAGTGGTCCAGAACGTATGTCTTGTCGTAGAATCCGAAGACGGAAGGCTCTTGCACCACCCCCCCTATGCATTCCTGTATGGCATCGTAGGCCACATACCCCACAAAGATCCCGGACAGCATCTCTTCCCCTTCGGCCGAAAGCGCCTTGAGCGCCCTGAACGGGTTCGTCTCCCCGGACGCCCTTGAGCCGTCTATGAACGTTCCCTTGCCCCCCACCTCAACCTTGAAGGCCGGGTCGGATGAGATGAACGTGCGCCCTTCCGAGAATCTGTCCTTGACCGTGGTCTCGAGTATGAAGGGGTCCTTGTCATCCCGGCTGAGAGCGGCATAGAGGCGAAGCGGATCCACGGGATCACTTCCTTGGGTATGCATTCCTTATCATCTCCAGCCTTCCCAGGACCTTCTCGCCAATGGCGGACTCCACCATTTCCCTGCATTCCGCCAGGTCTCCCCTCCCCGTGGCGTAGAGGGCGACACTTGCGTTCAGTATTATGAAGTTCCTGTCCTCTCTCAATCCCTTTCCCGACAGCACCGCCACTATCCTCCCTGCGCTCTCCCTTGCACTGTTGCACGGCACAATGGGAGACCTCTCCATCCCCATGTCCGAGGGATTTATCACATAGTTCTCGATGCTGTTCCCATCCACCTCGTATACGGTGGTGCTCTTCGAGGGATGGACCTCGTCAAGACCTCTCCCGTGGACCACGAGCGCCCGCTTGACCCTTAGCATCTGCAGCGCGCTGGACACGCTTTCCATCAGGCCATAGTCCGAGATCCCTATCATCTGATGACGTGGCCTGGCAGGATTGCAGAGCGGCCCTATGATGTTGAATATCGTCCTGATGCCCAGGGACTTTCTCACCGGCATTATCTTTCCAAGAGACACATGATAGTGCGGTGCGTGGAGGTATGCGTATTGGCATGTCCCGATGCCCATCATCAGGGTTTCCTCGCTTGCGGTTATGTCTATGCCCAGTTCTGCCATGACGTTGCTGGACCCGCTCTTCGACGTCACGGAGTTGTTCCCGTGCTTTGCGACAGGGTGGAAGCATGAGAGCAGGATGGATGTCGCCGTGCTCACATTGATCGTTGATGACGAGTCTCCCCCCGTGCCGCACGTGTCTGCGACATCCCCGAGGTCTATGGGTCTGGCAGCGTCCCTCATGGCCTGGGCGAAACCGGCTATCTCCTCGGCCGTGTAACCCTTGGATTCCATCGCCACCAGGTCTGC
Organism: Halobacteria archaeon; assembly: GCA_036733165.1. Lineage (GTDB taxonomy): Archaea > Methanobacteriota_B > Thermococci > Methanofastidiosales > NM3 > JAFGGT01. The sequence continues at coordinate 3,301 of DAINBB010000043.1, read as the reverse complement.
GGCGATGTTCTGCGGCTCCTTTTCCCTCATCTCCATGAACAGATTGTAGGCCTCCTCGAACGAGAGGTCCCTGCCCCTTACCAGCTCGCTCAGCATCGCTGACCACCCACGAATGACCTTACTATGCCTTCAATGTCCACCGCCTGCATGAACGCCGTCCCGACCAATGCCGCATCGCTGATGCTCATCGCCCTCTTCAGGTCGTTCAGCGTCTCGATGCCGCTCGCGCTCACCAACATCCTCTTCTTGTCGATGAAGTGGTGCAGCCGCTCGGTGACCTCCACATTTCCCCTGTCCTTCTCGAACATGGTGATGTCCCTGTTGTTGATCGCCACCATTTTGGTCCCGGACGCATTGGCATATTGTATGTCGTCGTATGAGTGCACCTCGACCAGGGGTTCGAGCCCGTGCTCAAGCGCAAGCTCGACGAACTCGGGCGTCCTGCCCTTGAGCATCCTCGCTATCAGGAGGATGCCTCTCGCGCCAAGGGACGAGGTCTCCTCAACGTCGGATGCGGTCATTATGAAGTCCTTCCTGAGGACTGGCAGGTCCGTGCTGCTGCATATCTTCCTGAGAAGAGAGGCGTCTCCGTTGAATTCCCCCGCAGTGATATACGATATGCCCGCGACATCGCACGATTCATATATCCCAAGAACGTCCATGGGGTCTCGCTTGCCGAGCATGTCGCCGTGCATGGGGGAATGTACCTTGATCTCTGCTATTATCGGATTCAGTTTTTGGCCCTTTTTTACATTAATCGTGTGGCCGAAGCCAAAATGAACCACCTTTGCATTTCAGTGACATACAAATAAAACATGGCGATCCCTTTATAAAATTTGTGGCATTTATGCATATTTTTGTACTTCTATGTATACTTAAGTACCATTTTTAATATATTTTCATTTCCATGGGGGCATAGTGTTCACAATTGACAGTTGGATATATTACTCCAAGGACATTTATATTCTTAAGGTCGGTATTTGTGGCAATACATTTATATATGAATATTATACTCATTTTTAAGAATATTATACATACAATATCCTATGGGGGAGAGATAATGAGATGGTACCTAGGAAAAGAGAGGGAACCGGGCGAGACGGAACAACCCTATTGGGGTGGTCCCATAAGGCTTCGTATTCCCTTGATACACTATCCGCTGGAATGGCCCGACTTCATAGAGGGGATGATACTGTGTGTGGTCCCCTTGAGCATCATTGCGGCAATTCAGAACGCCTTTGGCATAGATTACGAGATCGCCCTGACTATGGTGATAATATATCACTTCATGGCAATGCTGCACACTGCGTTCGGCGATCCCGCCGTTGCGGGCTGGATCACGGCAGGGATCCCGATATACCTGGCATTCATACTGAACTATTCCACAGACCTTGGCTCAACGGGCGTTATCCAGGCCATGATAGCCTTGCAGCTCATCGTTGCCGCCATCTTCTTCCTGATGGCCTTTTCCGGCGGCGCCAAGAGGCTCGTGAGCCTCGTTCCGGCCTCCATCAAGTCCGGCATTCTGCTCGGCGCGGGAGTGGCCGCCATAATAAAGGTCTGGGACAACAGCTCATCGGGCATACAGAACGATGTGGCGAGATGGGACCTTGGAGGGGGCGTCGGGCCCATATCCATATCCTTCATGGTCGCCGTCATCCTTTCGTTCTTCATATTGTGGTCTCCGAGGTCTCTTGAGTACAGAAGAAAAAACAGGCTCTATTCCTGGATCGTAAAGTACGGGATCGCGCCGACCTTCATCGTAGGTTACCTGGTGGGCCTTGCGCTTGGGGAGATATCGTTCCCTGACAACATATTCGACAAGGGATGGATGTTCATGCCGAAGTTCGGAGCGACGTTCGATGCGATGTCGCCTTTCTCGATAGGATGGCCGGGTCCCGAGATGTTCCTTGCGGCTATGTCGACCGCCGTCATCGCATACATCCTGGCCTTCGGCGACATACTTATCAACAAGGCGCTGGTGGACGAGGCCAACGATGCAAGGAGGGACGAGCTGGTCACAGTGGACCCCAACAGGTCGAACTTCTGGGCCGGTGTCAGGAATCTCTCTGCGCTCTACTTCCCGTTCCTGCCGCTGGCGGGGCCGCTCTGGACCGGCGGCCAGGCGCTTGTCATAAACAGATTCAAGACGTCCACCCCCAAGGACGAATATTCCTTTTGGGGCGGTGCGGCCAGCTATTTCTGGGGCATGGGGCTCATAATGTTCGCCTATCCTCTAGTGTTGATGGTGCAGCCGGCACTTCCCATAGGTTACGGCCTGACGATGGCCATACAGGGCTATCTATGCACATACCTTGCCATGGAGCTCGTGACCACCAACACTGAGAGGGGCATATCCGGCATGATGGGCGGGATACTTGCCACCAGGGGGGCGACCTGGGCGTTGCTGATGGGGGTACTGTTGTATCTTGTCCTTGAGCACGGCAGCAGGAAAGGCAGGGACAAGGAAGCGTAGGTGAACATCACCCGCACCCTATTCTGCCCTTTCTTTTTTATTATCCAAAATAGGCTCTATGGCCAAACCTAACTTCAATGATAATGGCAATGGCAACAGTAATCATGATGTTGAAAACACATTGTGACCCGTAGCCGACAGGTTTGGATGCAATATGGGTGCGGTCTAATACAAGTAGTTCTTGGGAATCATATTTCCAAAAAAGGTAAGAAAAATTAGGAGAGCATTGCCTATCGCAGTATTTAGATGCAGTACGGATTGCAGTCACGTATCAGAACGTCCGAATAAAGCGACTGGCGGAACAAGGCGCTGCCCAGGTAATAGTATACATACCCAACTTCCATGTCGCAATATCCTGGCAGGTACTCCTCCAACCATTGCAGGTCCTCGATGAGCTCTTCACGAACGTCCTGTCCGGCGATACCATCCTCGATGCATGACATGATATCGTTGGATCTGATCATGATGCTTTCTCCTGCCATGTTGAGAATCCCCATGTCATACGTATCCCCATCAGGACGGACAAAGGGCAGCGTCTCCTTATTCAGCGCCAAAAGGTCATCAGCGACGGGCGTGGTATGCTCAAGTAAGATCGACATGTGGTAGTAGCTTCTCAGCGTGGTCCGATATTCTATCCACTCTGCATCATACCACTCGAACGCCGAGCCGATCGCCTCGTAGTCTGGGTCTGGCTCCTGCGCCATGTCCTGCAACGCATCGAGCAGCTCCTGCACCTCCACCCCTCTCCATTCGTACTCCGTCTCCAAGTCCTCCAATTCCGCCTGGAGCTCGGAGGCGAGTATTGGCGTGGTGTCCACATTGGGC
>DAINBB010000042.1:0-8735 GCA_036733165.1 Halobacteria archaeon | reverse complement strand
CATTGACGGCACAAGGGGCGAAAACGACCTCCAAGACGTCATCAGGGCCACCCTGACATCGGCCAGGGCCTCCGGGGCGGGCGCAACGTCGTCGAAGATGACATCGCCGCCCAGATGCTCCTTGAACACCTTTTTCTCACCTTCCGAGAATCTTCCGCTGATCAGCACCTTCATCGCATGCCTACTCCCTTACGGAAAAACCGTATTCCCCAAGGACCTCGCCCAGCCTGAAGTATCTTCCCTGGGCGTAGACCAGGGTGCCGAGCTTGTCGAGGTCAGGTCTTCCGTTCTTCCCCAACACCCTCTCGTCCACGGACACGTTGGCTATCTGCCCTATGAACAGGTCGTGGGTCCCAAGGTGCACAGTCCTGTCGAGATAGCACTCGATGTTTATCGGGCATTCCATGATCCTCGGCGAGTTCACTTTCAGGGACCTCTCGGCAGTGTATCCGCATTCCTTGAACTTGTCATGGTCGGTACCTGAGACATTTCCGCAGAGGTCCACCTTCCTGACATCGGACGCCTCTGCTATGTTCACCACGAAGTCCTTCGACTCGAGGATGAGATTGTAGGAGTACCTTGAAGGGGTCACCGCGATGGTCAGCATGGGCGGACTGAGGCAGGATGTCGATCCCCATGCGATCGTAATGATGTTGGGACGCTCATGGCATCCGCAGGAGACCAGGAGGGCCGGATTCGGGAATAGGGCCGTATATGGTTCAATGTCCTTTTTTACCATAGATAGAGATTGCGCGACAGATATAAAAAAATTAATGTATCAGGACCGTCTGTTCGCACGCCACGAGCCCCGCGGAGCCTTCTGCGGCTTCGTCTTCCATGAGGACATCGTATATCACGACCCTGTACTCCCCGCTCTCGAGGCCGCGGATGTTCGCGTCCAGCCTGTATTCGCAGATGCATCTGCACGTCTCGCCATGGTCTACCGTATGGACCGATATCGTGCCGCCTTCGACAAGGGCGCTCATCTCCATCTCCGCGCAGCAGTGGTACTGCAGGTACCACTCGATGTTCACTGTCCCGTTCTGGGCTTCGACAGATATCCCCTCCTCTCCCTTGCGGTCCCCGAGGCAACCGCTTACAGAGAACTCCATGGCATGGCCGCCGTTCCCGCGGACATATGCCAGATACCCATCACCGTCCTGAAGGTACAGTGTGCCATCGCCGCCGTAATACACCCTATGGCCGTCCACCTTGAATCCAGTATATGTTAATGAATCCATGTCGACAGGCAAGCACGCCTCAAGGATGTAGGAATTTCCGTCGTACACAATCCTGCCTTCGGGCGGAGGTGCCGAGTTCCAATGAAAGACGGATGCACCCAGCACCACAAAAAGAAATGCCAGGGTCACCGCGGACCATGTTCTCATGCCGTCACCATTGATAACGGCGCATATGCACTATTTATGTCTTTCAATATGGTTCAGAATCCGTTGATGTCATTCCTGGTACTTGTCAAGTCCCGTTTTCACGTTGCCTGAGAAGTATGAGAATATGAACTCCCATGCGTGTTCATACCCTATGTCAAAGCTAGGCCTGAAGTTCTGGGAAAGCAGGGTCTTGGAGATCTCCCACTCGTCGTTTATCGAGCTTTGCGGCATAAGGTCCTTTATCAGCTTTTGGAAGACGCTGTCGCCCTCCTTGTTCTCGCAAGATGCCACAAGCCCCCTGAGCGCGTGTACGTACCCCCTCTCGTAGGAGGACTCTGGCGATTTGATCGCCGATACCATATCCCTTGCCTTGCTGATGTCGTTGTTCTCAAGGCTCCTGATGATCTCTATCGTCTCCAGTTCCGATATCATATCTCCTCAACCCTGTATTGTTTGATGACGTCATCGGCCTCCCTAAGGGCCCTCTTGGCGAGTCCCTCCGTGAAGACACCTTCCTTCACTCTCTTGTTGAGGAGTTCCTGGTCTATCATGTTCATGTCTCCGTTGGGGTATCTGACGACATCGACCTCAAGGTCTATGTACCTTATCTTGTTCGGGAATATCTCTATGGGTGTGCAGATGTTGATGTACTCCCCCTTCAGATAGTTGTTCTTGTCGTAGTATGCGTGGGTGAAGTGCCATTTTCCCTCCTCGAGCTCGGTGATGGCATAGTCGCCTGGTTCCTTTCTCAGTTCCAGGCCGTCGTAGGTGCCCCTTGAGGAGAATGTCCTCTTGATCTTGATGTAGGGTGGATTGTAGTTCCTTACCTTGCACCCGTCTATGATTATCGTGTGGGAGGATGGCTTGACGTGCTCGAGTATTATCTCATCGCCTACCCTCGGGCCCTTTATCTGCCTGAATATGTCCATGAAGAGCGTGTCTATATCAGTGATGTCCCTCCTTCCCTTGATGTTCTCCATCATGTCCACCGCGAAGGAGATGTCCCTGCCGGCAGACTTCATCATGTGGTGATTCTTTATGGTGGGGGAGACATCGTCCCTTATATCGTCCAGTTTGGTCTTCGTGTCGCTCCCGAACAATATCTTCATGTGGCTCTTTCCGGATTTGATGAGCCCGGGACCCTCGAGCTCTATGAATCTGTCCATGACGTATGACGCGTTCTTTGCGAGTTCCGTGGCCTCGTTCTTGAGAAGGTCCTCATCCACTTCCTCGGAGGACGTTCTCCAGAGTATGCCGAAGTTCTTTGGCTTGACTTCCCTTCCTATGCGGATCAGCCTGTTGCGTTCCTGCTCGTCCCTGATCTTCCTTGATATCTTGATGTCGTCCTCCGGTATTATCACGCAGTATTTCCCGGAGAATGTGATCCTTGTGGTCAATATGGGCTTGTTGTTCATCTCCAGGACCTGGACAAGCACGAACTCTTCCTCGCTGTACTCAGGCAGTATGCCGATATCCTTTCCAAGATTCACGATCGTCTCATTGTTGGTCTTGATCACCGAACCCTTGTATATCCCATAGAGGTCGATATCGGATTTTTGGAAGAACACGTCGAGGAACTCCGACCTGATGTCATTTTCTATTTCCCCTAGGGAATCCTTGTCCCCAACCATAGATATTCCCTGAAGGTCCTTGGTGTGCTTGATGTCCACCTTGGGGACCTCATGGGTCTCTTGACCATGGAATCTGTCCCTCATTAGATCTGACATCTGGTTGATGTAATGTCCTTTGTCTATGAAGAACTTGGTGAGGGCTGTAGTATATATGCCCCTAATCCTTATTGAAGTCATTATTTTCACCAAACCTGTATTTATAAACCTTCATTCCTCCCCGCAGCTTCTGGTCCAATAGGCCGTACTGCAGCAAGTTATCCAATATTTCATTTATCCTGGCCAATGGTATCGGCAGATTCCTATCAAGGAATCTCGGCTCGACCCACTGCACGTTCTCTGAGTGGATCCTCAACATCTCGTTAAAGACCCTTGCCTCTTCCTCCTCAAGGAAATCCTGAGGCCTCCTTCTGATAAGAAGTGATATCTTCCCCTCACACCTCTCCATCCTTTCCTTGAGACTGGCCAGTATCTCCATGATCCTGACCATGTTGTCGTGCATCTCGTCCGAGGCCTTCTTGTCGATGTATTGCTTGAAGACGACCTTCGTTATCTCCGCGGTCGCCTCCCCTATGAACAGGGACAGGAGGTATTCAGAACTGTCAAGGTTCCTGTTGAGTATGGACAGACCCTTTGTGAATCCGTTCTTGTCCTTGTTGATGAAGGCGTCCTTCACACCTTCCATCTTGAGCTTCGAGTGATGAAGATACTTTGAGAGCTCGGTCGAGTCATTCTGTATGCTCTTGTTGACGAACAGCGTGGCGTACTTCTTACCGGACTCTTCCACGGCCAATATAAGCTTTGAAAATACCCTAAGAAGATCGTTGATCGCCCCTATGTCAGTATTCGCATAGTCTATTTTTTCGACAGTTTCAACAATCTTGGCAAAATCAGCCTTTATTTCGTCTATTTGACCTTGTAGTACCTCAATCTGTTTTTTTATTTCTTCATCGATATTTGACATCGTAAAATATCATATCTGATTATCTGTATATTAATCTTTTTATATGATAATAATCCTGAGGATATTAATCATAATTGAAACATATGCATCTTCGGTGGTGTTATGCCTAAGAGGGACCAATCCAAAGAGATAATCGACTATCACAATGAGGGGATGCATCCCAATGAGATCGCCGCGAGGCTACTCATGGACGTGCAGATGGTCAACGACGTGATAGAGGAATATGAAAACACGTCAAAGAGGGACCACGAGATTGAGGCCGACAGGTCGTTCGTCGAAGAGGAGCTGAGAAAGGGCATCCTTTCGTTATCCTCAAAGATGGAGGAGCTGTTCGGGCAGAGGCAGTTCGAGCAGTACAACAAGGCGTCTGAGAACTGGTTGGAGTCGATAAAGCTATATCTTGAGCTGATACAAAAGAGGGAATGATGCCGGAGGCGTCCATATGGCCCGTCTACAAAAAACATTTAATAATCGATGGGGCATATATACATAATCCTAGGTGAGCACATGGAATATGAACTTTTAGGTTTTGCTTTCACGAGCATAGCCGCCGTAGTTGTGGGAATCATCCTGTACTTTGCCCTGCAGGCGATATTCATCTGGTTCGGTGCAAAAGTGGCGGCCATAAAGAACGCGTCCTTTGGAAAGGCTTTCGGGGCGGCAGTCGCCATCACCATACTCATGATAATCATCAACATGGTGTTTGCCGCCTTGAGCATAGCGAGCGGCGGCCTTATCGGTCTCCTGATTAGCATACTCATCATGGTATGGGTCATAAAATCGGTTTTCAATACGGGCTGGGGCAAGGCCGTAGTAGCGTGGATAATGAGCATAATCGGCATTATAATCGCGACAGTCATAATTGCGGCCGTATTTGGATTGACCATAGGATTGCTGTAGTCTCTATACAAAATTCCATCTTTTTCTTTTTCCTTGCATCATTTAGATGTATCAACGATGAAAAAATATTTAAATTGTTGCAAAAGTGCTTGAGACAATATAATTTGTTCAGGTGTTTCAACATCTGTCGTACCTTTTGGTGGAGATGATGAATAATGCAATACAGTCATGCATGAAATGTGGTACATGCACCGCATCCTGCCCATCGGGGCGTGTCGTCGCCTTCAGGACCAGGGAACTGGTCGAAAAGAGGGCTTGCGGGGAAATGGACTATGACGACCTTTCCCTGTGGTACTGCACCACGTGCTTCAATTGCATGGAGAGATGCCCGAGGGGCATAGATATCACTGAGGAGATTCTTAAGATAAGGCAAGAGGCCTACCGGCTGGGAAAGGTGCTCGAGAGCCACAAGGCCGTGCTTGGATACATTTACCGGACCGGCCACGCCGTGCCCATCAATGACAGGAACCGGGAAAGAAGGAAGGAACTTGGCCTTGACGAACTGCCGCCCACCACCCATAGTTTCGAAGGTGCGAGAGATGAGGTAAGGAAGTTGATGGGTGAGGGACATGAGTGAGGGACATGTCGATCTTGCATTCTTCCTTGGATGCCTGATACCTAACAGGCTGCCCGAGATAGAGGTGGCCACCAGACTGGTCTGTGAGAGGCTGGGGATCGGCCTGAACGATATGGAGGGAGCATCATGCTGTCCCGCCCCCGGGGTCATGAGGTCGTTTGACAAGGACCTATGGCTCAAGATATCCGCCAGGAATCTTGACATCGCTTCGGAGATGAGAATGGACATAGTGACGATGTGCAACGGTTGCTATGGCACGTTGAAGGACTCTTCGATGGAGCTTAAGGAGGACGATGCCCTCTGTGAGGAGATAAGGGCGTCCATGAAAGATGTCGGAAGAGACCTCAAGAGGGTGGTCGATGTCTATCACATCGTTGAATATCTGTATTTTGATTATGGTGTAGAGGCGTTGTCAAAACACGTTACAAACAAGTTGGACTGCAAGGTCGCCGCCCATTACGGTTGCCACCTACTCAAACCTGTGAAGTACCGCAGGGAGACCAACTTCGAGGATCCGAGCTTCTTCGATGAGCTCATAGAGGCGACAGGGGCGAAGAGCATCGATTATCTTGAGAAGAACTCCTGCTGCGGCGCTGGAGGTGGCCTCAGGTCGGGAATCAAGGAGGTGTCCCTTGACATAGCAAAAAGGAAGGTGGCCACGATCAAGGGTGCCGACCTCATCGTCACGCCCTGCCCGTTCTGCCATATGCAGCTGGAACAGGTGTCCGACATACCTGTACTTTATTACACACAACTGCTGGCCCTTTCGATGGGATTCTCAAACGAGGAGCTTGGACTTGAGGTGAAGATATGATCAAGACAGCGGCGGTTATAGGTGCTGGGATATCCGGGATGCAGGCGGCGCTAAGCCTTGCGGAAAGGGGGGTGAAGGTGTACCTTGTCGAAAATACCTCAAGCATAGGGGGCATAATGGCTAGGCTGGACAAGACGATGCCAACGCTGGACTGCTCGATATGCATACTTTCCCCGTTCATGCTCTCCGTGGCCAGAAATCCCTTGATAGAGGTGATCACCCTTGCAGATGTTGTCGGGGCGGAAATGACGGCCGATGGATATCGCCTGGAGGTCCTCAAGCATCCGCGCTACGTCGACCTTGACAAGTGCACTGGCTGCCGTGACTGCATGGCGAAGTGCCCTGGCAAGGTGGAACTGCCATATGAGGGTAAGTTCGCCAAGACCAAGGCGATACACTTCGACTTTGATCAGGCCATACCCGCCGTGCCCTACATAGACAGGGGCGCATGCCTCCATTTCACCAAGGGCGTCTGCGGGAACTGCGCGAAGTTCTGCGACAAGGGCGCCATAGACTTCGAACAGGCAGAGGAGACCGCCTACCTGGATGTGGGCGGCGTCTTCCTTGCCACAGGTTCGGTCCCCTACCTGCCATATGACAGGCCCGAGTACGGATATGGGAAGTATCCCAACGTCATCACGGCCATGGAACTTGAAAGGCTGCTCTCTGCGGCTGGCCCGACGGGCGGCCATGTACTAAGGGCCAATGACAAGAGGGAACCCAAGAACATAGCATTCATAAACTGCGTGGGTTCGAGGGACGTCAAGACGGACAGGGGGTACTGCTCCAAGGTGTGCTGCATGTATGGCATCAAGGAGGCGCTCTTGGTCAAGGACCACGACCCCGAGGCCAACGTATCTATCTTTTACATAGACATAAGGGCAAGTGGAAAGGGATATGAGGAGTTCTACCAGAGGGCCAAGGATTCGATAAGATTCGTGCGCGGCAGACCGGGAGAGCTTCTGGAGCTGGACGGCGGCGACATCCTCCTGAGGTATGAGGACACGGAGTCGCAGGAGTCCAAGGAGGAGGTCTTTGACATGGTGGTCCTCAACACCGCCCTTGTCCCGGCAGAGGGGTCGCGCCAGCTTGCGGAGATATTCGGCGTACCTCTCAACAATTATGGTTTCTTCAGTCCGGGAGGAGAACCGACAAGCCCGATATCCACGGAAAACGACAAGGTCTTCATAGTGGGGGCTTGCCAGGGCCCGAACGATATCACGGACAGCGTTTCGCAATCCATCGGCGCCGTCGCGAAGACGTATAGGCTTTCGGGCGATGTCAAGGAGAGGGAGTCTGTCCAGCTTCCGGGCGCGGACGGAGGAAGACCGCGGGTCGGTGTCTTCGTCTGCCACTGCGGAAAGAACATCGGCCGATACGTGGATGTCAAGGGGGTCGTCGAATATGCAAAGGGGCTCCCTGATGTTGTGTACGCCGAGGAATCCCTCTTCACATGTTCCGAATCTGGACAAAAGGCCATCAAGGACAAGATACGGGAGATGGACCTCAACAGGGTCGTCGTGGCGGCCTGCTCGCCAAAGACCCATGAGAAGACGTTCCAGGAGGCATTGGTCGAGGCCGGTCTCAATCCATACATGCTGGAAATGGCGAACATCAGGAACCAGTGCTCATGGGTGCATTCCGATTGCATGGCGGAGGCCACGGAGAAGTCCAAGGACCTTGTGAGGATGGCGGTCTCAAAGGCGAGGCTGCTCAATCCCCTGTACGAGAGCGAAGTTGACGTTGAACGAGCCTCGGTCGTGATAGGCGGCGGGTTCACCGGCATGGCAAGCGCGTTGGAACTTTCAAGGAACGGTTTCGACGTCTTCCTCGTGGAGAGGGAGAACAGCCTCGGTGGCAAGTCGTATGTGACCGACCCCGAGTTCAGGGACATGGCCAGACACCTTGAGGCGCTGGTGGGCGCGGACGAGAAGATAAAGGTGTTCCTGTCGACGGAGGTGGGCCATGTCGACGGTTTCGTCGGCAATTTTGACATAACCCTGACAAGACCGGACGGGGAGGAGACCCTAAGGGCGGGAACGGTCATAATCGCAACTGGCTACGACTTTGCGGACCCGTTCGAGGACGGATACGTTGTAGGGGGCCCTGTACTCCATGAGGAGGAACTTGTCAAGATGATGGACGAGGGTGTCCTTCCAGCAGAGGATTATGTTTTCATATTATGCGCAGGTGTCAGGAACGAAAAGCGTCCTGAATGCTCACGCGTGTGCTGCCTCTCCGCCCTCAGGCAGGTGAGGCGACTTCAGGAGCTCAGACCCGAGGCAAGGATCACAGTGCTCTACCAGGACATCAGGGCCTATGGGTATTATGAGGACATCTACAGGGAGGTCTCCGCCAAGGGCGCGAGATTCATCAGATACTCAGGCACCGAGAGGCCCATGATAGATGCCGATGGCGCAAAGGTGAGCGTTTTCGACACGACATCGTCACGGCGCCTTGAGAT
>DAINBB010000041.1:0-9106 GCA_036733165.1 Halobacteria archaeon | reverse complement strand
AGCCGCGGCCCTCTACAGGCGCCAGATCACCGGCAAGGGCGAGTATATCGACATAAGCATGCTGGACTGCATAGTGTCATGGCTCACGTTCCAGGCCGGAAGATATTTCGCTGAGGGCGAGGTGGCACAGAAGATGGGGTCCGCACATCCCCTTATAGTGCCCTACCAGGCCTTTGAGACGAAGGACATATTCATAAACATCGCCGCGGGTTCCGACAAGCTATGGCAGCAGATGTGCGATGTGATGGGCAAACCTGAATGGAAGGATGACGACCTGATGAGGACCAACGACGACCGTGTGAAGAATCGCGACGTCGTCGTGCCGATGATCGAGGGTGCCCTCAAGGCAAGGCCTGGCGACGACTGGCTTGAAGAGCTCACGGAGGCCGGTGTGCCATGCGGCCCCATCAACACGATAGACAGGGTGCTCAATGACGAACAGGTGCTTTTCAGAGAGATGGTCCAAGAACTAAGCCATCCAACGGTGGGGCCGTTCAAGCAGACGGGCATACAGGTCAAGTACAGGAACGAACCTGGTTCCCTGAGAATACCTCCGCCAGTGCTTGGAGAACACACTGAGGGCATACTGGAGGAACTTGGTTATTCCAAGGAAGAGATAGAGAACTTCAAGGACCAGAAGGTCATTTGAAGTAAGTTTCCTTTTTTACGTCTTGGCTTCTCTCACGCACGAGGGAAGCAATTGTTATTATTACTCCGCCAAACAGCAGCATGATCCCTATCTTCAGGATGTCCGGAACGTCAAGATACTCTATGACCTTCCACAATATCCAGAATAATATGATAAAGCTTCCTAAAGAGGAGATGATAATGCCTGCATACTGTACCTTGTTCATTTCATGCCCCCCATTATAATCAATTAAAAAAGAGAAAGAAAAAAAATATTAGAATTTGTCAAGGACCGCTTCGGCCAGCGACTTTACAAGATCTCCGTCATCATCCATAGAGACGGTCATGATAAAGACCATTATATCCTGCTTGACGAACCCTATGGCGTAAGCGCCATACCCCTCCAGGTCCGAATCGGTTATAACAAAACTTAGGGTCTCATCGCCGTAGCTGCCTAAGTTTATCTCCTCATATGTCGTTCCTTCGTCCTCATCTATGCTGTCCTTGAAGTCATCAAGAAGTCCGTCCATCTCATCAGGATCGAATCTCAGTACCATCTGAGCCCCTATGACCAAGTTCTCCCAATCATAGTAACCAAAATCTGACATTGCTCCCTCTACGAAACCGTGTTCCTCAAGGGCCGTCGTGTCATCGGCGAATTCATCTGGGTCCGTATAGGTCTCAGTTTCCACTTCATATCCGTCGTCAAGGTCGTCGGCTGTCAAGAGAAGGTCCTCTATGTCTCCATCCCAAGCTTCTATAGTTTTGTCATCGTCGCCACCACCAATACATCCTGAAAGCATTGGAAGCACGAGTAACATTGCGATTGCTATCGGTAAAGTGATTTTTTTCATAAAATATTCACCAACTTTATTGTATTATTATTACATATTTATATCTTTCTTAAAATCAATGCGGACATAACATCCCTGATTTCACATTAGGATGGGCCATGTTGGTTCAATTAGTAAAATAAAAGAAGATAATAATGGAAAACGACATAAGAGTTACTTCTTGTCGACGACCTTTATGACATGCCATCCGAACTGGGTCTTCACGGGCCCCACAATGCTGCCCTTCTCTGCATCGAACGCGGCCTTTTCGAACTCCTTGACCATCATGCCCCTCCCGAAGTATCCGAGGTCCCCTCCTCTCTTCTTCGAAGGGCATTCGGAGAACTCCTTGGCCAGAGCCTCGAAACTCTCTCCGTTGGTTATCCTATCCAGTATCTCCTTGGCCTTTTCCTGGCCCTTGACCAGTATGTGCGAAGCCTTTACTTGTTTTGCCATGATGGTAGTCTTCCTATGTCATTTATATAAATGTTCCTTGAACAGGTGCATTATCATTTCCCTTCCATCGATACATCATAGCTCACGGCGACATCCGCTTTGATGGAGTTGGCGACAAAACACCCTTTCTTTGCCATCTCAATGGCCCTTTTCGCCTTTTCGACGTTCTTTTCATCGTCGACAACGACCTTCAGGTCGATGTCTATTCTTGTGAACACGAAGTCAATGCCATCCTCTGTCAGGGTGCCCCTCGCGGATGATTCGTAGGAGTTGAATCTTATCCTCATCCTCTCCGCCACATTGATAAAGTATGACATCATGCATGCGTTGACCGAGGATACGAAAAGGTCTTCCGGTGTGACAATGTCATTGTGTCCCATAAATTCGGGCGCAACGGCGATCCCTATATCTGGTTTGTTATTATTCTCAAACGATACAATAGCCTTCTTTTTCCCGGTCCATGACACATTCGTCGTGTAATACAGTTCTTTTGCCATCACAGTTCCTCTCCTGTCCGCATACCCATCCTCACTGGCAAGGCCAGAGGATAACGGCCCCATGACACGTTATGCCCTTACTAAAAAAGAAAAATGAAAACTAAAAGAAAGTGAAGAAAAGAATGGATTGGGCTATTCTTCTTCCTTCTCTTCCTTTGCCTTTTGGCAGCAGGCGCATTCGGGGAAGTTGCCGCATAGGAGGTGTGGTTTCTTGACATAGTTCCTATCCACCTCCTTCGCAACGTCGCAAAGCCCGTTGAATACCAGATGAAGATTCGAGACATGCTTCTTGGCATCCACGACCGTGAACTCGGGCGTCTTCATCTCTTTGAAGTCGTTGAAGAATCTCTCCAGCCTTCCCATCAGTTTTTCTGCATTCCTGTATTGTGAATCGAGGACCTCCTGTGTCGCCCGGTCAACATCGTTCTTGGCGATCTGTGCCTTGAAGTTGTTCAGTATCGTCTGAAGTTCCCCCAGCGCCTCAAGCGAGCTCGCAGCTTCCCTGAGGTCGTTGATGCCATCATACAATCTGTCTATCCTGGGAAATATCGTGCCCTTGACCACGTCCTCAACATTGTCTGTCAAATCAATTGCCCCCTATCCGGAGATTTTGTTGGTGGTCTCTACGACCCTCTTCCCAAGGGCATGGGCCGATTTGAGAGCTTCTTCGTTGCCCGCTACCTCGCCCTTTTCCCTGGCGAAGACCATGAGGCCGATGCCGGGCACGCCCCCTATACCTGTAAGTGTCATCTTGTTAACGGTAAAGAATGTGTTTATGGTCTCCAGCGTCTTGACATGCCCCCACTTCCATGCGACCGCCACAGAGGCGCCCACCTTTCCATCGAAGGACCCCCACTTGTGCCTGATGACCCTTTCCCTGTCGATCAGGGCCTTTAGCTGGGATGGAGTGTCTCCAAAGTATACCGGCGATCCGATAACGACACCGTCGGCCTCGCTGACCTTCTCCAGTATAGGCAGCACATCGTCGTCATATCTGCACTTTCCGGTCTTGACGCAGCTGTCGCAGGCCACGCAGGGATTGATCGTCTTGCCAGCGAGGGAGATGAACTCCACCTCGGCGCCTTCCTCGCTCGCCGATTCCAATATTTGTTTCACTACTATGTCAGTATTCCCCCCAATGCGGGGGCTAGCAGAAATTCCTAATATCTTCATAGTAATCAAAAAAGAATATAAAAAAAACAGTTAAAAAACTTTTTTATAAAAAAAGGAGGGGATTTATCAATCTCCCCAGTACATGCCATCTAATATGCAGAAGCTTATGTCACCAAAGGATGGGACGTCTGTCGCAGGCTCGATGAAAAGGGGTTCATCAACTGTAAAGGCCGGCTTTGAGGGTTCGTAACTGTCCCCCCAGTACATACCATCTGCAGCAACGCTACTGGCCGAAACAAGGGCCACAACGAATATCCAAAATGTTCCTAACACCAACAGGGTCTTCTTGTTCATTTATGTTCACCACACACAATGTATATTTACATTCTGAGGTATTTTAATACCGATATTCAATAATACCTCATATTATATAAATTTTTCGGCTGATTTTTTTATATTAATTAGTATTAAGTGCATTTATAACCAAATAAATGTATATATATTTTAATTTATGATGTATCCTATTTTATTTGTTATATACAATATGAAGAAATATTAATATAACAATGTTAAAAAATGAGGCATATTTCATATGTATGCAGGGATCGTTTTTTCTATTGGCTTTTTGGAACACATCGTTGACCGCCTCTATTGTTTGAGTAATTTTTTTATGTTGCTTGAGACAGGTATATCCATGTCATGGGCTTACTTACCTGAAGAAAGGAAGATGGACTGCTGCAAACTGATAAACGAGATATCAGTGACCACCAGCCTCTCCGTGCTGGGTTTTGGACAGCATAGGGACAAGCTGATAATAGAGTTCGACACAATAAGGGAGATAGATGTAGATGTGAAGGACAACAAGATCATACTTACGTTCGGTGACCAGCACGGGCCACTTGTCCTTGTTGTGGAAAAAGGATGTGATGGCCAATAGTCTCGTTGCACCGCATTATGGGATTGTCACTTCATATCTACCGCGCATTGTCACGATATGATTATTCATTTTTATCATTCGAAAAAACATTTTCAAAAATTATTTAAGTATAAAATGGAGTTTTCATTCATATAGCCATCTCAAGTCCGGGTTTCAGCATGACGTCAAAAAAATACATTATTCTTGAAAATGATTATCTGCATGTGGACAATAAAAAAGTGTACAGGATCAGGGCTTCAAAGGAAATTGAGGGTGTAGTTTCAAAAAATCAGCTTGGGGGTTACATAGAGTCCGAGAACAATCTTTCACATGAAGGCAGATGCTGGATAAGTGGTAAGGCGGTGGCCATGGGACGCTCCACAGTTTCTGGGGATGCTCAAATAAAGGACAATGCCAGGATATATGGGCCATCTACAGTATCGGGACAGGCCCAGGTCTACAACAACGCTGAAGTAAGCGGCAGAGCTGTTGTAACTGACAACACGGTCTTATTCCAGAAAGCAGAGGTATATGGTGATGCAAAGATATCTGGAAACGCATTGGTGTACGACGAGGCGAACGTCATGGGCATGGCTAGGGTGGAGGGCAACGCTAGAGTCTTCGGAAGGGCCATACTTTCCGGGGATGTGGTTGTGTCCGGCGACGCCAGAGTGTATGGTTCCACCATAATAACAAAAGGGACATTCTCAGGCATTCTGAATCATGATGACATACAGACGATGATCAACACATTCAAGCTTACTACACTGCCCACGATGCAGAGAGAGATACTTGATATCGGCGAAAACATCAAGAAGCGTGGCAAGATGCAGAATCATGAGCTTGACGTCCTCAAATCAAGATTGATCCAGCATCACAAAAGCGTAGAGACATATATAAAGTTTCTACATGAGGAACTTGAAACGATAGATGGCCTGATGGAAACGTACAGGATGTTTATCGATCTAGAGGATGTCGGCAGGTGAGATGAATGACGGGATATTCTGAACTAAGCGATTGGAACAGGGTGGATTGGGAAGACCCTTCCACCATCGAGAGATTTCATATGATATCCGATAAGGCGCAGGACATATTCCTCCAGATGAAAGGTTATTTCCTAGAGAGGGAAGACGCCATAGTATGCCTTCTCGTGGGTGCCTTCTCCAGACAGAATACCATATTAATCGGTGACGTGGGCACAGCAAAATCCGCATTGGTGAGCGCCTTCGCGAAAAGGGTGCGGATGGAAGAGGATAAGTTCTTTGACATATTGCTTTCTCCGCATACACCCATAGAGAGCATAATGGGGGCGATAAATATAGAGAAGATGGTCAACGAGAGCAGATATGAAAGAAATGTCTCAGGAATGCTTCCATCTGCCGTGATAGCAAGCTTAGATGAGGTCTTCAAGGCGGACAGCGCTCTTCACAACGAACTTCTGATGATACTAAACGAGCATGAATATGTGAATGACGGAAAAAGGATGAAATGCCCCCTGCTCACGGCCGTCCTTGCCAGCAACGAGCTTCCTGGCGATGAGGAGGCTGTCACTTCCCATGCGCTGTTTGACAGGATACTGCTTAGATGTAAGGTGGATAGGCTAAGTTCGGAAGGAAATCTGCTGAGATTGATGGAGTATTCCGTATTCACCGACAAGGAGTACTTCGACCATGAGGAATATGTGACGCTTAGCATCGATGAGTGGAAGGAAGCCATAAACATGGTGTTCAACATAGTTATATCAGATGATGTCAAGCGGCAGGCGAATATAATACGCAGGAAACTCGTGCTTCTGGGCATACCGCCCTCTGACAGAAGGCTCAGAGAAGCCATGAATGCCGTCAGGGCCAATGCCTTTCTCCACGGCCGCAACAGAGCGGACATCAGGGACCTTGACATCCTAAGATTCATTTTCTGGAAAGAGGTGGAGCAGATCCCAACGATCACCAACATCGTGCTCGAAACCTCGAATCCGCACAAGGCGAAGATCATTAGGTACCGTCAGAATATGCATGAGATACTCGAAGAGGTCAGAAAGCATGCCGAATCCGACAATACCCAGTTGCTTGAGAGGGAACTTTTCAGATATGTTGGCAAATTGAAGAGGTGTCTCGACGAGGCCAGGGAGATCTGTCTAGAGGAAGAAAAGGAATACCGAGACGAGTTGGAATCAATGATCAAGGGGATGGAATCAATCCCATCAGAGGTCACCAATATCGTCTATGGAAAAAGAATAGACATGACCGATGCGAGATAGACCAATTGGAGGGACAGCATACGGATATGGAGCCTTCGATACATACAATCGAGGGGGATTACCTCGATACCCTTGACTATGAAAAAAGTAGGGAGATTGATCTCGTCATCGGAACGCTTCGGTCCGGCAAGGAGATATATGCGCATGCCGAGGAGCTCTACCACGACATATTCATGCTTCTGCACACGATAAATCCCAAAGAAAGGTTGGTGCCGCCTTCAAGGCTTGAAGATAGTGCCAAGCTGAATCGCAGGATAATAGATGAACTTCTAAAAAAGGACACGACAGATGATCTCCGCCTTCAGAACGGAGGGATGTACTTCATGAGCGCGCTTGGTGCGGCCTCTTTGTTGGAGACGGTGATGCGCTGGATGGAAGGGAACAACGATGTCAAGCTCGACCCGGACGATGGGGAGAAAATCTTTCCAGAAAGCGCATTGGAGAATCTTTATGACGCCATGGAAAACGCCCCTGTGGAGAACATGGTGTCAAGAGGACTGGAAATGGCCAACATCAAGGTCTCCAAAGAAAGGGATATCGCCCAAGCGATTGAAAGGGCGTTCGGAAAAGGAATGAGCGAGAAGCTCAAGTTCGACATCGCCCAGAAGATGTCCAATGACAAATGCTACTCTCTGATCATCAAGATGTTGGAGCGGCTACGTTTCGTGGCGCATGAGGCAAGACGCAAGAAGTTCAACAAGGGGCATTCTATAAACAGGGGATACGAGTATTCGAACAATCTGGAGCGGGTCCTACCTGTTGAGATGTCCCTGCTTAAGGGGGACAAGTCGAGACCCCTATTCTTCAAGAAGTACCACGATAACAAGTTGCAGTGCATCAAATACCAGAAAAAAGATCTTCGGAAGTCAGGCCCCATCATAGCATGCGTAGACAACTCCGGCAGCATGGAGGGCATGCCGGAGGCATATAGCAAGGCGGTTATGATACTCCTTTATGAACAGGCCTTAAAGCAGAGAAGGCAGTTCATCGTTCTTCACTTCAGCTCTAAAGATAAGATAGAAAGATTCGATTTCGATATCGGAAAGAGAGAACTCGAAAAATTGGTGGGGGCCATAGAGTTCTATGCAGGCGGCGGCACCGATTTCGAGACGCCCCTGAAAAGGGCGATTGACATCGTCATTAAAGGGCGGTACAGGGGGACAGACCTCATTTTTGTCTCTGACGGTTTTTCAGAGATATCTCCAAGTTTTCTGGAGGAGTTCCTCTCCATTAAACGGGAATGCGACATAAATGTGCTGGCGGTCGGAATAAAGGAAGGCATATGGAAAAGGCATACGCTCGATTCCTTTTCCGACTGCACGATCCCCCTCCCAGACATCAATGATGAAAATCTTCAAAACAGGGCAGTAGAGGAGATATTCGTGAACATGAGGTAGCATTATGCTCAGAAATGTTGTTATATGTCTATTGATGAAGAGACTTGTGTGGTGATTGGATGGCCAGAATAAAAGTGCATTCAACAATATGCGACCATGAACATGTGATCGAAAGCCTGCCGGCAGGTAAAGAAATAATCGTAAGGGTTGACAGTTCATGTGACAATGTCAAGGGGCTCTCAGATATGAAGGTCCCTATAAATGAGATACTTACCTATGGTGAGAACTCCGTGTGCAAGATGGCATACAGGTCCAGATGCACTGCAACATGCCTCGTGCCGACCGCGATCCTGATAGCATGTTGGATGGAGGCCGGACTTCTTTCAAAGAACCTCTGCAAGAAGATGGGGCCGCCATACATAGAGTTCTGTGACCTATAGACACAATGATAACAATGTCTTGGCAATATTTATAACTCATTTCCACAATCATTCAAATAATGCGCGAGGTATGCCCATGAGACGGTACATGACTGTATTATGCCTGACGGTGTTGCTTTTCTTGTTTGCACCGCTGGTCGCGTCCGGCGCCGATAGCGCCCTTGTGGGCGAGGACCTCCTGATAGCCGGCGACGAGATCTCTATCGACGAGCCGGTGTACGGCGATGTCCTTGCCTTTGGGGGCAAAATATATGTCAATGCGCCAATACATGGGGACCTCATAGCCCTTGGCGGGGAGATCGAAGTCCATGAGGCCATAGACGGCAAGATAATCGTGGCGGGCGGCAGCATAGACATCTGGGCGGACGCATACAAGATCATCGTGGCCGGCGGGGACGTCACCATACACAAGGACGCGAATATCAAGACCAATGCATACATAGCATCCCCGGATGTCGAGAACAGAGGTGTCGTGTTCGGCGAGGTGAGGGCCCTCTCAAGGGATTTCGAGAACTATGGGAGGATAGGCAATCTCGTGCTCTATGAGATGTACGACCTCAATGACTTCGGTCTCGGGGGGTTGTCGTCTCTTCTTAGGCTTGTAATGACGGTGGTCGGGATCCTTGTCTC
>DAINBB010000040.1:0-10775 GCA_036733165.1 Halobacteria archaeon | reverse complement strand
GCTGGTCAAGCACTCCGACATCCTGTTCCACAAGAGATACGGCCTCAGGAAGGCG
The DNA here is from genome assembly GCA_036733165.1 of Halobacteria archaeon. Classification (GTDB taxonomy): domain Archaea; phylum Methanobacteriota_B; class Thermococci; order Methanofastidiosales; family NM3; genus JAFGGT01. The sequence goes on along the minus strand of DAINBB010000040.1, from coordinate 10,720 downwards.
CTCTCAATCATAGACATGGTCCTCATGGACACGATATTCCTCTTCGCGCGCGTGCTTTGGATATTTTTGGTACCGTTCTTCTTCGACTTCATAGACATCGCCAAGGTCTTGCTCATCAGCATCGTTTTCTACCTTGCGTTGGAGTACCTGCAGGCCATAGTGGCGATAAGCGTATCGAAAAGGAGGGAATACGGTTACCTGCTCCTGGTACCCCTGGTGTCGCTTTTCTACAGGAACGTCTATGCTGGCATCAGGCTCTATGCCTATCTGCAGGAGATCCTCAATATAGAGCCGAAATGGTGATTCATCTAAGGACGAACTTGCAGTACTCGTCGCCCCTCAGCTTGCACATGGTCTCGTCGAACATGAAGGACTCCTGGCCAAAGACGTTCTTGAAGTACCCTGTCAGCATCCCCCTGATGAAATCGCAGCCGTTCTCGATCGAGAGGGTGCATACCGAGCATTCGGACTCCACGGAGCTTCTGACTATTATCTCGCCCTTCCTTGCATCGATGTCCATGTCATTGAACTCGACCAGCCCGAGACCGTATATGAAGAAGAGGTCTTTCATGAACTTGAGCTTGTCGCTGGTTCGGACATTGTCGTTGCCACCGAAGGCCTTGAGTATCCTCTCCCTGCCGCACCGATCCCCGCAGGTCAGCCCGATGTTGTATATGAGGAACTTTCCGCCGGACCCCAGATTCTGCTTGAGCCCTTCAAGGAATCCTGAGAATATGTCGGCTGTCATGACTATGGCCCTGTCGTCCACGAAGTTCAGCGGGAACTCCATGACATTGTACTGATTTTTATGCAACATGGCCGTTCTGAATGCGGATATGATGTCAAGCTCCATGAGGCCCTTCTCGAGAGCCGAGATGTCCTCGCCCTCGTTTGCGGACATAAGCCCGCTCAGCACCACACTCTTTCCGCTATACTGGGACTTCAGGGATTCCAGGTTCACGTTGAGCTTGTCAAACACAGCAAGTATCCTGTGCAGCGTGCCCTTCTCGTTTTTCACGAGCATGGCGAACTGGTAATATGCACGTCCCTTTTCAAATTTGATAATCTGATTGATTATCTGTGATGGATATGTTTCTCTCTTCCCATCAAAGAAATCTTGGATCTCATTCATCAATATCGCTCTCCATCATGGCCATTATAAACTCCACTATTTCTTCTATCTTCTCTGTCTCAATGTATTTTAAATGATAGGTCTTGGCAAGGTTTTCAGCGAAGTCAGAGAGCTTGGGGCATGCTACTATGAGATTTCTCTGATTGTTCGTGTCCATTATCTTTGCGTAATAGTTCATTATCTTCTGGGGTTCGATCCCCTCGTCGTTCACATAGATATCGACATAGAGCGTCCTGCTTATCATGCCCACCCGCCTCAGCTTCATGGAAAAGCTGTGATTGATGCCGGAATTGCCCTTTATATATGAAGGGTACTCGACATCATAGTTCTCGCCCAGCATGAGCTTGATCTTCTTGTAGTCGAATTTGGACATTATCTCGTTGGCCTTCTCCTTGTTGGGCGAGTAGCAATAGACCTTGTCGATCACGAGGTCCTCCTTCTCGTACTCGGTGTCGCATTTGACGCAGAGGAACATATCCTTCGGTTCCCCGAACTTCTCACCGCAATTGTTGCATTTGTACCAGGTGCCGAGAAGCCTGTAGTCTGACCCGAGCTTTTCCAGTTTCTTGTTGCAGCTCGGGCATCTGTATCCGTCGTCCACGACAAATTCCGAGCGGAAACCCACGTAGTCGCACTTGTAGTGCTTCAATGAGACATCCCTGGCCAGGTCGTCCGAATTGCAGTAGGGGCACCTGATCTTGAGTATTATTGCAATGCTTTCGCATTTTGGGCATGAGAATATCTTGGATACGACCTCTGGGACCAGGTACTGTCCCTTGCTGAGGTCATCGATGATGGATAGCGCGTCCTCCATCTTTACTCCAAGAATGTTCTCCACCAATGGGTATCTCACCCCGTTATCCAGGTCCAGTTCAGGAAAGACGACCATGTCGTTGTCTACTATCGAGTGTAGCAGGGAGGATTCTTTATCATTAAGCATGTCGCTTCACCGTAGTCAAATATGATATATGTTAAAACTTTTCAAAATAAATATCTTGTCCACATCTGGGATTGCGGCCCCATGACGCGAATTAATGTATCAGACATTATTAATTATCTAGTAACTTTTAGATGGTCCCCCTCCTCATGGGATTCGGAATCGTCCCTGATGGCCCTGCCGAGCTTCTTGGATTCCTGTGATATCTTGGTGGCGGCGGACTTTATGACCTCCACGTAGATCTTGGCAGCATTGATGTCACCATCATCCATGGTCTCGTTTATGATGTCGAGATAACCCCCTATGGTGGAAAGGGGTGTCTGCATCTCGTGATACAAGGTCTGGACAAAGGACTCGAGCTCGTTGTGCGCCTTCTGAAGCTCTTCGAGCAGGGCTTTTTGTTCCATCTCCATAAGACGCCTTTGGGTGATGTCCCTCGTGACTCCCTGTATTGTCATGATGTTCCCATTGTCGTCCAAGAGGATCTTGCCCGTGTTTTCAAGCAATGCCTTGCTTCCGTTCTTCTTCTTGAACTCAAGATTGTATTTGAACTGTTTTTTCCCCTCTCTGAGGGTATTGAAGATCAGGTCGTCTATCGTTTGAATGTCCTTACTGTCGATGTGATCAGCTATATTTACACCGATCCACTCATTCGCCGTGTATCCCGATATCGACGTTATCGCAGGATTGACATATTCGAACACGCCGTCTTTGTTCATTACCCATATGCAGTCGACCGTATTGTCGGCCAGGAGCCTGTACATGCGTTCGCTGTCCCTGATGCGTTTGGCGCTCTTCAGCCTCTCAGTGATGTCACGACATATGGAGAGCACTACGCGTTTTTCTTCGAGTTTGAATACGTGGGCGTGCACCTCGACGGGGAGCAGTGACCCGTCTTTCTTGAGCTGATGTGTCTCGAAAGTGGTTATTCTCTTGTCCAACAGGTCCTTGATGACGCCGTCCTGTATCTCAAGTGAATGCGGCGATGAGATGTCAGCGACAGTTTTTTCGAGTAGCTCCTCCCTTGAATATCCCAGCTTCTCACATGCCGTGTCGTTGACCTCTATGAACTTGCCAGGGCCCTCTGGCCTTATCTCGTGCAGGAAGATGAGGTCTGATGCATTGTTGAACAGCTTCTTGAACTTTCGTTCGTTCTTTTTCAGCTCCCTTGTCCTCTCAAGTACCTTCAGCTCAAGCTCGTCCTTGTAGCTCTTGAGGTCCTCCTCATGGTGTTTTCTCTCTATTGCGTACAGGAGTATCTTGTGCAGCAGGCCGCATTCCATCTCGTCCTTCAATATGTAGTCCTGAACGCCCCTCTTGATGGCCTCAACGCCCAGTTCCTCGGAATAGGACCCTGTAAGCACCACCAACGGAAGATGGCTGAAATGCTTTGTAAGCTGATTTAGGGTGTTGTCATAGTCGCTGTCAGGCAGGCTGAGGTCCGATATGATGATGTCATAATCGTTCTTCTTGCCTAACTCGATGGCTTCTGAGATCCTGATGGCCCTGTCGTTGCTGTAACGGAAGTTGGCTATATCGTTCAGATTTTCCAGGAGAAGCCTGTAGTCTCCCGTATTGTCCTCGATTATCAAGATCTTCAAATTATCCATGATACACCTTCATTCCTTGGGCAGTTTTACGATTGTCATCCAAAAGTCCTTTATCGACTTGACCACATTGACGAATTGATCGAAATCAACAGGTTTCGAGATGTAACAGTTCGCATAGTTCTCATAGGATGAGTTGATGTCCTTGTCTGCCTGGGAAGTGGTCAGGATGACGACAGGGATAAGCTTGAGGGTGGCATCCTCCTTTATCTTCTTCAGGACCTCCCTTCCATCTATCTTCGGAAGGTTGAGGTCCAGGAGGATCAGGTCCGGCCTCTTCGCCTTTGCGTAATCCCCCCTTTTGAAAAGGTAATCAAGGGCCTGTTCCCCATCGTTGACGACGTTCAGATTGTTGTTTATCCTGCTTTCCTTGAAACCTTCGATGGTCAATCTTACATCGCCTGGATTGTCCTCCACCAGGAGAATTTCTATGGGGCTGTATTCATAAAACATGAGGCATCACTTCTTTATGGGGATTGAAAAATAAAAAATTGAGCCCTTTTCCTTTTCCGATTTGGCCCATATGCTTCCTTTATGTCTTTCAACCACCCTTTTGCACATCGCCAGGCCTAGGCCGGTGCCGGGGTATTCATCCCTTGTATGCAGCCTTTTGAATATCTTGAATATCGTGGACATGTACTTCTCGTCGATGCCAATGCCGTTGTCCTTGATGGAGAAGATGACCTTGTCGCCCTTGACCTGCGAATTGATGTCGACACGCGGGTATTTGTCCTTCTCTGTGAACTTGATCGCGTTTGAGAGAAGGTTTTGGAAAAGCAGTGCCACAAGGGACTTGTCGGCATATATCTCTGGCATCCCACCTATCCTGATATCGGCCTTCCGGCCTTCGACAATATCGCCAAGATTGCCTATGGCGATGTTCAGAGGCTCTATCGCATTGAACTCCTCGAGATTGAGCTCATGCGATCCTATCCTTGAATACACCAGGAGATCGTTTATCAGGGCCTGCATGCGTTTTGAGCCGTCAACGGCAAACTCGATGTAGTCGATGGCGTTCTCGTCCAGGTCCTTGACGTATTTCCTCTTCAATAGCTGGAGATAGTTCGTGACCATCCTCAATGGTTCCTGGAGGTCGTGCGATGCGGCGTAGGCGAACTGTTGCAGCTCTTCGTTTGACTGCATCAGTTCCGCAGTCCGCTCCTCCACAAGCTCTTTGAGATGATCCTGATACCTTATCATCTCATTCTCCAGTTCCTTGAGCTCGGTGATGTCGGTGGCGTATGCGAATTCGAACTCCCCGCCCTTGTAGTTCATGTACTGGCTTGTGATGAGGACGGGATATTCCTTCCCGGAATGCGTCTTGTGGATTGACTGGAAGATTTTCAGGCCCTTTTCCTTGATCTCGCTCCATGTGTTACTTCTTATCTCCTTGGTATAGAGTGGGTCGATGTCGTGCACATGCATCCCCCTCAGTTCCTCAAGGGAATAACCCAGCCTCTCCTGGCCGAACTCGTTGACGTATATGAATCTGCCATCAGGACCTATCCAAAAGATCTCGAAGCTTGCCTTGTCTATCGTCTTTTGTGTAAGTCTGAGCTTGTCAATGGTGTCCCTTTCCGATGTTATGTCCTTGAAGACGCAGTGGGCGCTGGAGACGTCCCTGAGGGTGTTATAGTCGACATTGCCGTCGAACAGGCAGGACATCACGTTTCCGTCCTTTTTGACAAGGTCAAGCTCAGCATTCCTGACCGACCCCTGGGACCTGATCTTGGAAAAGCAAGACCTGAACCTCTCTATGGAGCTTGGGGAAAGGAAAAGACCGAACCATTTCCCGATACATTCCTCTTTCTGGTATCCTAGCGATTCCAGCCACGTGCTGTTGACCTGGACTATTATCCCCTTCTCATCAAGCGACTGATAGCACAGAGGGGCGTTCTCGAAGAGCGACTCGAATCTGTCCTTGAGGTTTAATGTGGTCTCGAAGAGCGAGGCGTCCTTCTTCGAGACGGCATACTGATTGGAGATTATCTGAAGCTTCTTGGCGTGGGACTCGTCATAGGCTTTCTCGCCGGAAACGCACAGTACGCCGCTCAGCTGACCGTCAAGAGCGATTGGGGCGTAGATGGACGAGAGCATGCCGCCCTTGTCCCTTGGCTTGGCAGCTGACGTCCCCTTTCCAGATGCCTGACGTCCATGCGGTCCCGATCTCGGGGCGTTCATGATCAACGGCACCCCTGTGCGTATGACCTGGCTCTGGGTCCCCTTCCCCTCTTCCGCAAGGTCCAAAAGAGGGAACTTCGTCACGTCCAGCACTTCGCCGCCATCGGCGATGAACTCCGCCTTGATCTTGCCTTTCTCGGCGATGTACGATGAGACCGTCATGCCTTTGCATGGCAACTCCTCCTTCACAAGGCCATAGAGCTCCATGTTCAGGTCCCTCACGTTCCGCTTGTGGGAAAATCTCCTGAAAGACCTTTGCGCGAGGTCCTGCCACCGGTCCCTTTGTTCCATCTCGTCCTTCAAGCCCCTGATGCATGAATTGCAGTTGTTGAGGCTGGAGATGGTGTTCAGGGCGTGGGCGATGTTGTAGAACTGGCCGTCAAGCGATTCTATCCTCATCACGATGCTTTTTGAGATGCCTTTTCGCCCCTTCGCGGCTCCGCTGGCGATCAATATGAGAGGTGGAAGCTCCATCTTGTCCAGGACATCAAGCACCTTTCCGTCGCCAAGGTCCTCGAATGAGACGATTGCGTCATACCGTTCCCTGACCATCATCCTGCCAAGGTCTTTGATGGAATAACCATGTTGGATACGCAGATTATGGTCCCTGTCCCCCTTGAAATATTTGATAAGTTCATCCGAGAACGACAGGTGGCGGACATGAACGGGATCCAAATATAATATGTTAACATCCATTAAACCGTTATATGCTTTCCCTCTATTTAATAATTATGAAGTATGGGTATGTTCCCATCGTCGCAAGGATGGTATCAGGGGCCCGGGATGCTGAAGAAGAAGGTCGCTCCCTCCCCCTTTTCTGAATCCACCCACATCCTCCCGTTATGCAGTTCAACGATCCTCTTGCATATCCCAAGCCCTATCCCCGTTCCCTTGTATTCCTTGTTGGAATGTAGCTTGGTGAATATGTTGAATATCTTTTCCTGGTACTGCTTTTCGATGCCAATGCCGTTGTCCTTGACAGAAAAAACGGAGTTGCCGCCATCCTTGTAGGAGGATATGATGATTTTTGGGGTCGTGTCCTTCTTGCTGAACTTGATCGAATTTATGATGAGATTCTGAAATATGTGCAATATCAGTTTCTTGTCGGCGAAGATAACGGGCATGTCCCCTATCTGGATGTCCGCTTTCGCCTCCTCTATGTAGCGTCCCAGGTTTGCAATCGCCATGTCCAACGACTCCCTGGATTCGTACTCCTCCAGATTCAACGCCTCTCTGCCAAGCCTTGAGAATGTCAATAGGTCGTTGATGATGGTCTGCATCCTCTTTGAACCGTCAACAGCGTACTCTATGAACTCATCGGCATCTTCATCCAAACTTCCGCCATATCTTTTCTTCAACAGTTGGAGATAGCTTGATATCATCCTCAATGGTTCCTGGAGGTCGTGCGAGGTGACGAAAGCGAAGTTCTCAAGTTCCTTGTTGGTCTCCGTGAGTTCCCTGGTCCTCTTTTCCACAATGTTCTCAAGTTCGGACTGGTGTTTTATCAGTTCTTGTTCAACCCTTTTTTGACGGACGAAATATATGCCCACAAGGACCCCCGCTATCAGGCTTGCAATGAGAAATGCCGTTCTGATGAACAGGGAATACAATGACATGTTGAAGAACAATGAGTCTATGACGCTAGAGGGCCTCTCGAAGATCATTCTTCTCAGCAGATTATCAAAAAAGAGGTAGTTGATCAGTCCGTCAAGTATCCAGAAGAAAATGCCCAGAAATAGGGCCAGCAGCACGATCCTGATAAAGGACCTTCGGTATATTGGGTCCATCTATTCACCTATCTCATAAAATATCTCATCGGCAATGGCCAGCAGGCTTTCGGGCACAACGTACCCTATCTGCCTCGCGGCCTCGAGATTGACTGCGATCAGGAGCGGTTCCTCATATCTTTGTTCCAGATCGCGGGGGGTTGCCCCGTTGAATATCTTGGCGATGACCTCTGCCTCCCACTCTCCGGCGTGGGATAGGTCCTTCCTGCAAATGCTCATCAGGACGCCTTTCTCGACCCATTGGGCCCCTTGCGACGACCATGTCGGTATGTCATCTTTGTATAATGGCTGGAGGATCTCCGGTATGAACACCAGTCCTTCGCCTTTGTGCAGTCCGACCCACAGGGCATCGATCTGCGGAGCAAGTTCTGTATAGCATTCGACCACAAACTCCTTGCACTCTTCGTCTGTGAATCCCTGTTCCGGGGCGATGCATTCCACAAGCTCGAAGTCCAGCATCTCGGACATCTCCCTCAGCTCATTGAGATTCGCATAGGCGTGTCCCTCGACAGTGTCCTCGTAGACCACGCCCAATCTCTCGAACTTGAATATATCATAGAAAAGGTTGATCTGATTGATGTATAGGTTGTGATTTACCTTCACATGGACATGGTCGTGCCCCGAATCGAGTTCGCTTTCTATTATGCCCGCGCCCAGAGGGTCGCTGGCCGATATGACAAGGGTTGGAACATCGTGTTCGTCAGTGGCCAGGTCCATGCCCGCCCATGTCCCCATGGCCAGCACCATGTCCACTTCGTGGGCGGCCAATCGTTGGATGGCATCTGATCTGTTGTAGTTCCTTAGTTCATTGTCCCACTCTGCCGACCAAAATGCCCCCTCCACAAACACGATATAGTCGCTTTGGAGATTATTGGCCAAATAGGTCCACAAGACCTCGGCGTCATTCTCGTCCTCAAAATAAGGCAGTGTTGCCTCTTCGATCCATCCAAGTTCCATCAACCCATAGGTGAGGTATCTAAGGTATTCCGGGTAGTTGACATAGGGGCCGCCCTCGTAGTAACCTATGCGCCACGGCGCCCCGTCGTTGGTGACAGGCTCGGTCTCGAATTCCTCATCGCCACTGAAATACACAAAATATGCTGCAATGACCAATAATGCTACCAATGCGGCGGACAGAGACTTGTTCTTTTCCATGCCAATCCCCAAAACCGTATTATTATTTACATATCTACACTTATATTCTTTTGTATAAATATACGATACTTATCATTATACCATATCAGAATAAAAAAGACGATCGACATCGTCATCTCCCATATGACAGACGTCAGAAAGAAAAACACGTGAGGGATTGTTAGGCGCCGGGTCAATTGGGGCGACGTTTTGGGTATGTCCTTCTCCCGGCGTCCGAATGACGGTGATAATCGTGTTTTTTAAATGCAAGCAACTTGAAGTTTGATACCCGGAGCTCCTCTATGTTGTAGGAAAAGGTGTTCTGGACCCTCCTGAAGGCATCGTGGTCGTCCCTGCTGAGCAATGAGATGGCAATCCCGTTCCTTCCCGCCCTTGCGGTCCTTCCGATCCTGTTGGCGTAGTCCTCGGCGTTGCCCGGTATGCCATAGTTGAATATGTGGGTGACGTCATGCACATCTATTCCCCTGGCCGCCACATCCGTGGCGACAAGCACGTCCAATTTGCCCTTGTGGAACTGTCTCATGGTCTTTTCCCTGATGTTCTGGTTCATGCCGCCATGGATAGATCTGGTATTTATCCCGTTCTCCCTCAGGTTCCTGGCGATATCATCTGCTTCCCTTCGGGCGTTGCAAAAGACTATGGACAATTTTGGGGACTCGCTTTCCAGGAGGTGGGCAAGAAGGGAGAACTTCTTTGGATATGAGACCTCGCAATAATACTGTCTGAGCATCTCCTCATCGACTTTTTGGGACGTGACAACGCTCTTGGCGTCTCTTGAGAACTTTTTTCTGATATACTTCAGCTTTTCAGGCATTGTCGCGCTAAAGAGGAGCGTCTGCCTATCCTTGGGCATTCCCTTGGCGATGGTCACGATATCGTCATAGAAACCCATGTCTATCATTTTGTCCGCCTCGTCGAGGACGAAAGTGCAGATCCTTGAGACATCTATATGTCCCTGCCGCATCATGTCGATGATCCTGCCTGGCGTGCCAACGACTATGTTGGCCTTCTTGAGTGCCTTGATCTGAGGATTGTATGGTGTACCGCCATAGACGGATGTTATGGACATTTTCCTGTAAAGAGAGAACTTCTTCATCTCATTCGCTACCTGCATCGCAAGCTCTCTTGTCGGTTCGAGTATCATGGCCTGCAGACCCCCGTCGGATGTCACCTTGTTGACTATGGGTATGCCAAATGCGGCGGTCTTTCCCGAACCCGTCTCGGACTGTCCGAACACGTCGTTGCCCTTACATATCAATGGTATTGCTTGCAGCTGTATATCAGTGGGCTTTTCGAAGCCCATTCTGTTGAGCGATCCTATCACACTATCATCTAAATCTAGGTCTTCAAATCTCATTTTTAAACATCTCATTCACAGAACGAAATAATATGATATAAAATCAAGAATTATCGCGTGATTCACAAAGTTTGTTGCCCTTTAAAAAGATTGCTATGGGCGCATGGCGAGTGAAGGGATCTCAATCCCTCTTCACTATGGAGCTCCAATTGTTCTTGACGGCGTAAAATGCGGCGCCGAGCCCGATGCTCACGAAGACCACTGAGAAGAACGTTCCCACCAGGGGAGCCCAGGTCAATACCCTAACGACGATGAAACCTACTACAAAGTACCAAGCGTCGCTCGCTTTCCACTTTGCAACCGCCCCGATCTTTCTGCCGATGGCCAGAGATGTGAACATGTACGACAGGAGGACCGCCATGGCGGTGAGCGAGACGAGCATTATGGCAAAGGGGATGCCGACCAGCGTTATCACGAGCAGGACGGAGAGTATTATCGAGCCCAAAAGAAGCACTATCCCCAGGACCGTGACCATTATGGGGGATCGCCTGATTTCCGTCTCCGCGGAGCGGAATTGCCTGTTGAAGACCTTTAGCAGGACCAGCCCCAGTATCGCAAAGCCTA
>DAINBB010000039.1:0-10779 GCA_036733165.1 Halobacteria archaeon | reverse complement strand
AGGGTCGGGCGTAAGACACACGAGAGCACGCATGGCCGCGCGGCGGCCATCACTTATTTTATGAGAATAATATTTCAACAGGTTCAGATCTACTTGAATTTACTTGATATTATAACATTTTTAAAATGAGAATAGTGTATATATGAAAAAAATATGAATCTGAAATCATATCTTTTGTGAGTTATCATAATCTTATTCTTAATTGAATTGGTAATATAGTACTTATCATGAAAACAATTTAGTAATCACCGATTATCTACCTTTCTAGTTTTTTAAGATGATTGTATAAATACCTAAAATTTTCTCTAACATCAAAATCCCATCTAAAACTACTATCAAGATGAAGTTCTATTTTTTTTATAGCATTATCTAAAAGAGTAGTTTTATCAGTTTTTAATACATTTTTAATAAAGTTATCATATTGTCCAATGCCCAATTTATATGATATATATGATAAATCGTCTATATAATGAGTAAATATAGGATATATCGTTGATTCAACATTAAAAAATGAATAAAATAAGAAAATGATTTCACCAAATTCTTCAAATTGATGTTTTTTTATGGGGTTGTTGATTATGTATTCTTTAGGAAAAATATACTCGAAATAATCAGGCGTTTTTCTATGAAATACTTCTGGATGCCATATTAAGCTACTATTTATTAATGGTTCACTATAATTGGAATATCTATTATGGATTGAGTCAAATAAAGGAATATACATCTTTTCTTGAGAATTTGAACCCAAGAAAAAAATATATTTCATATAAAATTCTGATAGTAAAGTACTTGGTATTTCTGTATATGCCGTATATCCTGATCTATTTTTATGTAAATCAAAAAATTGCATCATCCATCTGACATTTTTCAAAGCGATTTTGTGTTTATCATATAACAATAGATATTCATAAAATTTAATGATGGGTAAAAATTGTTGACGGCATTTTTCATAACATGGAATAATACTATTTAGATTGCCATCAAATATATCCATCTCATTTTTTACAGATTTATAAGAATTTGAAATCAAATTCTTCAAATTTATTTCAAGAGTAACATCTCTATTATTCTCAATATCATCCAAAATGCCCCTTTCAAAATCAGTTATTGAAATTTCTATTCTTTCTGAATTGGAGGGTATTCTATCTAAAGTCAGTGATAATTCAGTTTTTTCAATGGGTATGTCCTTTGGAAATACTATGAATTTAAAATCCTCATTTGTTACTTTACATTGGGGATTTTGTTCTTTATTATATACTTCATGTACTTTTGTTTTAACTGCTTCTTTAATTTCTTCAAAGATTGTTTTATAAGGAATAAGCTTACTATTAGATTTTTCTAAATTATGATAGAAATAATATGTAAAAAATCCATGTTTGTTTATATGATCTTCATATGATGATTCATCATTATCACAAGCGCTAATTATTGCTTCATGATTTTCTCTGTTCAATAATTCGTTGTATTCTTCTACTTTAATATCCCTTCTTTTGCCCTTTTTTAGCTCTCTTCTTAAAGCCCCACCACTATAACATGAGTCAAAAATTAATAATTTGTAGTCTGCATTAATGTTCGATAATTTGTCTTTTATATCTTTAAATGAAATTGATGAATCTTCTATGGAATCGCTATCATAGTCATAAGGTACTATAAAACAACTTTCTGAATTGCCTGTAGATTTTTCATCGGCAGCAGAAAAACCATGTCCAGCAAAGAAAAATATTAGATAATCTTCTGGCCTGGATTTTTTTGATATTTCGGTTAATGATTTTAGTATATCAATGCGTTTGGCATCAGAGTTTAATAATAATTTTCTAACTTCTAAATTATATTTTGAATATCCCTCAAATATTAATTTCGCATCATTGCAAGCACATTCTAGGTTTTCTATTTGATATTCATCAATACCTATACTTACTAAATGAATTCTTCCAGTTTTCATTATAATAAGATTATATATTAAATTTTTATACATTTGTGCTGATTAATACATAATCATATCTGTATAAGATTTTGAATGAAAATAATAAATGTTCTTTTTGTTTACTACTATAGTAATTTCTATGAAAAAAATACTATGAGTATTATAACATCTCGCAATTTGTCAAAAAAAGGGCTAACATAACATTTTTATAGGAATTGTATATCTCATGCTGTCCATCAATCCAAAAGTATCAGTGTGTACTGTGAAGGCACACAGTTGTCCAATGGAAATCTCTTGAACGGCATGTCAAGCCCTTCCAGCGTCTTGTCCATCCTGACACCGAGCCCCATCAAGCATGGTCTCCTGACATTGGGATTCCGGCAAGGTCCCTTTCCCTTCATGCAATCGACGCCCGTATACTCCTTGTTGGCGCACCAGGCGCACATCCCGGAAAATGTTGCCAGCGCCATGTTGTGGCCCCGGGTCCAGGCAAGCTTCTCAAGTTCTAAAACACCCGGTTGTATGATATCATGGCGTTCCTGGATCAGGACCTTTATGACATTATCGAATATTCTTTTAGTCCTGGGATCGTCTGGAGTTTCCTTCCTGTACCTGACAAAGTTCTCGCTTATGTCCTTTGTAATGATGTTCTTGGAGTTCCATTCAACGAGCAGGGCGACCTCATACTCCGAGAGCATCTTCCTGAACTCGTCCACTGTCGGTATGTATGGCGGGCACACCTGGCTGCCATATCCGTTGCATCCGAAGATGCACTTGAGGACTGTCCTGTTCTCCACGACTATCGATGATGCGGGGATCGGCCAACAGTCCTTTGCCCCAAGTTCCTTGGCCCTCTTCTCAAGCGATTGAAGGTCATCGTCAGATATCATGCCATGATAGTCTATCATTGGACATTTAATCTTAATCATTTGAAAATAGACGGGATTGAGGTAAAATCCCGAAAATGAACATTCTTATCCTATCTTCACCACTATCGTCCCGGCCACCATGTCGCCGAGCCTCTGCCTCTCCTTTGTGACCAGTATGAGCAAGATCCCAAGTATGTACAATGTCGGAAGGCTGTCCACTATCCTCAGCACGTTCCTTACCAGGGCGGAGAGGTAGTCCATCTCCCTTCCGTCCGTCTTGATGACCTTGAGATTCATCAACTTCTTCCCGATCGTCTGGCCCGAACTTCCCTCGAAGTAGGTGAAGTAGAGTATCCAGAGGACCATCATAAGCCCGGAGAAGGATATGGTCCCCCTGGCGCTGAGGGAGGACATATGCCCGCCTGAGAGTATGTTGATCCCTATGATGCTTCCGACACCCAGGAACAAGAGGACCGCGACCACTATGCCTATCAATATCTGGTCTATCAGGAACGCAACGGCCCTGACGGCAATGCTGCCGATATCCATGTTCTCGATATTCTCCATTTTGCTCACCTTGTGGTTTGGAAATTATAATAAATCCATTTATATATATTTTGGAATGGTGATATCTATGGAAAAGATCGACCTTAAGAAAGAATTTAGGGAACTGTACCCGGCGAGCCAGAAGGAACCGAAGGTCGTTGAGGTGCCTGAAATGGCCTACCTGATGGTGGATGGGCAGGGGGACCCCAACACTTCTAAGGACTTCTCCGATGCCATTGAGGCGCTGTACTCCCTGTCCTATGCTGTCAAGTTCATCTCAAAGAAGGAGATGGGAAGGGACTTTGTGGTAATGCCTCTCGAGGCGGTCTGGTGGGCGGATGACCTCATGTCCTTCCTCGATGGCGAGAAGGATAAATGGAAGTGGACGTTGATGATCATGCAGCCATCCTTCATAACAGGGGATATGGTAGGCCGCGCGACCGAGAACGTCGGGAAGAAGAAATCGTTGGAAACTCTCGGCAAGATAAGATTCGAAAAGATGTACGAGGGGCTGTCTGCGCAGATTATGCACCTTGGACCATACTCTGAGGAGGCGCCCACGATCGAGAGGCTGCACAGGTTCATTGGGGAGAATGGTTACAAGTTGAACGGAAAGCACAGGGAGATATACCTAAGCGACCCCCGCAGGGCGGAGCCCGAGAGGCATCGCACCATAATAAGGCAACCGATACGCTAGGTCTCCTCGTCCATCTCTTCCAGTATGCCGCTCAGGAACAGGTGGACATAACCGATGGCCAGATACAGGAAGAAGAACAACAGATAGTAATCCTTTGTGAATCCCGCCAGCTTCCCGATGAACGATACGTCCCAATGGGCGTCCAGGATGAAGAGGGCCTTTGAGAGGAACCAGATCGAGATGGTGAAACTCGTGGCTCCCAGCAGGGGTTTGACCAGTTTTCCCTTCGGTCCCGTCCTGTCAGCGAAATAGTTCCCGTAGTTGAACACGAACATCAGGGCCACGATCATCTTGAAGTAATTCTCCAACATCGAGGCTATGTCATACGCCACACCGCTGTCATATATGCCCGAATACTTGAAGACGTATATGAAGAATGAGAGCGCGGCAAATCCTATGATGGAGGTGAGCGCGGGGCCTATGATACCGAACTTCTCGTTCCAGACGTCACGGATGTTGTTGCCAAGGTCGTCCATCTTCTTTTCGAAGTCAATGTCCTTGAACTCGTCCTCTATATCCTTCCCTATCTTCTCTGCGGCGCTTTCTATCCTCTTTGAAAGGTCATCCTCTGTCATGATATGAATTGAGAGGGGCGTGTTATTATTCTTTGCCCATGCTTTCGAGTATTTTCTGCATGTCATCCCTGTATCTCTCGAAAGCCCCCCTTCCGCCCTCCGTCATGCTAAGGATGGTATGGGGCTTTCTTTCCAGGAACTCCTTCTCTACCTTGATGTATCCTGCCGCTTCCAGCTTGCTCATATGGGAGGAGAGATTTCCCCACGTCATTTCCGTCTGCCTCATAATGAAAAGGAAGTCTGCGCTTTCGACAACATAGAGCAGGGACATTATCATGAGCCTTGAGGGTTCATGGATCATCTTGTCTATATCGCCAATGCTCTTGAGATCATCATTGCCCATTTGTATTCTCCTCTGGAGCCACGGGATGCCTTCTAATGAAGCGGATGAAGATCACGGTCCCCGCTGCCGTGAAGAAGAGGCCCATCAAGGCGAGGTATTGCAATGAACCTGTCCTGTAGGGCCCGGGATGGAAGGCCGTCATCAGTATTCCGGATATCATTGTGACCCCTATGTATAGGTAGGTGATATTGTTCTCGGATTTGGAATGAAGATAAGTAAATCCGCCTAACAGGATGAAGGCCATGTATAGTGGTATCAATCTGTATATGCTATCATAGATCGATTCTTCTTTGAAAAAGAGGTATGATAGGGCGACAAGGAACATGATGACGACCAGAACATATCTAAGTATCCCTAGCCCTACCTTTTTTCCATCGTCGGAACGTAGCTTCACATATCCGATCCTTGGATATGTATATCTTTTCTTAAGCCATTTGAGCAGTGGATTGCAAAACAGCATGGGAAAAATGGCAATGAAGACCACGCCTTTTTGAGACCATACCATAAGCCCTATGAACACCAATAGGGCCCCAAGCAGGATTTCCATGAATCCGTCCTTCACGCTTTCATTGTAGGCTCTACGCTCGATCCTTCTCAGGTCGGCATCCAGGCTCATGATGGCAGCTCCTCTATTTTATCATACTTATTTAGGAAGTCATGCAGCTGCATAATGCCGTCCTCGTATTGGGACCTTGACGCTTTTCTTTCCGCTTGTCCGAGATCCAGAGCATCTTCCATTTCATCACCCTTTTGAGAGGTATCGACCTTGTAATATATAAAACTTTGCATTACAAAGTTCTTTGTATTATTTATTCAATGTTCTAGATCACTGTCATATCTAAAAAATATAGACGTCGTGGATTCACATCGATTTTCTCATGGAATATGTTCCCGGCCCTACGCCGAATATGAGCTTCTTGGTCTTGAATATCTCGAATCCCAGCCTTTCATACAATCTCTTGGCGCCGTCGTTCTCGATCGCGACATCCAGCAATAGCGTATCGCATCCCTTTTCCTTTGCGGTCTCCTGGGCCTTGTCCATAAGTTCCGTGCCTATTCCCTTTCCTCTGGATTCGGGGCTTACCGATACGTTGCTTATGTAGAACTCGTCCGGTCCTATGCTGCCGTTTATAAGTCTTGAGACTATGAGGCTATTAAGGACCCAGAGCCTTATCCTCTTCGCAAGGGAAAAGACCCCCCCGAAAGCCTGGCCGTCGTTCATCCTCTTCTTCTCCTTGCCGCTATAGGCTATCAGAAGCCCTTGGATACTACCATTTTCATCGATGTCCACATAGATGTTCTCATGCCCGAATGAATTGTTGCCAAGTCTCACTAATTTGCCTATGTTTGACACTGCCGTTTCCATGTCGTTGCCGAACAATAGGGCAAAAAGACCGTCGTCCGTCCCATATATCAATTCCGAGACCTTTTCAATATCGTGGGAGTCAATGTCCAGATCCATTATAGGCATAAATCAAGTTATATATTGAATGAATGAAAAATATTTGGTATACACCTATATAGATCCATCCCCCGCATGGCCATCATCTTCAGGGTCCATGGCCGTTCCGGCCGCCCCTCAGCACCGTATCTTCTCCAGGCTGCGCTTGGTGATGCCGCTGTATATCCTCTCTACCGCCAAACACCCGAAGAAGTATGCTATGAACATCAGGGCGACCACGGGATCGTTTTGTATGCTGTACCTCAGGAGCAGAACGAAGGCTATAGTCGTTGATACCACTCCGATGGCGGAGATGTATCCCCTGCCGCCCGCGGTCTTGTGAAGTCTTAGATGGGCAAGATTCACGGCGGCAAATATAACGATAAAGCCCAGGCTGCCGAGCGTCGCTATCCGTGACAGGTCAAGCGTGTTCACAAGGACGAGTGCCAGTATCGTCGTGATGAAGAGGCCCTCTATGGGCTTGTTCCAGACCTTGTGCTCGAGCTTCTCTGGAAGTTCTCCGTCCCTTGCTATCGTGTAGCTTGTGCGTGCGGCCCCGTAAAGCGTTGCGTTGATGGCGGAACTGGTCGAGAGCAATGCCGCGACCGCGATCAGGCTGAAGCCGAAGCTGCCGAGGAAGGGCTCAGCCGCCTTGGCCAGAGCGTAGTCCCTCGATGCCACGATATCGCTTACCGACACGGAGCCCACGGCCACCAGCGCTATGAGCACATAGAGGCATATGACGAACGACACCGAGATGTACAGCGCACGCGGAATGTCCCCGGGCCTACTGGCGTCATTCGCCGCGTTCGAAATAAGCTCGAATCCCTCGTATGCGACAAATATCAGCATGCCCCCTACGACTATGTCCGTATAAGGCACCCAGCTGGACGGCGACAGGGTGCTCGTGTTAATGCCGCTTATGCCGAATGCTATGAAAACGAGAAGTATCGACACCTTTATGAACACTATCACCTCCTCCGTCTTCCCCACGATGGATGCGCTGAGCACGTTGAGCGACATGAACACGAGTATCGCCAGGGAGCTCAGGACATGGGGCGCCCAAGATGCCGAAAGGGAGAAGAGCTGGACGCCGTAGCTGCCGAAGGTGTATGCATAAAGTGATATCATGATAACGTAGCTCAACCACAGCATTATGTTCAACCCTCCCGACATGGTCCCCGTCCCAAAGGCCTTGATGATAAACGCAACGGTGCCGCCTTCGGACGGATATGTGGATGAAAGCTTTGCGTATGAGTATGAGGTGACCAACGCGATGCTTCCAGAAAATAGAAATGCAAGTGGCGTTGCGGAACCTGCCATGGACACTGCGATTCCAAGCACCGCAAAGATGCCTCCGCCGACCATCCCCCCTATTCCTATCGCTGTGAGGGACATGAGTCCCAAGGCCTTGGGTCTAGAAGACATTGTTCTCCTCTCGACATGTTGGCATTGACATTATTGGCGATTCAATTATATAATAATCATTGCATACTCCCTTGTGATGACATCGTTCGAGCGTTCCGAGGGTCTTGGATTGTTCGCCGCCGTGACGTTCGGTGTCGGCACCATGATAGGTGCCGGCGTCTTCGTGCTGAGCGGGAGGATAATAGCGCTCACAGGGCCGGCTGCGATACTCTCGTATGCGTTATGCGGCATCATAGTCAGCTTTTCCGCCCTGTCATACGCCTCTCTGGCAAGCATTTATCCCGAGGACGGGGGCGGGTATCTGTTCTCCAGGCGCCTGCTTGGCCCTTTTCCGGGTTTCATATCGGGTTGGGCGATGTATATCAGTTCCATCATCGTCGTGGTCTTTGTCCTCTTGGGATTTGGAATATATGTCAACCTGCTGTTTGGCACGGGCATTGACACAAGGCTCCTGGCGCTTTTCGGGCTTGCGATCCTCATGATGGTCAACCTTAGGGGCGCCTCAGGTTCGGGACGGGTGGAAGTGGCGTTGGTCACGACGAAGGTCGCCATCCTCCTCATCTTCATCTTTTATGGCCTTATTCATTTTGGAGGGGGGTCCTACACCCCATTCGTCCCTTACGGGGGCGGTAGCGTGTTTTCCGGAATGGCGCTCGTCTTCTTCGCGTACATGGGCTTTCAGGTGGTGACGATGATGAGCGGCGAGATCAAGCAGTCGAGCCGCAACGTCCCAATGGCCATCATGATATCCCTTGCCATCGTGGCCCTGGTATACATCGGCGTTCTTGTGGCCCTCCTGTCCGCCAACCTGCCGACATACGGTGACAGCAGCGTCTATGATGCCGCAGTGGCCCTCATAGGGAGTTCCGGAGGGATACTGGTGGGATTTGCGGCCGTCATATCCACTCTCTCATCGGCCAATGCTAACATAATGGGCGGGTCGCGGATAGTGCTTGAGATGGCATGCGAGAAACAGGTGCCGGGCAGGTTTGCAAGACTTTACCACCAGCAGCCGATCTATTCGATAATCCTTCTTGCGATTGTTTCCGTCCTGTTGATACTTTATGGAAATCTGGAGACCATCATCGAGCTGACAAACATGGCAATGCTCCTAACGATGCTCCTTGTGAACATCAGCGCCGTGTTGCTTCATGGCAGGGCCAATGTGATTGAGAAGAACAAGTCATACTTCAAGATTCCG
The DNA here is from genome assembly GCA_036733165.1 of Halobacteria archaeon. Taxonomy (GTDB): domain Archaea; phylum Methanobacteriota_B; class Thermococci; order Methanofastidiosales; family NM3; genus JAFGGT01. The sequence goes on along the minus strand of DAINBB010000039.1, from coordinate 1,755 downwards.
GGAGGCGCGTTGCTGCCCGTCGTCGGAGCCGCATCTTGCGTGATAATGCTTGCGACCCTGTCTTATGTCACGTTCATCCTCGGCGCCCTGCTGATACTCTCCGGGGCTGCTGTTTACTTACTTGAGGACACTGCCGAAGGAAAGAGGATAACATTGGATATCAGGAGACAGATTAGGCGATGAGCAGGCGAATGTTGCCATTGGAAACGGTCGTTCCCCATACTCGACACATCGCCAATGCCCCATTTCAGAATAATTAATATATCATTAGGACCATACTCATATAGGGGGTGTTGGAGATATCGAACTTCTTCGAAGAGGTCATCGTCCCGGTATTGTGCCCGGTCTGCCAACATGAGAATTCATATTCCCTGGTGCAGGTCCAGAACGAGGACTATCTGATATGCCAACATTGTTTCAACAGAATAGAGCTTAGAAAAGATCTGTGAATGTGTCGGGACAAGGGGAAGTCCCCTTGAGAATGGAATGCCAGTGCTCTTCGCACCATATAAATATTTTTAAAGATGGCATTGTTATTTTTTATATGAGCGTATCTTTTTACAGCGAGATCACCAAGCTTCCGAACCTGATTACGATGATAAGGTACGTGTCCATTCCCTTTTTGGTGTATTTCGCCTATGTTGGGAGACTCTTGGAGTTTTCTTTGGTCTTCTACCTTTGCGGTGTCTCGGACTATGTGGACGGTTACGTTGCACGGAGGTATGGGCAGACATCCATACTGGGATCCAACCTTGACAACATCTCCGACGAGCTGTTGTTGGTGCTCTCGCTGCTGTTCATATACTTGTTAAGGCCGGAAGTGCTCTCGGACAACCTTGTCGCCTTTGCGATCTTTCTTTCCTTCGCAATCGTAGACAGGTCTCTCTTCTACGTCAAGCAGAAGGGCGGCGTGAGGCTCCATCTATACTCGGGAAAGACATTCCAGAGGGTGTTCTACATTTTCCTGCCTCTCCTGTTCCTGATGGACAGTTACTTGCCGTTCCTCTACGCCATATTCGTCTTTGGGATAGTGACCTTCATCGAACAGTCGATGATCTACATCAAGCATGAGGAGATCGATCCAGACACCAAATCATATGTCGATCTCAAGTACAATCCGTTCAAGTACATGTACAAACATTGAGGGATGAAAATGTTGGGATTCTTTGTCACGTGCCTTTGGTATACACTGCCTGCGTATCTTGGGAACATGGCCCCCGTGTTCGCGAAAAAGGCATTCAAGGAACGGTTTTCCACACCCATAGACCTTGGCAGGGAGTTCCGTGGCAAGAGGATAGCGGGCAACCACAAGACGTACAGGGGCTTTCTATCTGCAATTATCATATCTATGGTCATGGTGGTCTTTCAGAGGGAGCTTTACGCCTCTGGAAACTTCGTTTCGGTCTCCGTGGTTGATTACACCAAGATCAACTATATAGTCTTCGGATTCCTTATGGGGTTCGGGGCCATGTTCGGTGATCTGAGCAAGAGCATCATCAAGAGGAGGCTCGACAAGGACCCGGGCGAGTCATGGAGGCCCTATGACCAGATAGACTTTGTCGTAGGCGCCATCCTGATCACATCGATAATCTATGTGCCGCCCCTTAGCGTGATCCTGGGCATGGTGATATTTGTTCCACTTACCAAGGTATTTGTGGACAACATGGGCGTATATCTGAAGATATATGACCAGAGATGGTAGTTTTTTTCTTACCGTTTCCATCTACACATAACTCAGTTCCTTTCAGGAGTTCC
>DAINBB010000038.1:0-11121 GCA_036733165.1 Halobacteria archaeon | reverse complement strand
CTCGGGCAGCTGTTCAAGGCATCAGCGGCGCCCACGGGTTTCTATGCCGAGGCCCATCTCAAGCTTGCCCCGCTTGACACGGCACTGGACGGCGTATTCATTGCCGGGGCCTGTCAGTATCCGAAGAGTGTCGAGGAATCCCTCTCCCAGGCCATTTCCGCGGCTGGAAGGGCCGCCATAGTGATGGGGGGAGGCAAGTACAGGGTCCAACCCACCACGTCCACGATAGACGAGACAAAATGCGCGGCATGCGGGCTGTGCGAGAAGCTATGCCCATACAAGGCGTTGAAGATGTCGGATGACGGCACCCATATGGAGGTAATAGAGGTCTCATGCAAGGGGTGCGGCACATGCGCGGCATTCTGTCCATCGAACGCGATTTCCATGAAAGGTTTCACATATGATCAGGAAAAGGAGAAGATCAAGGCTTTGCTAAAGGGGGCGATGCAATGACGTTCGAGCCAAAGATCGTGGCGTTCCTGTGCAACTGGTGCTCTTACGGCGCGGCCGACATGGCCGGGACATCGAGGCTGCAATACCCTCCCAACATGAGGGTGATCAGATTCATGTGCAGCGGCAGGATAGACCCGAACTTCGTTTTAGAGGCGTTTCTTAGGGGCGCGGACGGCGTCATGATGACCGGCTGTCACATAGGCGACTGCCACTATATAGATGGAAACTACAAGACCGTGCACAGATACGAGTTCCTCAAGCAGTATCTCGACATCCTTGGCATAGGAGGAGAGAGGCTACAGCTGGAATGGTGCTCCGCCGCGGAGGGACAAAAGTTCGCAGAGAAGGTCACGGAGTTCACGGAAAGGATAAGAGAGTTGGGCCCAAGCCCCCTCAAGGCGGGTGATGAGTGATGTCGGAGACATACTGGGGATGGTCGACCAAAGACGATATAAGGGAAAGAGGCGAGTCTGGAGGATTCGTATCGTCCCTGATAGAAAGCCTGGTGGGCAGTTATGACCGGGTCATAACGATCCAGAAGACCGGCACGGTGTTCGAAGGAAGGGCCATAGATGTGAGGGATCCTTCAGACGTGAAGATGATACAGGGCGCCTTACACTCGCTGTGCATCAGCATGTCCGCCTATATCAAGAAAGGCAAGAGAACGGCCATAGTCCTCAAGCCTTGCGATGCCAGGGCGGTGATCGAGAACATGAAGCGCAATCACGTGCTAAGGGACGAGGTCCTTCTCGTAGGTCTCAACTGCGGGGGAACGCTCCCGGCGGTCGATACCATGAAGATGATAGATGTGGAGTTCGACATACAGCCTGATGAGGTCCTCAAGGAAGAGATATCCAAGGGAAATCTTATCTTCTTCACCGAGGACGGCGAATTCTCAAAGAGCATAGACGAGCTTGAGGAAAAGGGTTACGGCAGGAGGGAGAGCTGCAGATACTGCGACTTCAAGATCCCCAGCGTGTGCGACATCGCATGCGGGAACTGGGGCACGCCGGCCGGGAAGAACATCACGTTCGTTGAGGTGTTCACGACCCGGGGACAGGAAGCGCTCAGGCATGCGGTCGACGAAGGTTTTGTCTCTGTAAAGGAACCTTCCGAGAAACTTTCCGAGATCCGGACCAAGATCGACAGGTCGATGAGGGGGCTCGCCAAGAAATGGAAGGCCAAGGTCATAGGTCCAGTAATGGAGATGTCCCCCGAGGACAGACTGGACTACATCAAGGACGCCCTGTCCCCCTGCATAGGTTGCTACGCGTGCAGGAAGGCGTGTCCCATATGCAACTGCACATCGGACTGCAAGTGCATGCAGATGGACCCTGACGACGATCTTCCCATACCACAGTACCATGCCGTCAGGCTCTTGCACCTGATGGAGTCCTGCATAGGTTGCGGGAATTGCACCGATGTATGCCCTGTCGATATACCGCTTGCTAGATTGCATCAACTGTTCTCACGCACGTATGAGGACAGGACAGGATACAGACCTGGCATGTCGACAGACGACACGCCCCCATTGTCCAGAGGTGATTACCCTGAAGGTTATTGATTCACATTGTCCGGGCTGCTCAATAATGTGCGGCGTCCATATCGTAGAGGACGGCGAAGAGATAGACATCGACTTCCAGAAATATTGTCCGATAAATAATGGCAAACTATGCAAGTTCGGCATCGATCTGCCCAGGATATACAAGAACTGCTTGGAGAGTCCCATGATAGATGGGAACCTCGCAGGGCGCGAGGAGGCCATTGCAGAGGCGGCCAGGCGATTGAACGATTGGTATCACGATAGCGATGGCAGGGAGGGCCTGGTGCTTTGCTGCGGGGACGCCACGAACGAGGAGCATCTGGCAATGAAAGAGTTCGCATCTCATCTGGGCATGAAGCGCGCATCCGGACTTGGACATGTCCTCAAGGCGGTTGGGAACACCCCCTTCATCCACGATATCAAGAACTTTGACATAGTGGAGGGCTTTGAACAGATAGTGCTGGTAAACATCGATCCATATTATCAGTACCCCCTTGTCGCTCGCAAACTGCAAAATGCGAAGAGAAGGGGGAAGAAGATAGTATCCATAGGCCCAGAAGGAACACATGTGGAGGGGCTTGCGGACGACATCATGCTTTGCAGGCCGACAGATGTCCACGACCGTCTGAAAGGATACGTCTCGGAGCGTTCTGAGAACTATACCCTCTATATAGCGTCGATGGGCCCCTATAGCGACCCGACGCTCATAGCAGAGCTCAACAACGCATGCCACGGGACCAACTCGAGAGTGTTTTTCATAAAGGACTATGCCAATACCGAGGCCTCGATCATAATGGGATTCAATAATTATGAATCAGGCATCGAGGACATAATCGAGCATATTGAGGAGGGGCGTATAAACGCCCTTGTCCTGGTCGAGTCCCCGCTGTATGATACATATCTGGACAATGAGAGGTTCAGGAAGGCCTGTGAGCGGTTGAAGGTGCTTGTCGTCGTACAATCCCTCATGCCCAGGGACCTGCCCGCAAACGCAGTTCTCGTTCCAATGCCCGCATTTTACAAAAGACGGGGCACATTGGTGAACGCATGTGGCAGGATCCTGGATCTTGGGGGGTATACTGAGGGCCTCATAGGAGTATTGAACGACCTGAACGAAAAGATGCGCAACGGGCAAAGGATGGAGTTCGGGAAGCTCTCTTCAAGGGCGCGTGAGATATATGGCAGATGGATAATGGAGTTCAAGGACTATAAGAAGGTCCCAGTGCCCGAGCATGTTCCCGCAGACAACGATACGATCCATTACTATGTTGTCAACCCGTTCCTTATCAGGGGCATGGACCATCAACTTGTAAAAAGGGCCAATGGGGAACTCTATGACCGGGCAAAGGAAAGGGAGAGCTACGTCCTAAAGAAAAACGTTGCTGAAGGGGTCATCCTGGCATACCAGAGGGATCCGAGGTACAAGAAGATGATATGCAGATATTGACCTTCCCATCATACCCTGTATTCCTCCCAGCGGACCTTTCCTTCCTCTATCGCCCCTTTCAGTTCCTTTTCTATGCTGGATAGTCTTGAATTGCCGCTCTTTACCTCTATGAACACGAGGCCGTCTATGCATCCCTTGTCCATTCCCTCGAAGACTATGAGGTCTATCGGTTTGCCTATGAATCTGGCCTCTGTGGGACTATACGCGAATCCGGGCATGTAAGGCGCCAGTTGCTCACAGAACTGCCCTGTGAGGACGGCCCTTGACCTTTTTGTGGCATCCTTCCTTATCTCAGGAATTCTTTTTGACCATTCCCTGTTGCTCATTAGTTTCCCCACAGTTATTCCCAGGTATATCCCTATAAAAAGAAAGACCAGTCCGACAGCCAGATACAATATAGAGTCTTGCATGTAGATAATATCTTGGTTTCTTAATAAAACAAACGCGGCCATTTTTTCAAATTCTAGGTTTCAGTTCACCGAATATTTATAAAATATAGTATGCACAATTATAAAATCTAAGATATTACGGCTTACCGAATTTTTTTAGAAAAGCAAGGTATAGTTACATTTTCTAATGTAATTCGGAATACCTAACATTATTAGATGATAACGGATTTTTTATTCCATATATGAATTTTAAATAGAATATTGGAATAATGAAGGAATAATCTCTGTTAAATAAAAATGTTTGTTATTGAAAGGATCATATATGATTTTTATTTTTTATTAGATGAAAACACATATTATTTACAAAAAATAGGATATATTTCTTATAAGTTGTATAATATTTATTATTTAAAGTACAATGTTCAGAAATATACTCAATAATGTTAACGAAGTAATGATATCACGGCATTGGACAAAGTATTGAAAGAGGTGAGGGTATCAAGGGGGAGAATCAAAGATTTTGATACCCTACACGTTTTCTGGACAGATTCTGACAGTCGAATTAGCATTCGGTGGTCCGAATTTGTTTCAAAAGTACTGTTGGAATAGGTTGTATATATATTTTTCGGTGGTACAAAAAAAATTTAGGTAAAATAATTGAAAAAATGCAGATTTTCATATGTACCAAGTGCACTGAATGTTGTCCCATCTCTCTTCTGAATACATTGATATGAATTTACACGGCTTGAGGTGACCCTGTCATGCAAAGAGCCCCATTGCCCACATCGCATATGGAAAATGCTGTTTATATGGCCCTTATGGCATATTCGAGAATGTGTGTGGTGCGGGGGAAGGGATTCGAACCCTCGAACTTCTACAAGACCAGGCCCTGAACCTGGCGCCTTTGACCAAACTCGGCAACCCCCGCCCAAAATATCAATGAAATGACATTGGTCAACGATTCTTGCAGGCAGATGTTAAAAAACTTATCGATGGCCCGCACGACCATTATCCATTGTAAGGCACGAACTCAAAGCTCCTGATTACTACTTCGACCCTTTCCCCGTCCGTCGGGATGGTGTTCGCCCTGAGGTAGAGGTTCATATGCACCCTCTCGTTCCCCGGTTCATGCAGGTAATCGCCCTCATACACCCAGATGGCCTTGATGTCGTTCAGCGTATAGAAGTCATCCTCTGTCTGTTCCAGGGAGATGAACACGATCTTTTCCGGCAGCCATAGGATGATGTGCGTTGAGACCTCGCTGACCTGATTGAATTTCCATTCCTTTATACATGAGGGCTGGACCACGAACTCTATGTTGTCATTGCCCAAGTCTGCAAACTCTATGTCCTTTTCCTTGTGGTAGTCATCAGAGGCGTTTTGGTATGTGAACAATCCCAATACTGCATTTTCATCAAGCTCGTCGACCTTGCTTTCAATGCAAAAGATGTAGGCGCCATATCCTCTGACGGAGGAGTCCCCGATGATCTCGGTCGAATACCACTGGCCGTCGTGTTCGGATATCGTGAGGTGCAGACTTCCGGACTCGTCCACCCATATGTCCTCTGAGCTGTTGGAGAACAGGTTGTATTGGGGTCCGACCCTGTAGTTCATGGCCGTCTTCACGTCCCACCACATCCCAGAGAAGTATATTCTCTCATAATACTTGGTCTGTGTCACGGGGGCGGGTTCTGTTTCATTAGGAACGCTGAAATATAGGTCGCCATCGAGGTACGGCGCCCTCAAGGCGCAATTGAACGGCATCATGGAGATCGCGATGACCATCACTGACAGCATCGTCAATGCCTTCTGATTAACATGGGGCGGTCTGTTCATGATACTACCATATCGTGTTTTCGTTTATGGGCTCCGCAGGGGCGCACGTTCTTCATATCACATATGCCATTTCCTATGTAAAAACCTGTTCTTTGCGCCAAAGTCTTATTTCCCGAAAGTTTTTTATAATTTGTTACATTGTGTAGCTAAGGTTGTGTGATATGTGTTCGCATCGATTACTTTTCTATTAAGATTGATATATTATGACAACAGGAGGCCTGTACTTGGTGGATAATTCTGATATCGATTTGACAAATGATGAAAAAAAACTGGTGCTCAAGTTATTGAATGTCGATGGAAAAGCGACCGTCAATGAAATATCAGATGCCGATTTTAACCAGGTGGCGGTCAATCGGGCAGCGATGGGGCTCTCATCCAAAGGTCTTCTCGATATCGAGGACAGTTCTGAAAAGTATCTTGTGCCCACGGGTCCGGGCAAGGACCTGATAGAATCCGTACCTGAGAGGGTGGTGGCCAGGAAGGTTCTGGACGCCGGTTCCACAGAGGCCTATGTCGACGAGATGGATATCGACAAGGCCACCGCAGGCATAGCCCTGGGCTGGTTAAGGAAGAGGGGGTGGGCCTCGATGGACAAGACCGAAGGCCGACTGAAGATAACCCTCACGGACCTCTGTATCAGGGAAGTGGAGGGCGAGTCATGGATATCCTCCTGTCTCAAGGAGATGCTGGAGCGGGATTACCCGATGTCAGACCTGACAGAGGAACGATTCCAGATGTTGAAGGGGCGCAAGGCCATTGATGTCAGGGAGGAGAAAAAGAGGGTGCTCACGCTTACCCCCACCGGCGCATCTGTGCCGGAGGATTCGCTGATCCTCAAGGAGGAGGTCACACAGCTGACCCCCGAGATGTTGAGGAACGGGGCATGGAGGACGTTGGACATAAAGAGATTCGATGTTTCGGTCCCTGTCAGAAGGGTGTACTTTGGGAAGAAGCAACCATACCTGGCGTTTCTCGACGAGCTCAAGTCAGAGTTCGTTGCATTGGGCTTCCAGGAGATGAGGGGCCCGATGATAGAGACGGAGTTCTGGAACTTCGATGCGCTTTTCCAGCCTCAGAATCATCCTGCCAGGGACTGGACCGATACATACCGATTGATAAGCCCGAAGAAAGGCACCCTGCCCACTAGTGAGACCGTCGACAGGGTGAGGTCGTCCCATGAGACCAATTGGAAATACGTATGGGATGATGAGAAGGCGAAAAATCTCATGCCGAGGGCGCATGGCACTTGCCTGTCTGCGAGGCAGCTTTACAAGGGCGTGTCCTCACCTGGAAAGTACTTCTCGATCGCCAGGTGCTTCAGGCCTGACGTTCTTGACAAGACGCATCTTATAGAGTTCAATCAGATAGAGGGCATAATATGTGACACGTCCCTCACCTTCAGGAGCCTGCTCGGCGTATTGAAGCTCTTCGCCACCGAGATCGCGGGGGCGGAAAAGGTCAGATTCTATCCCGATTATTATCCGTTCACAGAACCCTCGGTTCAAATGTCTGCAAAACATCCAGATCTTGGATGGGTGGAGTTCGGGGGGGCCGGCATATTCAGGAAGGAGCTCACCCAACCGCTTGGGGTCGACACGCCCGTCATCGCATGGGGGCTGGGGGTCGACAGGCTCGCGATGTTCAAATTGGGCATCGATGACATAAGATTCCTGTTCTCCGAGGACATCAAATGGCTGAGGGATGAGGTGATGGTCTAATGCCTACCATTGACGTTTCACTGAATGACATATCAAAATTGCTTGGAAGGAAGATCGACGCCGATGACCTTGATGATCTGGTCCTGTTCGCGAAGGGCGAGCTAGATGGCGTCGATGGGGACACTGTCAAACTTGACATGAAGGATACCAACAGGCCCGACCTTTGGTCCACGGAGGGTATCGTGAGGCAGCTCAGGGGCAATCTGGGGATTGCTGGGGGAATGCCTTCCTACGAGGTGATTGACAGCGACATAGAGGTATATGCCGACCCCGAGCTCAGGTCCGTGAGGCCTTACTGCCTCAACACGGTGATAAAGGGGCTTGACATAGACGAGGCCTTCCTGTCACAGATAATACAGCTTCAAGAGAAGATCGCCCTGACGTTCGGCCGAAAGAGGAAGGAGGTCGCTGTCGGGATAATAGACTTCGACAAGATCTCTCCCCCAATATATTACAAGGCGACGAAACCTGGGGAGAACGCCTTCGTCCCCCTGACGTTTTCCAAGGAGATGACACCAGCGGAGATCCTCAGGGAGCACCCGAAGGGCCAGGAGTACGGGCACCTGATAGAAGGGGCCGAGGTCTATCCGCTGCTGGTCGACTCGAGGGGCGTCGTTCTCACAATGCCCCCAATAATCAACTCTGAGATCACCGGAAAGGTCTCAACCGAGACGAAGAACATATTCATCGACATCACAGGTTACGACATAGAGTACATGAAGGTGGCACTCAACGTGATAGTGACTGCCTTCGCGGAGCGGGGCGGCAAGGTCTACGGCGTGACCGTGAACTATGAGGACAGGAAGTTGAGGGTCCCCGACCTGACGCCCGTAGAGTACACCTTCAGCAAAGGATCCGTCCTGGACATACTTGGGATAGATGCCGATGACGACGCACTCATAGACCATCTTGGAAGGATGAGATACGATGCCTCGATCAACGGCGACGAGGTGTCGGTGCGCTACCTGCCATACAGGAAGGACATAATGCATCCCTACGACGTCCTGGAGGACATAGCCATATCGTTCGGTTACAACGACATAGAGCCCGAGATCCCGCGACTTTACACGATCGGAAGGATGGAACCGATAAGCATCAGGCTGAGACAGGTCAGGGAACTCGCCGTTGGAATGGGATTCCAGGAGGTCCTGACGTTCACGCTATCAAACGAGGACAATCTTTACAAGAAGATGAACATCTCAAGGCCTGGGAAGGTCGTCGAGATCGAGAATCCCGTTTCTCAGTCATGGTCTGTGCTAAGGGACTGGTTGACGCCGTCACTGCTCTCCTTCCTTTCAAGGAACACCCATAATGACTATCCCCAGAACATATTCGAGGTCTCGGAGGTCGTGACCGAGGACGGTGGAAATGAGACCAAGGTGGACAACAGGTACAGATTTGCCATGGCGATGTGCAATTCGAACGCCAATTACACTGGGATAAGAGAATGTCTCGACAGCTTCCTGTGCAATATCGGCAAGGATGCCAGCATAGTGCCGCTGGAACACGGCTCTTTCATAGAGGGCAGGGCCGGAAAGATATTGATAGACGGGGAAGAGAGCGGGATAATAGGCGAGATACATCCGCAGGTGCTCGAGAACTGGGGTATGGAGAATCCGATAGCCGTTGCGGAACTGGAGATAGAGAGACTATTGAAGTGACCTTACCATCATGTCAAGGGGTCCCATGTATCCGTTGGTCTTCGCGACATCCTTGGAAAAGCCCTTCTCCTTCGCGAGCTTTCTCAGGATCTCATGAATGCCGCACCCATACTGCAGGGCCTTCTTCTTGCGCATATAGACGCTTTCGGGCAGTCCCATGTCCTCCGCTATCCTTCTGAGGACCAGCTTGTTCTGTCTCACGTTGATCTTGGTCATGGTGTCCGTGGACAGGGCTATCTTGAGCATGTCCGGGGTCAGGTACGGGGTTGATATGATGCATCCGGCAGCCTTGGCCGCGAAGTAGTCCCTCTCAAGATTGTTCTTGCCGATGTCCCTGAGGTCCCTGAGCTGCATCTCCTCGAACTTGTCCGGCGACTCCTTGTAGGCTTCGTTGTACTTGAAGTACCCGCCGAAAAGCTCGTCAGCACCCTGCCCCGACAACAGATATTTGGATTTGGAATTGAGTCCTGCAACATAGACCGGGAAGGCTATCTCGAAGTCGATCACGTCACTGCTCCCTATGGACTCTATCAGGTGTGAGGCATGCTTTTCCACGATCTCGGGCGTGAGGTCCACAACCTTGAGCTTTGTTCCAAGCTCCTCCTCTATCTCGATGGCCGACGCGACGTCATCGCAATCCTCCGTCCCTATCGTGATAAGCCTCACGTTCGCATGTTCCTTCGCGATCGTCGAAAGAAGCGTGCTGTCCAATCCGCCTGAGAACAATATGTCGAATCTCTTGTGACTTTCAGCCCTCCTCTCTATCGCGCTTGTCAGGTTGTCCTTTATGAGGGGAATGCTTGTGAAGAAGTCTATTCTCTTTTTCCTATACTTGAAAGTGGGCCTTGAGTACTTCTTTGCGATCTTGCCCTTCCTTGCCAGGATGGAGGACCCCTCCGGCATCCTGGTCCTCCTCAACGATTTCGAGGATGGGATGTTCGCCGTGAGGAACTGGAACGTGGGTTTTCTTTTTATATAAGTTGGCATCTTGCCGAAAAAGTCCCTTGCAACACACAGCTTTTCATTTTCAAAAACCACGATGGCAAATTCGCCGTCGGCGTTCCTTGCGAGGTCGGCAAGTGATTTTGAGGTGTCCTCTATCTTTTCCTTTATGTATTCCGCAGGATCGTTCTCGGAGTATATCTCACCGAACAGGAAACCGTCGCCTAGACAGGTACCTTCCTTCCCTACGAGCGCAACGCCGGGGTTGGTGGCATAAAGGACCCTATCGTGCTCAGTCCTGATGGACTCCACCAGCTCCTCAAGATTCTCATGAGGACCAAAGGAACCGCATATCCCTCCCATATCCAGTCTTTTATCATTCGAATATATATAATTTTACCGTTCGTCCAGAACTCATAGGAACATTATTCACAAGATTAAAAAATGCAAAATGCCATTCTTCATTCATGCCGAAGGCAAGGAGATTGATTATCAAGGGAAAGGTCCAGGGCGTTTATTACAGGGATTCAACCAAGAGCAAGGCCTTGGAACTGGGCATAAAGGGCTGGGTCAGGAACCTGCCCAACGGAGACGTGGAGGCACTGATAGTCGGTGAGCCGCCTGAGCTGGAAAGGATGATAGAGTGGGCATGGGACGGGCCGCCGATGGCGGTCGTCAGAGATGTGATAATTGAAGAAGCGGATTGTTCTGGATCATTCGACGGATTCGAGGTCCGGCATTGATCAGTCCTCTTCCTCTGTTTTCACTATCTCTATCTTCACGTCCTTTGGCACCGCCAGGTCCGCCTCGACCTCGACCGTCTTGAGTATTGCGGACGGCACCGGGCACGCTATATGCCTGATGCACTCGTTGGCCCTGTTGTACACCTTGGACTTTTCAAAGGTGCCATAGAGGTCCTCCATGGCGTTCACGATACCTATGTTCAACTTCCTCAAGCTCTCGCAATCCGAGATAACTTTCACGTAAACATGCCCCGGGGCGACCTTCTTTGCCTCAATGGTCGTTTCGAATCCACAGGGTCCCGGAATAATCTTTGTGACGGTGGTCATAGAACAACAGGCTTGTATATTTTTTATATAATTATCTATAATAATTAATATTATATATGAAA
>DAINBB010000037.1:0-11501 GCA_036733165.1 Halobacteria archaeon | reverse complement strand
TCGGATAGTGCTGGTCCGACGCCCCCTTCTTGGTGAGGAGATTTATCACGCCGTTGAAGTAGTCGAGCGGTTCCTTGACCTCCTTGTAGTTTTTGTAGTCCTGGGAGTCGAAGAATCTGGCTATGGGCGTCCTGTCCATCCCGGTGCCTGTCATGAATCTGCACATGATGTCAAGGAGGTCGACCGTGGACCTGTCAAGGGATCTTCCCTCGATGAACTGGGACACGGGAACGTCCAGATTGAGCAGCCCCACGGAACGTTGGGAATACAGGGATATCATGGTATGCAGAAGGTAAAGCCTGTCCTTCTTCGGTATCATGTCGAAGAGGGCGAACGAGCGCAGTGTCCAGGGAAACGGCACCGACTTTTTCTTGTTCCTTATCTTGTAGTCTCCGTGATGGATGAACACGGGGGTGGATGTGAAGTACCTGTCCATAAGGCACCTTAGGGGCCCGTCGTCAAGCCTCGTGATTATGTGGGGTCCGGTGTCGACCTTGTAATCGCCGACATTATAGCTCCGGCACATGCCGCCGGGCATTTCGGACTCCTCGAGCACGACGACCTCGTGCCCGTTCCTTGAGAGGACGAGGGCCGAGAGCAACCCGCTTATCCCAGCGCCTATGACTATTATCCTATTTTTCTCCAGATAAGTTCCCCCACATCAGTTGGATGGTAGAAAGAAAACAGTTGGATTCAAGAATCTTTCCCATAATTGTTGGAGACGATTCGATAAAAAAATGAATATAAAAAAAGATAGGAAAGGAAAATGGCCGCTCAGAGCATGGCCAGTATCTGTTCCATAAGGTCGATCGCTCCAGGACGCCGTTCGTGTAGACCGGGTTCGAGAGCGATCCCGCCTGTGCCATGAGGGCGCTTACCTCGTCTATCAGGGCGCCAAGCTCAGAGTTTATCTCCGGCGGAAGATTCCCTAGGATGGTCTCCCACAGGGAGTTGGCGGTGGCGCTTGCACTGAGCACGAGCGGCTGTATCCAGCCCGGGGTCCAGACCGTCTGGGGCATCTCATAGCATCCCATGTCGACTGTCGAGCCCATCATGCGCTGATAACCTACCAGGTCGTCCTCCAAGAGGATGGTGACCTCGGATCTGCCGCTGTCGATGCATGGGGAGCCTGTCAGGAGCCTCTCATTGTCCTCGCTGCAGAATATGGGGTCCTCTGATATATTTCCATCAGTACCTGTCATGTCGAACCAGCCCTGGTAGTTCACGAAGTTGCCCCAGATGTCGTTGTGGCTGAAGTAACAGTAACTGTACCCATCATCGCCATCCAGATCTCCGGTCTCTTCCACTACCACACCACAGACCTGATTGTTTGCAACTATGTTGTTCTCGATGTAGGACTCGCTGGCGTAAAATTGCATTCCAGTGTAGTTGTAAACGACGGTGTTGTTCAGTATCCATGAAAAGCAATCTGTCAAAAGTATGCCTGCGCTAGGCATCTTGCCGTCCATCGGGGTTTCCATATCGTTGCCCTTGATGAGATTGTTGCTTATCATCGCCGAATGGCCATATACTGATATCCCACCCATTTCATTTCCGATTATCATGTTCTTGTTGAACCATGCAACGGACTCTATGAATTCGAAGAGTACAGGTTCCCCGTTGCCTCCCATCTCCGGCAGGATCTCCTCAACATCCGCGTTACTGTAGATGCCGTAACCGGCATTGTCGCATATCTCGTTCCCCTCTGCGGAGAACAATACCTCTACTATGACCTCCACACCATTATATTGTTGGGTGTCCACTTCGGCATCATATTCCAGATTTACGTCCATCCATGAGTCAATGCCGTGACGCCCATTGTCGTGGATATAGTTCCCGCTTGTTATTATGTCGCTCGTGTAATCATAGTTCGTGATGGTATCATCGTCTACTATCATGACATAGTAAAAGTACCAATATATGGTATAATACATGTCTATGCCGTTATCGCTGTTCGAGGCGATCTCGTTGTCCCTTATCCATACCCTGTTCGCAAGCCATGCGAAGTACTGGGACTCGTATCCGTCTGATGTGCATTCCACATTTATGCCGTCATCGCCGTTCGAGTGGATGTAGTTCCCGTCTATTTCCAGGGTGTTGCCATAGTCGCCGTTGCCGTCCAACCCTTCGTCCTCGGGCTCTATCAGCACATTGATGCCGTTCCCGTCGTTGTCATATATCGCGTTGCCGCTGACGTTGACATCACACTCCTCTATCATACGGATGGCGACGCCGTCGCTCGTCGACCCGAATATCGAGCAACCGGAAAGATTGGCATTCGCATCCCAGATGTCGAACACCCTCGTGACGGTGCCATTGCCGTCAACGAACACCTCGTCCGGATCGGTCCCGATTATTGTCATGTCAAAGAGCACTTCGATGGGTTCGCTTATCACGTAGTGACCCGGGCCGATATAGACGGTGCCGCCGACGTTAAGTTCGTCTATGGCATCTTGGATGGTATCGAAATGGGCTTCCCCAAGCGAGGAGTCGTCCACATACACGACATCATACGGTCCGCATTGGGCCGCTATCTGCGGAAGCATCGCCAAGACGATCCCTATAGAAATCAACAATGAAATGGTTAGTTTGGATTTGACCATGGTATTCTTCAAATCTATCCATTTTTATTTTTTTCTGCTGATAATAGAATCATTCATCATCTTGCGCCGAAAATATGGCCGGAATCTAGGAAAAATAGCCCCATGTTGTATAAACGGGGCGTGCGCAGCAATAGCCGTCCTATAATCCCTGACGCCTACCTGTCGTAATAGTTGAGCGTGGGGTCGAAGCCCGCATCCTCCGCCCTGACAGGCTTGAAGGTCCCGTCGCGGACCATCTGCGCCCTCATCTCATCTCCGAATCTGTCATGGAAGCACATGAGATTCCCGCACTTTGGGCAATAGTAGTAAAGGTAGCCCTCAAGGGCGGGGTCCTCGATCATCTTCACGCATTCCATCCCCACCACGATGTCGCAGTCGGGGCAATAGGCCGTTATGTCCTCCTTCCTGTAATAGGGAACGTCTATGGTCTTGCCGCACAGGGCGCACTTCATGCACTCGCTGCAGGCGAAGAAGTTGTCGGACCCCTGGAAGTACATGTGGTCCTTGCACACATTTGGCCTGTTGCATAGCTTGCACAGATAGGTCTCGCCGCCCGAGGAGTTGTCCTTTCCGCAAACGGGGCAGTCCTTGTTCCCAGGGGCGGGTCCGGCCTGTCCCGCGTCCTCCCTCTCGGCCACCTTTTCGAACTTCTGCTCGCAGTAGGTGCACACATAGATGCCGTCCATGACGTGGATGACGTTCTTCGATCCGCAGCTCGGGCACTTGATCTTTTCAATGGGCATGCATGTTATATCCCGTTGTCATTTATATAGTTTTGACACTCTTTGCGGGCCGCCCCCCTCCTTTGTCAAGCAAAATGTATATAT
Source organism: Halobacteria archaeon (assembly GCA_036733165.1). Classification (GTDB taxonomy): domain Archaea; phylum Methanobacteriota_B; class Thermococci; order Methanofastidiosales; family NM3; genus JAFGGT01. The sequence goes on along the minus strand of DAINBB010000037.1, from coordinate 8,071 downwards.
CCTTGTGGAATCATAATATTTTGGAGATATTATGGACTCAAAAAGACCAATCAGCATGGTGGGCGGCGTGATACTCATCGTGGCCTCCTTCTTGCCTTATGAATACGAGGAGTGGATCTCCGGCTCGCTCTTTGAATTTGTAAAGGATGTTTTCTCTCATATTAATGATTATGATTATCTTGGGGACCTGTCGGCTCAGATAAGCTCCGGCTATGGAACCTCGGGCCTGATAATCGGTCTCATGATCCTCTCGTTCTTCCTGCTTATCATAGGCGGGGCACTGGGCCTCCTCCACTTCCGCGGAGGGTCCATCGCAGGGCCTGCGGCCATGGTGATACTCACCTTGGTGCCGCTCTATATGGGCGGTACCAGCGGCATCTCCGGAATCGGCCTTGGATTCTATGTTGGCTGGCTGGGCGCCATCATATGCGCACTCACGCATTTCATGGGCGATGGTGCGACGGAAGGGGAATCGGCAAAACGGAAAAGAAGGGCGAGATGGGACTATGGGCGCAGTGAGCGCCGTGCCCGTAACGATGCGGACTAGCTCCGCACCCACGTTTATAGAACTCTAAGAAACTTGCGAATTAAACCGTTTTACAAAAGAACGGAGTAAAAAAATAGTTGGGGATGGGCAAGCGGTGGCCCGTCCCCGTTCATGTTTGACATCTGTTCTTCTGTCAGCTTTACGCCGTGAAGCTCCCTATGTTCGTCCCGTCCGTGTACGTCCCGCCAGTGTAGAGGCCGTCCTTCTCCGTTCCCGTGGAGCTGCCGCCGTAGTAGACGTCGTACGTCTCACCCTCAACTAAGTCGGGTGAGCAGAGCACCAGTGACTGGTACGTCTTGGCGGACACGAATGTGAGTATGTCCTCGCCGTCCTGGCTCTCGATGTGTATCAGCGTCCCTGCTGGAAGCGATGACGTGAACGTCAGGCTTATCGAGTACTGGTCGGACGATGTGCTTAGCGACTGCGCCATCCCGTAGCTGCCGACAGCAAGCAAGTAACCACCATCGACGGTGCAGCTCCCTGTGTAATCGAGCGCCCCGTTTGCACTGTTGGTAGGGCCATTAACGATTACAACGCCGCCGGTCATGGTTATGGGGCCGTTCACGTCAAGCCCGTCGCCTGCTGCGTCAACATAGACATAGCCGCCGTTGATGGTCAGCGAGCAGTTGCCCTCTTCCGACATCTGGCCGCCGCCTCTCCCGCCGTTCATCATGTCACTCACTGTTCCACCGGCGCCGTTGATGCCGTCGTCGCTTGCGTCGATGTGGATCTCGCCATCGTTTATGATGATGTCTATCGCCTCAAGCCCCTCGTAGCACTCTAGTATGTCGATGGTCCCGCCATTGATCTCAAGCGTGGTCTCGGCGTGCACGCCGTCGTCGTCTGATGTCAGTGTGAGGTCGCCGCCATCTATCGTCACCGAGCCGTTCGAGTGCACGGCGTCGTCGGATGTCTCTATCACGATGTCGCCACCGGTCACCGTTATGCTGGTGCCTGCCTTGAGGCCCTTGCCGCCGTTCGAGTATATTTCTATCTCGCCGCCGTCGACCGTCAGGTCCGTCACGGCCTGGATGCCGTCCTCGCCGCACTCTATGTATATGGCCGAGTCCTCGATGCAGACGTATCCTTTCTCGGTGTCATCCTCGTTGGTGGCCTGCATGCCATCGGCGCCCGCGTCGATCGTTATCACAGAGTCAGTTATGACGAGCGAGTCCTTGCCCTTGATGCCGTCGTTCTCTGCGTTGACCGTTATGTCCGCCGCGTCCGTTATCTCAAGATCGTCCTTGCCCTGTATCCCGTTCTTATAGTTGGCGTTCACCGTCAGCGAGCCGCTTCCGGTGATTATGAGGTCGTCCTTGCTGAATATTGCAGCGTTGGGCTCGTCAGACGTCGGGTCGTCTAGCACGTAGGAATCGCCGTCCGTCACATAGTTGTCAGTGCCGTCCGCAAGGGATATCACGGTGTCCTCCGCGCTGACTATGTATATCGGCGAGCTCGAAAGGCAGGTGATGTCCGCCCCGTTGAGGATGAGCACGACCATGTCCTCATCATCCGTGTTCACGATTATCTGACCGTCGTCGAGGGTCCCGCTGAAGCTGTAGGTGCCTGCGGACCTTATGGTGACGACGCTGCCGCTCACGGAGGCACCGCTCCCGTTCACTGATATCTTGCTGCCGTTGAGCGTTATGTAGGTCACGTTCGTCGTGTCCCATATCAGTTCGGTGTCATCGTTCTCCTCCCCGGTATCGTCTTCTTCGGAATCATCCTCTCCGTCATCCCCACTGTCATCAGGCTCAGGGGTCTCGGTCTGCGATCCCCCGTCCAGCTCGGAACTGTCACCCGATTCCGAACCATCCTCCGTCTCAGCTCCTGAGTCCCCGCTGCCCTGGGCATACACCAGAAGGACAACGACGAGGAGCAATGCCAAGAGCATTGGCACTATCTTTTTCATTTGATTCTCTCCTTTGATCCTAACTCTGTTCTTGTTATCTTCATGACACGTAGTCCCCGTTGTAGCTTACCAGCGCCACGTCCTTGACGCCGACGATGTTCATTATGCTGTCAAGGTTGCAGGTATCGTCCTTCTTCATCCTGACCTCCACCATCAGCTCGACGGTCTCAGGGGTCATCGTCCTGGACCTGAGCTTGTGCGTGGGGAGTGCCCCCTGCACCGAATCTTCGGCCTCCTTCGCGTAGTGCGTCACCAGAAGGTACGGCTCCGCACCCTTGACGTCCCACTGGCACATCACGTAGACTATCGTCCCGATGATGGCAGTCGCCACAATGGCGACCATGTAGAGGGCCGCGCCGCACGTAATGCCTATCGCTATCGCCCAGAAGGTGAATATTATGTCCATCGGGTCCTTGATCGCAGCCCGGAATCTCACGATGCTGAGCGCGCCGACCATTCCGAGGGATAGGGCGATGTTGGTGCTTATCGGTATTATTATCATGGAGGTCACGAGGGCCGTCAGCACGAGCCCCACGTTGAAGTTCCTAGTGTAGAGGACTCCCCTGAAAGTTTCACGGTAAATATAGAATATGAACAGTGAAATGAGGAATGTGACGAGGAGCGAGACCACCACGCGCTGCACGTTGAGCTCCTGGCTCGTCGTGGCGGAGTTGAGTATGGTGTCCAACAGTCCGTTCAGGTCCATATCTTCACCTCTCCTTCCTCAGGGTCCCGGATATTTTGCAGGCGTCCCCTTTCCCTATTTTCAATAAATCGTTCTCTCTTTTCATGATCCCAATTCCTTGTTGGTGATTATCTGAAGTCTGTTCTCACTGGTCCTCCCAGTCGTTGCATTTCGTGAATCTCTTGCGCATCACGAACTTGCCTATTGCGCTCCTTGGCTGTATGGTGCCAGGGAGGAGCCCCCTCACCATCTCGGGCAGGAGGTTGTCGTATTTTATCTCGAGTATTATCGGGTGGTCGTCTATCCCCACGGTGCAGACGTCCTTCGAGAAAAGGTCTTTCGAGTTCATCCCCGTGTGCAGCCCCATGTCGAAGGTGATGCGCACATTCCCCACAGGGTGCACGTATGCCTCGCGGTAGTAGTCCACGATGACGTTCGGCCTGAGGAGATTGCGCTTGTGCTCGAGGTAGAACGCCGTGAGCAGGCGATTGTCCCTCTCCTTTAGGAAGTCGACGTCCCCTGCAAGGATCCTGTCCGTCTCCTCTCTTGTCAGGGTGGCCGACTCCTTGCTGATGTACTGGTCGAGCTTGTTCTTGCATTCGAGCTTGATCACATTGTCAGTGAAGTTGTATATCCTGATCCTGTACTTTTTCCTCCTGGATATCCCGGCCTGTTTCTCGTAGAGCGCGCGGTTCCTGAAGTCGTCGAAGTAGAGGCTCCTTATGTGGTAGAGGCCGTCCGGGCCGGCATGTGGGTCGAGCCTCAGGACCTTCTCAAGCTTCTTCCTCAGTATGTGGTACTGCAGCGTATTGAGATTGTACTTGAGCTCGTGCCTTAAGGTGTAGCCTTCACGCTCTATCATTCGCGAGGCCTCCTCGCTTCCCTTATCGCCACCAGCCCTATCATCATCAGGGCCGAGGCCACGATGATCGCCGGGACCACCCAGGACGTGCCGCTCTCGCCGTTCACGTCGTTAGACTCGCCCGGCGTGGGCGTCGACATGTACGACAGCTCGTCGCTCGCGTCGGGGAGGCGCCCGTAGGACGTGTCCCTTATCTGCTTGTGGAATGTGATGGAGTCTATCAGCGTCTCGCCGTCGCTTGCGTAGAGCGCCACGGAGTCGCCGTTGGCGTTCAGCCTGAAGGGGACGTGGAGCTCGTCATCGTCGCTTGGCCTCCCGTCCGCCCATATCAGCAGGTACTCGCCAGCTTCTATTTCTGTACCCTCCGGGAACTTCCATAGCTTTGGCTTGTTGGGGTCGTCGGTGAGGTACATCCCTGAGAGGTCTATGGTCTCGTCGCTCGCGTTGTATAGCTCTATCCAGTCGGGATAGTCCCCGTCGGGCCCCTCTATCGTTATGTCGTTGTCGGCCATCAGCTCGTTTATGTAGAGCTCGATGCCCCCGTCGTCGTTCTCGTCCTCGTCGTAGGGCGGCTGGAAGTATCCTTGGAACAGATCCGTGTCCGGAACGCTTTCGGAGACGCTGTCCTGCCATTCGCCGGGGACGATGCATTCAGCGCTGACCATCGAGATGGCCATACTGCCAATGAGGGCCAGAATGGTGAGACTGGCGATAAATACCTTAATTTTCATGACACCTCTCTTCTTTTGAGAATAGTTGAAAGAGGGTTATCCAAGAATTTTTACCCAAATCTTTCCCCAATTATTCACAAGAGCGGGAGAAAAGCTTTGGACATGACGCAAATATAAGTGTAGTCTAGATTATATCTATTGATATTTTTGATTTTTTTATATATTGGGTTATTAAAAAGGGAAATCGATAATATGGAGATTATGGGGATTCTTGAACTGATAGATTATGAATTTGAAGATAAGAATGGGTTTAAGACCTTTAAGTTCAAGTTATAAATTGTAAGAAATACGTGATTATCAAAAATAAATTATAGTAAAATATACGGGATAAAGTTTATCTTTATTTAATGAAGAAAGTATTATCTCAAAATATAACAGATAAGAGGTTTTTTGTTATATGAGTAAAAAAATGTATATTGATGCTCTAAAACGCTTGGCTAAAAATCCAGATATTTCATTGAATATTCTTGAATTATATGCAATAGATGAGGATCCCATTGTTAGAGGGTATGTTGCGAGCAATCCAAACACATCTCTAGATATACTTTACAAGCTTGCTAGGGATGAGGATCCCCTTGTTAGAGGGTATGTTGCGAGCAATCCAAACACATCTCCAGATATACTTTACAAGCTTGCTAGGGATGAGAATCCCCTTGTTAGAGGGTATGTTGCGAGCAATCCAAACACAACACTAGATTTGCTTTATGGATTTACGAAGGATGAGGATCCCATTGTTAGAGGGTATGTTGCGAGCAATCCAAACACATCGTCAGATATACTTGAAAAACTTATAAGCGAAGATACGAAGAATGATTCAAATTGTGTTGCAAAGAGTCCAAAAATAATATCTGATATTTTTCATGAGCTTGCTAGGGATGAGGATCCCATTGTTAGAGGGTATGTTGCGCGTAATCCGAGCGCAACGCTAGATATACTTTACATGCTTGCGAAGGATGAGGATCCCATTGTTAGAGGGTATGTTGCGCGTAATCCGAGCGCAACGCCGGATATAGTTTGCATGCTTGAGAGGGACAAGAATCCTGATGTTAGAGCACATGTTGCGAGCAATCCGAACGCAATACCAGATACGCTCGAAGAAGTTTTCAATGATGAAATAATATATGAAATAGATAATCAAGATTCATACTTTGATTATATGCTATTCGAGGTTGGTGATTTAAAAAAAACAAAATATTATCATCTATTGAAATATCTTCCAGATATGATAAATACAGTAAAAAATATCTTATCCTCAAATAAAAGTTCTTGGTTGGCAAAAACGTTATGTAGCTCTGCATTATCATATTTAATTGTTGAAGAGGATATAATAAATGATAATATAAAAGATATTGGACTATTGGATGATTTTTATGTATTGACCTATGTTTTAATGGAAATTAGGAATAATATATCTGCCAAATTGATTCTGGATGCCATCATCCACAACGAAAATACTCCAACTGATGATGATTTTTTCGATTTTCTATATAATATAAATAAAGAATGTAAAAATATAATATATGATAAAATTGATAATATATTAGATATAACCGGACTGTTACAAATAAAAGAATATGATTTAAATTATATTCAAAATAATCATCATGTCATATTGGAAAAAAAGAAGAAACGTGATTTATTATATTCAATGTTGGCAGCAAAGATAATGAACCTAGATACTAACAATTGGGAGATTATAGAATATGTAAAAAGCCATCCTGAATTCATTGAAATAAAGAGATATATGGAGTTTATTGAACATGAACGATAAATTAGAAGAGCATATCTCATCCGAATTCGATAAAATATTTGATGATGAGTTCATCGAATCTTATTTACAATTGATAAAATTCATTGAAAAACTATTGATGTGTAAAAGTATGGATTGGCAAGATAAATTGTATTTACAGAAGGCACTCTCTCTTCATGCCCTTGATCTTACAGAGAGAGAAAGATTGTTCAAAACCGCTCACGTTGTTCCAGCCACCGTATTCGTGACTTCCCATGTAATATACAAACTGACCCCAAAATATATGCAAGTATATCTGGACATATGGGATTATGGAATTCCCTTATATAAAATAATATCCGAATGTAATCAAAAGATTGATAATAAGATAAGCGAAGCAATAAAGACAGAAATATTGAGCCACACAGGCATATTGAAGATAGAGTATCTTATAGAAGATGAAAGACTTTCCTATATTGAGGACAACCCTGATTTTCTAAAGGAAAGATTAGATTACGAAATTGAAGAATTGATGAACTTACTGAACGTTATTTTCAGGATTGAGGATGTAAACTATCGAACCTTCAATAGACTGGAAGGATTAAAGAACAGGTATTCTTATGACCTATGGGAAATGGTAAAACATATTTTAAGCAACTATGAGGGCTATCAAATAAAATATGATGCGACCTATGAAAAAAAATTAGATTGCATTGATGAACAAGTAATTTTGGACATTGAAGAGAGCATATTATTGGATAGAAATGAATTCTTTGAAGGATATTGATTGGAAATGTAGATACAACAGTGGCGAGGATAATTTGATTAGGGACTTTTTTATTCCTGCCCTATCAGTATCAAAGTACTATTATAGGATTGCTGGATATTTTTCCTCCACGTCCATAGCCGCAGCTTTCAGGGGCATTAGCTCGTTCATCGAAACGGGAGAAAAAATGAAATTGATAGTAGGGAACGAACTGAGCGAAATGGATATAGAATCAATCATGCGGGGAAATAAGAAGCTGGACGAAGTTCTATTAAAAAAATGGGAAGAAATAGAAAAGGAACTCGAAAATGATATTGTCAAGAATAGATTCGAACTATTGGCCTGGCTGATAGCTAACGACAAATTAGAAATCAAGATAGGTATTAATATAGATAAAAACGGAAGATACATACCTTATAATAAGTCCCTTTTTCATGAAAAGGTACTCATCTTTGAGGATGAGGGGCATAATCGCATTCAACTGGACGGGAGCATCAATGAGACCTGGAGCGCATGGAAAAATAATCGTGAAAGTTTCTGTGTACACAAAAGTTGGGTCGAAGGGCAGGATGAATTCATCACTAGTGCGAAAGAGACCTTTGATATGTTATGGGAGGACATCGATTTGCATAGCAGGGTGATTAACTTGCCGGAAGCAGTTAAAGAAAAGCTCATCAAACAAAGACCGAAGAACAGACCATCCCTAGATGAATCTGACTTTGAATCTGAATATGTACTTGAAAAAAAAGAAGAAAATAAAAAATTAAGAAAATATCAAGAAGAAGCGATAGAGGCGTGGATAAACAATGAATATATTGGGATATTGGAAATGGCCACAG
>DAINBB010000036.1:0-11742 GCA_036733165.1 Halobacteria archaeon | reverse complement strand
CAGGGGTACCAAAGGAGGACATAGCTGCCGCGGCATGTCACTCGGTCGCACAGCAGGTATATGAACAGCAACTGCAAGAGGTCGATATCCGGGAACCTGTGATACAGGTGGGCGGTACGTCCCTAATTGAAGGCCTGAACAGGGCCTTTGAGGACATATTGAACCTTAAACCCATCGTTCCCAAATACTCCCAGTTCATAGGTTCTATAGGCAGTGCGCTGTTGTCTTCGGCAATGATAGGTGAAGAATGATGGAAGTGATCGTCAGAGGGGGGACTCAGGAGGAGAACGAATCCCTAAGGAAACTGACAGAGGACACCCTGAAGGACTCGGGCCTTGGAAAAAAGCAGAGAAAGGTGATCATTGCCATAGACATTGGGATTCCCGCCTTCTATATGGCTGTGAGGTTCAAAAGCGATGTTGAACCCATAATACTAGACAACATCGCCACGATAAGAGAACAGTCCAACAAGATGAAGATACAGATCAATCAGGAAAGATACTATGACCAGGTGATCGAGAAGCTCTGGTCAATCTATGGGAAAGATATGGTAGAACAGTCCGAAAGGAACATAGTATACCTCAACAAGAAGGATGACGACATAAAGAGCATAGTCATCTACGACCTCACCGAGGAGATACGGGAACGTACCATTGATATCCTTTGGAGCATTTTGCCAGAGGGATTCAAGGTAAGGCACTTTAAACATTTTGATGACGGTTTCATACTTGTGGCCACAGACGTGCCACAGATGAAGGAGTTCTACAACACCATCGGGGCCTTGGAGCAGGAGATAAGGGGGTGAAGCAAATGTTCAAGATATATGTTTTCAAGGGCGGCATATACCGACACGACGAGGTCATTGAAGAGATAGAGGACCTGGGCGGAATCATCTTACAAAAGATGCCGATGCAGACAGAGATAGACATAGTGTTCGCGCTTGAGGAACCTGACATAGAACATCTGGAGAAACTCACCAAAAAGCTCCGGGGAGAGGTGATCGACATTCCCTTCGGTGATATGGAGATCGCCATAGTGGCCCCTTCGCTGTCCAGGCATCACCTTCCCCATCCTGTCTGCGACCTTTCGGAATTTTTGAGAAGATACGGTTCCACGACAAACATCATAGGGCTCGCAAGGGGATACGGAAAGACGATATTCCAGATATCCGACAAGGAAAAAAGGATAATATCCGAACATGACGCGGCCATATTCTCCTACGGCATGTTTGAGGAGTGTATCCTCATCAAGGAGAAGGAGGTAAGAGATTTCACGATCCCGTATGTGCTATGCGGAGGACCGTCAAGGATCGATGGGATCAGGAACTACATAGGAGACATAGGACGCAAGCCCGGCAGGATGAAAAGCTCAGAAGACATCAAGACATTGGAGAGGGTCAAGAATCTGTTGCTGGAGATGGTCGAGAAAAAGAGGGAGGATATAAGCAACGACCCGCTGATGCTGCCTCCTGTGTATGTAAAAAGGGCTTTGGAGGATGAACTTGGTCTGGAAGGCACCCTGGGCGACAATCCGATCGTTCTCCACCTTGATGGCGTGAGGGTCAAAAAACCATTCAATGACCTTTCCATAAAGGTTGCAGATTCCATTATAGGAGGACACAGGCTGGGCGACATCGCCCGCATCACGAGATCGAACATGAACGATACCATAATCGTGAAGATGAGGACGAAGAGCGAGATGGGGGTTGGCGCATGAAGGCATACCTTGACTATGCACCAATGGATGTCGATGGGGACAGGATATCGGATGTGACCGACAGCATGCCCACGCAGGAGATGCCCTTCGTATTGGAAAGAAAAACGACAAAGTCCATGCTGATAAAGAACAGATACGAAGTGGTAACCGACAAGGGCAACTTCATTATAGAGACAACAAACAACAAGTTTCATGATTTCTTCAAGGAGAACATCGAACATTTCAAGGATCTGAAGGTCCAGTGGGCCGACAGGAACACTGTGAACTTCGGATATGTCCCTACAAGGATGGAGCCTACAAGAAAACAATACGATTATGATAAATACAGTGTCCTTTTGGGACTTTCCGGATATGATAAGGAAATGGGCGTATTGACCCTGTCAAAAATGGGGCATATCTCCCGCAACGGCATCGAAAAAAGCGTCTTCGGAAAGGTGACCAAGGGCAGGCACATATTGGACCTGCTGGGAACCAATGACAAGATAAAGGACATAAGGGAAGTTGAGGTCAGATCGGAACAATATGAATACGAGGTCGTCACAGATGATGCCACTATCAAGGAAAACGACAACATAATAACAAAAACTGTGATAGATGTCTTTGAACAATGCCCCTTTGCAGTTGAACACCTTCTTTTCCTGATCAGGGACGGGGTGTTGGCAATAGATAAGAAGAACATAACATACTGCAGGAACGACAAGCTTCAAGGCGTGTCATTGCCGCAAGAATCAAGCCTTGAGAGGAAAAGGGGAAGCATAAGTGTCAGGAACGCGGGCAAGGGAAAAGGATCTGTATTCATCTATTTCAGGGACGCGATAGAGGACAAGAGTCACTCGGTGGCGGGCAACATCATCAACGGACTAGAACTTCCAATGAACCTCAAGCCAGGCCAAAGGTTCAAGATCGAGTCGAAGACCGAGAGACTGAACACTTTGGGATTGGAACAGATCGAGGCAGAGAAGATCACGAAGAGGATAGGCATTGGCCATGAGAGGATTGGCGATACGGACGACAACGCCATAATAATCGAGCAAGACCCAGAGATAACCATGGATGCGAAGAAGAACAAGAAGATAGTGACAAAGGGTATCGATCCCAACATGGTCTTCAAGATAAGGCTTTTCGAGGACAAGGCGCCGAACAGCACTAAATACTTCAAGACGATCACTGGGCTCACCACCAGGCAGCTTGGCAGCCTCGATGTTCTCGTGGCCCACGAAGACCTTGACATGATAATGTTCAAGGGAGACCAAAAGATGGCCGGAGAACTGGCGCCCGAGAACGCGCCAAGCAACGGCAGCAAGAAAGGCAGGATAGGGATCACGAACATGGCCTCAAGGCAAAGGGGCATCATCGGGGTGAGATTCAACGACAGTGAGGAGTATGGGCCCACAGGGGAGGACATGTACCATACCAACTGTGTAGGGGAAGTAATCAACTTCGAAAAACTTCGTGATATCAAGGAAGGGGACACGATATATCTCACTTTTGAGTAGTATTATCTTTTTGTATTTCCACTATCGCCAAACAGGTATGTCATCAAATCAAAATATGGTCAAAATGGGAATAGTTTTTTCCATTAGAATTCCCTTTTCATCAATATTTGAATCACATATGGGGAAAAATACGATGTATGAAAATATGTTATATGTTTATTATAATGAATATAATTTATAATTATATAATATTCTGAATAATAATTTATAATTCAGGTAAAAATAGATGTTATGTATTTTAAGATATACTATTGTCCCATATCTGATATAATCGTCAAGTCCATAAAAAAACAATATGATGTCAAAAATAAAGTATTATCATATATTTATAAATGATATTATAACTTAGTATATATAAATATAAATAATAATATAATATATTTTAATACACTGGAAAAAGTTTATAAATAAACAATATATCGTATTATTGTGTCTTGTTAGAAAATAATTTTTTTTCTTTCAGGCAACGAATATAGGAGGGAAATTTTGATGCTAAAGTATCAAGATAAGATAGATCTATATGACAACAGGGGCAAGCTCATTGAGTCGGATGTTCCCTTAGAAGCAATCAGCCCTCTTAAGAACCCTGCGATAAAGAAAATCATATCGCTGGTTCAGAGAGCTGTTGCGGTGGATCTAGAGGCCATACAGAAGTCACTGGCCAAAGCCAAGTTCGGAAAGCACTTCCAAATCTTGGGAAGGGGCATTGAGCTCCCTATCGTTGACAACGCGGTATCCATAAAGAACAGGGTCTGCGACATAGTCAAGGTCGATGAGGGTGATGACTGCACAGTCGAGCTCATATCAAACAACAAGAGATTGCTCGTCCAGGTTCCGTCGGCAAGGATACAGGCAGAGTACTCCGCCGGCCTGACGGCCGCCGCCTCGGCAGTGGTGCAGGCGATCATCGAGGAGTTCAACGTGCCGATCTTCGATGCGGACCTCGTGAAGGCGGCAGTGTGGGGAAGCTACCCGCAGACCGTCGACATGGCGAACGCGAACATCAAGACCATCCTCGATGTGCCTCAGAAGAACGAGGGTCTCGGATACGCTCTCAGGAACATCATGGTGAACCACATCGTGGCGATCACCGACAAGAGGGCGATGGACGCGGCGGCCCTTTCGGCAATATTCGAGCAGACCGCCATGTTCGAGATGGGCGACGCCATCGGGCTCTTCGAGAGACAGCACCTGCTGGGTCTCGCATACGAGGGCCTCAACGCGAACAACCTCGTGATGAACATCGTGAAGGAGAACGGAAAGACGGGTACAATAGGCACATGTATCGAGTCCATGGTGGAGCGCGCCATCGAGGACAAGGTGATATATGTCGAGAAGACCATGCCTTCCGGCTACAAGCTGTACAACACGAAGGACACGGCCATGTGGAACGCCTACGCTTCCGCGGGAATGATGGCCGCATGCATGGTGAACTGCGGCGCTATCAGAGGCGCGCAGGCTGTGCCGTCCACCATCCTGTACTACAACGACCTCATCGAGCACGAGACAGGTCTGCCGGGCGTTGACTTCGGCAGGGCCCAGGGTACCGTGGTCGGTATGTCGTTCTTCAGCCACTCCATATACGGTGGCGGAGGTCCAGGTATCTTCAACGGGAACCACGTCGTGACAAGGCACTCCAAGGGATACGTGATCCCGGCGATCGCGGCTGCCATGGCGCTGGACGCGGGGACGCAGATGTTCTCACCTGAGATGACATCGGGTCTCTTCAAAGAGGTATTGTCAAGGATACCGGAGTTCAACCAGCCATTGAAGCACGTCGCAGATGCGGCAATACAGATAAAGGGAGGCCTCTAAGCAAGTGATCCCTATGAAGGCAAAACCCGAGTTACAAATATTCCCCTTAAGACTAATGTCTGAAAGGACTATCAAACCCATGGTCGACGAACTTGAAGCCCTGGAATATGTGAGCAACATTGGTTGCAGGGGATTCAGCACAACAGACAATGAGGAATACAAGGTAGGTTGGATCTGGATAGAGATCGAATCAGACGAAGAAGAAATAGTCTCTCAGATTGAGGATATTTGTGACAGATACCTATCTTTCGGATATGATCTCCAAAAAGGGAGATTCACAAAATATCGGGTTACTACTTCGGATCATTTAAGAGGACTTGTTAAGGAGGAATGATGATAATGGCATATAAGGCACAATTTGCTCCCGGCAGCTCGATCATCTCTAAGAACAGGAGAAAGTACATGGACCCGGACTACCAGCTAAAGAAGCTGAGGTCGCTGTCCGATGAGGACATAGTCCTTGTTCTTGGGCACAGGGCGCCTGGAGAGGATTTCAAGAGCGTTCACCCGCCGCTTGAGGAGATGGGGGAGCCGGATTGCATTATTCGAGAGCTTGTCGAGCCCACAGAGGGTGCAAAGGCAGGGGACAGGATAAGGTACGTCCAGTTCACAGACTCCGTATACTCTGCACCCATCACGCCGTACCAGAGGGCCTGGGCGTACTGTCACAGGTACAGGGGCATCGACACGGGTACTCTTTCGGGCAGGCAGATCATAGAGGCCCGTGAGAGGGACGTCGAGAAGATATCCAAGGAACTCATCGAGACCGAGATCTTCGACCCCGCCAGGACTGGTATAAGAGGTAGGACGGTCCACGGCCACGCCGTAAGGCTGGACGAGAACGGCCTCATGTTCGATGCGATGAGGAGGTACATATACGACGCCACGTCCGGAGAGGTCAAGTACGTCAAGAACATGGTGGGGGAGCCCATCGACAGGCCCGTGTCCGTCGGAAAGCCGATGGCCGACGCTGAGCTCGAGAAGATGACGACCATGTTCAGGGGAGATGGGGTCTCCATCAACGATGACCAGGAGGTCATAGACGTTGTGAACTCCGTTCACTGGGGAAGGACCTTCGGTGGATTCAAGAGTGTGAACAGGGATGGTGAGTAAGATGGAGAGCAGAAAGTTATACATAAAGTCCATGGAGAAAAAGTTCAAGGAAAAGCCTGACGACAGGAAGACCGAGTTCTACAACTATGGCACATGGAGACAGTCAAAGAGGAAGACCGCCTACGTCGAGGCCGCAAAGAAGATCGAGGCCGAGAGAGGCATACCCGGATACAACCCGGACGTGGGTCTCGCACAGGGCCAGAGGCTGCTCATGCCATACCAGCTCAACCACACAGACTACATAGTCGACATGGACGACCTCCACTTCATGAACAACGCTGCGATGCAGCAGATATGGGACGACATGAGGAGGACCGTCATCGTCGGTATGGACATGGCTCACAACATCTTGGAGAAGAGATTGGGTAAGGAGGTCACTCCTGAGACGATCAACCACTACATGGAACTGATAAACCACGCAATGCCTGGTGGCGCAGTCATCCAGGAGCACATGTGCGAGGTGAATCCAGAGATCGCATCCGACTGTTACGTGAAGTTCTTCACCGGTGACGACGAGCTCGCGGACCAGATCGACAAGAGGTTCCTCATAGACATCAACAAGAACTTCCCGGAGGACCAGGCCGAGGCAATAAAGAACGCCATAGGCAAGTCATCCTACCAGGTGGTCAGGGTCCCGACGCTCGTCGGTCGTGTCTGTGACGGTGGTACGATCTCAAGATGGTCAGGTATGCAGATAGGTATGACTATGATGGGCGCCTACAACATGGCTGCCGGTGAAGCTGCAACTGCAGACTTCTCATACGCCGCAAAGCACGCATCCGTCATTGAGATGTCATCCTTCATGCCCGTTAGGAGGGCACGTGGTTCAAACGAACCCGGAGGTATGCCTTTCGGTGTTCTCGCAGACTGTGTACAGTCCAGCCGTCTCTACCCGGATGACCCAGGTAGGCACACATTGGAAGTCATCGCTGCCGGCGCAGTTGTATACGACCAGATATACCTTGGTTCATACATGAGCGGTGGTGTGGGATTCACCCAGTATGCTTCAGCAACATACACCGACAACATCCTTGAGGACTTCGTATACTACGGTATAGACTACATCAAGGACAAGTACGGAGACTTCTGCACCGTGGAGCCAACAGTTGCGAACATCGAGAAGATCTCGACAGACATCGCTGTGTACTGTCTTGAGACCTATGAGAACTACCCGACCGTCATGGAGTCACACTTCGGTGGCAGCCAGAGGGCAGCTTGCATATCCGCCGCTTCAGGATGTGCGACAGCAATGGCAACAGGATCCGCAACAGCAGGTATCAACGCATGGTACCAGTCCCAGCTCCTGCACAAGGAAGAGATGGGCAGGCTTGGATTCTACGGATACGACCTGCAGGACCAGTGCGGTTCATCCAACTCATTCTCATTCAGGTCAGACGAGGGTCTGCCATTCGAGATGAGAGGTCCGAACTATCCAAACTACGCCATGAACGTAGGTCACATGTCCGCATACTCTGGTATAGCAACAGCCCCACACGCAGCCCGTGGAGATGCCTGGACTCTGTCCCCACTGATCAAGGTGGCATTCTCCGACAACTCACTCATCTTTGACTTCGGTCATGTGGTAGAGTGCTACGGTAAGGGTGCGATGAGGGAGTTCGTGCCGGCCGGAGAAAGGGACGCAATAACCCCATAAAGAGATTCTTTTATCTCTTTTCTTTTTCATTATTTTTTCTAACCAAAAAACTTAAATATCTCTATTCTTTAGAGCAAAGCTATATAAATTATTAATTTCTAGAATTAGTTCAGTATCTAATGATCATATCCCGGAAGGTTCAAAGATGCATAAGAGAAGTTTTATGATTGCAACCACTGCCATCGTGCTCTTTTTGGCTAATCTGTTGCCAATCACATCAGATGATGGACTTTCCAAGGACTTTTTTATCGACCCATATACCGGCCAGAGCAACTGTATAATAATAGTTGGAGAAAACGCGGCCGCATCCGATGCGATGTCGGCGGCCTGGATTGCCGCACAGATCGGGACCATGTCCTACTATGAAGAGTCAACGGAGACATATTACTACAACGAGCTGGTCTATTACGCCAATGACGGGACATACAACAAGATGAACACAGATACAGGGGTAGGGAACGACGATGCGGGGATATACATCGATCAAGCCTCCATCGACACGACCGCAAAGGCGGTTCTGCCATTCCAAGACGATGATGCTCCATTCTGGAACTACGACATTTATGTTGATTCCTTCACTGATTTTGGTGAGGACTCCATCAATTGGCTCGTTGACACGGGATTTTCGTACGAGAGCATCACAGCGGACCTATCCGTCAGGGATGTCAACGAATATCAGGAAACTGTCATTTTAAGCAATCCCGCAACAAAACAAAGGAGCGCGACCCTCGATGATTTTGATCTTGAGGAGTCACAGTCTTATCCGTCCATCTACCCAAGGCTGTACTGGGGACTAGAGGGGGATTACGACCCATTGGGCGGGTTGGAGTATAGGGTCATAGTATATGGCATGACAGGGGCTTTGGATGCACAGGGAACGCAAGGTATGATAATCAATGAAGACTTCATGCTGATAGACAGGAATGGGCTTGTCGAAGATCTCTACAGGACAGGGACTGAGGTATACTTCATAGGCGAAAGCTACAGCGCATTGGAATTTGGGACAGATGAGGATGGATACGATTATATGTTGTACGGCATACCGCTATGGTATCAAAAGGAATACAACGCTGGAAATACCTTTCTTTTCGAAAACGGTTGGAGCATCAATGTCAAGAAGATAGATATATACAACACTTCGGTCGAACTGAGATTGATAAATCCAGAAGGCATTGCAAGTGATTATCCGATAGACATGGGCGATTCGATAACTGTGAAGGAGGAGGTCCTTCCCGGGGTGTCCCCGACCATCCTTAGCATCGAGGTCGACAAAATCACCCTGAAGGACAGTCCGACCGTCAGCCTTACCATCTACTCGCTCAGCGAATACGGCCATATCAGGGAGACGATATACGGTTACGACGAACCCTACATATCGAGTGTGGACCTTGAATGGCATCTTGACATAGTGCCAGCAGATGATGTGCAGGAACTTGACGTTGACAACGATGTGGCATTGTACGAATCTGGGAATCCCAGCTATGATCTATCAGACAGCCTTATGGTCCTCTCATCCGAGGTAGAGGAAGGGGTATCAGTGCCCTATCTCGAACTCTGGTTGGCAACCCCCATAGAGGTTGACGATGGAAACATATTCCTTGGTCTCCTTGTGGATGGCGATGAGTATTTCCATATAGACATAAGCGACAGGTACAACGGGGATCTGATCATCGACGACTACATAAAGGTCGGCAGGACCACCAAGGAAACCTATCTGGAGCGCAACTACGTTGATATCGACAACGCGTCATTGGTCATAAGGGACATCGAGATGACCGTGGACATAAAGAGCAACTATAATCTCATCCTTGTGGGGGGACCGGTCGTGAACAGCCTCGTGAACGAGCTCATAACTCTTGGCGTCACCACCCTTGACACATGGGCAACGTCGCCAGGCGAATACATACTTTATGAAGATGCTTTCATCAATGGCAAGGATGTCATCGTCGTTGCGGGCAAGGACAGGGAATCAACGAACAAGGCGGCCAAATCCTTGCTGGATTACCTAACTAATTTATAATCATGGGGATATGTAAAGATAAATGCATATTTTCAGATATTAAATCTTTATAACGTATATCATCTATCTAAATAACTATTATAAACAGAATATACTACAGATATTCCATTGAAATAACCATTTCAGATGAAAAAATTAAAAAAACCATTTTCCCCATGTTAATCATGACACCCAACGTTCACAAGGATGATGTGATAGGCATTGTCGGAGTGGGTTATGTAGGACTGCCACTCGCCATGTGCTTTGCGGAGAGGTATATGGTGATAGGTTACGATATATCCCAAGAGAAGATAGGCGCGCTCAATGAGGGAAGGTCCTACATAGATGACGTGCCCGACGAACTATTGAACAAATATCTCAACAAGTCTTTCTTCGCCACGACTGACAAGGATGACCTTAAGCAGTGCAATTACATAATGATAGCCGTACCTACCCCGATAGACAAGAACAGGAAACCGGACCTGGGGCCTGTCATAGGTTCCACAAGGACGGTCTCATCGATATTGCAGAAGGGACAGACGGTGATATTGGAATCGACAACATATCCTGGAACTGTCGAGGAGGTCATGGCCCCCATACTCGAAGAGGGCGGCATGAGGGCCGGGAAGGACTTCTTCTTGGCATATTCCCCGGAAAGGATCGATCCCGGGAACAAGAAGAACACCATATACAACACTCCGAAGATAGTGGGGGGGTGTGACGAAGACACGACCCAGAGGGTGTATGAGATTTATCAGAGCGTGATATCCGCACCCATCAAGAAGGTAAGCAACATAAAGACCGCAGAGGCCACTAAGATATTTGAGAATGTGTTTCGGGCCGTTAACATAGCCCTGGTGAACGAACTGTCGATAATATTCGACAACATGGGGATAAATACATGGGAGGTCATAGATGCTGCCTCCACGAAGCCCATGGGCTTCATGGCACATTATCCGGGTGTCGGTGTCGGGGGGCACTGCATCCCTGTGGACCCGTATTACCTTTCCTATAAGGCAAAAAAGATCGGCCATAGGACAAGATTCATAGAACTCGCGGGCGAGATCAATCACTACATGCCCATCCATATCGCATATCTTACGCTCGATACCATGACCAGGAGCGGCATCAGGCCCGAGGACTCCAAGATAACGGTGCTCGGCGTGGCCTACAAGCCAAACACGAACGACACGAGGGACTCGCCATCGATCGACCTCATAGAGCAACTCAAGGAAGAGGCGTTCGAGGTAAGGTACTACGACCCGTTCGTGCCCCTGTTGAGACTTGAAGATGGCGACATGCATGGGTGCAGGACGCTTGAGGAGGCATTGGACAGCGACTGTGTAGTGCTTGCCGTGCCCCATGACATGTTCAGCAATGCCACATTTGAACAAAAGATCCAACAGTCGTCAGTGAAGGTTGTGATAGATTGCAAAAATATATTAAATGGGGATCTGATGGACGGCAAGATATACAAAAGTATAGGGAACGGTAGGAGAATATGAAAATAATGACGGTGGTCGGGGCAAGGCCAAACTTCGTCAAGATAGCGCCCCTTGTGAATGAGATGAAGAGAAGGAACATCAATTACGACATAGTGCACACTGGCCAGCACTATGACAAGGAAATGTCAAAGGATTTCTTCGATCAACTGGAGATACCGGACCCTAACATATATCTCGGGGTAGGATCGGGGACCCATGGGGTACAGACCGGAAAGACCATGATGAAGATAGAAGAGGTCCTTATGCAAACGGAGTACGACATGGTCATGGTGGTGGGGGATGTGAACTCCACCCTTGCCGCGGCGATCGCCGCTGTGAAACTTCAGGTGCCTGTGGGCCACATCGAGGCGGGATACCGTTCCATGGACATGCAGATGCCGGAAGAGGTAAACAGGGTGCTTGTCGACAGGGTGTCGCAGTTCCTGTTCGCGCCCACCGAGAATG
>DAINBB010000035.1:0-11965 GCA_036733165.1 Halobacteria archaeon | reverse complement strand
CTCTGTCTCGGGGACCATGTTGTACTTCTCATTGATTATCTTCTCGAGGGAATTCATGATCGATTCGCTCTCCGACGAGGTGAGCCTCGATATGGACCTGGCGGTTTCCGGGACATACCTCAACAAGGTGTTCATCCTGGACTTCTTTTCGTAAAGCCTTCTCTTGCCTGAAAGGAATCTCGATAGGGCGCGGCCCGCGTCCATGATGGCGTTCCTTATCTCATAGAAGACCTCCTCTTCGTATGCCACCGCCTGTTTTCCGGCAGATGTATACGGCACATGGGTCGATACCAGGTTGATGAATATCGTAAGGGGCGAGTTTTCAACATCCCGCACCCCGTATCTCTTCCAGTCTATGCTTTTCACGGCCTCTGTCATGGCACATCCGCCCTGGTCGAAGATAAGCGGGGCCCTGTTCGCATATCTTATGACCTCCACCCCCTGCTTTCCAGACCTGCCGCCATATGCAAGGCCGACCTCGGTGACGAAGAGTATCCCGCCCCTGAATGTCTGTGGGGCCCTGGTCACGGTATATGTGAACTCAGGGGTAAGTGTCGACTCGAGTCCCTTTCTTATCTCATCGTCGCCTATGGGTCTCAGGCCTTCCGTCGGCGGTGCGAAGAACTTGATGTTCTTGAAGCTTGCGACGATCTTCTCGGCATCGTCCCATGTCATCCTGTCGGGGCTCATCTTCCCGGACACCCCGGACATCTTCTCTATCTCCGCGGCCTTGGAACCAGAGACCCTGACAAACTCGTTTGCGAGGAAGCTTGAGAGATTCTTCTTGCTGGAGTGGGAGGCCATTGTCAAGAGGTCGTCCGGCGTGATCCCATAGGGGTGCGGCTTGATGGGCTCTGGCGGTTTCGGCACGATGCTCGTGCTCCTGTCATATAGTATCCTTGTGCCATCGGGCTCGATAAATGTGATTCTTGAATGAGGATTCGATATTGAGGTCATCCTCAGGTAATTGTAGGGGGAATAACGGGATTTGTTATATATGACGTTCTTGCATTCAAGTGAGATGATGGTGCCCCTCCATCCCCATTTGTTCGTGATTTTCTCCTTCTCCAGGATCTCTCCGACATTGTTCTTGACGTCCAATTGGACCAATGCCTTTATTATCGGGCCCTTTCCGGTGGACGTATATATGGTGGTGGCCTTTCCCGTCGTGACCTGGGAGTACATCACAGCGCCTGAGACGCCTATCCCCTGCTGTCCCCTTGACTGGATGTTCCTGTGGGCCTTGGAACCCGCCAGCATCCTTCCGAACACCTGCGGCACGTATTTGAGAGGGATCCCTGACGCATTGTCCTCCAATGTTACCCTGTAGTGCTCATTGCCCAACTCGTCGATCCTTACGGTTATGTCCGGGAGTATCCCGGCCTCCTCACAGGCGTCAAGGGAGTTGGTGACACCTTCATGCACTATCGTGGTGAGGCTTCTTATCTTGCCGGTATATCCAAGCATTGCGGCGTTCTTCTTGAAGAACTCTGAGATGCTTTGGGCCTTAAAATCCTTGAATAGCTCATCAGCATGCTTTACCTCTTGCATATTATCCCCTATTATTAAAATAAACCAGAATTGTACATTTATATAACTTATCTTCAATTAGATGTTTTCCCTAAAAAGAGTATGAGTGGGGCGCCCCTCTCTTGAAACATCGATATCCCGGATGTGCCTATGTTTTTAAATGATATGACTCAATAGCACACATGAAAGGTCTTTCCCTGACGCTCTACAACTCTTATGACAAGAACAGGGTGCATGACATACATCTCAGAAGCATTGCGAGGGCCGCGCCGATATGTTATGCAACAGGTTTCAATCTTTGCCTTTGGGACTTTCCCTTCTCAGATCCCCTCGCGGAGGTTCTCGGGAACACCACGATAGGCAAGGGGGGCGAGTACCTGTCCCTGCTGAGCTCCAGGCAGGAGTTCTTCTTTGGCGATGGGCCGTCCCTGCCGCAGGAGTTGATAGTGACCACATCAAGGCCTGACGAGGAGTGTTCGATAGGGCTTATGGACCTTCTAAGGAAGATAGAGGACGGGCTCAAGGCAAACTTCGTCGTTGGCCTTGGAAGAAAGGGCCTTCCAAACAAAATAAGAAAGAAGGGAAGATACCATCTTGATGTGACAGGCCAAGGGATACCCTTCGAGACCTGCACTGCGATAGGTTACATCCCCGGGATCGTTCATACTTATCTAAATTGCAGAAGAAAGGTCCCTTAGCACACCGACCGGGTCCCTGGCCTTGACGACGCCCGATGCCAAAAGCACACCGCTGGCGCCGAGTTCGACGGCCTTGGACACATCCTCAGAGCTCTTCACCCCTGCGCCACAAAGGACCTTGACCCCCTTGTCGATGTTCCTGACCATGTCCACGGTGCTGGAGACGATGGAGGGGTCCGCCGTAGTCACTGATATGTCACCACCAATAAGCTCGGGCGGTTCGACAGCGACATAATCCGGCCCCATCGCCGCGGCGGCCTTCGAGACACGGACATCGTTTGTGCAGACACACGATATAAGGTCTTCCTTCCTGCACCTCTCTATCAGATTGCCTGTGTCAAATAGTAGCTTTCTGCATTCGCTGTGATTGACAAGGGTGCCAACGGCGCCGGCGCCCTTCACGGCTTCTATCGTTGTATGTCCCGTCCTGCCGCCAGCTTCGACGGCGTCGATCGATTGCGCCCAGGTCTCGCATCCGACCGTCTGGGCCGTCAGGGCCAGGTCCACCATCTGGGGGCATGCGACGATCCTTGCCCCGGTCTCATCTGCGACCTTCTTGCAGGCCTCTGCCAGATCTATGCCCTTGTCCCCACACACCTCGGGATAGGCCTTGAAGTTCACAACGATCAAAGGCTTGTTCAAGTTAGCACCCTACTCCACAGGTTGGAATCTGTCCTTGAGCTTGTTGAGGACCTTGGGCATTGTGGTGTACTCCATGTCCTCGAGGGGCAGTCTGTGCGGTTCGAAGGGACCGTGTCTTCTCATGTAGTCCGCAACATCCTTTGCCAGGTCCCTGGCATTGTCGAATCCTGGGTCGTCGAACAGGTCGACAGGCCCCACCAATCTGCCGTTGGCTATCTGGAATCCCAATGCTACCACCCTCGGGGGGCCGTCGAATCTTGTGCATTTGGCATTGCTCTGCGCCACTGGCATTATCGGCCCGTTGTGGCTCCCTCTCATCCATCCGGACACGAGATGGGGAAATGCGAAGGGTTCCAAGACCTCTCCCAATGCCGGCAGGCCCGACTGTGCGCGCACGAGTGCGACCGGATCGTCCTTGCCGACGTAGTCGCCTGCGATCTCGTACAGCTTCTCTGTCGATATTGCGGACACAGGTTCGTCGGCCGGAAGCTTTCCGCCTTCCCGGGGATAGACCCTCTTGATGACATATCTTGACTTGGCTCCGATGAGCGCGAGAAGCGCATACATCTCTTCGGGACAGTCCATAAAGACCCTCTTATGCTCTTTGATGTCCCATACCTCGAAGGTGTATCCCTGCGTGGCGCTGGGGTCGATTACAAGACCTATGGTGTTGAACGGGTCGGCGAACATCTTGTATATCGGTAGGTTGAATGCGCCGGGCTCTGTCTTGTCCATGAAGAAGGCCACAAGCGGCTCCGCTTTCCTCTCGGTGAACTCGAGCTCGGCGACACCGGGCCCCATGCCTTTCACATTTCCGGAGAATGCGTCGGAGAGGAGGTCCTGTCCCGCGCCGTACAATTTGAGCTCTTTTGCCTTTTCCGTTGCGGCGATGAACGTGTCCCACGCAAGCCTGTGGATATCTTCGTTATCGGCACCCTTCCTGTGCGTCATGATCAGTTCAAGGTCGTCACCGCAGTTGGACACGTAGTAATCTATGATGTCCTTGCCCTTTGCCTTTTCCAGTTCGTTCCTGGCTATTACCTTCAGTTCAGGATGAACCAGGGCATGACCTGGCCATCCGCCAACGTCTGCCTTTATGATAGAAACAGTTATTTTTTCAGCCATGTTTACACCTTTATCAAGGATACTAAAATGACAATTTCATAATAATATAAACTTTATGTCTGTCCTCGCTTTTAAACTATGATAATGTTTTAAGATAGATTTAAATATATTTTTTTTCAACCTCTCTTTATACTATAATAAAAATACACGAAGGTTTGTTATGGGATACCAATGGACCAACTATTCACTCATTGCCCTGATATCGGCTGTTTTGTCATTGATATTGTTCTTTTATGTATTCAAACGTAGAAGGGTCCCCGGTTCTAAGAGTTTCATGGTGTTGATGTTGGCCCTCTCGCAGTGGTCTCTTTGCGAGTTTACCCACATTCTGTTCACGGACCTTGACATGATACTATTTTGGTCAAAGTTCTCCTATTTCGGTATTGTGATAGCCCCAGTCGCCTGGTTCGATTTTGCCGTCAACTATACTGGCAGGAAAAAATATTTCAACAACAGATGGAGGATTCCGCTTCTGATGATCATTCCAGTGATAACGCTAGTCTTGGTCTTCACCAATCAATACCATTCTCTCATATGGGAAAATATAACCCTTATCCAAAAGAATTCCATATTTTACTATGTCAAGGACTATGGCCCATGGTTTTATGTCACTGTGGCCTATTCCTACCTCCTTATGATGGTTGGTGCATTCTACATAATCGACCCGCTTTCAATGTCCTTCTCGCTCTATAAGAGACAGAAGACCTTCCTGATACTAGGGATCTTGATACCGTTGATCGCCAATGCCATCTATGTGTCCTTTGGCCCCCCCATCTACAGCCTGGACACAACACCTTTGACATTCTTGGCGTCAAGCTCTATTATGCTCTACTCGCTATTCCATTTGGGTTTCCTTGATATTATCCCAATAGCGCAAAAGAACATACTTGAGAGCATCAAAGATAGTATCTTGGTATTGGACTACTCAAAGAGAATAGTTCACATCAACGACAGCGCTGCCAGTCTGATAGGTGCAAGGGCCTCTGGTGTGGTTGGCAATAGCATCGATGAAGTGATGCCGAACTGGAAAAAGCTCATGGGCCACATGGGCGATGAGATGAGCGACGTCGAGGAACAGAACATCCTCGAGAACATGAATAAAAAATACTACAACTGCACAATATCTCCCCTGATGCAAAATGACAAAAATCTTGGACATCTGATAATAATCAGAGATGTCACACTCTATATCAGCAACGAGAATCGGATTAAAAAACTTAACGAACATCTGAAACTGATAAACAAGATGCTGAGACACGACATCTCCAATCACCTGACCGTCGCAAGCTTTTCAATCGAAATGCTAAACACCAATGATATTGAGATGAAGCGTAGGGCCCAGAGGTCGATCTCAAGAAGTTTTGATATCATAAAACGCATGAAGGAGCTTGAGAACGTAATATCAAAGCACCAGGAACTGAAGGGTTACAAGATGTCGGATGTTTTCAAGGACATAATCAAGAACTATCCCGAGATAGAGTTCAACATGGAAGGTGACTGCAATGTATTGGCCGACGATGCCATCTCATCCGTTCTGGACAATCTTGTGAACAATGCGATAGTTCATGGAAGCACGGACAGGATAGATGTGAACATGATCACGAAGGACGGGAGTTGCATCATCGATATCAAAGATTATGGCATTGGTATTCCGGACAGCATCAAGGAAGATATATTCAAAGACGAGTTCAGCTATGGCGATAACAAGGGTACTGGCATAGGTCTTTTCATAGTCAAGAAATCGATCGAGAGATATGGCGGGGAGATCAAGGTGTCGGACAATGAGCCCAGGGGCACGGTATTCACGCTCATTCTCAAGGAAAACTAGTAAATCTTTATAAATTGGCCATTGATACGATTTCCATGTTTAAAATTGACATGCATGTCCACACCCACTATTCTTACAGGGACGGCATCAACAGTCCTGAAGAGATGATACGTGCAGCGGAGGCAAAGGGGCTCAGCGGAATAGCGATCACGGACCATAACAACATGGAAGGCGCCATCGAGGCCGAATCCATTGAAACAGATATCGTGATAATAAAAGGATGCGAGATTTCTTCCCTTGACGGACATATACTGGCCTATGGCATAGAGGATAGGATCGAGAGGGGTCTGTCAGCGGCGGATACAATAGACATGATAAAGGAACAAGGTGGCATCGCCGTGGCGGCCCATCCCTTTGACCGTCGCAGATGTGCTGTCGGGGACCGGATATTTCAACTTCCATTCGATGCCATCGAGGCCCTCAATGGGCATTATTTAAACGATAAGGGCAGAACGATGAAGGTCTGTGAGGAACGTTCCCTCAACGTGACCGCCGGCAGCGATGCGCACATGGCAAAGGAGGTCGGTTCGTGCTATACGCTCTTTGAAGACCTCAACGACCTCAAAAAGGAGATAAAGGAAGGCAGGACTGGGATCGGAGGGCATGCCACATCTGTGTTCACCTTGGGCGAGAAATGGATTAGGACAAATGTCCTCAGGCAAGGCAGATTCGATCAACCCTAGCTACAGGGTCAGATAATGGAGAGTCCCAATATTAAAAAAGGAAAAAAATTAATATTTCCTGAAGTGTGGTCTACATCTCTTCCAGCGCTTCGATGCCCAGCAATCCCAAACAGTTTGCAAGCACTATTCTGGTGGCATCGACTAGTTTCAGCCTGTCATCCCTACTCTCAGACTTCAGGACCGGCAGCTCGTTGTAGAATGAGTTGAATCTCGTGGCCACATCGTTCGCATACTTCGTGATGTAATGCGGTCGCTTGTCCGCCGAGGCCTTCTCGATGACCTCCGGCATCTGTGACAGCATCTTTATCAGTTCCCTCTCCTTCGGATGGCTGTAGTCGTAAGACGGGTCTATCGTCCCCTCGACCCTTTTCATTATCGAGCAGCACCTGGCATGGGCGTATACGATGTACGGGCAGGAGTCCCCCTCGAAGTTGAGCGCGTCCTCCCACCTGAAGACAATCTTCTTCTCAGGTGCGTACTTGACGATGTTGTATCGTATGGAACCTGCCGATATGGCCTTGGCTATCGCCTTTTTCTTTTCCTCGTCCAGGTCTGGGCGCCTGATGTCCACGGCGTCATATGCCTTCTTCTCGCCCAACCCCATCACATCATCGAGGGAGAAACCTATCCAGGTGCCCTTCCTTCCAGAGAACGATTCGTTCGGAAGCGTCACGAACTCATAGGCCATGTGGTAGGAGTTCTCGGACTGTCTGTCGTAACCTAACAGTTTCAGCGACCTTTTCACGACCTCTTGTGGATATGACTGCTCGGACCCTATGATGTTTATCACGAGATCCGCCTTCCCGAAGTCCCTATGTTCGCCGTCCGGACAGGACGTCACTGCGCTTTCGTTCCATGTGCAGTACTTCAGCGATTTTTCGAGAAGCCCGAACTTCCACATCTGCAGCGCGATGTCCTTGGCAGTGTATGTCGGGGTGCCGTCGGACCTTATCAGCACCTTATCGGGGTTCTTCATCTTTGGATAGACCCTTCCAAGCCTCATTACCAGGCATCCTTCCAGCGGCCCTTCCTCCTCAAGGACTATGTCGGAGCTTTCCTTCAATCTCTCAAATGTCTCTTCGAACAGGCCTGCGTGCACTATGTCACTTTCCCATACGAGCAGGTCGTGATGGATCCCCAATCTTGCCAGTGAGTCGCCCTGCGCCCTGACGCAACGTTCCACGACATCCCTGGCCGTCTTTGCGTACTTGGGACCTTCAAGCTCCTGATTGAGTCGCTTTATTTCCTTGAGAAGCTCTTCATCCTCCCGTTCATGGACCTTGATGTAGAGCTTTCCCAAGAAGTGGTCATACTTTTCGTCAGGTTCTGCATCGAGATTGAGCAATCCCCAGAACACCTCGGCGAACTGGATTCCCAGGTCGTCGATATAATTGTCGATCTCGACATCGTATCCCGCAGCATCCATCAATCGTGCAACACTGTCGCCGAGTATTGAGTTCCTCGCAGTGCCCATGTGCAGGGGCTTGTTCGGGTTCACCGATGTATGTTCGATGATGGCCCTCGACCCCTTCCGGGGAAGCCTTCCGTATCTATCTCCGTTATCAAATATCTCTTCCAGCACCATTCTGGAGTACACTTCAAGATTGACGAAGAAGTTGATATAGGGCCCCATGGATGTGATATTGGATATGCCCCTTGGCCTGTTGTCGCCTATCGCCTGCATTATGGATTCGGCGACCTCCTTGGGATTGCGACCTTCCTTCTTGGCGATTACAAATGCGACTGATGATGAGAAGTCCCCCATCTTCGGGTCAGGAGGCGCCTCGATGGGAACATCCTCCAATCCTGTGGCCTCTTTCAGAAATTCTCTTAGTTTATCCTTGATCATACCGGGGCCTCCCCTGCGAAACGCAATATCGCGGCTATTCCTCCAAATGCTATCATCAACTGTTTTCCCTCTTCGGTCTCGGTTGATATCAACGCCACGTCGGAGTTCATGGTCTCCGCCAGTTCGGTGAACTCCTTTTCCAAACTTCTCCTCTTCTTGATCTGCATCCTGAGATTCTCGCATTCCGCACACTTCATGGATGGCAGTTTCTCCTCGACCTCTTTGATCTTGTCCTGTGTAACGGTTATCGTCCTTTCATATCCGCAGTTCTCGCATGCGATCTTCAATCTGATCTTGTCCAGGTCCTCCGATAAGAGAAGGGTGTCCACGGCGCCGATCGTCAGGAAATGCCTTACCTCCTTCTCGCCATACGCGGCCAGTCCAGACTCACTGATCAACTCCTTGAAGAATCTCTCCATTATCTTCTTCTCTTCGGTTATGGCCAGGTCGGCGAGGATCTCCTCGGCCTTTTCGACAAGTTCTCGCAGTCCGTATTCCTCTGTGTATACGGTGTCCAGCGTGCCCAGGATCTTCTGCTGTAGCTCATAGTGCAGATAGCCGCCTTCAACGAACTTGTCCTTTGTCATCCCAGGGCCACCGACTATTATGCCCTTGAGGTGCTCCATGTCCTGGAAGTGCCGGTTGAAGTGCTCGCCTATCCTCTCGTTGAACTCCTTTGCCGCCTCTTCCCTCAGTCTTGCAAAACGCACAGACGACTGACCGCCCGCCCTTGACTTCCCGGGTACTCCGGAAGTAAGGTGTTCGAGCATATCAATGGTCTTTCCCTTCAACGTGCCTATGGTGGCCTCGTTCCTTTCGATAATGAGCAATGCATAGATGTCCTTCACCTCGACAAGCTCCCTGAGCGGTTCCAGTACAAACTCCTGGTCGCATCGATATATCCTCACACTTATGGGTTCCGGTGGTTCCAGGGAAAACAGCTGTATGTCGGAGACGCCCTCCTTGTCCGACACGTTCCCTGAGAACACAACAAGTCCGTTGGGGGGCGTGGACGGAAAGAGCCTGAGATGAGAAACGACCTTCTCGAGGGCTCCCAAGACATTCTTTCTAGTACCTTTCGACTTTATGTTGGTGGCGGTCCCCTGCTCGTCCTTGAGCTGTTGCATCACCTTGGATATCTCGTAACCTGCTGGCACGTATACTGATACAAGCTCTGTATGCCTTCCACGGATGCCACTTAGAAACTCGATCTGTTTGGTTAGTTCATGTCTTGACTTGGAGTCCATCGATTCACCTTTTCCTCACCATATATTGGAACATTTTTAAAGATAATGGTAATGCGGAGGCTATATGTCCACTATGACCTGTATCATCCATCCATCGCCGGTATCCCTTATCTCCATCATGTGGTATGTGATGGCCTTTACATCGTATCTTCTTTTGAAAGCCAGCGGCACGGCCTTGAATCCCGATACATCTCCTTTTAAAATAAATCGTTCGCCGTCCCTGTCCAATGTCAGGTGTATGGCCGTTGCTATGATATCGTCCACCTCGAACATGACAAGGAGATGTTCAAGGTAGTCGTAGAGGAGGGATTCAATGTCCTCGGACCTTATCTCCATGGGCACCTTCGTGATGTCGCCCTCCTCATAACTGGACAGCATGAGGGAAAAGAGCGCCATCCCCGCCTTCTCAAAGGCATTTTCTATGTTGTCTGCGAACACCCTGAAACCAATGTCCGCAGGATGGTCAACTATTTCATATTCCATTGTGATGGATAATCAATTACAAAATATATAAAAGGTTATCAGTCCATTCTTTTTCGGTGAGACGATGACAGGTAGGGTAAAGCGGATTTTTGACAACTTAGAGGAAGATGTGGACCTTATTGTTCTTATCAATCATATCGATCCGTTGCTGGACCAGGCATTCTTTTATGTGACGGGATACGAGACTGGCCTTTTTGAGGCGGGCGTGGCATTTCTTTATCCAGACGGAAAATGCGAGGCAATAGTGTCGAAGCTTGAGGAAACGAGCGCCAGGAAGGGCAACATACCATTGAACATACCCTCGAGCAGGGAAGAGTACGAGGCCATGATCGAGAAGGGGCTAAAGGGGGCCGACAGGATTGGTCTCCACTACAACGAGCTCATCCACAGCAGATTCAAGCTCCTTGAGAAAAAGGCGGCGCCCAACTCGACCTTCCTGGATTGCACAAGGGCCATAAACAAGGCCAGGGCGATCAAGGACAAGGATGAAGTGGAGAGGATCAGGTGCGCCTGCGACATAAGCTCAAGGGTCGCTTCAGAGATACCCAGCTTCTTGCATGACGGAGTAAGGGAGTACGAGGTAGCCGCAGAGATGGAGTACAGGATGAAGAAGATGGGCGCAGACTGCGTATCGTTCTCAACGATATCGTCTTTTGGGAAGAACACTGCAGAGCCCCACTATAACGCGGGCGGACTTGCACTTGAGAAGAACGTCTTTGCCCTGTTCGATTATGGCGCCACGTACAAGAGATACGTTTCAGACATCACGAGGACCTTCTTCTACGGCAGGGCAAGTAAAGAGGACAGGGAGATGTACGAGACCGTCCAGGATGCCCAGCAGATAGGATTCGATGCGATAGAGCCTGGAAAAAAGATGTGCGAACCCCACGACGAGGTGGCGAGCTTCATAGACGGCACCCGGTTCAAAGGCAGATTCATCCACAGCCTTGGCCACGGCATAGGGCTTTCCGTGCACGAGTCGTTCATAGGTTTCATGCCGAACATGGAGGACAGGATAGAGCCAGGGATGGTGATAACCGTGGAACCCGGCATATACTTACCTGGCCATGGCGGTGTAAGAATAGAGGACGACATACTGGTCAAGAAGAACGGCATCGAGATATTGACGAAAGCCGACAAGGACTTCCTTGAGGTCTGATATCGGCCAACGGCTGCGCGCCGTCATCCTTTGTACCTGGATGTGAGCACATCTCGGATGCCCTTGGCTATCTTTTCGCCAATGCCGTCCACACCTTTCAGTTCTTCTTCCGTTGCGGAGAATATGGCCTCCACAGAGCCAAAATGCTCAAGCAGCCTTCTGGCCAGGGTCGAAGATACATTGGGAAGTCCCTCAACTATGTACACCATGCTCTTTTCCGTTGAAAGGGACCTCTTGTCCCCCCTCACCCTCGGCATCCTTTCCCTGTCCTCCTGTTCCCTCCTGGCCATGTCGAAGATGTAATTCGCCGAATCGGTCATGTCCTCCGTGGTGAGGATCCCCACATTGAAGTCGACCATTATGGACACCATGGCGTTCCTGATCGAACCGGCATTCGCCTGATTCTTGCTGAAGAGGTCCTTGCCCTCCAGGATGAGCATGGGTCTCTCATATGCCTTTGACAATGCACCGATCTGTTCAAATAGCTTGTTATCGAACAAGGACCTCAGGAAGTCGGTGGTGTACTTCCGCTCTATCCCTATCCTGTCAGAGAGGACATAGTCGCCAACATCAAGGGACCTCACTTCGACATCACATCTCTCAGAGAGCAGTTTTCTCATCTGGGGATTCTCCCGACTGTCGCATACGACCCTTGGCCTTTCGCCTATGAACTTGTCGAGCCTTGCCTGCCCCTTGTCCTTGGGCTTCCTTCTGTCCATCT
>DAINBB010000034.1:0-12652 GCA_036733165.1 Halobacteria archaeon | reverse complement strand
CTCTCGATGATATTTCTGATAAAGTCGGAGGGGGACTGGAGATACTCGATACTCTCGGGGATTATGGGTGCGGGAGTTGTGCTGACCCATGGTCTGACACTGATAATGTTCGCGGTCCTTCTCATATCATACGGGGCGTTCACATACCTCGTCTCGTGCCGTGAAGACCCATTGAAGCGAAGGAAGCTTGCAAAGTGCCTCCTGGTGGCGGTGGGGCTCTCCGCGATCCTGCCGTCCTATTGGCTGTACTATCTCTTCGACCACGGGGTGTACTCGACCATCCCGGAGAGCACTGCCATGGCACTGAAGGACTATCCGTCGAAGCTGGGTCTCTTCCAACTGGCGTTCTCGTTCGTGGGCGTTGGCGCGGCCTACTGCAGGAGGGGCCGCTCGGAGCTGTTCACCCTCGCGATGTACGGAGCGCTCTTCCTACTGACGACATCCTTCTTCTGGGTGCTTCCGACAAGATACATCGAGTTCCTCGCGATACCCGTGTCTATCCTCGCGGGGCTCGGGCTGAAGGAGGCCATGTCCTCGAAGAGGGAGGTCATGGTGATAGGCTTCGTGGGCATATTTCTGGTGACCCTGGCGGCCCCCCTGGACTATATGGACTCCATAGCGCCACTCGTCTACGAGAACGAGGAGTCGTCCTTCCTATGGTTGAGGGACAATGCCGTAGTGGACGGGCAGATAATCACCGGATGGTTCTTCGCGTCGGTCAGCGCCGCCATATCCCTCAAGATTCCTATAAAAGGGTCGTACTACTCAGGCTCGTTCAATTACCTCGCAAGGACAAACGACACGAACGACTTCTACAATGGCGACATGTCAGTCCTTGACAAGTACGACATAAGGGTCGTGTACGTCGGCAGGAAGGAGCGGTACGACTACGAGGTATCCCTTCTCGACGGGAGGGACTCCCTCAACAAGCTCTACTCCTGCGATGAGAACGCTTTCTACTCAGTGGACGCGAAACCATATAATTAGTTAATTTTATATTGGTCATGGAATTAGTTCACCCGTGATGGCAATGGAGGAAGAGATCAGGGAATATGCATTGAAAAACGCCGTCTCGCACGGCGGGGAGGCCCAGCAGAAGGCCGTCATCAGCAAGCTATTGGGCCAGAATCCGGAGCTCAGGAAGAATGCGAAGGATATAATACCTACGGTCATCAGGATCATCAACGAGGTCAACTCCCTCGGACCCGAAGAGCAGAGGAGGCTCGTCGAGGATATGGACCCGGAGTTCTTCGTGAGCGAGAAGAAGGAGAAGAGGGGGCTACCGCCATTGCCGGACGCCGAGATGGGGAAGGTCACCACAAGACTTCCTCCGGAGCCCAACGGATACCCCCACATCGGTCACGGACTCTCGTTCTACTTCAATTATTACTACGCCAGGAAATACGACGGCACCGTCATCCTGAGATTCGACGACACCAATCCCAAGGCCGAGAAGACAGAGTATTACGATGCCATCAAAAAGGACCTCAAGTGGCTCGGGCTCTCTTGGGAGAGGGAGCACAACATGTCGGACGACATGGAAAAGTATTATGCATACGCGGAGGGCCTTATCAAAAAGGGCAAGGCCTACATCTGCGGATGCGACCCTGAGAAGGTCTCCAAGCTGCGCTTCAACAAACAGACCTGCGAGTGCCAGCACAAGACTGTTGAGGAGAACCTGGAAGAGTGGAGAGAGATGCCGGACCTAGGCGAGGGAAGCCGGGTGTTGAGACTGAGGGGGAACGTGGCCTCCCAGAACACCGCCATGAGGGACCCTACCCTGTTCCGCGTCATCAGGCACGCCCACCCGATACAGGGGGACAGGTACACGGTATGGCCCGTCTATGACTTCGCATGCTCCATCGAGGACTCCATCCTTGGCATAACACATGTGCTCAGGTCCAACGAGTTCACACTCAGGATAGAGCTTCAGGATTACATCAGGAACGTCCTCTGCCTCAGGTGCCCCATAACGATCCAGTACTCCAGATTCACGATCAGGGGCTCGCCAACGTCGAAGAGGTTGATAAGGCCGCTCATCGAGGAGAAGGTGGTGAAAGGCTGGGACGACCCGAGGCTTGTGACGCTGCGCGGCCTGGAGAGGAGGGGGATAGTCCCGCAGACGGTCTACGAGCTTGCGAAGGAGATGGGACTCTCAACGGCGGAGCCAGAGATCGACTGGTCGCTCATCGAGTCCATCAACAGGAAGCTCATCGACCCGGTCGCCAAGAGATTCTTCTTCGCGGAGGCGCCCGTCCCCGTCAAGATAGACGGATTCGGAGGAAGGGAAGTGTCCCTGAGGATGCATCCGGACGAGGACCTCGGAGAGAGGAGGATGAGGGTCACGGACAAGGTGTTCATCCCCGGAAACGACGCCGCACAGCTGGCCGTGGGCGAGACGCTGAGGCTCAAGGACCTATGCAACATAAGGGTCAAGGAACTCTCGGGCGGCGCCATCGAAGCGGAGGCGGCGCCGGATGACATGGACCTGCGCTCCCTAAAGAAGGTGCAGTGGGTGCCCGAGGAGAACGTGGTGGTGAATGTCATAGTGCCCTCGTCCCTCTATGTCGGCGATGACATCAATGAGGACAGCCTTAGGGAGACAGGGGGACTGGGAGAATCCTCGATAGGAGGCCTGGCATTGGGCGAGATCGTGCAGTTCGAGAGATTCGGTTTCGTCAGGGTGGACTCCAAGGATGACGGCAAAGTGACCGTGGTCCTGGCCCACAAATAGCCACAACAGGACGATTTGATGCCCATGAACGTGGAAGTCGTACCTTTCAGGGAGGAACATCTTTCCTTCCTTGAGAAGATCTGGAGGGACCCGAAGGTCAACAAACACACAGGGATGCCCGCGGGCGGCATAGACATGGGCCTTTGGCTGAAGCAGTACAGGACGTCGAAGGGATGCAGGGAGTTCAGGTCGGAGCAATACATCATCCTTCTCGACGGCGGTCCCGTGGGCGAGACGGCCTTCGGCCTGTTGCCGGAGAGCTTCATGTTCGGGAACTGGGAAAAGGACCTTGAAAGGCCCTGCGCGCTTCTCGACATCAAGCTTCTCAAGCCCCACTGGGGCAAGGGAATAGCGACCATCGCCCTCAGGGAGGTCATCGACACCATATTCAGGGAGACATCGGCGCTGGACATCGTCGCCATACCATACAGGTACAACAGGAGGGCGACGAAGCTCTATCGCAGGTGCGGTCTGGGCCCGACAGGCCGCTCAAACTCGAAGGGGAATCTTGTTTACATGATCCGGAAGGAGAGGTGGCTAGATGGTAAGGATTGAGATATACCACACGGGGGAGTGCGACCCGAAGAAGTGCAGCGCGAAGAGGCTGGCGAAGTTCGACCTTGCAAGGTTGGTGAACAGGGTGAATCTCATCACCCCCCACTCAATATTCCTCAATCCCTTCTCGCAGAAGGCGCTCTCACCCTCAGACAAGCGATTCCTCAAGAACGGCGTCTCCGCTCTGGACTGTTCGTGGGAGACCGCCATGGACATCTTCAAGAAGATATCCCCGAGAGTGGAAGCGAGGGCCCTGCCCTACCTTGTGGCCGCCAATCCGGTGAACTACGGAAAACCGACGAAGCTGTCCACCGCGGAGGCCATCGCGGCCGCGTTGTACATCCTCGGCGAGAAGACAAAAGCTTTAAATATGATGGAAAAGTTCAAATGGGGTGTAACGTTTATACAACTCAATAATGAACTTCTCGAGCGTTATTCGAATGCCGAGGACAGTTCTGAGGTTGTGAGAATTCAAAACGAGTATCTGGAGGATTAGAAAATGAGATCACCTGTCGCCGAGTTGAGGCTTTTCAAGTACAAGATATGCATGAAGTGCAATGCGAGAAATGGTTACAAGGCAGTAAAATGCCGAAAGTGCGGTTCCAATTCATTGAGGAACAAGGCAAAGGAAAAGAGGGCGTAGTCCCATCATCTTTTCTTTTATCCCTTATTGAGAGCATGTTCTGCAGCTCTTTATTATGAATAGATATTTATATTGTATTTTTCCATCATAGGTAAGTGAGCC
This sequence comes from Halobacteria archaeon, assembly GCA_036733165.1. Lineage (GTDB taxonomy): Archaea > Methanobacteriota_B > Thermococci > Methanofastidiosales > NM3 > JAFGGT01. The sequence continues at coordinate 8,618 of DAINBB010000034.1, read as the reverse complement.
CATGAAAGTTGAGGATTACATTGCCGGCAAGCTCAAGGACGGCAAGTTGCATTTCACACTGTTCGACCCGGCCTCGATCGATCTTGATGATCTCAGGAGGGTGGTCAAACTGGCCGAGGATGTGGGCACCGACGCCTTCATGGTTGGGGGGTCGACGAACGCTGCCGGACCGTTCCTTGACGAGTTCGTCAAGACCATCAGGTCCTGCACAAAGCTGCCGATAATACTGTTCCCCGGCGGAGCGACGGCGATAACGCCATATGCCGATGCCATATTCTTCATGTCCATACTAAACTCAAGGAATCCTTACTTCATCACCAAGTCCCAGGCGCTTGGCTCGTTTACGGTGAAGATGGCGAAGATAGAGCCCATCCCTATGGCGTACCTAATAGTGGAACCTGGGATGACCGTTGGTTTCATAGGGGAGGCGGATCCGCTTCCGAGGAGCAAGCCGAGCATCGCTGCGGCATATGCACTGGCCGGACAGTACCTTGGGATGAGATTGGTGTACCTCGAGGCGGGATCGGGCGCGGATGAACCGGTGCCTCATCAGATGATCAAGAAGGTGAGGAACACGATCGATGTACCACTCATAGTGGGGGGCGGCATAAGGACCCCTGAACAGGCGAAGACCGCCATAGACTCGGGCGCGGACATCATCGTTACGGGCAACATAGTCGAGGAGGACCCCGAAAGGCTCAGAGCCATAATAAGATCTATCAAGGGATAGCCCCATGTCTCTCATAAGCGAGGTCAACAGTTTTTTAGACAACATATCATACGATTTCTCTTCGGTCAGCGAGTCCTTTTTGGGCACCTACCAGTCTCTCAAGGAGAACTATTCAACGCTCAAGGAGTTCAGGAGCGAGATGGACTTCTACGGATTCAGGAATCCCTACTTCGTCGTTAAGGGCGTCAGGGACTCGTGGAAGGACCCGTTCTTCAGGCAGACTGCCACGAAAAAGAAGATGACGTTCGACAGGATACAGTACTCCATCGCGGCGCACCGCATAGCCATCTCCCATTTCCTTGATGCGGCGGAGGCCAGGCTGGAGAAGAGGCGCCTCACAGGAGAGAAGGCGATAGAGATGATACAGGAGGGAGATTTGGAGCTGAGTCTCAATCCCGACGGCGTCTTCAACTTCGATACGCTGCCCCATTACCCGTTCAGGGGGGAGTACATGTTGCTCCTGTCGAATCTTCCGAAGGATGAGAGGCTCTCGTACAGGAAGATAGTCGGGCTGTTGGGGCAGGGCAAGCAATCGGTTGGACAGGTCCCAAGGACCCCGCAGGGACGAAGGGACGCATTCGGTCCCGCGGTGCCGATGGATGCGGACCTCAAGATAAAGAGGACAATGGGACCCAGGAAGAGGGTGGTCACAAGCGCAAGGCAACACAAGGTCCACCAAGAGCTCATCGTCGACAAGTACGTCAGAAAGTGCCTTGGCATCGGATACGCCCCGCTCGGGTACAACGTCTTCATCATGGACCTGATGAGATACTACCTAAAGAAGTCCAGATTCGAGCGTGAACGCTACACATCCATCTTTCCCGGCATAGACCCTGACCCGGACGAGACGGTATTCGGAAGGTATGGAAGGGCCATAGCCAAGAAGGAGGAGCTCGAATCCAAGCTGGAAGGTCTAAAAGTCCATGAGAAAAGTTCCATAGTGGGCGCCGCAGCCTATTATCTGGTCTGTGAGGACAGGTCGGAGACCAGCGATATATTTAACATTGAATTCAACAAAGTAGAGAGTGCTATAGATAGATTCAAGAAACTTGGACTTCTGGAGGGAAAGCCCCTGATAACAGACAGGACCAAGAAATTCCTTGATTACTTAAAGGCAGAAAAATGAAAAGATACAAGGCGTTGAAGAAGGACCAGCTGATAAGGGAGATAAGGGAGGGATTCGACGAATCCGAGGTGTACATAGGCCTGAGGCCATGCATCGACGTCGTCATAGAGCTGTTGGAGAACGGTCCCAATCTCACCACCATATACTGTCCCCCGTCGCTGTACGATCTGACATCCACAAGGGTGCGCAGCGCGCTTGAGAAGGTGAACGTCAGACTGAGGCCATTTGGCGGCGGCGCCGGCAGGCCCAACGTCTATGACGAGAACGACATCAAGGAGATAAGGAAGCTCATGGACGCCGGACTGTCCATAACCAGGATATCCCAGGAGCTTGACATACCGAGACGGACCATATATCATCTGCTCGACAAGGACACCGGGCCCGATCAGTAACAGACTCCGCCCTTCTCTATTACCCTCTCCCTTATGGCATCCCTGTCCATGCCTATATCTTCGACTGCCCATTGCGGAAGTGTCTCGTGGAGCCTTCCTTCCCTGAGGCCGTCAAGGCATGCCTCGTATTCCCTTAGCAGCTTGCTCCGGGACCAAAGCCGCAGCATGGGAAAGAGGGTGCCGATGCACTGTTCCATGAACAGGAAGTCGTATGTCTTTTCCACCAGGTCCGGAAATCCCTGTCCTGTTCCCATCCTCTCTGCCCATTTGGAAGGCTGAAGGGGTTCGAGGGGTATCCCGAGCTCGGAACCCATCCTGAAGGATGAGTGCAGCATTGCGAGGCCGGCCCATTCCATGTCCCGTTTCCCTACCAGCGTCATGAAGCTCAGCAGCATCCGGTAGGCATAGGCCACCCTTTCCCTGGCAATGACGCAGAGGGACGTTCCCTCGCCCCTATGGGACAGCAGTTCCTCGATATCATCCGCCTCATACGACGATGAGGCCCCATCAATGTCCAGAAGCTCCCTGACCTCTATATTCCAATGCCCCTCCTTTACGTTCCTCCCGTCCCGATAGGCCAGACATATCAAATCGAAGAGGTCCTTTGGCATGTTGGTCCTGGCATCGATGTCATCGGCCTTGGAGAGCTTGGACAGCATCTCGGCATCTAGAAAGAACTCTATCGCCGTCCCGTCGGGTCCGTCATCGACCCTTACTGGAAAATAGAATCCGATGACCTTCGTGAATCTGGAATGCATCCCGCTCAGGACGTCCGTTCCGACCTTTTCCCCTAGGGAGACCTTGATCTGCTTCGGTTGTCGCCCCCTGACCTCCTCCAGGGCCTCCCCGATGCTTCTTCGCAGTTCGGAAAACTTTTTCTTTTCCTTGACCATACACTAATTTTTATTAATACATTATTAAATATAATTCAAAAAAAACAATGGTCGGAAAATGTTGGTACGTGAGATAAATGCCGGGGACGTGATGAATGTGCTCAAGATAGAGTACGAATGCTTTAAGTTCCCATATCCTCCCAACATGATAAACTACCTTTACGCGAACTTCCAGGACACGTTCCTGGTAGCGGAGGTCGACAAGGTGGCTGGGTACGTTATAGGGATACCCTACAATGACGAGGGGCACGTGATATCCCTTGCCGTCTTGGAGGAATATCGCAATCTCGGCATCGGTAGGGGGCTGATGGACAGGCTGATGGACATATTGAAAAGGGAGAAGTTCGTCACCAGCATCAGGCTTGAGGTAAGGGAGGGCAACTCAAGGGCCATATCCTTCTACAAAAGGATGGACTTCAAGATATGTGAGAAGGTAGAGGCCTACTACGAGGACGGAGAGACCGCCCTGATTATGATAAAGGATATGGCGGATTGATATGGAATCTAAGACACATCTGGCATTTGGTATACTTTTTTCGCTTTTCGGGCTGCTCGCACTATGGGGGGGCCACGGGCTCAAGATGTTCGACATGGTGCTCTGGACATGCATATTCTCGCTGTTGCCGAACATCGACAGGACGCTTTTCAGGAGAAGGGAGAGGTCCTTCACGCATTCGCTGCTGTTCGTCCTGGCAGTCTTCCTGGTAATATATGCATTGCCCTACGTCTTCGATGCGGGCGACACATACGTCTCGAATCTTTTAGGGATGGAAGGGGCGCTATACGCATCCCTTGCGCTTCTCTCACACATAGTGGCGGATTCCCTGACAACGTCCGGGGTGCCGGTTTTATATCCCTTGCTTCCAAGGAGGCATTTCCTATTTCCGTACATCGGGTCAAGATTGCGCTTCCCTGACGACTACGCGAACAACCACATCCAGTTGCTGGGTCTGCTGACCTTCATCTCGCTGCTAATCTTCGACATAATGAAGTATGTTGGATGACCGTTTGCCGAAAGAATGTCCACTACCAAGAAAGATTTAAATAATTTTAATATAAAACATAATTGGTGCAAAAATGGTTGAGGCATATGTGTTGGTCACCATTGCCATCGGCAAGGTGCATGATGTAGTTGAGGAACTTAAGAAGCATAAGTGTGTTTCCATGGTTGACGCGGTAACGGGTCCCTATGACGCGATCATAAGGATCAACGCCAAGGACCTTGGCGAACTTACCAAGACCGTTATCCAAGAGATACATAAGATAGATGGTGTGATAGATACCACAACTGCCATAGTCATCGACGTATAGAGACAAAATCTTTAACGTTAATCTTATTATTTTGGATGATGGCAACCGAAATCTCCATAGAGGAGTGGGATAACGTATATCCCGTGATGGACGATACATTGCTACTGGCGCACAATATTGAGGTCGATAGTGGTGACAAGGTGCTTGAGATCGGGTGTGGCACAGGCTATGTATCGATCACGGCAGCCCTCATGGGCGGGGTCGTGTCGGGCGTTGACATCAATCCCGCGGCGGTCGAGCTATCAACGGCAAACGCCCGGAGGAACGGCATATCCGACATAGAGTTCCGCCTGAGCGACATGTTCGAGAACGTTGAGGGCACATATGACACAATAATCTTCAATCCCCCTTACCTCCCATCCGAGGAGTTCTCCACAGGCATCTATGACAGATGCTGGGACGGAGGAAGGGAGGGCTGCGAGGTCACTGAGCGATTCATTGACGGGGTCATGGAGCACCTCAGCGAGAAGGGGAAGGTCTATCTCGTCCTATCCTCCCTGTCCAACCCATCCGAGACCATGAAAAGGCTGGATCTCATGGGCCTGGAGACAGAGATAATCGGCAGGAAGAAACTGTTCTTCGAAGAGCTGTTCGTTGTCAGGTCTAGGCCCAGAGGGCCTTGAGCGTCCCACATAGTTTTTTAATGTGGGCGTAGAATTAGGGAACGTCCTAACAATTATCTGTTTTTTGGGTGAGATTGTGGAAGTTGGAGACAGGATCAGGATAAGGAAAGGAGAGAACGTTTATGAGGGCATTCTCATGCCATCGGACGCAGGCAGGGAAATAATATCCGTTAAGCTGGACAATGGCTACAACATAGGTTTCAGGAGGAGGGACCTGGCGGTTGAGGTATTGGAAAAGGGAAAACCATTCTCTGCCACGATGCCCAGGATGGAGATAAGCTATCGGGACGAGCTGCCTGACATAGCCATTTTGGGAACAGGGGGCACGGTGGCGTCGAAGATCGACTACCAGACCGGTGCCGTCTATCCGGCATTCTCTCCGGAGGAGCTCCTGATGCTGGTGCCTGAGCTCTCGGAGCTTGCGAACATCAGCGGAAAGGAGATGCTTTCCATAGTGAGCGAGGACATAAGGATAAGGGACTGGAAAGACATGGCGTCCTCCATATATGACCATATCGAGGGGGGATACGACGGTGTCGTTGTGACCCATGGGACCGACACGCTCCATTACACGACGTCGATGATATCGTTCATGCTCAGGGAACTGCCGGTGCCCGTTGTCTTCGTCGGTGCGCAGCGTTCCTCCGACAGGCCTTCCTCGGATGCCGCGTTCAATCTCATATCCTCCGTCAACTTCTCTTCCTCCGACTGCAAGGAGGTGGTGCTCTGCATGCATGCCGACATGAACGACGAGTTCTGTCATGTGCACAGGGGCACGAGGGTGAGAAAGTTCCATACGTCCCGCAGGGATGCGTTCACAAGCATCAACAGCAGCCCCATAGCCAGGGTCTACGGAGGGAGCTCTATAGAGTTCCTCTCGGATTACAAGGACGAGTCGAACGGTGACATGGTCCTTGACACTGCGGTGGAGGAGAAGGTCGGGCTCGTCAAGACATATCCAGAGTCCAGGGAGGTCCTCTCATGCCTTATAGACAAGGGATTCAAGGGAGTTGTCCTGGAGGGCACCGGACTTGGCCATGCGCCGATGAGCATGCGCGACGAGATAGACAGGGGGATTGAGGAAGGAATGTTCTTCGGAATGACCAGCCAATGCATACATGGCATGGTCAACATGAACGTCTACAGGGGCGGAAGGGAGCTGAAGGAGAAGGGCGTGGTCCCGCTTGGGGACATGTTGGCGGAGACGGCATGGTGTAAGCTGTGCTTCGCTCTCGGGCATTACGATTCACACGACGAGCTAAGGGAGTTCATGCTCTCGGACATCGCGGGCGAGATAACCGACAGGTCCCATGTGGACGAATACAACTATCAGAGGTGAAATGCATGGACTACGAAGCGCTGGGGCTCAGGGTTGGGCTGGAGATACATGCACAACTTGACACGGAGAAGCTTTTCTGCAGTTGTCCGACGATCCTTGAGGATTCTCACGATTATTCATACGAGAGGAGATTGAGGCCCACGATGAGCGAACTCGGGGAGATAGACCCTGCCGCAAAGGAGGAGTTCACAAAGGGCATAGTCAACATATACAAGGGTTCGCTTGAGGGGACATGCCTGGTATATGCGGACGAGGAGCCGCCCCATCAACCAAACGAGGAGGCAATCTACATACTCCTGCAGATATCTTCCCTCCTTAAGGCGGACATAGTGGACCAGATACAGTTCATGAGAAAGATCGTCATCGATGGATCCAACGTGAGTGGTTTCCAGCGCACCGCCCTGGTCGCGCTCAACGGAAGTGCCACATCCAGGCATGGCAACGTCATGATACCGACCATATGCCTTGAGGAGGACGCCGCAAGGCTTGTTGAGAAGGCAGGCAACACGAAGATATGGAATGTTGACAGGCTCGGCACGCCGCTGGTCGAGATAGCCACCGACCCATCGATGCACCATCCGGACCAGGCAAGGGACGTAGCACTGTTCCTGGGGCAGGTCATGAAGTCCACCGGGAGGCTCAAGAGGGGGATAGGCACCATCCGACAGGATGTGAACATCTCCATAAAAGGCGGGAACCGTGTTGAGATAAAGGGGGTCCAGGAGCTCAATCTCATCGATGCATACGTTCGAAACGAGGCGACGAGACAATTATCGCTGCTCTCTATCAGGGACGAGCTCGCGTCCAGACAGGCAGGACCTATTGGGCCTGAGATGAAGGACCTCTCGAAGATTTTCGAGGGGACCGCGTGCAAGATCATAAAGGGAGGGGCATACGGCATCAGGCTGCCAAAGTTCAAGGGACTTTTGGGCAAGGAGGTCCAGAAGGGCAGGAGACTGGGCACGGAGATGGCCGACTATTCAAGAAAATACGTAAAGGGCATCTTCCACAGCGACGAACTGCCGGCATATGGCATATGTCAAGAGGAGGTTTCCAAGGTGAGGGAGGCCCTTGATGTCGGCGAGATGGACGCCTTCGTCATGGTGGCGGCAGATGAGAGGGTGGCATCAAAGGCCCTTGCCGTTATCGCAAAGAGGGCGAACATGGCCCTTGAGGGCGTGCCGAACGAGACGAGAAGGCCGCTCCCTGACGGCAACACTCAGTACATGAGGCCGCTCCCCGGTAGGAGCAGGATGTATCCCGAGACCGATGTCTATCCAATCCTTCTCACCAAGGAACTGCTGGACGACGTGATGACCAACCTGCCGGAACTCCCTGAAAAGCGCATCGAGAGGTTGAGACATGAATATGGCATCTCTGACGAGAACGCGAGGAAGATCGTGGACTGGGACATAGAGGAACTGTTCGTCAGTTCCCAGAGGGAACACGGGATGCCGCTTGGAAAGTTCCTCAGACTCTACGAGACCATAACAATGCTGTCAAGGGAAGGGATCGTTATCGATGACCCCGACCTCATAGATTCCTTCATGGCGCTGCATGAGAAGGTCCCCCTGGAGAGCTATGAGGACATACTGAGGCATGCCCACAGGGAAGGATGTTCAGTCGATGCGGCCATAGACTCGCTTGGCATATCGCAGACATCCGAAGAACAGGTGAGGAAAGTCATACTTGATGTCATTGGGAGCAACGCCGGCACCATCGATGAGAAGGGCATGGACGCCTTCAAGCCGCTCATGGGCAAGGTCATGGCAGAACTGAAGGGAAAGAGCGATGGAAAGACCATCAGCGCCATACTTCACGAGGAACTTGAGAGAATAATAAAATAGATTTTTTTATTATACAAAAAGATATTTAAAGGAAAAGTTACTTTATAGTAAAACGTCGTATTTTATGAAAAGGGGATATTAGATGAAAAATATTACTTTCAAGAACATACCAGACGAACTTTATTTCAAGGCAATCGAGGCCAAAGGGAAGCTGCATGCTAAAAATTGGCAAGAATTCTTGGAAAAACTCATATATTATATGGATGAGGAAAAGGTGAGGTAATGAATGACCGCCCATTGAGATTCTTCTTGGGGGCCTTCATCCTGTTGTCGCTCTTGTCTGTCGGTCCAGTAATGGCACAGCCGGACCCGCCTGGCAATCTGCAGGCTGAAAGCCTAGCGAACGGACAGATAGAA
>DAINBB010000033.1:0-13138 GCA_036733165.1 Halobacteria archaeon | reverse complement strand
TCTCCCTTTGCGTCCCATCAAACACCATCGAAGGGATAAGGGAGTTCTTCTCGAAAACGTTCTACTCACACCAGCACGGCATCGACGAGGTCATGGTCAAGGTGGAAAGAACGCTTTCATACCTCTGCGAGAACGGTCTTGTGGGCGGCGAGGGAACGCTGTCTGCGACGCCAATAGGCAAGCGCATCTCGGAGCTCTACATCGACCCCATGTCCGGCATCACCCTCAGGAACGCCCTTCGGGACGAGATGTCCGTCTTTGGAATGCTGCACGCCATCTGCAACACGCCCGACATGCCCAATTACTATCTTCGCAAGGGCGATGCGGAGAGGTACGACCCCGTGGCCTGCGAGTGCCACGACGAGTTCCTCGTCGAGGTCCCCGACTCCTGGTACGAACCTGACGACTACGAGTTCTTCCTCTCGGAGGTGAAGACGGCATCCGTCCTCATGGACTGGATATCGGAGATACCGGAGAGGACCATATGCGAGACATACGACATAGGTCCCGGAGACCTCACGCGCACGAAGGAGAACGCTGTCTGGCTCTCATATGCGTTCAAGGAGATAGCGAGAACCATGGGAATCCCATACAACGAGCTGAGCAGGCTTCACCAGAGGCTGCAGCACGGCATAGGCACAGAGCTTCTGGACCTCACGAAGGTCAAGGGCATCGGCAGGGTAAGGGCAAGAAAACTGTACAATCTCAACATAAGGAACGTCGGGGACCTCAGAAGGGCGCCACTTGAGAGGCTTGAGAGGATACTCGGCAAGAAGACCGCCCTCAACGTCAAGCAGGAGGCGGGCGTAATCGTCCCCGAGCGGAAGGAGAGGGATGCCGAAAAGGACTCGACACTTGTTTGAGTTATATTTTCATTTCAATCATTGTATCGCGTTTTTATTAGGGATAAATTATTTATATATAGGTATTTTCTCAGTATATAAGACTCATTATATATGGGTATTGTCAATCCTATGTATTATACAGAAATGGCTAAATATGGCAATGAATGGAAGTTAGATTTCATGAAAAAGATATCGTTTTTGTTTGTTCCCTTACTCGTCCTTCTATTATTGGCACCAGCCGCCGGCCAGAGGGTGTCCATTCCGGTCACCGACAATGCATACAATGATTACGGCCCTCAGATAGCAGTGGATTCTTCTGGAAATTCCTACCTTACTTGGTACGGAGATGATGGAAACGACTTTGAAATATTTTGGGCGAAGGTGGACGCCTCTGGTGTGGTCTCCCTCCTACAGGTCACCGACAATGCATATTATGATTACAGCCCCCGGATAGCAGTGGACGCCTCTGGAAATTCTTACCTTACATGGTATGGATATATCGGGGACGACTACGAGATATTTTGGGCGAAGGTGGACGCCTTTGGCATGATCACCGTTGTACGGGTCACCGACAATGAATATGATGACAATGTTCCACAGATAACGGCGGACGCCTCTGGAAATTCCTACCTTACTTGGTACGGCGGTGATGGAAACGACTTTGAGATATTTTGGGCGAAGGTGGATGCCTCGAATGCGGTCACCACCGCGCAGATCACCGACAATACATCATATGATGCCAATCCGCAGATAGCGGCGGACTCCTCTGGAAATTCCTACCTTTCATGGCATGGCTATGGTGGAGAGGATTTTGAGATATTCTGGGCGAAGGTGGATGCCACGAATGCGGTCACCACCGCGCAGCTCACCGACAATACCTCTTACGATGCCAATCCGCAGATAGCGGTGGATGCCTCGGGCATCTCATACCTCGTGTGGAACGGGGATGATGGAAACGACGTTGATATATTCTGGGCGAAAGTGAATTCTGCGGGCACAGTTACAGCCGATGCGCAGATCACCGACAATACACACTTTGATGACAACTCGCAGATAGCGGTGGATGCCTCGGGCATCTCATACATCGTGTGGCACGGACATAGCGGAAGCGACTACGAGATATTCTGGGCGAAGGTGGACGCCACGAATGCGCTCACCACATTACAGATCACCGACAATATATATGGTGATTACTGGCCGAAAATAGCGGCGGACTCCTCTGGAAATTCCTACCTTACATGGTATGCGTATTATAGTGGCGACTACGAGATATTCTGGGCGAAGGTGGACGCCTCGGATGCGGTCACCACCGCGCAGCTTACCGACAATGCATATGATAATTACTATCCGCTGATAGCGGTTGACGCCTCGGACACCCCCTACCTTACATGGGAGGGACATGACGGAAGCGACTATGAGATATTATTCTTTGGGATAGTTGAGAGTGTTTCTGCCAGCCCACTCATCTTCAAGGCGTTGGCTGACACGCAGCTTGCTAGGGCGAACGTGATGTGGGAATGCATCTCTGAGAAGCTGCCGGAGGATATGGGCGCAGATATCCAGGCGATGATCGACGAGGTGCAGAAGCACATGGTGAACGCGGCACCTCTCTCGAATCCCATCTACTCCAACGGCGAGCTCGTGAAGGCGATAAGCATCATGGAAGATATCAACGAGGCGCTCGACTTCGATTGCGAGTGTGATTGAGCCCTGTCTCGTTCTTTCTTCTTTGTTTTATCTATGCAAAGCTGGCTGGGACATCCTGCCTGAAGTGTAAAATATAATCCTGGAAAATACCACAGTTTTTGTTCCTGAATTGTATTTTTTAAAAATCATGCAAAAAATAAGCAAATTTGTTTCTTAATTGGCTGTTTTTTATTTAGGATTCTAGAATCAATTTATATGCTTTTAAGAATATTATTTTTATCTATTATTACTATTTGACAATAATCTTTTTATTATAATGTCATTCATTCTAATTCAATGCTCAAGACAGTTATCGGTTCATGGCCCATATTCTACGCCGACGACGAGCGCGAGGCCATCAGGCAGTCCATCAACGACCAGGTGGAGGCAGGGGTGGAACTGGTCTCGGACGGCCAGACAAGGAACTACATGGTGGAGTACTTCGCCCGCCTGATAGACGGTTTCTCGTGTCAGGGATGCCCGATAGAGTTCTGCAACAAGGATTGCGGCACGGGCCCCGAGATCAAGGACGCCATAAGGCATGACGTGGTGTTCGATGATGTCGTGATAGAGGATCTGGAGTACGCGGTGGAGATATCCCCAGTGCCGGTTAAGGGCATCATCACAGGACCGACGACGCTTGTCAACTGTTCCAAGCTATCCACAAGGGAGTATTCCAGCCTCTTTGACGAAGAGCTATTCCTGGACCTCTCCAAGGCATTGGTGAGGATCGCCAAGGACATACTTGACGTGGGCGTCCAGGGGATACAGATAGACGAGCCATTCCTGAGCGTGGGCTCGCCGACCCATCTCGCGAAGCTCTCGTTAGAATACATGGCGAAGCACATACCTTCCGAGATATCCCTGCATGTGTGCGGGGACGTCAGCAAGGAGATCCAGGACACCATAACGGACGACGAGAGGAGCATATTCGACATCATCATGGGTTTCAGGGGGGTGGACAACGTCTCGTTCTCGGTCCTCGGATACCCCCAGAACAAGCAGTGCCTGGCACGTTACATAGGCAGCGTCCCGCCGAAGAAGATAATGGTCGGCTGCATAAGGACTGACGATGAGAGGGTGGAGTCTGTGAAGGAGGTCTACGAGCTCCTGCGCTACGCCTCCTGGGCCCTCGGCGAGGAGAACGTCATAGCGGCGCCGGACTGCGGGATGAAGATCCTCTCCCGTGAGATAGCAAGGAAAAAGCTCGCGGTGATGTGCGAGGCCGCAAGGAAGCTTGAACAGGAAAAGGAAGACGAGAGGAAGCGGATATCCTCCTTTTACTAGACAATGTGTCTATTTTGACATTTTATTTTATTTTGGACATGTTTGTCGTTCTATGACTTTATAAACATCATAACATATATTAATAGTTCAGAAGGTGCAAATGACATGACTCTTGAAATAAAGGCCTCCATAGTTGGCGCGACAGGTTACCTGGGCGGCGAGATGACAAGGCTGCTTGTCGACCATCCCAATGTAGAGATCGTCGACCTTACCTCCAACTCCAATCAGGGAGTGCCTGTGTGGAAGTTCCATCCAGGCCTGCGAGGGATACTGGACAAGGAGTTCGTAGGGCTTGACATCGATGGTGTTGCATCAGAGTCCGATGTCGTCATATGCGCCGTACCCCACGGTGCCGCATTGGAACTGGTCCCGAAGATCCTTGAAGCCAACGAGGACGTGAAGGTCATAGACCTCAGTGCGGATTACCGTATAAGGGACCCTGCCGTCTACACGCAGTGGTACAACAAGGTTCATGAGACCGGCGAATGGTTGGGGAAGGCGGTATACGGGCTCCCTGAATATTACTTTGATAAGATAAAGAAAACTAGATTAGTGGCCAATCCGGGATGCTATCCCACCAGCGCGATACTGGCGATGGCGCCCCTTTTCGACAAGGGCGCCGTAAAGGCCGACTCTGTCATCGTCGACTCCAAGTCCGGTGTCAGCGGAGCCGGGCGGAAGCTCTCGGAACAGACGCATTACCCCGAGTGCAACGATTCGATCAAGGCATACGCCGTGGCCAGTCACAGGCACACGCCCGAGATAGAACAGGAGTTCACGGCGCACTGCGACGCGGACGTGAAGATAAGTTTCACGCCCCACCTCACACCAATGAACCGCGGTATCCTCTCGACCATCTACTGCTCCCTCAAGGGAGATCTGACGACCGATGAGGCATACGGCCTTTACACCAAGGCATACTCGGACAAACCGTTTGTGAGGGTGCTTGAGAGGGGAACGTGGCCGGAGACGCGCTTTGTGAGGGGCACGAACTTCTGTGACATTCAGGTCACCGTGGATGAGAGGACGAACAGGGCGATCGTGGTGTCTGCCATCGACAACCTCATAAAGGGAGGGGCAGGACAGGCCGTACAGAACATGAACATAATGTTCTCGCTAGACGAAAGGACAGGTCTTATGGCGACCGGTGTGTACATATGAGTGGTTTAGAGATATTGAAGGACAAACATATCTGGGAGATAGAGGGATTCAGGGCGAACGGAGCCCACACGGGATTGAAGTACAAGCGAAAGGACTTCACGATAATATGCAGCGACACGGTGTGCGAGGCCGCGGCCGTCTTTACCAGAAACAAGCTCAAGGCGGCGCCGCTTATCATATCAAAGGCCCATCTTGAGAACGGCAGGGCGCAGGCTGTGATATGCAACAGCGGAAACGCCAACGCCTGCACGGGGAAGCAGGGGCTCCTTGACGCCAAGAACATGGCAGAGATAACCGCAAGGGAAGTTGGATGCGACCCGGAGGACGTGATAGTCCTCTCGACAGGGGTCATAGGAGTGATGCTCCCGATGGACGAGATCGAGAGGTCGATCGTCAAGGTGGCGTCGATTCTCGGAAAGGAGAAGGGCACCGAGGCCGCAGAGGGCATCATGACCACCGACAAGGTGCCGAAGGAACTGGTAGTGGAGACGGAGATCGGTGGAAAGAAGGTGAGAATAGGGGCAATAGCCAAGGGATCGGGGATGATACACCCGAACATGGCAACGATGTTGTCGTTCATAGTTACAGATGCAAGCATTTCCCATGAGAATCTACTCAAGGCCTTGAGGGAGTCCGTGGACCAGACCTACAACATGATCAGTGTTGATGGCGATACCAGCACCAACGACACTGTGGCGATATTGGCCAACGGCAGGGCTGGCAACGAACCCATAACCGAGGGGACCGAGGAATACGACAAGTTCCTTGAGGCCTTGAACCTTTTGAACGGGGAGATCGCGAAGATGATAGTCGCCGACGGCGAGGGTGCTACGAAGGTCTTCGAGGTGGAGGTCAGGAACGCCCCCACGCTCCAGGACGCTCGCAAGATGGCCAAGGCCATCATATCCTCGAGCCTTGTGAAGGCGGCCGTCCACGGCGGCGACCCAAACTGGGGAAGGGTCATGTGCGCCGCAGGCTATGCCGGCACCGACATAGAGATAAGCGAGACGTCGATGCTCAGCCTTTCCTCGAACGGCGAGACGATACTGCTATTCGAGGACGGGATGCCCACCGGCTATTCCGAGGAGAATGCCAAGGAGCTGATGTCATCAAAGTTCATAAAGTTCATACTTGACCTCAAGAAGGGCGGACACTCCACCACGGCATGGGGCTGCGACCTGTCCAACGAGTATGTCGACATCAACGCCCATTACAGGACATAGGTGATGAGGATGAAAGATATTCAGGAAAAGGCAGAGATCCTTATCGAGGCGATACCGTATCTTAGGAAGTTCTACAACAAGATAATAGTTATAAAGTATGGCGGCCACGCCATGGTCGACGACACCCTGAAGAGGGCGTTTGCCGACGACATACTGTTCCTGAAACAGGCAGGGATAAAACCGGTGATCGTCCACGGGGGCGGCCCGGAGATAAACAAGCTGATGAAGATGGTCGGGAAGGAGCCCAAATTCCTAGCTGGCCTGAGGCAGACCGACAGCGAGACGATAGAGCTCGTTGAGATGGTGCTTTCCGGAAAGATCAACAAGGAGATAGTTGTATCCATCAACTCCATCGGCGGCAAGGCCATAGGGCTTTCGGGCAAGGACGCCCACAGCATCAAGGCGAAGAAGTACGTCGATTCGCCGGAGAACGGAGAGGGCCACGACTACGGCTATGTTGGAGAGGTTGAGTCAATAGACCCGCATATACTCGATGTGCTCGTAAGGGAGGGCTATGTGCCCGTCATCTCGCCGATAGGTCTCGGTGTCGACGGTCAGGGCTATAACATAAATGCCGACATCGTCGCGGGGAACATCGCAGCGTCGATAGGCGCCCAGAAGTACGTCTGCCTCACAGACGTCCCTGGCATACTGCGTGACATGGACGACCACGATTCCCTCATATCCAAGCTCTCGCTCACCGAGGCCGAGGAACTGCTCTCCAGCGGGGACATGAAGGGCGGGATGATACCAAAGCTCGAGTCGTGCGTCACGGCCATCAAGGGAGGGGTCAAGAAGGCGCATATCATCGACGGCAGGGTGAAACACGCCATACTGGTGGAACTCCTGACGGACGAGGGCCTTGGCACGATGATCTACGGCGGTGATAACTGTGAATGATCTGAAGAAAGAATTCGAAAAGCACATGCTGGGCGTCTTCTCGGCACCCGATATCTGGCTCGAGAGGGGCTCCGGGGTCAACGTTTACGACATCGACGGGAAGGAATACCTGGACTTCCTAGCAGGCATAGCCGTATGCGCGACGGGGCACTGCCATCCAAAGGTGGTCTCTGCAATAAGCGGACAGGCATCGAAGCTGATGCACTGCACGAATCTTTACGGGATACCCGGCGAGGTCGAGCTCGCAAGGGAGCTGTGCATCATGACGGGACTTGGCAAGGCCTTCTTCTCCAACAGCGGCGCCGAGGCGAACGAGGCGGCGATAAAGATGGCGAGGAAGTACGCCCACAGCAAAGACCCCGACAAAAGCAACATAGTTACGGCCAACAACAGCTTCCATGGAAGGACCCTCCTGACCGTGACTGCCACGGGACAGGAGAAGTATCAGAAAGGTTACCACCCACTTCCCCCCGGATTCACATACACGCCCTACAACGATGTGGAGGCGCTTAAGGGAAATGTCGGGAAGGACACTGCGGCCGTCATGATGGAGCCCATCCAGGGCGAGGGCGGCATCATACCCGCAAAACAGGAGTATATGAAGGCGGCGAGGGACCTATGCGATGACAACGGCGCGCTCCTGATAATGGACGAGGTGCAGACGGGCGTGGGAAGGACAGGGATGTTTCTGGCGTCCGAGAACTATGGCGTCAAGGCGGACATCGTGTCCCTGGCGAAGGCCCTGGGAAGCGGTTTCCCGATAGGCGCGACGCTGTGCACGGACGAATGCGCATCTGTCATGGGTCCAGGCGACCACGGGAGCACGTTCGGGGGCAATCCATTGGCGTGTTCGGCGGCGCTCGCGACCCTGAAGGTCGTCATGGAGGAGGACCTCATGATGAACGCTGCGAAGATGGGGACATACCTCAAATTGACCTTGAAGGACCTTGATGGCCGGCTCATTAAGGATGTGAGGGGAATGGGCCTTCTCATAGGCATCGAGCTCAACGAACCAAAGGCCGTCGACATGAAGAACTGGTGCGCAGAGAACGGACTTTTGGTAGGGAGCATCAAGGACACCATCATAAGATTGGCCCCGCCGTTGATCATAGGCAAGGCCGATGCCGACAAGGCATTGGGCATAATGGGAAAATATATGGACGCACCTTGAGCCCAGAGGTCAATAATCAATTTTTACTTTTTTATAATCTCTCCAGATAATCTTTCAATGTTTTTATTTTGCATATGTAATATCTTTTGAATAATATTCAGATAATTTATAGGTTACAGATCTATGAAAAGATAAAGGCAGTAATTGAATTATTGTATTATTGAACAAATCCGTGATAACATATTTATTTTATATTTTTAATTTATGGAAAAGGTTATAATATGAGAAGATATGTTTCAAATAACTGTTTGATTTCAATATTGGTTATTATCGTATTTATATCTATTTTTTATGTACCTATTAATACTTCTAGTGTCACCACTTACGACATCGATGTTGAGAGCGATGTATATCAGGCGACAATATGGGTGGATCCCAATGACAACAATGGACGCGGCAGCGGAGACGCCCCCTTCACCAGGAATTACGACGAGGGCACACAGGTCACACTGGAAGCGGCCGAATACGGGGATAATGTCTTCGACCATTGGGAGAAGAACGGGAGCTTCTATTCCAACAACGCCGCCATAACGTTCACTGTCACTTCAGAATGCACATTCAAGGCCTGGTACCAGTCAAGCAACACCGACCCGAACGAGCCTTACAACGAATCCCCAAGCGACGGCGCCACAAACGTCCCGATAGACCAGATCCTGTCATGGAGCTGCAGCGACCCCGATGGCGACTCGCTCACGTACAATGTCTTCCTCGAGGCCAACGACTCGAGCCCGGACGTGGAGGTCGCGAATGGCATAACATCTTCCCACTACAACCCCGACCTGGAGTATGGCACCCATTACTACTGGAGGATCACCGCCAGGGACGGCTACGGTTTCAGCCACAGCGAGGTCTGGGACTTCTGGACGGAGGATGAGCCAGAAGCATACGACATCGATGTTGAGAGCGATGTATATCAGGCGACAATATGGGTGGATCCCAATGACAACAATGGACGCGGCAGCGGAGACGCCCCCTTCACCAGGAATTACGACGAGGGCACACAGGTCACACTGGAAGCGGCCGAATACGGGGATAATGTCTTCGACCATTGGGAGAAGAACGGGAGCTTCTATTCCAACAACGCCGCCATAACGTTCACTGTCACTTCAGAATGCACATTCAAGGCCTGGTACCAGTCAAGCAACACCGACCCGAACGAGCCTTACAACGAATCCCCAAGCGACGGCGCCACAAACGTCCCGATAGACCAGATCCTGTCATGGAGCTGCAGCGACCCCGATGGCGACTCGCTCACGTACAATGTCTTCCTCGAGGCCAACGACTCGAGCCCGGACGTGGAGGTCGCGAATGGCATAACATCTTCCCACTACAACCCCGACCTGGAGTATGGCACCCATTACTACTGGAGGATCACCGCCAGGGACGGCTACGGTTTCAGCCACAGCGAGGTCTGGGACTTCTGGACGGAGGATGAGCCAGACGAGCCAAATCAATCGCCCAACACCCCGTATAATCCCTCCCCTGGTGATGGTGTCACCAATGTTTCAGTGAACGCAAATCTCACCTGGGGCTGTACAGACCCGGATGGGGACTCCCTCACCTTTGATATCTGGCTTGAGGCGAATGACCACACCCCGGATAATCAGGTGGCTAACAACATCACGTCGTTCTCCTTCAATCCTGACCTTGATTACGGCACCCACTACTACTGGCAGGTTTTGGCTCAAGACGGCGAGGGAAACAAAATCAGCGCTGTCTGGGACTTCTGGACGGAGGATGAGCCAACAACTCTCACTACAACTCCCTCTCCCATCACTAATCCACCTGAAAATACCTTTTATTCGCAAGTAGTGGAATTTCTTAAAAATGATCAGACAGATAAAAATGAATATGACGAAGGTTTTAAAGGTATTATTGACGAATATGTTTGTAGACATTTTGCTGCAGATAT
Organism: Halobacteria archaeon; assembly: GCA_036733165.1. Lineage (GTDB taxonomy): Archaea > Methanobacteriota_B > Thermococci > Methanofastidiosales > NM3 > JAFGGT01. The sequence continues at coordinate 2,953 of DAINBB010000033.1, read as the reverse complement.
TTATAAAAATGCAAAAAAATGTGGCATTGAATTATCAATAGTGCTCATTTATACTATTGATTTTAAACCTGGTCATGCAATGAATGCATTTAATTATGAGGAAGAATGGTATTTTATAGAGCCTCAAACCGATACAATATTCTCTGAGGATGAATTTGAATTCTATATAACGTGCTTTGATCTTGATCATTATCGGATATTTTCAGGACTAATGGCAGATATAATTGCTGAGCTTTGGGATATAAGTTAGGATTCTAAACAAGTTATTGTGAATCTGTAAATTCAAAAAAATGAAACTGAAATCATTCAAAAGAGGCTTTATAAATAAAATACTAAAAACAGCCGTTTTTGATTTTTAGAAGGCTGTTTCTTTATAAATAATCTATTATTTTAAGAGCCCAATTTGTTATTTTAATAACAGAAATTACGAGATTTGAATGAAATAACTTTGATTATAGAAATAATCTTGGAGTTTTCATATGTCTAAGAATAAAATACTTATTCTTTCAACTTTCCGAGCATCCTCTCATACACCTTCTTCTTCTCGCCCTTCGACTTCCTGTACAGCTTCTCAACTATCAGCTCAGGGGTGCTTTTTCCGATCTTCCCGAACTTCGGCTGTCTCTCAACTATAAGATTCAAGTCGTCATCAAGCCCGCTCGCCTCGATACCGTCCACCCTGACATCGCACAGTTCTAATATTTCCTCCCCGAGATGAGTGACGATTATGCAGCAGGCGTCCTCGTTCTCTTTTAGGATCTCGATGAGGGCGGCGATTATCCTGGCGGCGCTGCCCGGCTCGGTGATGGACTCGAGCTCGTCGATGAGGATCAGCCTTTTCCCCTTCTCCGTCGCCAGCGGCACGAGGCTCTGTATGGTGGTCTCGAACGCCCCGGCGTTCTGGCTCTTGGCCTTGGCAAGGTACCTGATGCTGTCGTATATCGTCGTCTCCATCCCGTCCGCAGGCACCAAAAGCCCCATCTGGAAGAGTATCTGGCAAGTGAGCGCCGTCTCAAGAAGCGTGGTCTTGCCTCCCGAGTTCGCTCCGGTAAGGACCGAGACATTGTCATTCGTGGTCATCCCCTGTCCGGTGCTCCCTATCTTGTACGAGACTGGCAGGGGGGATTCAACAAGGAGGCTCCTGCCACCAAGGAAGGACGTTCCTCCATCTATGATATTGGCCCTTGTGCACATGCTCTCCTTCAGGAATCTGCCGATGCCGAGGACGAAGTCCATCTCGTACACCTTCAGTAGCTCTTCCTGGATGTCCTCGAATCGTCTGCTGTACGCGGCTATCTTCTTCTTCAACGCGTACTGAGACTTGAAGTCGCTCGATTCCAGGACGTTCCTCAGTTCGTAGAGCTTCTCAGTGTCGATGTTTATGGGGTATGAGAACGTGTCGGGAAAGAGGTCGGAGCAGTCCATTCCCGTCTCGCCCTCCAGTTCCGAGAGCGCCTCCCTAATCACAGAGCGGTATATGTCGTTGAACTCCGGGGGGAGGTTCTGCTTGAGGGCCTCCTTCGGGTCGTCGCTGGATCCGATGGAGCTGAAAAGCTCCAGAAGCCTGTCCGCCTTGAGCCCCACCTCGCTCTCGCCAAGGGTCTTTCCTATCTTTCTGTTGACATCCTTCTCCTTGGCCTTGACCAGGTCTATGAATCCGTCGGGGGTGATCTTCCTTTCCCTTATCCTGTCCCTTTCAGCATACTCCTTCAGGAGCGAGAGCAGTTCTCCAAGGTACCCGGTCTTCTCACCGATCGCGGTCTTTATCTCGTGGATGGCGGAGATCGTCTCCTCGTTGGCCACGAATCTTTCCACGATGTTGTCTGGAACATAGGTCTCGTGGTCGAATCCGTCGCACTCCACCGTCACATCGGCGTATCCCTCTATCGCCTCGGAGAGCTCCGAGTCGTTTCCGTACACATATATCATGAAGGAATAGGAGTTGTGCGCATATTCGGCATCCGCGGGCGTGGATATGTACAGCGCATCGCAGAGTGGATTCTTTATAATGGGCTCGGCCTCGCTGGAATCTGTTATGATGACATAATCGTAATACTTCTTTTTGGGGGCATCCTTGAGCTTCCCGATCCTTTTGAACTGTTTGGAAAGCTCATCGTAGCTCCCCTCGAGTCCGGAGTACCTACCAAGCGCATCCTCAAAGAAGGACATCCTTTCCTCTATGACATCCATCTCCCTTACAGGGAAGTATGTCAGGACAATGTCCTTGGCCTCGTCCGTCATGATGTAGGAACGAAGGATGTCGACGATCTTGTCGTATATCTTTTCAGAGTTTCCTCCAAGTATGCTCTCGAATCCATCCCCATATTTTTCAGAGTAGGCCTTCCTTATTATGGAGAGCGCCTTCTTCTTTCCAAGCCCAGGCACCTGCATGAGCCTGAGAATGTCCAGGCCCTCCACAATGTCCTTGGCATGTTCACCATAGATCCCGTCAAGTTCCGCAGCGGTCCTCTCACCGCATATCTCAGTGATGTTTGTCCCCATATCTAGTTCCCTTGCTGTTCTTGATGTCGATGACCGAAGTCCCCTCAAAGGCATCAAGTCCTTCGACCTTTATTATGTTTCCTGTCCGCTCTAAAAGCCTTACCTCGGTGACACCTATGTTGTTCGGTCTCATGGGGCTTCTCGTTGAGAACACGCCTCTTACAGGATTGTTGGTGTCTCCGCAGGGATGCACCTTGAGGACGTCCCTTGACAATGGTATCCAGAAAAGTATCAGGAGGTATTCCTGTGTATCTATCTTGTAGAGGGCATCTGAGAATTCCTGATGTATCTCGATGGTGCTGACCTTTCCGTCGACCTCCAACACCTTTCCCACTTCATACAGCATGGCAATCTCATTTGGCATGGTCCTTCTATGGATACAAAGTATAAATCACTTTAGTAACTCAGTTCCTTCCATGAGTTCCTTACAGGAAGTTCGTCTTCTTTTTAA
>DAINBB010000032.1:0-13393 GCA_036733165.1 Halobacteria archaeon | reverse complement strand
GATCCTATCGAGACCATCTCTGGAGATGGTCTCGATAGGATCCCAATATTTCATTTTCTCCCTCTATATTAGTAAGCAAGCTTTAATATTTGTTAATATAGTTTGTTGAAAATTATATTCGAATATGAATATCAAAATACCAAAATCATTATTATATTAAACTTCATTTCCATTCCAATGTCCACTCTAATAGAGCAACTCGAGATGATAGAGAAGATGGTCAAGCCGATCGTGATAAGGAAGGGCGATCCCTTTCAGACCCTGATCAAAACGATCCTTTCCCACAGGACCAAGGACGAGAACACCGACAGGGCCTCCGAGGCCTTGTTCAGGAGATATCCCGATGCCCCTTCGCTCAAGTCCGCCCCCATAGAGGATGTGGAAGAGCTGGTAAGGCCGGCTGGTTTCTATACTGTGAAGGCGAGAAGGATAGTCGAGGTGGCAAGGATAGTGGATGAGGAGATGGGCGGCGTGGTGCCCGATACCAAGGAGGGGCTCATGGAGCTTCCCGGCGTGGGCGCGAAAACCGCCAACTGCGTTCTCGTCTTCGCCTATGCGAAGGACGCCATCCCTGTTGACACGCATGTCCACAGGATAGCGAACAGGATAGGTTGGGTCGACACGAGGACGCCGGAGGACACGGAGGCAAAACTAATGCAAAAGGTTCCGAGGGAGCGCTGGTTCACGCTCAACGAGCTTCTGGTGAACTTCGGGAAACGGGTATGCAGGCCCGTATCCCCAAGATGCTCCGCATGCCTGCTGTCCCCTTCGTGCAGATACTACAGGAACGGACTTCACATAAAAAGGTAGAATGTATAGACATCTGGCAAATCGAAAACCAATAGTCTTAAAAACTGCCCTCGGAAGAGGTATTTTCGGTGAGCCAGTTGAGTGATTTGGAATTGACCAAGGTCAGCAAAACAGATAGGATCGTCATATACAACAAGAAGGGTGTTATCGAGAACACGTCGTGTCTTTTCTGCGGCAAGGACAAGCTAGACGGCGCCTCGAAGATAGCCATCGACTACGGGGCGGGGGTCCTGTTCGCGAGGGTCTGCCAAGAGGACAGGAACAAGACATTGGGCGAGTTCATAGCCGAGGCGGTATACGCCGCATCAGACGTAGAGGACGACCCCGAGACCAACATGCAGCTCGATGCGGTTCTTCGCAGGATCAAGGAATGACGTTACTCCTGATATAGCGAGGGCGATATCCTGGGTATCAGGGCCATCATGACAGATTGTTTGCCAAACGTCGTTCGGTCGATGAAACCTTTTGAAAGCATTCCAATGGCACCCTCCTGCCTTTTTATGTCGCCATTTCCTGACAGTCTTGCGAATATGTCGCCGACCTCCTGGCCGGCCAGGACGTCCTTGATCACAATGTCGGGATATGTGAAACCGCCGCTGTGGCCCACGGTCTCCCTTCCGTCGTTGTCGAGGATGACGCAGAACTGGAGGTCGATGTAGTTTTTATCTATTTTGTAGATGCCTGCCTCGAGCCCCACATAGTAGTCGTACATGCCCTTGGACATCACCTTTCTGGCCCTGTTGCCCGCACCCTTGTAGATGGTCTCGAGACCGATCGGCTGGTCGGGGACGCCCGAGTCGACATCGTGACCCTTCACCTCGACTTCCTTCTTGATCCCAAGATGGCCGAATGCATCATGGAACGTCGAGTGGACCGCCTCAATCTTCACAGGATTCCTCGAACCCACGCCTATTCTTATCAAAGATGTTTTTTCGTACATGGCATCGCCCGTCCTGATGTTGGAGCCGAGATTCCCACTACTTTTGATACAAAACGTGAGAGATACTATCAATACTGTTTTTAATTTTTCTTATATGCCTTTTCGTGACATCAACGGCACTGTGACAAGGACTTACCCCTCTGCTTCCATCGACCCGCTTGGCAACTATGACAGCATGTTCGACTTCACATTTAAACAATACAAGTTCAAACCCATTCTGCCAGTGGGGTCCGACGCCGAGGATACTTTAGCATAAAAAGATCTATCTGTCGTTCTTGTCGTCCTTCTTGTAGAGATTTTGCTGCCTCATGAAGGACTCCCTCTTCTTGTTGGCGACGTTGAGGCTGTCCCTTGCCAGATTGAAGTCGGGATTGATCTCAAGGGCCTTCGTGTAGTTGTATATGGCCTCCGAGAGGTCCCCCTCCTCGAAGTAGAGGAAACCTAGATTGTAATAGGCGTCCGCATAGTTGGGCTCCTGCTCCACGGCCCTCTTGAAGTATTCCATGGCGGTCTTGTAGTTGAACTGGAGCTTGTATATCATGCCGATGTTATTGAGGAGTATCGGATTGTTGGCGGTCCTCTTCAGCTGGGTCTTGTACGACTCGAGCGCGTTGTGTATGTCCCCCGCCTCGAAGTAGGCGTCGCCCAGTTCGCCCATCACCCATTTGTTGTAGGGGTCGTCCTTCCTCTTCCTCTCAAGGTCATCTATCCTCTTCTCGATGTCGTCTTCATACCCCCCCGCAGCGTGCTCGTTCCCCTTTAATTCGGTGGGGTCGAACATGGGCACGTCCGACTCGAACTCCTCCATGGTGAGGATCGGAGAGAGGTCGTCCTCCTCGTCGATGGCAGGCTCCTCGACATCAGCGTCCGAGATCGGCCTTCCAAGCATCTCGAGCAGGTGCTCATGCGCCCTGAAGAGCTTCGAGTGGGCCTCTTTGTACTTGCTGGAGTAGTATAGCGAGTCCGCCATCTCGACAAGCTGCTCTATGAGCCCGAGGGTGTCTCCGAGGTCTGGCCTTTGCTCCTTTGTCGGCAACGAGGCTATGTCGTCCTTCATCTCGCGGAGCAGCCTTTCGTACTTGTCCTTGTACCTGAATCTGACCACGTCGTCCTCGATGTTCTTCTGCACGAGCCTGAGATAGAATCCGGCCCTGCCGTAAAGGCCCTCCTCCGCCAGGTCCAATGCGTTCTCGAAGTCGGGGTAGTCCGACATGTCCTTGCCGTGCCTTTCCAAAAACGACATCTTCTCCTTCAGTTCGGAGAGCATGTCCGTTATCATGTCCCTCTTTGTGACGGGATACTCCTTCCTTTGCGCGAACACGTCGTTGTCTGTGAACATCGCGAGATTCTTCTGCTCCTCAAGGAACTTGTCGTATATCCTGTCGCCCTCCTGCACGATGGTGAAGGGCACCTTCTCGAGCTTGAGCTCGTTGATCCTCATGACCTTGACCTCGTTCTGGTGCTTTGGATTCTTCATCAGCATGACCGAGTTCGGCAGAATGTCCTGCACGTGCGTCTGGGTCTTGAAGTTCTCGAAGGAGATGTAGTCGTACTTGGGGTCCTGTATGAAACCCCATCCCAGAAGCTGCATGTTCTCCATCTTTAGGGGCACCTGGAGCGGCTCCTTGAGCATCCCCTTCGTCTTTCTCATCTCGAGGAGATACGTGCAGTTCTCGTTGCTGGCATGGAAACCATAGAATAGGTAAATATCGTCAAGTTCGGCCGGATCGGTTATCTTATCCCACAGTTTTCTAACAATTCTTACCCTTAGGGACATGTTTATCATTTTATTTGAACAATCTATTATTAAATATTTTTCTATATGTTTTTTTATAAGATTTTACACTCTATTATTACTTTTTTTCAGGTTTTTATACAGTTCGCTACTTGAAAAGTACTAAATGGAAATATTTTAATATCTCCTAGTGTTATAGACAGGATGATATCATGAAGGTATTTGGAGTATACGGATTTAAAAATTCTGGAAAGACGGCCGTGGTGACATCTATCATCCGGGAGCTCAGGAGACGGGGCTACAAGGTCGCGGCCATCAAGCACATCTCATACGCGGACTTCACGATAGACGTGCCCGGCAGGGACACCGACCTCTTCTCGAAGGCTGGCGCCAGGTCGATCGGCGTCATCAGCGAGAAGGAGACATCCATCATATACAAGGAGAAGAAGCAGCTCATGGAGATGATATCCTTCTTCCATTCGGACTACCTCGTGTTGGAGGGATTCAGGCAGGCGCTTGTGCCGAAGATCCTCACTGCCAAGAACAAGGAGGAGCTGGAGAAGGACTTCAGGAAGGAGGTGTTCGCCATCAGCGGCCTTGTCGCGAACGAGATAACAGAGTACAAGGGGAAGAAGGCCATCTCGATAGGGAACATAGAGAAGCTTGTGGACATCATTGAGGAGAAGACGTTCGAGAAGATACCGGAGCTCAACTGCAAGGGGTGCGGCCAGACATGCGAGGAGATGCTGTATTCCATCGTCGACGGCGAGAAGACGATAGACGACTGCCTGACGATCAAGAAGGACATAAGGATAGTCATAGAGGGGAAGGAGCTGCCGATGAACGCCTTTGTGCAGAACATCATAAGGAACTCGATACTGGGGATGCTCTCCACACTCAACGATTACAAGAAGGGCACCATCGAGATAGTCATAGACACTTGATCGTATCGTGGTCAGATGGAGCAAAGGCACTACAGGGAGATAATCGAGAGGCTCTCGTCCGACATCCCTCAGGATCTGCTGAGCGACCTGCCGTCTTCCTATGAGGTGGTGGGGGGGATAATGTTGTTGGGCGTGCCACCCTCCCTCGAGAGGTTCAAGCGTGTCGTTGCCGAGGCCTACCTTGAGGTCATCGGCGTGGACAGCGTAATGGGGAAGAAGCGCATCTCGGGCGAGTTCAGGGAACCCGGGCACGAGCTTCTGGCGGGCGATGGCACCGTAACGGTCCACAGGGAGAACGGCATAAGGTACAAGATAGACCTCTCACGCCTGATGTTCTCATCCGGCAACATCAACGAGAGGATAAGGATGTCGAAGGTCAAGAACGTTGGCCACGTCGTTGACATGTTCGCCGGCATAGGTTACTTCTCGCTCCCCCTGGCAAAGCATGTTGGATCGAGGGTCACGGCCCTCGAGAAGAACCCCGTGTCATACGGCTACCTGCTCGAGAACATACGGATCAATCGCCTGGAGGATCTCATAACGGCAATGAACATCGATTGCAGGGACTATGACGGTCCAGATGCAAAAAGGATAGTGATGGGATACGTCAGGGAGACGGAGAAATATCTCGAGAAGGCCTTGGGCATCGCCGCCGACGGATGCATCATACACTTCCATCAGACGCTGCCGGACAAGGGGTTGGAGGTCAGACTGCGGGAGCAGTTAGGGGCCGCTTCCACAAGGGCATCGTGCGAGCTCGAGGTCCTTGGAGTGAGAAAGGTCAAGAAGTATTCGCCCGGGGTCTCCCATATCGTGGCCGACCTAAGGGTAATCTTTTAAAACAATGGTTTAGATGGTGAGGGAATGTTCGAGATAAAGGCCAAGGACGGTTTGGGCAGGCTGGGCATGCTCAAGATAGGAAAACGGTCTGTGGAGACGCCGGCACTGATGCCGGTCATAAATCCGGGGAAGCTCACGATAGAGCCATCGGAGATGGAGCGCCTGTTCGGCACGCAGATCCTTATAACAAATTCATATATCATCAATTCTTCCGAACGTCTGAGGGAGAGGGCGTTGGATAAGGGGGTGCACTCCCTTCTTGACTTCGATGGTGCCATAGTCACGGACTCAGGCTCGTTCCAGTTGATGCAGTACCATGACGTTGACATACCGAATTCGGAGATAGTGGACTTCCAGGGAAGGATAGGCGTGGATGTCGCAACCTTCCTGGACATACCGACCCTTCCGGACGTTCCATACCATAAGGCCAAATCAGACCTCATGACAACACTGGAGCGGGCCCGCGAGGCGAGGGAACTGAGGCAGGGCTATCTCAACGGAACGGTCCAGGGGTCCACGTATCTCAGGCTCAGGCGCATGTCGGCGAGACGGATGGCGGAGCTTGACTTCGAGATACATCCCATAGGCGCCGTGGTGCCCCTGCTCCTCCAGTACAGATTCAAGGAGGTGGCGGACATAGTTCTCACGGCCAAGAGGGAGCTTTCCCCGGCGAAGCCTGTTCATCTCTTCGGGGCGGGCCATCCCATGATGCTCTCCCTCTACGTGCTTTTGGGCTGCGACCTCTTCGACTCGGCGGCCTATGTCCTGTATGCGCGTGACAACAGGTACCTTACGCCCTACGGCACCAAGAAGCTCGAGGAGATGACCTATCTCCCGTGCTGCTGTCCCGTCTGCAGCGCCCACACCCCCCAGGAGCTGCTGGCCATGGGCAACGAGGAGAGGACGAGGAAGCTGGCCTTGCACAATCTGCATGTCACGTACGAGGAGATGAAGAGGATAAAGCAGGCCCTGCACGAGGGCAGCCTCTGGGACTACGTCGAGATGAGGGTGAGGGCCCATCCGAAATTGTACTTTGCATACAGGTCGATAAGCAGGCACAGGGACCTCATCGCCCTCTCGGACCCTCTGGTGAAGAGAACCACCGAGTTCTACACCGGACCCGAGACAAGGTCGCGGCCGGTCTTCCACACGGCCATGGCAAGGGCCACGGAACGGCTTCCGGGCGCCGCCTGCGCCAGCCATCGCGTGTTCGGCAAGGTCCCGGCGGGGCTGCTGCACACATATCCTTTCAACGTGGAGACGGACAGTGAGCCGACAATAGGCCTCTCGGACGAAGAGACGGTGCTCCAGATAGCGGACTACCAGTTCGGAAGGGGCGTCGGGAAGAAGCTTTTCGAGGGCACCAGGATGTCATACTCCAAGAGCGACAGGGTAAGGACCATTTTCCTCGGGGACGAGGTCCTCGCGACACTCCGTGCTAGGGACGGCCTTTTCATACTTGCCGACGAGGGACAGAGACGTCTGCATGCCATCCTACCGTATCCTAAGTACAGGGTCAAGGTGGACAACGAGGTGGCCCCGTACGTGGTGTCCCATGGCGACGTTTTCGCCAAGTTCGTAAAGGATGTGGACGAAAGACTGCATAGCGGCGAGGAAGTGCTTGTGGTGAACGAACAGGACGAGCTTTTGGGTTCTGGATGGCTGTTGCTCACCCCTAACGAGATTCCCCATTTTAAAAGGGGCATTGCGGTCAAGACAAGAAGGGGCGCAAAATAATATTTGTTATATTTTTATTTTAAGGAATATTATACTTTTTTATGGAATTTACAAAATAAGAAGAATAGCAAAATATTATTTATCATTTTTTTTCTTTTGATGAATATTATTTTTTTTTAGAAAGAAATAGGAATATTATCTTAAAATTATAGTCATTATTAGAATATATTGCAAACAATACGGCACAAAGATTAAATACAGGCAGTGCGGAATAATAATCACTGGTAGAGACCAGGGGGGAATTATATATGGAAAAACAGGAGATATATCTAAGGATTCTCGAATTGGCAAATGACTACAATTCGAGAGAGCCGGGTTACTTCTACCCTTCAAGCCTCATGAGGGCCGAGATGGGTATGAGTCTGGAAGAACTGAGGCCATATGCGGAAGAGTTAGATCTGAACGGATATATCAAGAAGAGCGAGGGGCTGAGCCCAACGTTCCAGATCTCCATAGAGGACAAGGGCAAGTGCGCACTTTTGGACAGATCCATCGTCATAGAAAAGTCAGCGGATCTTCACATACCGCTCAAGCTGGAGATCCTGAAGATCGCGGAAAAAGAAACTGAATACAACGATGACAAGCAGTTCTATATAACGGAGAGAACACTATTGGACATCATGAAGGCTGACAAGGAAACCGTTCGTCTGGCCATAGACGAATTGGAGTACTACAACCTCATACGCAGGGTGGAAGGACTAAATTCCAACTACGTCATCAAAATCACGCCTGCCGGCTTGGATTATCTTAGAGACATGTCATAATGTCCATTTTTTTTCTTTTTTTTATATTTTAGTAAAATTATTCAAATATAGATTTATTAGAGAAAAAAAATTCCTATCTTTATTTCAAGGGGGAGTACAGATAGAGAACAACTTCAAAAAGGTGGTCGTCCCGGTCAGCGGGTCGGAGGCCTCACAGGCCGCGGCCAAGAAGGCCGTGGAGATAGCAAGCATTTTCGGAAGCGAGATCCTGGCGATACACGTCATTAAGCTCTTTGACATCAAGAAGTTCGGTGACATGAGCCACGAGGACGAGATGACGATACGACACAAGATGAGAACGTCCGGAGAGGGATATCTCAACTACATGAAGGAACTTGCAAAGAAGTCTGGATTGGAGATAAGGACATTTCTCAAGGAGGGCGTGCCCGCGGAGGAGATAGTCGACCTGGCAAAGGCAGAGGGCGCCGACCTCATAATCATCGGAAGCATCGGGGGGACCGGGCTCAGGAAACAGATCATCGGCAGCACGACCGACAGGGTGATAAGGTGGGCATCCGGAACACCCGTCTTGGTCATCACTTTCGATTAGTCTTGAGACGCCCGTCCGTGGGGAATGATGCATCCCTTAATAACCGTCATTGAACCTGGCAATAGATTTATATTGTCATTAACCCATAAAGGCGAAACGTTTGACTCTCGATAGAGGTGTATGAATGGAATTTTGCCCAGATTGTGGTTCTTTGATGATGCCTTCCAAGAGGGATGGCGAGACTGTCATAGTCTGCAAAAAATGCGGATACTGCAGAAACCTTAACACCGATGACAAGTCCAAGTTCGTGGTGAAGGAGGAGATTTCCCATTCTCCTAAGGAGAAGCTTGTTGTCATAGAGGACAAGATAGACACCCTGCCAAAGACCAAGGAGGAATGCCCCAAGTGCAAGAACATGGAGGCATATTGGTGGGAGTTGCAGACCAGGTCGGGAGATGAACCCTCCACAAAGTTCTACAGGTGTACCAAGTGCGGGCATACTTGGAGAGAATATTGAGATGATATCATGAGAAGGGCACCAGCCAAGGTCGTATGGATCAAGGACATATCCTCCTCAGCCAGGGCCAGCGTCGTGGGGGCCATAATCAGGAAGGACGACATGGAAATGGTCATAGATGACGGAACTGGGCAGGTGACCGTGCTTCTCAGCGAAGAGACGCCCTTAAAAGTGACCGACAAGGTGAGGGTCATAGGCAGGGTCTACGGCAACACGATAGAGGCGGAGGTCATACAGGACATGAACGACCTCAACACGGACCTATATAGGAAATCCGTCGATATCATACGGAAATATCACGAAATGTGACGATGGCATCGGTCTTGTAGAATGTTGCGGACCCGGCGCTTAGAAAACCTTTTTATTATATCTTATAAATCTAAACTATTGGTGAATTTATGTTTGAAGCTAAGATAGAGGCGAAGAACTGGAAGAACATTATCTCTGTTATTGGAAGTATTATAGAGGAAGCCCCCTTGAAGATAGACGAGGACGGCCTTACCCTCAGGGCCATGGACCCGTCCCACATATCCCTGATAGACCTTGAAATGCCCAAGGATCAGTTCCTGGACTTCTCCGTGGACTCGGAGATGCTCCTGGGTATTGACGTCGAGGAGATGTCGAGGGTGATGAGCAGGGGAAAGCCCACGGACATGATGACCATCAAGTCCGATGTGGAGAACAACAAGCTCTTTGTCACGTTTGTCGGAGAGTCAAAGAGACGATTCGGGCTTCCGATCATAGACACCCCCGAGCAGACCAATCTCAAACTTCCTGATTTTCCCACCAATGCCATCATAGGCATCGACGCTTCGATCTTCAAGGACGGCATAAAAGACGCCTCCATAGTGGCGGACCACATAACCCTGGAGACGAAGGACAACTCGTTCGTCATGAAGGCGGAAGGGGACATCGGGGACATAGAGACCAAGATAGAGAAGGATTCGCTCGTGGAGTACAAGGTTGAGGAGGACTGCAGCTCGACATTCAACCTTAGCTACCTGGCCGACGTGTCCAGCTCGATAAACGGCCCCATAACACTGGAACTTGGAACAGATGCGCCCATCTTGATGAACTTCGAGATTGGCGGCGCAACAATTAAATTCGTGCTCGCTCCAAGGATAGAGAGATGATAGAGCTTGACAGGGCCCTGGAGAGGGAACAGAGGACCAAGGGCCTCTCGTTCATGGAGGAAAGCCTGTTCGAGAACATATCCTCATACCTGAAGAGGTTGGAGAAAAGGGCCCTTTCGCTGGAGGGCGTCGACAACGATGTGCTGGTCTCCGAGATCGAGCATGTCAAGAAAAGAATGGCCCAACTGGTGGACATCAGATTCAGAAAGATGCTCGACACGGCCGAAGAAAACCTGTTATCCGACGAGCAAAACATTTTTAAACAAACTTCTTTATTAAAAAAGCAGTATCATAAGGATTTACTTGAGCCTATCCTTAAAGGCGAATATTCCTATGAGAGGGAAGGTTATATAAAGGCCAAGGTCATATCGCCAATTCCTTCCTTCATGGATGGTGAACTGAGGAAATATGGGCCATACAAAATTGGCGATGTTGACCATTTTCCCGAAGATATCCATGCCATACTATACAAACATGGGTTCATCGAATAGGTAAGGTGAGAATATGCTAATGCCCAAGACGAGAAGAACATATTGTCCAAATTGTAAGAAACATACTGTTCACACTATAAAGGTCGTCAAGAAGAAGAAGAGAGGGGAGCTGTCTAGCGGTCAGAGGAGATTCAGACGTAAGATGTCTGGTTATAGGGGATACCCAAGGCCAAAGCCTTCAGGTGAGAAACCGACCAGGAAGCACGACCTGCGATATGTGTGCAACGAATGTAAGAAGGCGCAGACGAAGAAGGGATTCAGGGTAAAGAAGTTGGAGTTCAAGGAGGCCAGGGCCTAAATGACTAAATCAAGATTCATCAAGGTAAAATGCGAGGATTGTGGCAATGAACAGACCGTGTTCAGCAAACCCGCCATGAACGTCAAATGCCTCGTCTGTGGCAAGACACTGATCGAGTGCACTGGCGGTATCGGCAAACTAAAGGCCACTGTCGTTACCGAATTGGAGTGAAACAATGTTCGAATATGAAGAGGGATTCCCGGATGTCGGCAGTTTCGTGATGTGCACCGTCACCGAGATCTTTCCCTACGGCGCCATGGTCAAGCTCGACGAGTACGACCTGGAGGGCATGATACCCATAAGGGAGATATCCTCCAGCTGGGTAAAGAACATCAGGAATCATGTCAAGGAGAACCAGAAGGTGGTCTGCAAGGTGCTCAGGGTCGACGATGTCAAGCGACACATCGACCTCTCGCTTAGGAAGGTCACAAACAAGCAGCAGAAAGCTGCCGTGATGAGGTACAAGGTCAAGAAGAAGGGCAACAAGCTCCTTGAGTATTTTGGCACCCAGAACGGCATCCCGCCTGACCAGCTCAAGGAGATACATGAAAAGATCACGGACAGTTACTCCATGGTCTACGACTGTTTTGAAGAGGTCGTTGCCAAGGGCGAGGGGGTCCTTGACGGGCTTGTGCCGCCACAGCACATAGAGTCCCTCAAAGAGATTATACTGGCCAATATAGAGAATCCCCTTGTGGAGATCAACGGTGAGCTGTCCATCTCGTGCACAAAGGGGGATGGCGTGAACACCATAAAGGAAAACCTAATATTGGTCAGGGATGAGAATAAGAGCGAGGATGTCGATGTCGACATCAGACTGCTCGGTTCGCCAAGATACAACATCAAGGTGATAGCTCCGGATTACAAGATGGCGGAGTCTGTGCTGGACAACGTCGTTGACAAAATAACGAAGGCGATGTCCGCCTCGTGTGGCGAAGCCTCTTTCAAGAGGAAGAAATAAAGATGAAGATATTGAAATGTTCTTCATGTGGCGAGTACACTCTCCATGACGAATGTCCCAAATGTGGTGGCAGGGCCGTTCCTGTAAGGCCGCCAAGATTCTCGCCAGAGGACAAGTACGCCGAATACAGGCGAAGATGGAAGAGTGAGAAGGATTCGATGTGATTATTATGAAGGAGACCACTATCAAGACGATCAAGGAGATAGAATCTCAGAAGACGATATTTATTGAGGGACTTCCTGGAATAGGGCTCATAGGCAAGCTTGCCGCAGAGCACCTCATACAGGAACTGGGAGCTGAGAAGTTCGCCGAACTGTATTCTCCTCATTTCCCGCATCAGGCCCTCGTGAAGGACGATGCGACGGTCAGGCTTATGAAGAACAAGCTATACCATGCAAGGCACGAGGGGGTCGACTTCATCATACTTGTCGGTGACACCCAACCGTCGCCGTCGAACTCCTTTGGACACTACGAGATAGTCTCCAAGATACTCGAATACCTGAAGAAGTACGATATTTCGATCATGTTCACCCTGGGCGGATTCTCGACCGGTGGCGAGGTCGTGGAACATCCCAAGGTCCTCGGTGCCGTATCTCATGAAGAGCTGGTCGAAGAGTACAAGGATGTTAACATATCCTTCAGGGACGACTCCGGTGCGGCCATCGTGGGCGCCTCCGGACTTCTCCTTGCCATGGGCAGGGAGGAGGGCATAAGGGGCATGTGCCTCCTCGGCGAGTCCCCTGGTTACATGTACATCGACGCCAAGGCCGCAAAGAGCGTGCTAGAGGTGCTCTCAAAGATACTTAAGCTGGATATCGACATGACGGCGCTCGAGGAGAGGGCCGAGGAGACAGAGAGCCTCATACACAAGATACAGGAGATGCAGAGGAAGTCGATGTCCCAGAACATGCCGGAGATGAGCAAGGACCTGGGTTATATAAGATAGTCCTCCCTTCTCACCTTATTTCTTATCTTCTTTCCATTCATGTGGTCCAACATGTTCCGGCAGCAGAACACGATGGTCCTCTCTCGCCAACCTGGAACGAGCGCGGCGTTGTGGGGCGTCATCGCAATGTTTGGAAGCTTTCCGAAATCATAGTCCTGCGACCATGTCTCACCGTCGCGGGGATAGTGCCACCACACGTCGAGCCCCGCCTTGAAGGAGGGATGGTCCCTAAGATGCTCATAGAGGTCTTTCTCGACCAGCACCTTTCCCCTGGAGACGTTTACCAGTATGGCGTTCTCCTTCATCAATGAGAGCATGTCCTTGCCTATCAGGCCGTCGGTGTGCCTGTTCAACGGTATGCATATCACGACGTAGTCCGACTCTTTTAACATCCTGTCGAGTCCTTCCAGCGTATATGTGGCATCCGCATCGCTCTTGCCCGACGTGTTCAGGGCTAGCGTGCGCATTCCGAACGCCTTTGCAATCCTGCCAATCCTCTGTCCTATCGGGCCATAACCGACTATCCCGATACTTTTTCCGAAAAGTTCCCTGTTGAGGGGGTCGAGCTGTTCGAACACGCCTTCATCAAGTCTCCTTCGATGGAGGTCCAGGTCCCGGCAGAGGCTCAGAAGGAGGGAGAACGCGTGTTCAGAGACGGCCGTCGCCAACGCGCCCGAGGCCGTGGCGACCGTCACGTCCGGGGGCATCTTGCCAAAGTCGAATCTGTCGGCGCCCGCGAAGAAGCATTGGACCATCTCCAGGCGGGGCATTGACGGCACAAGGGGCG
>DAINBB010000031.1:1754-14765 GCA_036733165.1 Halobacteria archaeon | reverse complement strand
GGGGGACCTGAATCTCTCTGCCCTGCAGGCGCTTTTGGCCCTTATGGCGGTAGTGGAGGACACAAACATAGTATCAAGGGCCGGAATAGATACGTTCATGGAGGTCAGGGCAATGTCCCAGGCCCTCCTCGACGACGGTGGCGTGATGAGCAGTGAATGCGCAGAAGGCATAGCGAAAATGGAACAATATTTCATAAAAAGGAATATCAGCCCTGGAGGTTCTGCCGACCTTCTCAGTGCGACGATGTTCCTTTACTTTGTCAAAAATGAACTATTTTGAGACAAACTAGGCATAAAATTTATATAATGATGTTAGGAATTCTCTGAGTAGACATTTATTCCAAATACCCATTGGAGAATCGTCTATAAAACAATATAAATCCATAACCATAGGAATCCTGATATATAAATATCTATAATTCCAAACCCGGAATGATTCTTCAATTCATGAAATTAACAACTGATTACGGAGGAATGTAATTGTCAATAGAGGAGAAGATTAAAGAATTGCAGGAAAAGCGTTCATCCCTTCAAATGGGGGGAGGGGAACAAAGGATTGCAGCCCAGCATGACAAGGGTAAATTGACAGCGAGGGAAAGGCTTGACAAGCTTCTAGACCCAGGTACATTCCAGGAAATTGGCCTATTCAGGAGTCACAGGGCCAGAGAGTTCGGCATGGATGGCAAAGAGGTGCCTGCTGATGGTGTGGTGACAGGATACGGTACAATCGACGGAAAGCTGGTCTATGTTTATGCCCAGGACTTCACAGTTATGGGTGGCTCCCTTGGTGAGGTGCATGCCGACAAGATAGCTAGGCTCCTAGACCTGGCAGGCAAGATGGGGGCGCCTTTGATCGGCCTCAACGACTCAGGTGGGGCCAGGATACAGGAGGGTGTCGACTCTCTCAAGGGATACGGTGACATATTCTACAGGAACACTATCTACTCTGGTGTGGTCCCGCAGATAACGGCCATCTTGGGCCCATGCGCGGGAGGGGCCGTATACTCCCCATCCATCGGAGACTTCATATTTATGGTAAAAGATCTTTCCTACATGTTCATCACTGGGCCTGAGGTCGTCAAGGAAGTGCTCTCAGAGGATGTTTCCTTCGAAGATCTTGGCGGGGCCATGGTCCACGGAAAGAAGTCAGGTATGGCACACTTTGTCTGCGAGGACGAGGACGAGTGCCTGGCATCCATAAGGGAACTGTTAGGATTCCTGCCATCAAACAATCTGGAGGACCCGCCGCAGGCCGAATGCAATGACGACCCGTTCAGGACGGACCCAGAGTTGAATGAGATCATACCTGCTAACCCACAGAAGCCGTATGACATCAAGAAGGTCATAGCATCCGTAGTGGACAACGGCGATTTCTTCGAGGTGCATGAGATGTACGCCATGAACATAGTCGTTGGATTCGGAAGGATGAATGGAAGACCTGTCGGAATCATAGCAAATCAGGCAAAGGTCCTGGCAGGATGCCTTGACATAGACTCATCGGACAAGGCCGCCGGATTCATCAGATTCTGTGACGCTTTCAACATACCGCTCGTTTCGTTCGTGGACGTCCCCGGTTATCTTCCCGGTACATCCCAGGAACATGGCGGCATCATAAGGCATGGTGCAAAGCTGCTTTATGCATATTCCGAGGCGACCGTGCCTAAGATCACGATATTCGTCAGGAAGGCGTACGGCGGAGCATACATAGGGATGTGTTCAAAACATTTGGGCGCAGACATAGCATACGCACTCCCAACTACCGAGATCGCCGTTATGGGCCCTGAGGGCGCGGCAAACATCATCCACAGGAGGGAGCTCATGGAGGGTGGTGTCGAATACCTGAGCAAAGAATACATAGACAGGAGAAAGGTAAAGGGAGATGAGTACAGGGAGAAGTTCGCGACACCATACATAGCCGCAGCAAGGGGATATGTGGACGAGGTCATAGCAGCTTCGGACCTGAGGCCAAAGATCATCTCTGCTCTGGAATGCCTTGCGACCAAGAGGGAGGCAAGACCATCCAAGAAGCATGGAAATATGCCAGTATAAGGGGTGTGCAATATGAGGAAGTTTAACATTAAGATAGGTGACGAATCATTAGAGGTTAACGCTGAGGACCTGGGCAGCAACATGTTCAAGATTGCAGTAGCTGGAAAGGAATACGAGATATTTGCCCAAGAAGAGGTCCAGAAGGCTGAGAAGAAGGGTAAGAAAAAGTCCGGAGATGGCGGAAAGACCGTTGTGTCGCCAATACAGGGCGTTGTCACGAAGATCAACTGCTGTGTTGGAGACGAGGTCAAGACAGGAGATGTCGTCTGCACGATCGTGGCCATGAAGATGGAGAACGAGATCGAGGCAACAGCCGACGGCAAGGTCAAGGAGATCAACACTCAGCCGAACGATTCAGTTGACATTGACGATGTGCTCATAGTATTGGAGTAGAATGCTCCTAGGTGATAACAATGGGAGAATTCGAAAAAGTAATGTGTGCCAACAGGGGAGAGATCGCAGTAAGGGTCTTCAGGGCCTGCAGAGAACTCGATCTCAAGACCGTGGCAGTGTACTCAGAGGCCGATAAGAACTCACTTGCAGTGAAGATGGCCGACGAGTCCTACTGCATAGGGGCCCCGATGCCAACGGAGTCATACCTCAACATCCCAAGGCTCATAGAGACAGCCAAGGCCGCCGATGTTGATGCCATACACCCAGGATACGGTTTCCTGGCAGAGAGCATCGATTTCGCAAAGGCCTGTGAGAGCGAGGGTATAAAGTTCATAGGCCCGAGCAGCGGTGCCATCGCGAAGATGGGTGTCAAGGACGTTGCCAAGGCGACCGTGATAAAGAACAAGGTGCCGACGGTGCCAGGTTCCAAAGGTGTGGTCGAGGACGCGACAGAGGCCCTTTCCGTAGCCAAGGAGATAGGCTTCCCAGTGATAATCAAGGCCGCCTATGGTGGTGGCGGAAAGGGAATGCGTATCGTCTGGAAGGAAGAGGAGTTCATGTCCAACTTCGAGGCTGCGCAAAGGGAAGGCGCAGTGGCCTTCGCGCATCCCGAGGTATATCTTGAGAAGTTCATCATCGACCCAAGGCACATAGAGGTACAGATCCTTTGCGATGAGCATGGCAAGGCCCTGCATTTTGGTGAGAGGGACTGCTCCATCCAGAGGAGAAATCAGAAGCTTATCGAGGAGGCTCCATCGCCGGCGCTCCTGAACAATCCTGAGCTTCAGGAAGAGATAAGGAACGCTGGTGTGAGGGCTGCAGTGGCTGCCGATTACACGTCCGCCGGCACTGTCGAGTTCATCTTCAAGGACGGCAAGTTCTACTTCATGGAGATGAACACCCGTATACAGGTGGAACACTGTGTTTCGGAGATGGTGACGAACACCGACATACTCAGGGCCCAGATCGAGGTGGCCATGGGAAGGAAGCTCGAATGGAACCAGGAAGACATAAAGTTCAAGGGACATGCCATGGAATGCAGGATCAACGCGGAGGACCCGCTGAACGACTTCATTCCGACACCAGGGACTGTCAGTACCTACGAGGCGCCCGGGGGACCCGGAATAAGGGTCGATTCCGCAGCGTTCAAGGGATTCCAGATATCTCCTTTCTATGACTCGATGATAGCAAAGCTCATCGTGTGGGACGAGGACAGGAACAAGTGCATAACCAGGGTCAAAAGGGCCCTTGGCGAGTTCATGATCCAAGGCGTCAAGACCACGATCGACCTTCACAAGAGGATGATGGGCAATCCAGACTTCGTCAGCGGCAACTTCGACACGGGTTACATGGCCAGGTCAAAGTTCGTCGACAAGATGAAGCAGCAGATCGAGGAAGAGAAGGCTGCCGAGCTCGCGAAGAGGGAAGCCGAGGGTCTCGGGAACGACAAGCTGGCCGCCATAGCGGCCGCAATCGTCGCCCAGATGAAGAAGGGCGGATCCCTTGGAAGTAAACCGGAGGCCGGCGGTGTCACGAACATATGGGGCATGGCGGGCAGGCTTGACCTGATGGACCTCAAGAACAAGCGAAGGGTGTAAAAACCCTTTATCTCTTATTTTTAAATTATCTTTTATAAACATATGATATTTTTATCAATATCTTATTATTTGTCCCCTGATATAGATACAACAGGTGGGAGTTTAATGTCAGGGCAGTTGGTATATATCTCGATTCTCAGGATACTAAAGGAACACCATGACAGGGACCCGGATATGCCTGTGTCATCGGGTGAACTGCGAAGTGAGCTAAATACGCCCTTGGATGAATTGATTCCCTATGTCGAAAAGCTTGTCCATAACGGATATGTCTTCAGGGCCAGGGGAAAAAGGTCGGAAGGCTCGAGCTTTCTCCTTAAGATAAGGGAACAGGGGCTCAAGGCCCTCTCAAATAGGAGGATAGAGATTGCAGGATAGGTAATGGCAATATTTATCTGTCCTTTGGAATAGTATCTTTATGCCCTGTCTGAGGATAGCCTATGATGGAAGTCATTTCTTCGGCTCCCAGCGACAACCAGACCTCAGAACTGTTGAGAACGATATTCTAGATGTCTTGATTAAGACTGGATACATCAAGGATACGAGTGAGCTTGATGTCTTCAGAATGGCGTCAAGGACCGACAAGGGTGTTTCAGCCAGACAGAATCTGCTCAACATAGTCTGCGGCAATAATTCAGACCTACTTGCGAACAATCGTCTCGACAGGATGAACGACCTGTTAAACGACATATGGATAACTGGATATTCACCTCAAGAGTTCCATGGAAAAGTGGATAAGACCTATCACTATCATCTTATAAACGATGACTTTGGCAAGGAGAACATTACATTATTATGTAAAGTTTTCTCGGGTACCCATGACTTCTCGGCATTTTCCAAAATCAATCCGGCAAAGGAACCCGTGAGGGTGATCGATATCGATTTTTTATACGGGGATGATGTAATAACACTCCAGTTCAAAGGAAGAGGATTCCTATGGCAAATGTGCAGGAGGATAGCAAACGCCTTCATAATGAATTTGAATGGTGAATTGGGCATGGAGGATATAATATCAATGCTTGAAAATAGGACATCTGCCAAGATAAAACCTGCAAGTCCCTTAAATCTCATCCTATACGGTATGGATTCCGACCTGCATCTCGAAGAGGTGAAAAGCGGGTTCGAGTCGATGTATAACCATTATGAAGATAAGAGAAGTAGGGCAATATTGGAAAAAAGAATCAGCTCATATATGCTCCCTGGCTTGTAAAGAATCGATTTTTCTATCAAAGGTATTATATAATAATAAAAAATAATAAGTACAGTGAGACGTTTTGGTCATGGTTTCTTTCAAATATCTATTATAATAATGATTATCTTAATCCTACTACCATTTCCAGTTTCATCCTTTAGAGGGGAATTTCCAGTATGTACCGATGATTCAAATCAACTCCGTCCATCAGTATCGGGCACCATAGCCGTATGGATGGACTCAAGGAACGGCACCCAATACGATATTTATGGATATGACTATGCAAGGGGAGTTGAATTTCCCATATGCACGGATGCCGCAATTCAAATGGATCCGCAAATCTCGGAGGCGACCGTGGTTTGGACAGACTTTCGGGATGGCGGACTTGAGAACATCTATGGATATGACCTTACAACGAACACCGAGTTTTCCATATGCACTGACACGTACAATCAGACCTGTCCAGCCATTTCAGGGAATGTTGTCGTATGGCAGGATTCAAGGAATGTAAATAATGACATATATGGTTATGAGATCGCCACAGGCACGGAAATCCAAATAAGTTACAATCCATACAATCAAGAGACCCCAGATGTTTGTGGAACTTTCGTGGTATGGAAGGATTCAAGGAACGGGAACTGGGACATATACGGATATGACCTGATTTCGGGAACAGAATTCCCGATCTGCATCGACCCCTATGAACAGGCGAATCCTTCCATCTCTGGCACAACGGTGATCTGGGAAGACTTCCGGAATGGCAATTGGGATGTGTATGGATATGACCTGATCTCTAAAATAGAGTTTCCAATATGTACAGATCCCTCTGATCAGGAAGAGGCGGACATCTCAGGTGTGACCGTGGTTTGGCGGGACCTCAGGAACGGGTTTTACTACGATCTATACGGATATGACCTAAGGACAGACACAGAATTTCCAATTCGCGTGGATTCCTCAGACCAAAAAATGCCATCTATCTCCGGAACCATGGTGGTATGGGAGGAATGGAACTGGAAGTGTGACACGTTGGAGGCCTATGTTGACATCTACGCATATGACCTTTCGGTAAATGATACAGAATTCAGCATTTGCCTTGATGGATATACCCAAGATTATCCTCGTGTCTCAGGAACATCAGTCGTATGGTACGATAACAGGAATGGGAATATGGATGTGTATGGATATGATCTCGCTTCAGGAACGGAGTTCGAGGTCTGCACAAGCACTTCCGGTCAGTACGTGCCAAGTATTTCAGACAATCTCGTTGCTTGGCATGATGATAGAAATGGCAATTCAGACATATATGGATATGATCTCGCTTCAGGAACGGAGTTCGAGGTCTGCACAAACGCCGCTAACCAATATTATGCACGGGTATTTGGAACGACCATAGTATGGTACGATAGCAGAAATGGGAATATGGATGTGTATGGATATGATCTTGCAACTGGCACAGAGTTCCCGATTTGTATTGAAACGCATGATCAATTTGCCCCTCTAATATCAGGAAGCGTTGTAATATGGGAAGAAACCAGAAATGGTAACGATGATGTATACGGATATGATATCCTAACTGGCACTGAATTTCCAGTATGCACAAAAAACTATGACCAAAATAACATTTATTTCTCAGGGACCATTGTCTGTTGGTCAGATTATGGAGTTGCTTACCCGGACATCGATGCCTACAATCTGCGCACCCGAGTAGAGACAACCGTTTGTACGGACCCGTACCAACAATGGCGGCCGAAGGTGTCAGGTACCAATATTGTCTGGGAAGACTACAATGACAAAAACATATATGGATATGATCTTAGAACCGACACTAAGTTTACAGTCTGTTCAGATGCCTCTGACCAAAAAATACCCTCAATATCCGATTCAATAGTAGTATGGGAGGACAATAGGGACGGGAATTGGAATGTCTATGGATATAACCTGAACAAGATCAGTTCCCTGGACTCCATCGTATTGTCGCCTGATGTTTCATCGATCGATACGGGGGACGCTGCCACATATGGTGTGGAAGCCTTCGACGGACTGGGCAACAGCCTTGGCGATGTGACGGGCACATCGACATTTGAGATTGAGACTGGTGCGGGAGGGAGCTGGTTCAATGCCACGTATACAAGCGAAAATGAGGGAACATGGACCGTCACCGTGACTTATGCTGGTAAAACTGACACGTCAAGCCTTACGGTGGAAAATGGAACAATAACGCAAAATTATGGCATCAAGCCCGAATGGAACCTTTTTAGTTTTGGATACCTTCCGGAGGACAAAGGCCTAGACTCTATCTTTGCAGATTTGACCGATGTGTTGGACTACGTATACAAATGGAATCCGGTAGAACAGGCATATGAATACTCACATTACATCGATAGCCTTGGATGGCAGGGCAACTTCACAACATTGGAAGAGTTTTACGGATACTGGGTGCATGACATAGATACTGTCCAATCCGACCTTAGTATCGAAGGTCTGGAGGGAGATCCATTAAATATCAACATATATATTGATTGGAATCTGGTATCTTGGAAAAATACTAATAGCATGGACATTCATTCGGCACTTGGTGACATCGAGGGCAATATAGATTACGTCTACCGTTGGAACTCCACAACGGGCGAGTATGAATACTCACATTACATAAACGGGGAACTGGGGTGGCAAGGTAATTTCAACACCTTTGATCCTGGATTCGGTTACTGGTTGCATAGTTCTGCTGAATGTATCTGGTCTCAACAATGGGAATGATCCCCAATTTTGCCCCTTTTTCCTACATTTTCAAAAAGTTCTCAATTATCCACTCATTCCTTACCTCGGGATGGAAAAGTACGCCGTATATCTCTTGTTCAACAGACCTGAACGCCATTACGTGCCCATCCTTCTCAGCCAAGGTCACAAAGTTCTCCGGAAGGGTAACGCCATGGCTATGGAGGTGGTATCCTTGGAACACCCTCCTCTCGCCAAGCAGATTGTCCTCCTTGACAACACTGATGTTCTTGAGTCCGATGTCGCACCATTCGTAGGCAGCGCCCCCGTAGGCAAGGGATATGGACTGCATGCCGGCGCAGATGCCCAGGATGGGTATCGGAATGTTGCGAATTATGTACAATAGATTCTGGTCATTCAGGTGGTCGTTGTCCTTGAGAGCGTTTCCACAGAGTATTGCCTTGTCGTATCCTCTGACAAGCTCGGCCGAAAGTCTAGTCCTGTGGACGACCGCGCATTCTGCCCGCTCCAGAACCATCTGTTCGACCGGTCTGACAAACTCCATTGTGCTCATCCTCAAGGAAATGCCGCACATATCGACAAGCAGTATCATTTTTTGACCACCCTGATATCATTTATCTTGAGGATGCCACTGTTATTGGAATAAACGGTCTCGCTGTCCAGGATCTCGATCCTCTTCTTGAAGTTTGGGCCGTCGAGCACCATAGATTCATATTCACCGCCCTCGCCGGAGGGATTTATCCTATACCTATCCTTGAGGGACGAGAGGTCTTCTATCGTGGCGGCGTCTATCCTTCTCCCCAGCCAGCTGTCATCCAAGGGGTATGCAAAGATGCCCGAGATGATCACATTGAAACCGTCTCCGGCAAGTTTCCTGAGATATCCCAACTGGTCCATCTGCCAAAGTGGATTGAAACACCAGATGTCAAGACCCATGCATATCCTCTGCACCCTCGATGCTTGATACACAGACTCTATGGCGCCTGTGACTATGCCCTCTATGCCATGTTCCCCGATGGCATGGGCGATGGCATCCCTGAGGTCGTCCAGTTCGGCCTCCTTGCCCCCGGGCGTTCTCCATTCAATATGGGGAATGTCCATGGCCTCTGCGAGCAAAGAACATTTGTCTATGTTTGGCGTATGGAACATGTAGCTTTCCTCGTTCTCAGATATCAGCGTTATGAGGCATTCGACCTCGTCTGACATCTGTGCAAGATGGCAGGCATATACAGAATCCTTTCCGCCTGAGAACAGGATACCGACCTTCATGGTAGTAAATAGTGGGTTCAATCTATAAATTTAAGCCAATTGAACCAAAAGTTTTATATATAGGTTTAACTTAACTAATTGTGAAGCTAACAGATTGTTAGTTTAAACAAAACAAGGAGGTATTGTATATGAGAAGATACAATCCATGGGATGAGTTCACGCGAATGCATGATGAACTTGACAGGATATTTGAGAATTTCGTAACTCCAATGAGGAACAAATACTTGCCTGGAAAAGAAGAGGGGCAAGGAGGAGAACTTCAAACATACAATGAACCGGCCTCCGACATCATAGACAAGGGAGATTCTTACCAAGTGATAGTTGATCTTCCCGGTGTGGACAAGAAGGACATATCAGTGACGGTGCACAAGCGACATATAGAGGTCAAGGCCGAGAGAAAGAAGGACTACTCCGAAGAGAAGGAAGGATACTACGTGCATGAGAGGGGATATGTCGGTTACGCCAGAAACATTTCTCTGCCCGGTAAAGTGATCCCCAACGAGGCCAAGGCAGACTACAATAACGGAGTGTTGGAGCTTACAGTGAAGAAAGCGGAACCTGACACAAAGGAATCCTTCAAGATAGACCTCGAGTAGATAACAAACTTACGTGACAAATCTAGGTGTAAAAATGAAAAATGAACAGAGACTGTTTACCGTGGCAGATGCGGAGAAAATGGATGTTGGGAGGCAGATAATAAGACTGACCTCCCAATCCATGGAAGAACTGGAATTGAGGACAGGAGACTTCGTCCAGATGGAAGGAGAGAGAGCAGCGGTGGCGGTTGTTTGGAGAGGAAAACCAGAAGACGAGGGCCTTGACATCATCAGGATGGACGGCATCCTAAGAAAGAACGCTGGTGTATCGTTAGGGGACAAGGTAAAGGTCTCCAAGATAAAGAGCGAGAACGCCAGAACGGTCGAGCTTGCACCGTTGGAGTTCGAGCTACAGATAAGGGGCGACATATCAGAGTACTTCAGGCAAAGACTGATGGACAAGCCGGCGATCAATGGCAGCATATTCATCATGGACATATTCACGAATCAGATCCCCTTCATGGTCACAAAGACAGACCCCAAGGGATGCGTTAGGATAACGCCCGCCACGGACATAAAGGTCTCTGAGAAACCTACCAAGGTATCGGAACTCACAAAGATGCCAGATGTCAGCTATGAGGACATCGGCGGCCTGGGAGAGGAGATACACAAGATAAGGGAGATGATAGAGCTCCCGATGAAGCATCCGGAGATCTTCGACAAGCTTGGTGTGCAACCTCCAAAGGGTGTCTTGCTATACGGTCCGCCAGGTACGGGTAAGACCTTGTTGGCCAAGGCGCTGGCAAACGAGATCAGTGCCAACTTCAGTGTGATAAACGGCCCGGAGATCATGTCCAAATACTACGGCGAATCAGAGCAGAATCTCAGGAACGTGTTCATAGAGGCAGAAAAGAACGCGCCTTCAATAATATTCATAGACGAAATAGACGCCATAGCCCCAAAGAGGGAGGAGATCAAGGGCGAAGTGGAGAGAAGGGTGGTATCCCAGCTGCTGACGCTCATGGACGGCCTCAAGGGAAGGGGCAAGGTGGTCGTCATAGGGGCGACGAATCTAGAAGATGCGATAGACCCTGCGCTCAGGAGGCCAGGGAGATTCGACAGGGAGATCGAGATAGGCGTTCCCGACGAGGAAGGCAGGAGGGAGATACTCCAGATCCATACGAGAGGGATGCCCTTGGAAGAGGTCAACACCGACGAGATCGCATCCATCACCCACGGTTACGTCGGGGCAGATCTTGAGGCGCTGTGTAAGGAAGCGGCCATGAAGGCGCTCAGGAGGCACATGCCGGAGATAAAGGGAAAGGAGGTCAACATATCCTCCGAACTCTTGAACAGCTTGACCGTCACGCACAATGACTTCCTTGATGCGTACCACGAGGTCGAACCCTCCGGAATGAGGGAGGCGCTTATAGAGGTGCCCGATGTCAAATGGGAGGATGTAGGCGGTCTGGAATCTGTCAAGAACGAACTAAAGGAGGCCATAGAATGGCCACTGAAGTATCCCGAGATATATAAGAGGATAGGTGTCAATCCGCCCACTGGAGTGCTGTTGTACGGCCCCCCTGGAACTGGTAAGACGCTTCTCGCCAAGGCAGTTGCAAACGAGTCCGACGCCAACTTCATCACCATAAGGGGTCCTGAGCTCATATCGAAATGGGTGGGGGAGTCCGAAAAAGGCATCAGAAAGGTCTTCAAGAGGGCAAGGCAGGTGGCGCCGTCGATAATATTCTTCGACGAGATAGACGCCGTTGCCGGCACAAGGGGCGAGGAGGTAGGAACAAAGGTGACCGAAAGGATGGTCAATCAGCTTCTCAGCGAGATGGACGGTGTCGAGAAACTTGACAAGGTCACGGTAATCGCGGCCACCAACAGGCCCGACATCCTCGATGAGGCATTGCTGAGGCCAGGGAGGTTCGACTCCATAATTCAGATACCGATGCCGGACAAGGTGGCCAGGCTCGAGATACTAAAGGTCCATACAAAGAAGATGCCGCTCGCGGAGGACGTCGACCTTGAAAAACTGGCTGAGGCGACGGACGGGTACACTGGTGCAGACATATACTCGCTGGTAAGGGAGGCTGGCATGGGTGCCATCAGGAAGGACCTGGAGAAGGCCGAGAAGGTGACAAAGGAGCACTTTGAAGCCGCTCTTGAGAAGGTCAAGACGGAGATAAAGAGGGAAAGAAAGTTCTTCAATTGATGAAATCTTCATTCATTCACCTTTTTTCCTTTTTTTAATATTTTGAATTCATTTTGATGTCATTTTGTTATAAATTTCATTTTTTATAATATTTACACATTCCATACGCAGCCATTTAGACAATGGAACCAGTAGCCGTATCCTGGATAAAGGGTATTAAAGTCGCCCATCCATCCCAATTCCTCACCAAGGTAATGGGAATATTCATATTCACCAATATCAGAGTTCCAGCGATATATATAATCTATATTTGATACTATATCGCCAATAGCAATTGATATATTCTCTTCAGTAGTTTTCTGCCATGACACAAGATTCCAACCTTCCAGCAAATTGATATCTGATGGATCTTCTGGAACTGCCTCTATGTTAAGCTCTTCTTCAGGAGATGTAATGCAATGAATCCAAAATCCATGGACCCTATCGAACTCTGAAAAGTCGCCCATCCATCCTAGTTCATCGCCAAGGTAATGCGAATATTCATATTCGCCAAGTTCAGCATTCCAGCGGTAAACATAATCGATATCTCCATAGGATTTCAATATATTCACTATAGCCTTATTTCCAGGAAGGTGTGAAAATGAGACAAGATTCCAGTTTTTGTTTAAAGGTATATTAACATCATAGAAAAAAGTTATGACCGAATTGTCAAATATTGTGTAATGATATTCACTATATGTAGTTTCAAAACGTATCTCATTTAAGCCCTTGTTGAAGACGCCTGAATATGTGGCTATGTAAAAAGGACATTTTACCAATGCTCCGTTGATATACATTTTCAATCCATAATAAGTTTGGGGGAACCATACATGTAGATCTATAGATGCTTCTGGATTGTCATATGGGCAGTTGACGTATATCGTCTTTGGATCGTCTTTGTAAACTGTGAAAGCATCTACACCTTCCTGTTGAAGTGTGGTGCCATCCAAAGGGGGTTCAGTATCGTTGAAAGTAATTATAGAATCGTCAAATATTGTGTAATGATATTCACTATATGTAGTTTCAAAACGTATCTCATTT
>DAINBB010000031.1:0-1654 GCA_036733165.1 Halobacteria archaeon | reverse complement strand
GTCATATGGGCAGTTGACGTATATCGTCTTTGGATCGTCTTTGTAAACTGTGAAATCAGAATACCCAAGATCATAGAAATCATAGCTAACCATCCTGCTTGTTCCAGCTATGTCCTCTCTTTGGCAGGCATAATCAAGGTAAGTGAAAATATCATCAAGGTTGTGTTTTCCGTAGTTGACATCAGCTGGGCATCTTCCCGTGTAGTAATCCTCCGTTCCAGCAATTGAAACCTTGTCATCCTCATCGTATGTCCAGCACCGGTATAGCACCAGAGGATCGTCACCGACCTTATCTATCCTGATGCTGCCTGTGTCAATGTGCTCGCCGATGGAGATCTCCTCTTTGCAATAGATCTCTATAATCCTACTGCCAATGTAAGTGTCGAGCCTGTTGCCTTCCTCGTCAAACGCCACGACCTCTCCGTACTCGCCCAGGTCTATATCGCTGAATACGGCGTCGATCAGCCTGATGTGGATGCCTCCACTATTGCCCCATGGGGTAGTGGACGCAACGTCGCCCTCGTTCTTCAAGTCAAACGACACCCTTGTGAATGAGAGATTGTTCTCGAGCAGCGTCATCTCTAGGGTGGGGTCTGTGTAAGCCCCGTCGCCTGTGCCCTCAGAGACGAATATGTTGTGGTCTATACTGCAAAGGATGGTGTCACCTTCCCTAAGCAGTGCACTTACAACGTTTATGCCTGTCTCGCAGGTAGTTAGCTGCCAGGTAAGCTTAGCGGAGTTCCCTCCCGCTATCTCGACACTCTTGGTAAGAGAACTCACTGAGGAAACGCCGCTGGGCAGGCTCAAATCAACTGAAAAAGTCTTGCTCTCAGAGCTTGGATTTGAAACGATAAGCTCCAGATTGAACTGGGAATCGACTGCAACGTCATCCACAGGGGATATTACCTGCATTCCTCTTTTAGAAGCCTCAAATGTGTATTCATTGGTAGATGTTATCTCTATTTTCCAAACACCCTGCTCAGGATTGAAAATTGTGAGGTGCTCTCCCCCACTGTATCCTTGGGAGGCCATTGGCAGGCCATCAGGCGAGTCTATTGTGAATTGAGAATCATAATCGGATTGAAGGAAAAAGTACAATATGTCAATCTTCTCATCGACCTCAAGGCGGAGATCGGCATCACTGTCCAAGGAGTAGGACTGGTCCAGGTTGATGAAGGCCCCCTCTTCACTTCCTTGGTCTTCAGACTTGAAGGGATATACCTTTCCTACTATTTCAACTCCGTCAACTATGTATATCACAGAATCCTTTTGGTCAAAGTCGAATGAGACCTCCTTGGAGCCGCCCGGAGAAAAGGTCTCTGTCCTCTCCTCCAATACACCTTCGTTTACAAGCTGGATGTCGTATGTCTTTTCCTCTGCAGATATATTATAAATCTTGAGGTCTGTACTGTAACCGCCCGGCAGCAACCCGTTCTCATCAGAGCTTTGGGACTCAACGTAAGGCCCGTTTTCAAGGCCGATGCAGTTAACGTAGTCTGTGTGCGCTTTTGAGAGCGCCTCGAGCAGGAATGGGTCTATATTGAAACTGGAGTATGTGGTGCTGATATCGTTGGCTATATCCATCATCAGTGAGGCGGACTCGTACAGCTCACCCAGGGAGTAAAGTGTGGCGCCCTGCCCCCCTGTGGCTAAA
>DAINBB010000030.1:0-16750 GCA_036733165.1 Halobacteria archaeon | reverse complement strand
GATCCTTTTCCCGCCATGAGGGCCGAAGAGTACAGAAGAATGGGAGTAGATGTGTGCAGTGGTGTTGTTTCATTCATTGACAAGAACACCGCAAGGGTGGGGGACAGGACCTTTACCTCCAAAAAGTTCCTTATCGCAAGCGGTTCCGCTCCTCGTGCGCTGAACATACCTGGCGAGGAACATATGGTTACCAGCGAGGGATTCATGGACCTTGACGACCTTCCAGGGAGCATAGTCTTCGTTGGGGGCGGTTACATCTCCTTCGAGTTTGCCCATCTGGCGGCATTGGCCGGTTCAAAGGTCACTATATTGCATAAGGGCGGCCGACCTCTCGCCAACTTTGAGAAGGACCTTGTATCGCGCCTCCTCAAGGTCACGGCCAAGCTTGGCATCGACGTGGTCCTGAACGCCGAGGTGACCTCTATAGAGAAGAAGGGGGACAGTTACGTTACCGTTGCGGACGCCAGGGGTATCAGGAGCCCATATGTCTCAGATTGCGTCGTGCACGGGGCCGGCAGGGTCCCAGAGATAGATGCACTGGACCTTGGCCGTGCAGGGGTGGACCATACCCAGAGGGGCGTTAGGGTCAACGGTTTCCTTCAAAGCGTTTCCAATCCAGACATCTACGCCGCCGGCGATGCTGTGGAAGGCACGTACATGCTGAAGCCGGTATCAGAGAATGAGGGCTTTGTGGCGGGTCGCAACATCCTTGAGGGTAATGTCGTCAAAGTGGACCACGATGTCGTCCCGTCAGTCCTCTTTACCGTACCGGAGATAGCTTCTGTGGGCAGGTCTGAGAGCGAGCTGAAGAGCGGCGGCGAGGACTACGATGTGGTGGAGAACGATATGTCAGACTGGTTCTCCACAAGGTATCTCGGCATGGACAACGCTTACTCAAAGGTGCTAAAAAGAAAAAGTGACGGCAGGATACTGGGCGCGCATATAATGAGCCCAAGGGCGGGGGAGATCATCAATCTGTTCACCCTTGCCATAAGGTGCGGCATGGACTCGGAGACCCTAAAGACAGTCCCATGGGCGTTCCCCACGAACACATCAGACATGCCGAGACTCGTTTGAATTCAAAATCTTTATAAATCGCTCCCTTATTATTAGGATGGGCTCGTAGTCTAGTGGATAGGGCGCAAGGCTTCGGACCTTGATATCCCGGGTTCGAATCCCGGCGAGCCCGCCAATGTCATCACTCCAATGAGAACCGTGCAAGGGCCCCAACCTTGTCACCGACCCTCAGCTTCATTATTATGACTCCTTGCGTGTTTCTTCCAATTATCGGTATGTCCTCAGGATTGGGCCTGATGATGATGCCGTCGTTGCTCACAAGCATCAGTTCGTCCCCTTCCTTTATGGTCCTGATACTCACTGCCTTTCCATTCCTTTCCGAGGTATTGATGTTGAGGACACCCTTGCCTCCGCGATTTCTCAATGGATATTGAGATATGGGCGTCTGCTTGCCGAATCCGTTCTCGGTGATGGTAAAGACGTTCACGTCCTTGTTGGCTATGTCCATGCCGATGACCTTATCGTCACGGCTGAGCCTGATGCCCCTTACACCCGTGGCCGTCCTTCCCATTGGCCTAACGTTGGCCTCGCTGAACTTTATGGCCTTCCCCGTCTCGGTGCCGAGTATGATGTCGTTCTTCCCGTTTGTCAATCTGGCCTTGATAAGTTCGTCCCCCTCCCCCAGGGAGATGGCTATTATTCCGCCGGACCTAGGACGGGAGAACGCGTTAAGTGGAGTCTTCTTCACTATGCCGTTCATCGTGGAGAAGAACATATATCTGTCCGGATAGAACTCCTTTATGGGTATCAACGCATGTATCATCTCGCCTGGTTCTATCTCAAGAAGATTTATGGCGTTCTTTCCCTTTGACTGTCTTCCGGCGGGTGGGACCTGGTAGGCCTTCTTCCAGTAGACCTTGCCCTTGTTCGTGAAGAACAGTATGAAGTTATGGGTGTTTGTAACGACGATATGCTCTATGAAGTCCGTTTCCTTCGTCCCGGTACCGATGACCCCGACGCCGCCCCTTCTTTGGGTCTTGTAGGTGTCAACGGGGATCCTCTTGATGTATCCCTCGTGGGACAGGGTGATGACGACGTCCTCCCTCGGTATGAGCTCCTCATCCTCGAACTCTATGCCTTCGAACTCTATGTCGGTCCTTCTCTCGTCCCCGTACTTGTCCTTCATTTCCTTGAGCTCTTCCTTTATTATGCCATAGACCCTATCGTCCTTTTCGAGGATGTCCCTAAGGTCCTCGATCTTTATCTTCAGTTCCTTGAGCTCGTCCCTGATCTTGTCCTGCTCCAGGCTTGTCAGTCTTGACAATCTCATGTCCAGTATCGCCTGCGCCTGCTCGGGGCTGAGCTCAAACCTTGAGACAAGGTCGTTCTTTGCGTCTTCCGGCTTGGGGGACTCCTTGATAAGCTTTATTATCTCGTCTATGTTGTTCAGCGCCACTATAAGTCCTTCGAGTATGTGGGCTCTCTTCAAGGCCTTTTCAAGGTCGAACTTCGTCCTGTTCCTGATCACATTGAAACGATGCTCTAGGAAGTAGGTGATCATATCCCTGAGGCCAAGGACCTTGGGCTGATTATCGACAAGGGCCAGCATATTCATCGCGAAGGTCGTCTGCATGTTGGTATGCTTGTAGAGCTGATTAAGGAGGACCTCGATGTTGGCTTCCTTCTTAAGTTCGATGACGATCCTCATACCCTTCCTGTCGGACTCGTCCCTGAGGTCCCTTATCCCGTTGACTACCTTGTTTTTCACAAGCTCCGCTATCTGTTCGATAAGCGTGGTCTTGTTGACCTCATAGGGTATCTCCTTGACGATCAACCTGGGGCCCGAACTTTTCTCTTCGACCTCTACCTTCGCCCTTACCTTTATGCTTCCTCTGCCGTTCCTGTATCCCGAATAGATGCCTTCGGCACCGTAGATCGTCGCCCCGGTGGGAAAGTCGGGGCCCTTTATTATGTCAAAGAGCTTCAGATCGCCGAGGGTCGGTTCATCGATGATTGCGGTGATGCCATCCACCACCTCGCATAGATTGTGCGGTGGGATCTTTGTAGCCATTCCCACAGCTATTCCGGAACTCCCGTTGATAAGCAGATTGGGTATCTTCGACGGCAGTACGGTGGGTTCGGAAAGGGAGTTGTCATAGTTTGGCATGAACTCTACGGTGTCCTTGTTGATGTCTTGGAGCATCTCCTCCGATATCTTTGACATCCTCGCCTCGGTGTACCTCATTGCGGCAGGGGAGTCCCCGTCTACCGACCCGAAGTTGCCTTGGCCGTCTATCAGGGTGTATCTCATTGAGAAGTTTTGGGCCATCCTGGCCAACGTATCGTATACTGCGGTGTCACTGTGTGGATGGTATTTACCCAGCACGTCACCGACGACACGCGCCGACTTTTTATATGGCTTGTTGGACACTATCCCAGACTCGAACATTGAGTAAAGGACTCTTCTTTGCACAGGCTTGAGGCCGTCCCTGACGTCAGGGAGGGCACGGCTGACTATGACACTCATGGCATAGTTCATGTAGGACTCTTTCATTTCGTCCTCTATGTTGATTGGGATGATGTTATCTACCATATTTTAGCCCCGATAACCGTAAAAATCACTATCTTTGACTATCTTACTTTTATTTATAACTCTTTCCGTTCCACTGGAAATGAGCCTATTTCAATGCGTTTGTTTAAATATTGTTTTTTATTTTTGAGGGTGTTTCTTGACCTCAATTATCTGTAAAAAAATCCTTCAAGGTGCTCTGCGTGCTTCCGGACACGATATCGTCGAAATCCTTTCCAAGCAACGTCAGGACGGAACTGGCGATGGGCCTTATCTGCTTCTCCACATAATGATTGTAATCTATGTTATTGGCGACCCCTACCGGTTGGGGGCCCTTTTTGGTCATCACATACTCTATCAATGAGGCGTTCTCCTTCTCCTGGTGATCGAGCAATCTGGCCGCCTTCACATGCGGCGGTGTCGTCTTCGTGTACTGGCCTATCTCCTTCCTGAGTCTCTTCCTGTATACCAGCTTGTCATCCATCTTGCCCTTTCTGATGTCCTTGACGTATCCCTTTATGAATCTCTCGTAATCTTCCCCTTTGAAGAGCTTGTCCAGGAGCCCGTATTGGAATTCCTTTGCAAGCTGCGTCCAGTCGCGCCTGACGTATTCGAGCCCGATTATCTGCAGCTCCCCGTCCACCGTTCCGGCATACCTTTTCTTGGCACCCTTCTCGATATGCCTCTGCTTAGGAAGGAAAAAGTTCTCGAAAACCTTCTCGAACTCCAGCATGATGTAGGACCCTCTCCCGTAATTGGACTCCACGTACTGCCTGTAGAACTCGTTTATCCCCTTCTCGATGGTCTTGCCGATATCCTTTGCCTCGTTGGCGTCATCGGCCTTGGATACAACGAAGACGGAGTCCGTATCGCCATATATGACATCATATCCCCAGTTCTCTATCTTTCTTGAGGTCTCCTTGAGTATCTGCCTGCCAAAGGATGTCACGGCATTGGCCATATCAGAGTTGTAGAAGCGACAGTTTGGATTCCCCAGCACGCCAAATATGGAGTTCATGATGATCTTGATGGCGAACTGCTTCGTATATTTGCCATCCTTCTTGGCATGCGCCCTCTCCTCGAGCAGTTCAAGGATTATCTCGGGTATGATGGACTCTCCAGTGCCGAAACAGGCGTTGTTCGGTGCGCATATCTCGCCCTTCCCATACGTCATGGGATCTATGTTGAATGTGGCTATAATCGAGGGATAAAGGCTCCTGAAGTCGCACAGGATGACATTTTCGTATATTCCATAGACAGGCTCCTCTACGAATCCGCCGATCACGGCTGTCCTTTTTCCTCCCTTGACCGAGGGGCACACTATGCCTTTTCCCATCGCCTTCCGGATATACAGCGAATCCAGGGTGGCTATCGATGCCTTTACCCTATCTAGCATCATCCCTGTGATGGACGAGAGTGTCATCGCCAGTTCCACGAGCCTTTCCCTCTCAACTATCCTGTATACAAGATAAGCGTCCTTGAGATTGTACTTGGAGAGCTCTTCCGGATGTTCCTCGTAAAGGTCTGTGATAGACATGTTCAACTTGTATTTACCTTCATCCACAAGATTCTTTCCAGCAGTATCAAGCCTGTAATCCTCGAACTTGTAGAAAAAGTCCCTCAAGAGATGCATCGCGTCCAGCACCACCCTTCCTTCAACCCTGGCCCTCGAGGCCCTGATGAACGACGTTTGCGGGAGGATGCTTACCTCGGATTCGACCCTGCCAAGGTCAAAAGGTATGTTGTTGGCCTCGTATCTCTTCTTTAGGTACACCAGATCGAAATCGACTATGTTCCAACCGACTATGACGTCTGGGTCGTATTCAACTATCCTCTCCCTCAAGGCGTTCAGGAGGTCCCTCTCGTTTTCAAATGTTGTGGCATTGGCACAGCATTTCTTATAGAGGAGGACCTCTTCCAGGCCGTTTCCGTATAAGGCTATGGAATAGACGGGCATAGAGAAATCGCCGAACCCCTTCTCATGGGTCTCTATGTCGATCGAGAGGATTTTCAGGTCCATGCTTCCCTCAGATGGTCCCAGCGTGGGATTGACGTATACCCTTCCTATCCTCCTTGTATTGTGATGGTCCCCCTCTATTGAAACATAGCCCTTTATGCTCATGTCCATGAGGAATCTGTTCTCGAACCTGATGTCGGCCTCATAGCAATCTATGCCGTTCCCCTCAAGCACCTCCCGTGCCTTCTTAACATCGGCGGGGACCTCTACGGCGATCCTGGTCATGCGATTTGCATCGAAGTCAAGGAGATTGGTGGGCACATGGTCGATATGCATCAGTTTCTTGGCCTTCTCGATATCCTTTTCCTTGATGAAGAAGTAGGGTTCATATCTTTTCATCACCTTGAAGCTCTCGCCGGTGTCCAATCTTCCATATAGCGTTACATAGGGCACATTGTCTTCAACAACATAGTTTGAATCGACGATGAACCCGGTATTTCCTGACATCAAGACATTATCATCGATGAAATATATAATCCTTTAGAGAACAGGAAAAAAGGGAAGTAGAAACAGATCAATAGTAATGCATCACAGCCTTTTCCCTTTTTCTGTGCTGCCCTATCGACCCCCCTTCTCGTCGTCTATCAACACAATAAATCTCTCAAAGGGCGTTAGAAACGGAACATCGCCGTTTTCTTGAGTACTTCCCCCCTTGCAGGCAATTAGTTGGGGCAGGGGAATGCCCTGCGTTACTTAATGGATATCGAATCTCCGGGTTTAGAGAAGATCAGGGTCCATCCTTCATGATACCGCCATATTCGTCTTTTTAGGAAATATGCGCATGGCAGTTCCATGCGCTAGGTATCTTTATATATGCCCCGAAGTCTAGCTAGACCATGGGAGAAGACATTGCCAGACAGTATGATGCATCTTCGGAACATTACGACCTAAGATACAAGCAGATACAGTTTGACAAGTACGGCATGGCATTGTCATTCCTGGGCGGTGTTGAAGGCGATATCCTGGACGTTGGATGCGGTACGGGACTTTTGGGTGAGTTCCTTGGCCGGGTCATAGATGGTATAGACATATCAAGGGGGATGCTGGAACGCTCGAAGGGACGGGTAAGGTATGTCCATGGGGACGCAAGGGACCTCCCATACGACGATGGCACCTATGACATCGTTTTCAGTTTCACCATGCTCCAGAACATCAAGGACTATGACCAGGCGATAAGGGAGATAAGGCGCGTGATGCGCAGGGGCGGTAGATGCGTGTTGACATACCTGAACAAGGAACAGTATTCAGGCATAGGAAAGTCTATAGACGAGACATTCCATGTGGACCATTCATTCACGCACGGAGAGGATGTTTTCTATATATGCTCGTTATCTGATTGCGCTGATATTTCCCAAAAACGTGCCATCGAGTAGGTATGCCGTGAGGTCTAGCTCGTCGGCACTGAATCTTTTGAACAGCGTTCCGGGTATATTCGCACCCTTGTGGTTGACCGAGATCCCCGTTATGAGCGGGTTGTATGCGGGCATGATGATGATATCCTGACCTGACGGGAACTTTCCTCTTATCCAACACTTTTCCTTCGTCCTTCTTCCAAGCTCGTCGGTTATCTCTATCGCGGGATGGGAGTGCCCTGTCACCAACAGTTCAAAATCTACCTCAGGCATCTTCATGTGCCCGTGCGTAAGGAGCACGTTCCCCATCAGAATGTAGTTATTGGACGGGCACCCAAGCAGATTCTCGATATTGCCGTCATGGTTTCCCTTGATGATGTCGAATGGGATGTCAAAGTCCATGAATTTTGGAAGTGACTTCGACTCAAGGGCCGATATTATGGGAATGTTGTGTTTTATGTCGCCCAGAAAGATCAGCCTTTCCGCTCCCACTCCCTTGATCGTCTCTCTCAGCGCCTGCCCGAGGAGGGGGGCCTGATTCGGCAGATTGATCCCCTTCCTGAGCAACTCGTATTCATATCCCAGATGCAGGTCTGCGATCACCAATGTCCTCTCTTCGCCTTCGATCATCAGTGCGGGGACATCTGGTATAGGGTATGCATCATAGCTCATTGGACCACGTTGATAATCTGTTCATTTTGATTGATAAATCTGCACCATGCCACATCTTAAAATGGCACAGCCCATTGTTCCTTTTCCTGAGGGCAAAATATAATAAAGATATAAAAATATTCTTATTATATCTTAACAATCGCCATCCAGTTGATCCAATATGACTATCAAAGGCCTTGCTCAGAACATATTTTTGGTATTGGTGATACTTCTCTTCTTCCCCATCATCATCGGCGGGGTCCTGAACATGCCCGTGGGCCTCTCTTACGTCGAGACCGAGTCCATGATGCCGCAGCTCGAACCGGGTGACGGATTCATGCTGATACCTAGCCAATTGGTGGACGGATATGAGATAGGCGACGTGATCACCTACAACGCCCAGAACTTCCCCTATGACTACGTTACCCACAGGATAGTCGGCGTGACATCCCAGGGATTCATCACGCAGGGGGACAACAACACATTCACGGACCAGACCGGTTCGTTCTTGGAACCCTACGTCAAGGAGGAGCAGATAGCTGGAAAGGTATTGGAACTGAACGGGAACATCGTGAGCATACCCCACTTTGGAGATGCAATAAACTTCATCGGAGACTCCATCCGGGGACTGTCCAACAGGTTCTACTCTTTTATAGGGATCGATGGTGTCGATGAGAAGGTAGGCAGCATCGTAATGAGCGTGGGCATACTTGCGGTCTTGGTGTTCGTGTGGGAGTCCCTTGCAGGAATAATAGTGAAGAGCAGGAAGATAGTGAGGAAAAAAAGGCCAAAGGCAAGATCGAACCTTTTGCTCTACGGCGTATTCATCCTTTTTTTGGTGTTCGCAACATCGGTTTCCGTCATCTCAATGAGCCAGAACAATCTGGTGGAGTTTGTGGCCACAGAGGGAAATACAAGCTCAAGGGCCGTCCATGTGGGCGATTCCGTGTCCATGGACCTTGAGGTGGGGAACAACGGCATTATCCCCATCTACGCCCATGTCAATCCAAAGGACGGCATCATCGAGGTGGAAGAGGAAACATATGTGATCGGAAGGGACGGATCTGTCACGGTGCAGTATACGATAAACTCCCCGGAAGAGAATGGATACTACAGGGAGTACATAACACTGGACATTTACCTGGGCATATTTCCCGGCTCTGTCATGGAATCGATGATATCGATTAACAGATATTTGCCGATCATCGCCATGGACATCCTGGCGATCGGTGTATCGATACCTCTTTTTCTGATACTGAAAAGGGAGCTCAGATCAAGCAAAAGGACGGTGTCCAGGGACAAGGGCGCAAAAAATGTTTTATAATAATAAATATAACTTATCATAAGATAATATGAAGAAGAGTTATTTGGCTGTTGCATTTGTATCTTTCATCATCATGGTCGCTGGTGCGGCATGGGCGGCGCTATTGTACACAGAGCCTGTCAGTGAAAGGGTCCAGGAGTTGGACTACTCATTTTCCTATGGTTCTTCCTACGATGTCTCTGCTGAGGTCGTGAATGAGAATCCCATATATGATGTGGGCAGCAAGCTCACGGATATGGCAGGTTACTTCTATTCGATATCCCCGGTCGCCGAGATGACGTTCACTTTGGACTTCGATCCGAGCATCGAGGACGCGAACGTCTCCGTGGAAACGGAAACGGTGCTCCTGATACAGAACCTCGACGACAACGATGTACCGTACTGGACCAAGGAGATAACTGTTTCATCGTCATCATTCTCCTTTCAGGGAACCTCATCCAACACTGATGTTCAATACATAGATGCAGAGGAGATATACTCCACGATAGAGGATATAAGCAACGAGGTTGGAGGGTCCTCCGGCAGGGCAGTTGGCTATTATGTGACAACAGTGCTCATGACAGGTTCCATATCAAACACAGACATAAACGAGCAGGCCAGTTACTCCATACCGATGTACTTCAGGTCCGACTATTATTATGCAGACAGTGAGAACGCAAACACCCAGACGCAGACCAGGAGCTTCTACACGATAAGGGAGATAGAGACCAATAGAGAGGTAATGGACCTTTGGATGCAGATCGTTATAGCGGCCTTCGGCCTATTGGTGTTTCTCTATGCGGTCGCCGCCGGAAGGACCAAGGACGGGTCTGACTATGCGGAGTTCAAGGACTGGGTCAGTGAGGGGTCCTTCCCCGGCGGTGGCTGGGAAAAGGAGGTATACATACCTATACTGAAGGACCTGGTGGACATTGCGATAGATACCGGAAAAAGGGTGATATATGACAAGGAAGAGGATATTTTCTTTGTCATAGACGGCAATGTGCTATACTTCCTTACGAAGGATGAAGAAGAATCCTAATCCTCCTTTATCACACTGAAACTGATGCAGGTGGTGGTCTTTCCGACCCCTTCGAAGGTCCTGAGCTTGTCTATTATTATGGAGCCCACGTCCTCAGCGGACCTCGCCCTGACCTTCAATATGAGGTCCCACTCACCAGATATTATGAATACCTCCTCGACACCGCTCATGAGTGATATCTTGGATGCCAGCTCCCTCTGGCTTATGTTACTGTTAGAATCAAAAGAGATCAATATGAAAGCCGTCACAGGCATGTTCAACTTGCTGTAATCCGGGTGTACGGTGAACTTCTTGATGATGCCGTTCGAGACCATCTTGTTTATTCTTTGGTGTATGGTCACCCTAGGTATCCCGAGTTCCTTTGAAAGCTTGGATGTTGGCTTTCTGCCGTCCTTTTTCAGCGCCTCAATTATCCTTATATCCTTTTCATCGTATATTTTGGATTCCATATATCAATTTGTCGTAATCTTATTTATATATTTTACTATTGTATTACAGTATGACTCATATAAAGACGATAATTTTATATACCGTACGAATATTCATCACTTATGATGTCAACATCTGAACTTAAAGCAAAACTTGGAGATTACCATACCAGATTATCCTCTAGGGAGTTACAAATCGCCATGAAGGTAAACACCCACGTGAGGAGATATTTGGGAGACTACCTGTTTAAGGAAGGTTTTACAGAGATACCGCCCGTCATTCTTTCGCCTATGACGGACCCCCTCAACCATCCCACCCTTGACCCGGTATTCTCGTGTTATGGGCATAGGTATCAATTGACAAAATCGATGATATTCCATAAGCAGTTGGCCTTGTTGAACCAGACAAAGATCTTCTGTTTTTCACCGAACCTAAGATTCGAACCCTTGGAAAGGGCCCAGAGCGGTAGACACCTCTTTGAGTTCACACAACTCGACATCGAGATGAGGGACGCTTCCAGGGAAGATGCGATGATTCTCATGGAAGGCATGTACACGGGACTCATTTCCTATTGCAAGAAGGAACTTGCAGCCGAACTCAGCGAGTTGGGAAGGGATC
Source organism: Halobacteria archaeon (assembly GCA_036733165.1). Lineage (GTDB taxonomy): Archaea > Methanobacteriota_B > Thermococci > Methanofastidiosales > NM3 > JAFGGT01. Next base: position 5,752 of record DAINBB010000030.1, on the reverse strand, counting down.
TAAAAGTGCCCACGGCGCCTTTCGGGAAGGTATCCTATCTTGATGCGGCAGAGAAATATGGGGAAAAGTTCGAATCTGAGCTATCGAAGGATGCGAAGGACCCTGTATGGATAATAGACATACCGCTCGCGGAGAGGGAGTTCTACGATTTCGAGGACCCTACTAAGGAGGGTATACTAAGAGACATGGACATGATATATCCAGAAGGCTTTGGCGAAGCATCCTCCGGCGGCGAGAGAGAATACGAATACGAAAGGATCGTTGAGAGGATCCACAAGAAGGAGCAGGATGTGAATGATTTCGAGATACTCCTTGAGATGGCATCCAAGGGGCTTTACGCCTCTGCGGGCTTTGGGATAGGAATCGAGAGGTTGGTCAGGTATATCTGCGGTTTCTCGAGGATAGAGGCGGCAGCCATGTTCCCCAAGATACCCGGCGAGCTCTGCATCTGATACGTCAGTTGAATGATTATTGAATTGGAATATGAAGGGGCATCGTATCCGGAGGATTTCATGTCCCATCAATCCCTTTTTTGTTTTTATTTCCGGTCCTATCCACATTACTAGCAAAAACTTTAAAAAGATTATTTTTTCTTTTAATTTGGCATTGGGGACGTAGTGTAGAGGCCTATCATCATGGGCTCCAGAGATCCAATGATTAAAATACTACGGGTTTACTGACATGGACGACTGTCCATGGATGAAGAATCTGTGGAGCGACACGAAAGTGTAAGATCGGAGAAACCCGTGGACTCGGGTTCAAATCCCGCCGTCCCCACCATTATCCTTTTCTATCTTGTCAGGAGTGCCTTGAGCTCCATGATGGCCTTGACGAGCTTCTTGCCGTCCTCTGTGGTCGAGTATTTGTCCCCGTCATGTCTCAGGAATCCCTTCGCCGTGAGAAATACGAGATACTTCTCTATCCTCTTGAAGTTCATGTTCGACTTGAAGACCAGCGTGGTCTTTCCTATCCCGTATATCGAGTTTTGCAGTATGTCGGCGATGACATCTATGGTCGTCCTTTTCTGGGTAAGGCTTGAGAGGAGGTCCGCGCCCGTGTCCTTCTTCATGAAGTTGACAAGATTGTACAGTTCCAGGATGGAGAGCTTGGAGTCCTTGGTGTCAAGATTCCCTTTGACCAGATAGTCATAGGCACCCATCTTCAAGGCCTTGACCGCGGTCTCGTCGTCGCCCTGGCCGGTCACGATTATTGCGGGGATGTCTATGTTCTCGTTCTTCATCTCCTCAAGTATCTCGAGTCCCGTCATCCTTGGCAGTTTGTAGTCCAAGATGGCGAAGTCGAAGTACTCGTTCTTGATCTTCGCGAGCCCGGTCGAACCGATGGGCGTATTGACAAGCTCGAATCCTTGGGGGAAGATGTCCGAAAGCACCTTTTTCATAACGATTACATCAGCACTGTTATCTTCAATGTACAGTATCTTCGGTCCTTCGTTTTCTTCTTCATTATCATTCATAATATCACTCAGGGGGGAGTTTTGAAAAGTCGAACCAGTATTCATATATGATCTCTATGGTCTGTTCGAACTTCTCATGGTCGGTCGGTTTTATCACATAGCTGTTCGCCCCAAGATAGTAGGCCTTCTTCACCTCATCGGGCAACTGCGAGGATGTCAGGACTATTATCGGTATCTCCTTGGTCTGTTCGTTCTTCTTGAAGCGCTCTATGAACTCAAAACCGTTCATCTTGGGCATGTTAAGGTCAAGGGTGATAAGCTTGGGGAGCGTTATATCCATGTCGATGTTGGTCTTCAGGGCCCTTGAGAGGAACGAAAGCGCCTCTGTCCCGTCTCTGACCACAGATATCTCCTCATGGATATACTTTGACAAGGTCCTCTTTATCACTAGCCCGTCCGTGATGTTGTCCTCTATTACCAATACGCCTTTTTTGTCCATCAGTCTTCCCCTATGAAGAATTTCTCTATTGTGAAGAAGAAGGTCGTTCCCTTGCCCTCTTCGCTCTCGACCCATATGTCGCCTTTGTGCTCCTTGATGATTTTTTTGACTATCGCGAGGCCTGCGCCCGTGCCGCCGTACTCCTCTCTCGGATGCAGCTGTTCGAAGAGCTTGAATATCCTGTCATGATATTCGCCTGGGATCCCTATCCCGTTGTCCTTCACGTAGAACTCGTAGTAGAAATTGTGATTTGAGTAACCGATCTCGATGGTGGGAGTGGGCGAGTCATTGAACTTGATGCCGTTCTGTATGAGGTTCTGGAAGACCTGTTTCATCCATGTCTTCTGTACCAGCGCCTTTGGCAGATTGGAATACTTGATGACGGCGTTCTTTTCTTTTATATACTTCTCGATGTCCTTTATCACATCGCCTATCAGATCATTGAAATCTACGAAGGAGAAATCAACGTTCTTCCTGCCGACCCTAGAGAGCGTCAGAAGGTCGTCCACCAGTTGTGACATCGTGGAAACGGAAGCGACAAGCATGTTCAGAAACTCTATGCCATCCTTGTCAAGCTTGTTTGAATAGTCCCTTTTGAGGTATGTTGCAAGCGAGGAGACGTTCCTGAGGGGCTCCTTGAGGTCGTGGGACACCGTGAACGTGAAGTTCTGAAGGTCCTCGTTGATCTTCTTGAGCTCGACCTCGAGCTTCTTTCTCTCCGTAAGGTCGAATATCGTAACGACTATGAACTCGCTGTTTGGAATGAAGCTGAACGTGAGAGATGTGAAAAGGGTGTCCCCGTTCTTGTTGCGAACTTGGGCCTCCCTGGTGAACGGTTTCAGCGTCTTGACGTTCCTCATGCGGCTGAGCATTAGGAATGTGGGTTTCCTGTCCTTGACATCGATCATGGAGGACCATTTCATCTTGCCGATCAGTTCCTCCCTCTCATATCCCATCAGTTCATTGAACTGGGGGTTTGTAAGCAGTATGGTGGTGTTCTTGTCTATCATTATCGTTGGGGCACCGGTATGGTTGAACAATGAATAGTACCTTTCCTCCACATCCTTGAACGATGCGGACTGGGGCGTTACCAACGATAGGAACGCGGGGATGAATGCCGCATAGGCGAAGCAGAAGATCATGTCCGGCAGTGATCCGACCGTATATGTGCCGTTCAACTGGTACACTCCGTATGAGAAGTCCGCCAACAGCATGAAGATGCCGCCGATCATCACCCAGCACCAAAGAAGGCATTCATTCCTTTTCTTGTCATGTATGAAGTACAGTGAGGAAAGCAGCACGATCCCAAGGTCAAGGAAGATATATACGAGCGTCATCCTGACTATATCGTCACTGAACTGAGTGTAATAGGTCGAATAGAAGTATATTCCAGAAAATACGGCCACGATGGCCACCAGGAACGTGAACAATGCCACATATGTGACGTTGAGATTGTCCTTTATCTCCTTGTACCTTGTGCCCATGCCGAAAAGCAAGGCCAGATATCCAAGAAAATAGAATATGTTCGATTCCGTTGTGAACGAGCTTATCAGATTGCCCGTCTCAGTGGTGCCAAGCATGTATTCTGCTATACCCCAGCACAGCAGCGAGAATATCAATATGCCCAATGTCAGCCTCAGGCCGTGCGAGACGAATTTGAGCTGGACTATGTATCCTATGATGAAACCTATTATGGGTATGATGAAGACAAGGAGTTGCGTAAAATATTCCTTGCTCGCAGCCGAGAGCAATTGGGGAAAAAGAATCAGAATCGATAAGATTGCCATTGCGATGGCGGTCTCATATTTATTTTCCATGGAATCATTTCACTTAAATTATTATACAATAAAAATGTTATTTCCATATATTAAAAATGTTATTTCGCTATTGTTGATAAAAGGTGCCTCGGGCCGGATTTGAACCGGCGAAATACTAGATCTTCAGTCTAGCGCCTTCCCAGGCTTGGCGACCGAGGCCCTGGTTCGTTTAGTCTTTTTAAGACTAAAATAAAAAACTTTCTGTCGGTTACCGGAATATTAAATCTCTACCTGGGATCCTGTGAAAAAATATGCCACTTTTCCGCCCATCGCCTTCTTGAGGATCCTGTATCCTCTCCTGCTGGTGCAATGGCAGATATACGATATCCCCACCTCATAGGAGAGTATGCCCTTGCCGACATCCATTATGTCCCTTTCGCTTACCTCCATGAAGAGGGGTATCGCCACCAGATGGAGCCCTCCCATTATGGCCTTGACCTTGGTGTTGGGAAGTTTTTGGTGGACCGCCTCAAGGACGTTCAGTATGCCAGAGTGGGAGCATCCTGAGAATATGATCAGTCCCTTCTCCATCTTTAGGACCAGTACCTGTTCGTGATGGAAATCATCATTTACATTGTTCCCGTTCTCTTTCTTGAGATATACCTTGTTGAAGTCAAATATCTCGTATTTATTCGAGAAGTCGCTGAACACGTAGAAACCTGGCAGTATCTCGGCATGGCCCTCGACAAACACCAGTCTGTCCCCGTGTTCATCAAGAATGCCACGATCGATGCCTATGTCCCTCCTGAACAGCCTATAGTCCAGGCAATGATCCTCGAATGCCTCCTCCCTGATGTACACCTTTGCCTTTTTGTTTATTTCCAAGAACTTTCTCAGGGCGCCAACGTGGTCCTTGTGGCCATGTGATATAACAACGGCGTCTACGTTCTCAAGGTCTATTCCCATCTTCCTGGCGTTCTTGAGACATTTGTTCGATGCCCCCATGTCGAAGATCACACTATGACCATCGTGCATTATATGCATGCTCAGGCTGTTCTCACTTATCAACTCGTCATCCGCTGGGCATTTCATGTTCTCTATCAGCATCGTTGCTATCATCAGCTCTTCCCATCCCAATTAAACTATATTTATACATATATTGATTTTTGCATGATTTATTGCATTGATTAAATTATAATAAGATATATTAGAATATAATTAGTATAAAGAGCCCCGAGCGGGGTTTGAACCCGCGACCTCCCGCTTACCAAGCGGACGCTATACCAGGCTAAGCCACCGGGGCATCGTAATGAAAGGAAGTTGTCTTGTTTTATAAATCTTTTTGTTTTTTTGTCTTCATGCAGACACGATTAAATTTATATCTTTTCAACATAATCAGATAGTGATTGAAATGAAGGACATGATCGTATCTGGCAACAGGAAAATCGATTGGGTCGAGGCCCATATGCCGGTCGTTTCCTCCATATTGGAGAGATTCAGGGAGGAGAGACCACTTGACGGAATAGATGTCTCTTGCTGCCTGCACCTTGAGGCGAAGACGGCGTTCACCGCCTATGTGCTGAAGGAGGGAGGTGCCAATGTGGCCATCTGCGGCAGCAATCCCCTGACGACCCAGGACGATGTCGCCGCAGCACTTGCCGGTAGGGGGGTCACGGTCAATGCAAGATACGGCCAACCCAAGGATGAGTACAGGGACAACATCAACAAGGCCCTGGACATTGGCCCAGACGTCATCATCGATGATGGAGGGGACCTGGCATATGCGGTACACACGGACAGGAGGGAACTTTTGGGGTCCATACGCGGCCTGTGCGAAGAGACCACGACAGGCGTGCTTAGGCTGAAGGCCATGGAGGCGGACGGGACGCTCCAATTACCCACCATAGCCGTAAATGACGCACAATGCAAGCATCTCTTTGACAACAGGTACGGCACTGGCCAATCGACGCTCGATGGCATAATGAGGACGACTAATCTCATCATATCCGGGAAGAACGTCGTGGTCGCGGGATACGGTTGGTGCGGCAAGGGCGTCGCAATGAGGGCAAGGGGCATGGGCGC
>DAINBB010000029.1:0-17896 GCA_036733165.1 Halobacteria archaeon | reverse complement strand
ATACGTTGAACGGAAGGTCATCCATAAACGCCCAAGTAACTGGAACTACCTTTGAGGACATCTACACCGATTGGACACTTGCCAATCTGCTCGACGATACCACGCTTGTCGGCCCCAACTCCGGTGCCGCCCTCGGTTTCGAGAGCTATGATGTTGGAAGTGCAGATACCCGCGGGGACACTATGCTCAGTTATCATTGGCTGGCCGGAGCATATTCCCTCAACTGGGACTATGGGCCATACCCGTATGTAGATCCCGCCTACGGATTAGAAGAAGGTTATCCATCACCTGACACGGGATTCTATTGGGTCGATTCACAGCAACAGCTTGATGCGAACTACTTCCTGTACGAGGCGCCCGACACCCTGTCCGTCTTCAACTTCGAGTTCCTTGGAAACAAATTCAATGATGCTAGTTTCCAGATAACTCAACCTTCCATGGGGGACCTGGAATGGTATTCACAGTCAGGAAATGGATGGTATGACGGGGCCGAACACACATTGACATACACCTTCGACTTCTCATTAGTGACTGGACCTATCACAATGGACATCGATACATGGGTGGACATCGAGGACGGTTGGGACTTTGGGTATGTCGAGGTTTCAGTTGATGGTGGAACAAACTGGGTACAGCTACAGGATCTGGACGGCGTAATGAACAATTTCAGGGACCCAGCCGCATACGTGGGCGTACCTGGGGCATATGCGTTCTCCAACGAGGGTGCGGGATGGTTCTATGACGTGACGTTCGACCTTTCCGCATACGCAAACACAGCCGATGTGATGGTGAGATTCAACTACACAACAGATGACGCATCTGCGCCGTACGGATGGGTAGTGGACAACATCCGCGTGTACAATGGTGGCCAGATACTAGACGGTACGGACGCTAGCGATGCGACATGGACATCCGATGGATGGTTACATACAGATACCATCTCTACATTGGAGTGGACGGTATACTGTGTAGGATTTTCATCCAACGAGTCGCCTGGCCAGAATGACATATATGAGGTGGAACTGGACGCCATTACGGGAGATGGCCTGCTTCAGATGCCCTCCTTCGGCGGCTACTATGACTACATAGTTATTGTACCCTCTATGGTGACTGGCGAGAACATTGGCGGTAATTACGAGTACTACCACGCCGGAGATGTGTACTCGTCACCGTCCGGGGCGGCCCCCGTGGCTTCAACATTCACGATATTCAACAATGCCCAAGCTGAGATAATCGAAGAACTTGACAAGACACTCTACATCTTCAAGGTGGCGGAGAGTCAGGGATACGATGTTTCAGAGATAGAGCCATTGTTCGATATGGTGAACGAAGATGTCTCACAGGCCAACAGCGGCGTCAACTGGGTCTTCCGCGCAGGAAAACTTCTGAGCGCCATGGAGACGCTAGGCACCATTCAAGAGAGACTGTCCATTCTAATGGACTAATCTTTTTTTTCTTTTTATTCTTCTATTTTTATATTGCTCTTTACAACAACCTTTGGTTTTATGGAATTGGCGATATAACATCCCTTCTCTGACAGTTCCACTGCCCTATGGGCCTTTCGACGGTCCTTTTCGTCCTTGACGTCTATATTCGCCGTTATCGTAATGCCAGAGAATATGAAGTCTGGGCCGTTGGGGATCAAGGTGCCCCGGGCGCATGATCTGAAGGACCTGAACTTCAATCTGGACCTTTTTGCCATATTGAAGAAATATGAGTCAAAACATGTCAGAATGGATGAGAGAAAAAGGTCTTCGGGAGTTATCATGTGGTGGTGCCCCATGAATTCAGGCGGAACTGAGAACTCCACCTCTCCTTTCATGTCGTCCATAAAGGTTATGACACCCCTCTTCTTCTCTTTCCATACAGTGTAAACCTCGCATACATGTTCTTCGTCCATAGAGTGGATTATGGCATGTACACATATAAATCTTCAATAAAGATATATATGCCATGGGTCAGAGTGGAAACATGAAAATCCCCACATTTTCTATTATTGCCCTGATCATGTTGCTGTTGGTCCCATTATCCTGTTGTATCGATGAAGGGCCTGATGTCAGAGAACTGGAATATGTCAATGATGAAGGGGATTACTTCATTTATGAGCTGTATTCAAACGAGGTATCTGATGAATTCAAAATTTATGTCAGGGTCCCAGAATCATTCGATCCTAACAATAAATATCCCATTGTATATTTGCTTGACGCTGATTGGTTTTTTGATGATTCATACAGGATCGATAACAATGGCGTCAGAGGAATGGTCTACAATTTGGAGAATGGCGGCATCATGCCCCCAACGGTGCTGGTCGGAATAGGATATGCGGAATCGAATGAGAGAGCAAGGGACTTTGGTCAATATCCCGAGAACTTCTATTATTTCCTGAAGTATGAGATATCCGACTTTCTGGAAGATGAAATAGGCCTGGATCTAGATAGCGAAAAGACGCTGATTGGATACTCGTCAGCTGGTCTATTCTCATTTTATGCCCTTTTTAGAGGTGATCTGTACTTTGACAATTATGTAATGGTAAGCAGCCCCATTTACAGCCCCCTGTATGGTGTTGAGAAGGCCCTTTTGTCTGATGAACTCTCATTCTACAATAGGTTTCGCGACACTTTTTTGGACATCAAGATCTTCATGGCCGTGGGTGGCGATGAAGAAGAAAGATTTACCTCAAGCCATGAGGACATGGTCTCAAGGATAAACGCCAAGGAATACAAAGGTCTTTCCCTTGAAGATCGCATATACTATGGCAAGAACCACACTTCCATAGTCTTTGATGCCTTTATAGACGCATTGGCCTGGTTATTCTCAGACATTGATGATATTATAATATACTAGACGAAAACCAAATTCTATGATGTCATTACATATCAAGTTTCAATGAAAATATATACAGAAACATATTTATACCCTTTTTTATATAGATTGAGGTCGTGTTTCTAGGTATTATTGACGATACTGTTTGGTGATTTATTGAGTGATATCGATACATTGATTTTTGAGTTTCTAGAGGACCTTTTGGGCGAGGGAGGCGTGGAGATCGCCTCGATAATTGGGATGAAGGAGACCACTGCCGAAGAGTTGGCAGAGGAGACCTCCATGAAGATAAACGATGTGCGAAAGGTACTGTACAAGCTGTATGACCATAGATTGGCATCATACAGAAGGATAAGGGACAAGAACACAGGTTGGTACATATATTACTGGAAACTCGACATGGACAAGGCTCCGGAGATAATCAAGGACATCGAGACCAACTATCTTTCAAGGCTTGAGGAAAGGTTGCAGCACGAAACATCGAGCATGTTCTTCCTATGCAAGAACAACTGCATGAGATTTTCTTTCGATGAGGCCCAGGAACTGATGTTCAAGTGTCCCCATTGCGAAGAACCTCTCGAGTACTTCGACAATTCTAAGATCATCTCCAGGCTTGAGGATGAGATTGCAACGATAAAGGAAAGAAAGACAGAGACCGCTTGACACCTTTTTGTCCAAGGTGGTCTTTTTTACATCATATTTATAAATAAGACTTCTTTTTACCAATTTGTAATCTTTTATGAACGTACAATATGGTTAAACTTATATATGGCGGATTGGACCAATGTCTGTGAAAGTAGTATTGAAAGGCGAGATAAGTAAAAATGACATATCCTCATTGGTGGATTTAGATGTCATTTTTGATGTTTCATATAGACCTGGATTCACGATAGTGGAAGCCAGTGGTGATGATGAGGATATATTTGTAAACTATCTAAGGGAGAGGTATGTCGAGGGGCACTTGTTTGCGGACCTAACTGTCGGTGAGGCTTACTACGGCCGTCTGGTCGATGTTGGCAAATACGGATTCGGCGTCTTCTGCGACATCAATTCACAAAAGGACGTGCTCATAAGCCTTAATTCGTTAAGAGAATTGTTCGGAGGCAGACAATCAACCAGGGAATATGTTTACTCCAAGGGCCTGATCGACGGTCTCTGCGTAAAGATCGACCTGATAAGGGTTGAAAGAGGCACTGAAAAAGTATGGGGGACCATCAACCGCGAATGGTCAGATAAATATCTGAAAGATGGCAATATAATGGTCTCGAAGACCTCGAAAGAACAGATCCTCAACATTTTAAATAATTCATCTTTCAAGAATTCCGTTGAAATAATGGATTTGTGCAGCGATTCCTTTGTTTTGGTCTGCAGGGGAGGTGTCGATCCCCCTGGCATAGTGCATTTGGTCGGAAACAGGTTGAGAATGGCCAGACTGGGCATCGTCGGTGAGCTATAATGTTCAAATCCATCCCAGTCCTTCGAACGGATGAGATAATAAACAAGGCATTTTCCAGAACATCCAAGATAGTATTGAAGCAAAAGGGTTCCAAATCGGCACTTTTCAAAAAAAGGGAGACCGAAATGGTCTCCAGGGCTGCCGAGATAATCATTGCATCGTTGCAGAAGATCCTGGACAGATATCCAAAGTTTGACGAACTGGACAGTTTCACTTTTGAGATGATAGAGATAGTGGCGGATGTGGACGAGCTGTGGAATGAGCTATCAGTCATAAAGCAAACTATCAACTCCATAATCAAGGTAAAAAAGAACTCACTAAAGAAGATGGAAAAGACCAAGGACAGGGAAAAGATCATAGCCATAAGAAAAGACGCTTATGGGAAGTACGCGTCCTTGCTGAGGAATCTGGACGAAGTATCTGGGAACCTCAACGATAAGCGGGAGAAAATGAAGGAGATCCCGCCGATATCCTCGGACGACTACACAGTGGTCATAGCAGGTTACCCAAATGTTGGGAAGTCTACGCTTCTCACAAAGCTTACAATATCGAGACCAAAGATAGCTGCCTATCCGTTCACGACCACAGGCATCAACATCGGCAGCTTCACATACAAGTACCAAAATATAAAGGTCATAGACACCCCCGGGGTGCTTGACAGGCCCGTCTCAGAAAGAAATGAGATAGAAAAGAAAGCAATATCCGCCATCGCGCACCTGGCCAACATACTGATATTCGTCATCGACGCCTCCGTGTCACGCAAATACAGCGTAGAGGAGCAGATGTCGCTGTACAACGAGATCAGGGAGCTCTTTCCGATGCCAACCATTCTTGTGCAGAACAAGATGGATGTCAGCGATGAGGGGACAGATGCAGATGTGAGGGTCTCTGCAATGGACGGAGATGGGATGGAAGACCTAAAGTTGTTATTAGAGGAAATGATATCCAACGATCCGGAGTTCAAGAAGTTCAAGGCGTTGGATGTATGACACCCCCATTCCTTCGCAAACTGTTTATTGGCACGGCCTCTATGTGGTAGGAATGAGGGTTTCCATTATCGATTGCTACACCGACGAGCCATCCGGCCTGGGGGTGATGCCCTATATCGGGACATATCCGCGTTACATCTTTGGGGCCTTGAGGAGATGCAGGACGGATGCACATTACCTAACGATCGATGACATTAGGTCCCAGTTCAAGCAGCACGATATCGAAGGGGACATGAAGACACACATTGGTCTCAGAAACACGACACCAAATGCCGAGATGGCCCGTGAACTGCTCTCAAGAAGCGATGTCATCATAGTCATCGCCGGGATGCACACTCCTGGAAAATATCTTTCTGCGAGTCCGGGCACCACTGTGGAATCCATGAGATTATTGAGCGCCCTGGGCCTTGACCATAAGTTCAAGATCCTTACCGGTCCGGCATCGACCATCGGATCCGGGCTTTATGGGGGCAGGATGGCAAGGGGCCTGAGCGCGGAAAGGGAATACTTCGACATGATAGTTCCGGAGGTGGAGCTGGTCTTGGACAAATTGCTTGAGAACAACTTTACGGATGTTCCAACAGTTGAGGACAAGTACGGGATCATTGGGGAGATAGCCCCTTATGGCGCTGCGATCGTAGATCAACTGCCCCACAATCCAAGTTTCCTCATCGCCGAGATAGAAACCATGTCCGGTTGCGCGAAACAACAACCTTGCTCATTTTGCATCGAGAAGCTTAAGAGCCCGGACGTTGTCAGGCGGGACCCAAAGGACATTATAAGGGAGGCCAGGTCCCTCTCCTCTTCTGGACTGAGGAACTTCAGGGTGGGGAAACAGACATGCATATACTCGTATGGGAACGAGGAGACCCTGGAAAATCTCTTCGGAGGACTAAGCAAGATATCCGACATCCTTCACATAGACAATGCAAATCCCCTTTTCGTGAACGTAGAGAAGACAAAGGTGCTTGTCAAGTACTGCAGTCCGGGAAATGTGGCAAGCTTGGGTGTCGAGAGCTTCGATGGGAAGGTCGTAGAAAACAATGACCTTCACAATGGCCCTGACATCGTGTTCGAGAAGATAGCGCTGATAAACGAGGTGGGGGCCATGAGGGGCCATAACGGAATGCCTTGCCTCCTTCCGGGGATCAATATCCTGTTCGGTCTGGACGGCGAGTCAAGATCCACACATGAGGAGAACATGCTCTGGCTTCGCAGGATATTGGATGCGGGCCTCATGTTGAGGAGGATAAACATACGGGAGGTCGTCCTTTTTCCAGGCACCAGAATGGGGGACTCGACACGGGGCAAGTTCCTGAGAAAGAACAGGGACAAGTATTGGAAATGGCGCAATGAGATAAGAAAGGAAATAGACTACCCGATGTTGCAGAGATTGGTGCCGTCAGGCACATTGCTCAGGTCGCTGCGAACGGAGGTATATGATGGCAACACCACCTTTGCAAGACAGGTCGGCACATATCCCCTGGTGGTGGGGGTGCCCGGCAGGCTTGGCCTTGACAGACTTATCAACGCAAGGGTCACCGGGCACATGCTTCGCAGTGTGAAGGGGGACGTGGTCGATCATCCGACCTCGTAGGACTCGCCCCATATGCGTTGGAAGAACGAGAGCACCTTGTTGACCATTGCCTTGTCCTTCACCAGGAATCCTGCCTCGTAATGGTCATAGAAGCTGTCCCTAGTGAGATCTGCCGAAGATATGAGGGCGTATCTGTCATCCGATATCACCATGCGTGCGTGAAGGTCCCTGTTCTCCTTTATCTCTGCGCCATGGGATGCCAAAAGCTTGTATGCCTCTTTGTTGGAAGGTCTTGTAAGGTGCCTTATCATTGCCTTGACCTTCACATTCCTTCTCATCGCCTCGATTATCTCATTGGTAAGGGCGGTGTCTATATAACCCGATATCCTAAGCTCCTTGCGGGTCGACCTGATGATCTGGATCATGTAGTTCTTTATGATCTCGTCCCTCGGTGTGGTGATCACCATCTCTATGTCTTCCTTGGAGAATGATGGTTCGATGGGCTCGAATCCCGTCCTTGCCGCCTCCAGGGTGTAGGTCACCATCTGTTCGGCAATGATTGCGTTTTCCCCCAGGTCTTCGGCAAGCTCCTTGAGCTTTGCGGGGTCCCCATGATTGAGGAAGATGTTCTTGGGCCTTTTCTTGAGACTGGAAACGTATTCCAGCAACCCGTCATGGTCTGCATGGGCGGAGAAGCTGGTTGAATGGACCTGTGCGTTCACAAATAGCTTCTTTCCGTCCAGGGTGATCTCCCTCTCACCATCTAGAAGCGACCTTCCAAGGGTCCCCTCGACCTGGTACCCGACCAGGATCAGGGCGTTCCTAGGGTCATTCCCCCACGCCTTGAAATATGATATCACGGGACCTCCGGACATCATTCCGGCTGTCGTCACCACAACTACCGGGTCCTTTGATGCAATCACGTTGCCCCTATCGTGCACGTTTATGAACATCGGGCAATCGAAGGGATTCGAATCCTTGAACATCGAGTACATCTCGCTGTTCATCCATTCGGGATAATCATCATATATCTCGTTTATTTTCTGGAGCATGCCATCAAGGTATATGGGGACGTTGAGCTTCCCGTCCTCAAATGCCCTTTTCAATGTAACCAGGATGTTCTGCGCCCTTCCTATGGCGAAGACCGGGATTATCACCTTCCCCCCATTGGAGAGCGTGTTGTTGATAAGCTCTATCAGTTCCCTTTCACTGTCCTCGAGAAGGGAATGCTTGTCGTTCCTTGCGCCATATGTTGACTCTATTATCAGGCTGTCCGTCTGTATGTTGGTGTCGGCCTTGTCCATGATCCTGTTCACATCCATGTTGATGTCTCCGGAGTACAGCAATGAATGGTACGGCGTCTCGATGAGCGTCTGGGCGGAACCGAGTATGTGTCCTGCGTTGTGGAATGTGAGAAATATGTTGTGTCCTATCTCCTTCTTCTCGCCGTAGTCCAGTGAGATGGTGTGTTTCTTGGTCAGGCGCACATCATCCCTCCAGTATGGCCCCCATCCCGCCTCATCCTTTTGTATGGAGGCAAAGTCATCCTGCATTATCCTGGAGATACGCCTGGTCGGATGTGTTGTATAGACGGGTCCCCTGTACCCGTGTGCGAACAGGAATGGCACATATCCGCAATGGTCGAGGTGTGCATGGCTGACTATCACGGCGTTCAATTTGGAAAAGTTGATATCTGAAAGATCGGGGTACATGTCGTCCGAGGACAGCTTCACGCCGCAGTCGAGGAGGCACCTGAAGTTATTGTCCTTTAAGTAAATACAGGAGCGGCCGACCTCACCGGCCCCCCCTAACCATTTTATCTGCATTGATTCACCTAGAGCTCTTCTATTATCATTCCCTCGATGGAGATGGGTTGATGCTTCAAAGCGTGGTTTATAGCATCGTCAAGCTTCTTCTCACTCTCAGAATATATCGTAAATAAAGGTTCCCCCTGCTTGGCGTAGTATCCGACCTTCCTATGCAGGTATATTCCCGCTCCCTTGTCTTTTGGCGCGCCGGCCAGATGGGCTATCTTGCAGATCCCATCATTGGACACCCTTGTTATGTATCCATCGTTCTTGGCAAGGATGTCGAAGGTCTTGTCACCCACCTGTATGTCAGACTTCTTTATCTTTGGATTGCCCCCCTGAAGTTCGATGATCTGCAGGAACTTCTCGAGGGCCTTTCCAGATGTCAGCAGTTTTTTCGCCATCTCGTTTCCTTGGCCGTTGGCGGCAAGCCCCCCCATCTCGAACATCACGCCGGACAACGCGATCGATTTTTCCGTCACGCTTGCGGGTCCCTTGTTCGAGAGGGTGTCCAGAGCCTCTATGGCCTCCAATGCGGGTCCTATGGCATGCCCGACGGGTTGCCCCCCGTATGTGATGACAGTTCGGAGATATATGCCCAATCTGTCCGCAAGGTCCCTGAAGCTGGCGGCTATCTTCCTCGCCTCCACCTCCGTCTCCACCTTTGCGCCTTTTCCCACAGGTATGTCCAACAGCATGAAATCGACGTCGTTGGCTATCTGCTTGGACATTATCGATGCCAGCATCTGGGACAAGGGGTCCAGTTTAAGCGGCCTTTCGACCCTTATGAGCATGTCGTCTGCAGGCGCCATGTTCAATGAACCGCCCCATGCCAATGCGGCATTGCTCTTCTTGGCGATCTCTTTGATCTCCTCGATGGAGAACTCCACTTCCGAGAGGACCTCCATGGTGTCCGATGTCCCCGAGGGGGATGTGATGGCCCTTGACGATGTCTTTGGGATGAAAAGGCCGCCCGCCGCCACTATTGGAACGTTGATGAGAGATACCTTCGAGTCTCCGGGCACCCCGCCCACAGAGTGTTTTGTGAAAGTGGTCTTCTCGTACTCCGCCTTCTCGCCATAATCCGCCATCGCCCTTGTAAGGTACTCCACTTCCTCGATGTCCATGCCGATCGTCTGTTGTGAAACGAGAAAGGCAGCTATCTCGGCCTCGCTCAGATTCTGTTCGACAACATCGAAGACTATCTGGAATATCTGTTCCTTTGAAAGTCTCTCACCCTTCATCTTCTTTCTTATCGCATGGACAGAGTCCGGAAGGGAGGCGAATTCGACCTTTGCAACACCGTTGTTATTGAGGCCGGTCTTCTCAGATACCTCCTGAAAAAGACCTACTTCCCCCTTTTTGACAACTTTTTTGGTGGAATTCACGAAGGCTTTTATAGAATCGGCCGGGCCGGTGACCATTACCCTGTCGCCCGAGTGGATACGTTCCAACAACATATCCCTCTCGTTCATGATAACGGTGTACCTTTTGCCCGCCTCAAGGTCAAACTTCTTAACTGTAAGATCCATATGTCTAAATATATCATATATTATAATAAGATTATGCATGGGGCCGTTACGGAAAAAAAACGCAGACCATAATGTTTTTTAAGTCAAACGGTTACCACCTTTCATTCAGTGATGATAGATGATCTTGCCTTCCATACTCTCCACATCGCATTTGCATTTGAGGGACAAATTAGAACCCCTCAGAGGACTTGCCAAGATGATACATGTGGATATCGAGGACGGCGTTTTTGTTCCAAATCTGAGCTTTGGTCCCAAGATGATAGAGGAGATATACAAGGAATTCGGCTTTGAGCTGGATGTCCATTACATGGTCAATGACCCTCAAAGATTCATAGATATCTTCAAGTCCATACCTCATTCTTGGGTCTCCTACCATCTTGAGACAGGGCTACATCCAGACGACCTTGATTTTCCCAAGGGGGCCAGGGTGGGGGTGGCCGTGAATCCTGATACAAGAGATATACCACCAGATATTATCGCATCTGTGGACTTTATTGTTTTGATGGGTGTATATCCTGGATTCGGCGGAGCCAAGTTTGAAGAGTCGACATACGATTCTGTCAGAAGACTGAACGATATCAGGAACATCGACGGTCATGAGTTCGACATCCTCGTGGATGGCGGCGTAGGGAAGAACAACATCCTGGAACTGAAGAGGTGCGGGGCCGATCATTTTGTTGCGGGATCGGGGGTTTTTAAGGATGACCCCAAAAAATCCTTTTTAGAATTGAATGATATCTGTGATAGAGATGTTTGAGACTGCTAAGTTGATAGAGGAATGCAATGCAATAAGGATCGATTCTATTAGAATGACGACCGGGGCAAAATCCGGCCATCCATCAAGCTGCATGTCCTGTGCTGAGATATTGGGAGTGTTGCTTCTTGATGTCATGAATCTTTCGCCAGAGATGGCAAAGGACCCTAACAGGGATAGATTCGTTCTCTCTAAGGGGCATGCCGCGCCTGCCTATTACTCGGCACTCTCAAGGAAAGGATTCTTTCCAAGGGACGAGCTCTTCAGGCTCAGGGACGTGGGAGCGATGCTTCAGGGGCATCCTGACATGAAAAAGACGCCCGGTGTCGAATTCTCGACAGGTTCTTTGGGAATGGGCCTCTCGGTAGCGAACGGTATCGCCATGGCGTGCAGATTGGACAACACATCCTCTAACGTCTATGTCCTCATGGGCGATGGTGAGCTTCAGGAGGGACAGGTATGGGAGGCCGCCATGACATCTTCACATTATAAGCTCTCCAATCTAGTGGCCATAGTGGACAGGAACATGCTGCAGTGTGATGGCGCCACAGAGGACATAAAGATGTTGGAGCCGCTCAGGGACAAGTTTGCGTCCTTTGGATGGAGGGTATTCGAAGTGGATGGCCACAACGTATCCGAACTGCAGAATATTATTAGGGCGGCCAGGGACGTGAAGGACGCCCCATGCGTGATCATTGCTAGGACGGTAAAGGGAAAGGGCGTTTCAAGCATGGAGGGCGTATGCAGCTGGCATGGCAAACCTCTGAAGGATACTGAGATCAAGGAAGCCATAAGGGAGTGTAACAGATGAAGCTCAATGTCCGGAACTATTATGGAAATGCCCTTGTCGAGCTTGGCAGGGAGGACCCAGATGTCGTCGCTTTTGATGCCGACCTTTCGAACTCGACGAAGACGGCGATGTTCGGCAACGAGTTCCCCGAGAGATTCTTCAATATGGGCATCTGTGAGCAGGATATGGTGTCCACGGCAGCAGGCATGGCGGCATGCGGCAAGATCCCCTTTGTATCGACCTTCAGCGTCTTTGTTCCGGGAAGGTGCTTTGACCAGATAAGGATGTGCATTGCGTATCCGGAGATGAACGTCAAGCTGGTCTCGACCCATGGTGGCATATCTGTTGGAAAGGACGGGCCCAGCCATCATGCTGTGGAGGACCTTTCCCTCATGAAAGTGCTGCCCGACTTCAATATCTTCGTGCCATGCGACCCATTGTCTGCCTATTCCACGATCAAGACCATCCATGATATCAAAGGCCCCTGTTACGTGAGACTTTTCAGGGACAGCGTTGAGAGCATTTATGACGAAGATTCGGGATTCGACCCCCTACATTCACATGTTCTGCAGGACGGGGACGATTTAGCCATAATCGGTCACGGATTCGCTACTCACAACGCCCTTGCCGCCGGCAAGATGCTTGAGGCCGAAGGTTATTCCGCTAGGATCATAGACCTGCAGGTCCTAAGGCCATTGGATGAAAAAACGATACTCAGGGCCGCAAAGGACTGTGGCAATGTGCTTACTGTGGAGGACCATAGCATTTTCGGCGGAATGGGGAGCACGATCACAGACCTTCTTTCCCAGAGGCTGCCGACAAAGGTCTCGATGCTGGGTGTTGACAGGTTCACGGAATCTGGCAGGCCGGACGACCTTTATGACAAATATGGGCTCTCTGCTAGATCTATAGTGGAAAAATCAAAGGAGTTGATACGATGAAGTTTTTTCTAGACACAGCAAATGTGGGCGATATCAAATATTGGAGCGATATGGGTCTGGTCGATGGTGTGACCACGAATCCATCGCTTGTCGCAAAGGAGAAGAGGCCGTTCAAGACCTTGGTGCGGGAGATATGCTCCATAGTGGACGGGCCTGTCTCTGTCGAGGCCACAAGTCTTGAGACAGATGGCATTCTCAAGGAGGCCAGGGAATTTTCCAAGTGGTCGGACAACATTGTGATAAAGGTTCCATTCATAAAGGAAGGCGTCAAGGCCCTTCCAATCCTAAGGGATGAGGACATCATGACCAATACGACCTTGATATTCTCCGCGAACCAGGCACTTATAGCGATGAAGGCCGGCACGAACTTCGTTTCGCCTTTCATAGGCAGGCTTGATGACATTGCCCACTACGGCATGGACATCGTTTCGGATATCATGGCGATAAAGGAGAACTATCTGTTTTCAACAGAGGTCATCGTTGCCAGCATCAGACACCCGATCCACGTGGTCGAAGCGGCAAAGATAGGCGCAGAGATATCGACGATACCCGCAGCGGTCCTGGAGAAGATGTTCAAACACCCCTTGACGGACAAGGGCCTTGACAGTTTCCTCAAGGACTGGAAGTCTGTCGAGGTATGATCGGGATTTGCATACATGGCCATTATGCCCCTGCATTGCATGGCCATATTGCAAAGTTTTTTAATTGAACGACCAGATTGAATTTGGTGTCAACAATGAACAAGAAGATATTCCTTGCATTGGCTATCCTCATGTTGCTAATCTCTCCAACGATGGTGGCATGCGGATCATATGGCCAAGGGTCGGTTAACGACGGCTGCCACGACAACGGCAATCATTATGGACATTATATCAATAACAATGGACATCATTATGGGCACTTCAATGACGTTGGAATCAATGATGTTCCGATCCCTGAAGAACCCACGATAACCCTGACCGGTTTCTACTGGGGCGATTGACCCCATCCCGCGATTCATGGTGTTTTTCGTGAACATGGAGGGGAATTTGGTCGTATTGTTCCATGGTCCCGATGTGTTTGACAAGGGATATGCTGCTGAACTTGTACGAATGATTCCTGGGGCCAGTTACTACCAAGCTGGGACCATGGGAAGGACGGCGGCCCATGACAATGGTCTTGACGATATCATATCGATTCCTGACCTTCCAGGAAAGGTGGTGGCCAGGTCAAAAGGGATAAGAAGTCTTATAATTGCAATATGCCCCCGTTCCAAGGAATCTGGAAAAAGCTTTGTCAAGATCATCAAGGAGAACTCTGGGATTTCAGTGCCCTTGATGCACATCGACTTCTCCTCAGGGTCCTTTGTAGTATGGCAGGGCACTTTCCCGGAGGGCATTATCTCCAATATTAAGGGGCTTGGCATAAAAGAGGATTCGCCGCTCGAATCGATCGAACGTTTCAGCCAGGATGGAGGCAGTGTCACCAGGAATCTAAGGGATTGCATGGTCGGTGATTTCGTCCTGTGCAGGAACATCTTGATAGGCCGCGCAACAGACACTGATGTGGCCATTACCGTGATGGGTGGCAGAATTGTAGGTACCAAGGGAATATCGATCAAGAAGCATGGGATAGAGAAGCTTGAGAAAATGGGTCCTTTGGACATCAATACCGCAAAATGCTGCGCGACATCCAATCTGAGGCCGGGGGATGTGAAACCTAGGGTGGAGGACACCATGGGAAGAGGCGTCGTCTTTATCAATCATGCGGGCTCAGAGGTATATGAGCTATCCGAGGGGTGTGAAGGCGCTGTCGTTGTAGGCGATGACACATCAAGGATAGTAGGAGATATCCTTTTCCGATTCAACATTCCTGTAATTGCCATAACGGACGGCGACAGGGATGGACTCATAAAACAAGAAAGATTCACCCAAGACTCAGTCCTTTTTGAGGTAGACCATGACGATGAGGTTGGGAATCATCTTTTCAACAAACTTTTCAACAAGAAGGAGAGGATAGACCTGCCATACGAACAGGTGAAGTCCATGGTGAGTTCCATGATATCAGAGAGGGTGAAGGATTTCAGGTCTTTTTAGATATAAAAATGAATTATATAAAGTATTACAATATTCATAGATTGATATACTTTGATAGAAAAATATATATTGACCTGTTCCTCATCATCATTGTGCACAAACTACACAATGTCATGCTCAAAATCCTAGAACTGACGGAAAACATGCAAGCGAATCTTGAACTAAATGTTCTTTTTGATATAATCTGCAAGGCCATCAATGAGGACCTTGGTTGGAATTTTGCAATCATCGTTCTGAGGGATAAGGAGAGTAGGACATCGGCCCCGGTGGCTGCGAGGGGCATGCCTGAGAGGTACAGGAAGAAAATACTCGGTTCAAAGCCTTCAAAATGGACAAATTGGTACAAAATCCCAGAGTACCAGGTCTCCAATTCATATTATGTCAGAGATGTCTTGAAGAATCTTGAGATGGTTCCTGAGGAGTTCAGGGACAGGATGAGCCTTGGCAACTTCAGGTCCGACAATCTGCAGGAATGGCAGGGCGATGACCTGCTCATGATCCCTATCAGGGTCAAGGACGAATGGATAGGGATGATAAACGTGGACAGGCCGCTTGACGGTATGGCGCCCACCATTGAGGACATAAAGATGTTGGAGCTCTTTGCCAATCAGGTCGCCATCGCCATAAACAATGCGAAGGCATTCGAGAAACAAAAGGACTTCAACAAGCGCCTTGCAATCGAGATAGAGCACAAGACCAAGTTGCTGGAGGAGCAGAACAGGGAACTGCAGACATACATCTCTTCCCTTACACACGATCTCAAGACGCCTCTTGTCTCGATCAACGCTCTTTTGACGTTCCTCAACGAGGACATATATGGTGATCTGGAGAGCAGCGACAAGGAATACTTCAACAGGCTTTCCAGCAACGTGGTCAAGATGAGCAAGATTTTGAACGACCTCGTCAGTTACTACAATATACAGAAGACATCCATCAGCAAGGACTACATCAATCTCAAGGCGCTTATCAACGAGGAGTTCAACAGGGCGAAGGACCTTTTCCCCGAGAAAAAGACCAAACTTGAGCTCGTGGGGGAGTTCCCCTTCATTTACCAGGAGCGGCTTGCGGTGTCCCTGGTCTTCTCGAATCTATTGTCCAATGCCATGAAGTTCTCTAAGTCGGACGATAACATAGAGATATCTGTGGGTGTGGAGAACTTTGGGACCCACTACCAGTTTTATGTCAAGGACAATGGAATAGGGCTTGACATCAAGTACACCAACAAGATATTCAAGCTCTTTGAAAGGCTTGCGGACAAGAAGACCGAGGGTACGGGGATAGGCCTGGCGACGGTCCAGAAGATGATCGATAAGATGGGTGGCAAGATATGGGTCGAGAGCGAGAAGGACAACGGTTCAACATTTTTCTTCACCATACCCATAATCGAAAAGAACATCAATTGATGATCCGTTCATACACATACCTTATTAATTCCGATATCTATCTTATGGTATGTCCTTGAATGAAGGGGGAATTGAAAGCTCTTTTAGGGTCGCGATCGCGCTTACCCTGATATTCTTTGCGTTGGAGATTCTGGGCGGAATCTTCTCAAACTCCCTCTCCCTCCTCAGCGACGCTGGGCACATGTTCAGGGACGCCTTTGCGCTTTTGATCTCCTACAGCGCAATCAGGATATCCAAGAGACTGCCATCAAGCACCAGGACCTTCGGTTATCACCGGGTGGAGATATTTGCGGCACTGATAAACAGCCTGATGCTGTTCGCCATCAGCATCGTCATAGTCAACGAGGCGATCAAGAGGATAGGCTCCCAGCCAGAGATAGATACGCCGGTAATGTTGGCGGTCGCGCTCATGGGTCTGGCCATAAATCTGTACATAGGGTACAAGCTCCATGGGAACGACGACATAAATGTCAAGAGCGCTTACCTCCATGTCCTCAGCGATGCGCTCTCTTCCCTTATGATAGTCATTGGTTCAATATCCATCTACTTCACAGGCAATAGGGTGATCGATCCCGTCATCAGTATCTTGATAGTGGTCATAATCGTGATGTCATCCTTCGGTATCATCAGATCCTCTTTGAGGATATTGCTCGAATTCACGCCGGAAGGCATCGACATGGACATGCTTCTGGAATCCTTGGAGGCCATAGGTGGTGTGGTGGAGGTACATAACGTCCGTCTTTGGAGCATATGCTCCAATCTGAACTCATTTGATGCCCATTTCGTGATCAACGATCAGATGCTCCACGATGCCGAGGCCATCAAGGGCAGGATAAGGCAGGTCCTCTCTGACAACGGGATACAGTATTCCACAATAGAGTTCGAATGCGAAAGGTGCAAGACCCCCGACACCATAGGACCATCATTGCATTAGGGCAAACATATTAAAAATCGAATTGCAGATAGTCTCTTCCGTGAAGATAGAGGAAATAGACTTTACCTACAGAAAGATTCCCCTGGAGCGGGCCTTTTCCACGGCCACTGGCGGCGTCTCCAATTCAAGCTCCTTCTTTGTAAGGGTCACCACAAACGAGGGGATCACTGGCTATGGGTGTGGATATCCCACATCGATGACTGACGAGGACGTCAGAAGCGCCAATTACTATTCGGAGCTTTTCAGGGAGGGCATAAAAGGCATCGACCCCCTTAGGCGGGAGAAGGTATGTGCCACCATGGATTCCATAACATATGGCAATCCTGCCGTAAAGTTCGCTTTCGATACTGCGATATGGGACATAATAGGGAAGTATCATGATTCACCGTTATACGGGCTCTTGGGCAATCTGAGGCCGAAGATGGCGACATCCATCACCATAGGCCTCGATGATGTCTCGTCGATGTTGAGGGACGCCATGTTTTGGAGAAGGAAGGGTTTCGATCATTTCAAGGTCAAGCTGGGACCAGAGCCGGACAGGGACATAGAGGTGCTCTTTGCACTAAGGGATGAACTTGGACCCGAGCCCAGGATACGGTGCGATGCCAATGGGTCATTGTCGCTCCCCGATGCCAGGAAGGTCGTGATGAGGACAAGGGACCTTGACATAGAATTCTTTGAACAACCTGCGCGGGACGACGCATCGATGCTGGAACTCACTACCGATTCCCCTATCAGGATAGCGGGCGATGAGAGCATACATGACCGTTTCCAGCTCCAGAGCGCGCTGCAAAGAAAGCTCTTCCACATAGCCAACATCAAGCTCAACAGATTTGGTGGGATCTCGCAAGGCA
>DAINBB010000028.1:0-19335 GCA_036733165.1 Halobacteria archaeon | reverse complement strand
TTTGGTGCACTTCACCATACTCAAGGTCAGTTTATAAAACTTTCGGTAACTGAAATCGGACCTTGGGTACGAGGTTCCGCGATAGAAAGATCAGTCGTGAAAAGGTCATTCCGCCATGAGGGGACGATGACGGTCTCAGATCCTGTATCTCAGCATCTCCCGGGCGTCCTCGTCGGGCCTCCCCGTGATGCCGTCGAAAACCTCTATCCGCCTTGATTTCTCGTCCTCGTACATTGCGACCCAGTATGGATAGTATACCTTCTCGACGTTCCATATCTGGACATGCTCGAAGAACTCGATCACCTTCCTTGCCTCGGAATCTGCGACAACGAAGTCTATGAGGGAACCGTTCTCGATGAAGTCCTCGCCATATTCGAACTCGACCCCCGAGACCTTCTTGTCGACAGGAGATTCCACAAGCTCGAACTTGAAGTTCGGATGTATCTCGATATGGTCGCCCCTCTTCAGGACCTTCACTATCCTCAGGCCCAGCATCTTATCGACGAGAGCGCGGGCCTTCTTCTCCTTGATGTCGAGGTCCTTCTCTATGTCCGGGTATGTTGCGTTCTCCCTCTTTATAAGATATAAGAGGAAGTCCCTCTCCTCCCTTTTGAGGGACAAGAGCTCCCGCATGCCCCGCGTCCTGGTCCCCTTCCTATACTTGAGGACGATCTCGCCCGTGATGCCGTCGATATAGGTGGCTATCGACGCATACTTCTTCTTCCTGGGGAAGTAGTCGTAGGTGACCTGCCAGAGGGGATAGTACACGAGGTAGTTACATATAAGTCTCTCCTTCGGGCCAAATATCCTCTTCTTTTTCTTTTTTATGGCCAATTCGGTGATATCGTCGGGACCGACCTTCTCAAAGACTATCCTCACCTTGGAGTAGTCCAGACCCTCCTTGTCCAAAGGCGCCTCCTCCGCCAGGGAGAGCTCTGGCAATGAGGGGTGCTCATCTGTCACGTATGCCTCGACGGGCGAGTATTCCACGGGCGGGGCGGGCGGCAAAGGTTCCGGAAGAGGTTCCACCGGCATCGGGACCTCAATATCGAACGATTCCTCCTCCAAGGTGATGGGGGTTTCGCCGACCTCTTCACTGTGATCCTCTGCAAGCACGTCGATATCGACCTCTATCTTATCCTCCAACGCCAATTCCCTTATTATGGAGTCAAGGTCCACGCTGATACCATATTCGTTCTCTATGGACTTTATCATGGAGGTCAACTCCTCAGGATGTCCCTCCCCATACTTCTCCTCGACCAGCTCCCTGATGTTCCTCCTCAGCACTCCCGGGTCAAGGTCCATCGTGGATGTCCTCTCCCTCCCCTCGTGCTGCGATATCCTTGGACGTATCCTCGTGAGGAACGCACGGGATGTCTGCTCCTGCTTGTCCCCGATGATGGCCATCCCTATGGACAGATTTTTGATGAAGTGCGGATTCTTGAACGCGGACGGCATCTCCGACGGCATCCTTCTCGTGACCGCCTTGATGTCGTCGTCGTAGACAAGCTTGTGGCACATTAGTATGTCTGTCTGCGAAAGTATGCGGGAATCGATGGCAGAAGGCTGCTGTGTCGCCAGGACGAGGGAACACCCGGGTTGCCTGCCCTGCCTGACATATTCTATCAACGGGTCCGAGGCGGCGGTCTTCTGTCCCGACGCGGGGACAAGTATGTGCGCCTCGTCTATCATCAGCCATGTGACCGGTATGCTTCCGAAGATGTTCTTGAGATTTCCAGTGGCCTCGTGCCTGGAGACCTTCTTCCTCGTGTTCAGGAGATTCCTGGCGATTATTCCCACCACCAGGGCACGTACATTGTCGTCAAGGAACGACACGTCGATGACCGTGACGATGCCCCTCTTGGAGAGGTCGTTGAGCTTGGTGCCCTCCTTGGCGAATATGCCCCATTCGCTGGCGCCGTTGAGCCTGGCGACGAGGGCCCTCCTGGTCGTCTGCTTGAAACCTTGGGAGTTGGAGTTTATGGTCTCCTCGTCGCTGACGCATTCGACCACGTCCTCGAGCTCGTAATCATTGCCCTTGCCCAGGACCTCCCTCCCCTCAACTGTCGTGTATCCGTTCCTGACCTTGTCCAACGCCCTCTCTAAGAGAAGCCCCATGGTGTCGAACCTGTCTATGTTGAACGTGAGGCACCAGTCGTCCACGGATATCTCAGATGGCCTTATTGTGAACTCCTGGTCGTAGGTGTCCTTGGGCACCTCCTTGGCATATCCCGAGGGCAAAAAGATGTTCATGTTCTTGAATCCCTTCGGTGATAGCATCCATCTCTTGAGCGTCTTCTTCTCCTGTCCCACCTTGTTGGGATTCTTCATGGACCAGAATATCCCCATCGGGTCTATGATGAGGACCCCGGCGCCGTTGTTCTTCATCGCCATCTCTTCCGCGATGACGCCCAGGGTATAGGACTTTCCGGACCCCCTCATACCGCATATGAATATCGCATGGGGGGATATGGAATCAAGAAGGACGGGCCTGCCTATAAGGTTCATCCCCACCTTCTGCTCCTCGTAGATCTTGCCTATGTAGAGGCCCGACTTGTCCCTGTACTTGTCAAAGACCGACTGTTTTCTGCCAACATAGACATTGTTGCCATCATTGAGTAGCTTCAATGGTTCATCCACTTGGACGCTTTCCCTTACCATGACACCCACCAAAAGGAAGGAAGAGGGACCATGCCCTCACTTTGGACCGCTGAGCGCGATGTTCCTAGCAAAGTAATAACTGAACGTGTTGATGAACATGTGCGCGACCAGACCGGGCAATATGCTCCCCGTCTGAACGTATGCGAAGCCCCAGAGCAGCCCGAACACCAGGTTGATATTCCCAAATATGGGCCTGTCCATATATGCTATGAAGTATATGATGCCGGCGATTATCACACCTGTCATCTCATTTAGTCCCTCGGCTATCCTGGAGACCAGGTAACCCCTGAAGAACAGTTCGAGAGGCAGTGCGACCCAGATCACCTGCATGAGGAACGCTTGGACGTATCCCTGCCTTGAAACGAAATTGAGATCGACACCCTCATTCCCTATCACAAGGGCTCTTTTCTTCTTATCTATGTACAGACGCCCCTTTGACCTCTCCCTCTTGGCCGAAACGACGAACAGAAGCACGGCGACGAGGAGACAGACAAGAATGTATTCTATCGTCAGGACTATGTCCTTGCCCAAGGTCAGCCCCAGAGAGGAGGCGCTCCTTCCCTCGTACAGGATAACAACAAAGAACAATGCGACCCAGAACAGGTCGAGATATATGAACTGAGCCAATCTCCTGTCCTGTTGATAAAAATAAGGAATGATATATCTAAGCATGATTATTGAAAATATTCCAAGGGCCAACGCCACCACGGAAGTCATTAGGATCTCAGCCATCTACTCACCAATAATAAAACATAGGGTGCATTAAAAAGGTTTTCTGGATTTCAGGCAACTATCTTCTTCAATCTCTCGAGCGTCTCTCCCGGCGTCTCGATCGTGTTGAGCATGAATATCCTCGTCCTCTCAAAGAACTGCTTGAAGAACTTCTTCCTTATGCTGACCTTTCTGGGATTGGAGAGCAGCATGTGGGGATTGCAGAAGTTGTTGTCCGTGAGGAAGTCCATCGCCTCCTTGACCGACATGTTGTATATGACCTCGTCATCGGGGTCCCTTTTAAGGAACACCGTGTTGAACAGCGTGGTGGTATCGGCCTTCTTCGTGTTGCCAAGGACGCCGCTGATATCTATTATCCCCCTGTCCCTGTTGTCAAGCTTGGTGTATGATATGACCTTCTTGAACTCCGGGTAGGTGTCCTTTATCGATGCGCGGATATACACGTTCTTCTCGGAGGCGCCGCACACGACAAGATCGCCGAGTATCTGGGCATAGAACCAGTCATCGCTCACCAAGCGGGTCTTAGGGTCGAGTAGGAGCCCGTATGAGAGCGTCGTCTTTCCGGTACCTGATGGCGCTATGAGGGAGATGCCCTTTCCGTTGACATCTATCGCCGCGCCGTGCACCGAGTATCGTGAATGGATCGAGTGGTACTCTTCAAGGAAATCGCCCGCTATGGCCAAGGCGATGCTCTTCACGTGCCCATAGTAGTTGCAGTTGTAAAGGAAGCATGTCTTGGAGACGGGTTCGTAGAAAAGCCTCATGCCCCCGACCCCCTCGTCCCTCAGGGCAAATATCCTTCCATGCGGCCTTATGTACTCCGACATGTGCTTGAAGTTGTCCTGCCACATCTCCTTGAACATCCGATCGTCCGTTATGAGCTTTATGCAGCAGCCGTTGAGCTCCGCCTTCTCCTCATAATAATAATTGTTTTTCAGTTCATCGATAAGATAATCCTTCTTGCTTTTCGTGATCATCTCGGTCTTGAGTGTCATGATACAAGTATGATACAAGATATTAATATCTTCTGTCTTTGGCCCAGACTGGACCGACATCCGACAAACGACCCCCTATATTGATGACATGCAAACGATATTTTTATAAAAAGATTCATTAAAAATAGAGCAAAAGTATTTATGTTAATGAAAGGACATGATTTTTATGGGAAAAATCCCTTTGATAGTGTTTTTTATTGCAATAATATGCTTATGTGGCTGTATCGGGCCAGAAGAGGACAGTACGCCAGAGAACACCATACAACAATACTACAAGGGATTGAACGAAAGGAACCCGGAGAAGGTCCTGGAGACTCTCTCCCAGGAAGTCATCGACAACGCCGGAGGGGAAAAGGCGATCCTCGCGGCCCTTGAGGATACCATAAACAACCTCGAGGAGAACAATCTGATGTTCGAGATAGAGGAAATCTCATCCTCGATAAAAGGATTCCAAGCCACGGTCAACGCGATCTTGAAAATGTATCCCGTGGGCTCGAGCGATGTATCCAAAATGCCATACACATTTGAGCTGATTTTAGAGGACGAGAAATGGAAAATAAAGGACATCAGCTGATTAATGGTCCGTTTTTTTAATATTATCCTCATTTTATTCCATTTAACGTGTATCGGTCGTTGACAGTATGTCAGATAATTATGATTAAAACGGCATTTATTATGTTTTTATCCAATATTTTTTTTCTTTATTTTTTATTATGAACATCGACAAAAACATTTAGTTCCTGTATATATACAAAAGATATTTAAGTAAAAGGCAAAGAGAATTGGAAAACTCATCACAGGGGAATTTCTATGAAACTTTTAGAATATGAGGCAAAGAACATCTTTGTCGAGTATGGGATACCGACGTCCACAGGATATGTCATAGAGGATGTCGAGAATCTCAAGGCAATACTATACAAGTTGGGGCTCCCTGTCATACTCAAGGCCCAAGTGCTAGTCGGGGGAAGAGGAAAGGCAGGAGGAATCAAGATTGCCAAGACTGAGGAAGAGGCGATGGAAAAGGCCAAGGACATCTTGAACATGGAGATCAAGGGGCTCCCTGTCAAGAAACTGTTGGTCTGCAAGCCCTCGGAGATCAAGAAGGAGCTCTATGTCGGGTACGTTGTCGACAGGAACAAGAAAAAGATGGTAATGTTGGCGTCGACAGAGGGCGGCATAGACATAGAGCAGGTCGCCGAGAAGACTCCTGAGAAGATAATAAAGCTGTACATAGACCCTATCATAGGGATCCAGGACTATGAATGCAGGTCCGTGGCTAAAAAGCTTGGATACGAGGGAAAGGACATGCTGTCCCTTGCCGCCATCATATACAAGCTTGGAAGGATAATGGAGGACAAGGACGCGGAGCTTATCGAGATAAATCCGTTGGCGATCACCTCCGAGGGATTCGAGGCCCTTGACGCGAAGCTTGTGATAGACGACAACTCGCTGTTCAGGCAAAAGGAGTTCGAGGTGGACCTCAAGGAATCCCAGGAGTTCACCGAGATCGAGAAGGCCGCGAAGGAAGCGGGCCTGGCCTATGTCGAGCTTGACGGTGACATCGGCATCATAGGATGCGGTGCCGGACTCGTGATGGCGTCACTGGACGTTGTCAATCATTACGGGGGAAAGCCCGCCAACTTCCTTGACATAGGAGGCGGTGCGAACGCCGACAACATGAAGAAGGCGCTCGACATCATCACGATGAAGGAAGGGCTCAAGGCCATATTCATCAACATCTTCGGAGGCATCACCAAGTGCGACGAGATAGCAAAGGGCATACTTGAGTACAAGCCGAAGGTGCCCGTGTTCGTCAGGATGATGGGAACCAACGAGGATGAGGCCAAGAGGATCCTCAACTCGGCGGGATACGAGCTTTACCAATCCATGCAAGAGGCAGCCGAGGCTGCAGTGGGGGGGAATTAACATGTCAATTCTAGTCGATGACAGCACAAGGATAGTCGTGCAGGGCGCAACCGGACACCAAGGGCAGTTCCATTCGAATCGTATGAAACAGTACGGCACTAAGATCGTTGGAGGTGTCACGCCAGGGAAGGGCGGCCAGACGATGGGTGACATACCGATATTCGATTCCGTCGACGAGGTCGAGGCCGACGCGTCGATAATCTTCGTTCCGGCCAGATTCGTCAAGAGCTCGGCACTTGAGGCGATCTCGTTGGGGCTCTCCCCTGTGGTCTGCATCACAGAACATGTCCCGGTGAGGGACGCCATGTTCATGATGGAATACGCGAAGCAGCACGATGTCGACATAGTCGGCCCCAACACGCCGGGACTCATATCCCCAGGCAAGGCGCTGGCGGGTATATTGCCGCCGCATATATTCAAGGAAGGCAACGTAGGACTGGTATCGAGGAGCGGGACGCTCACATACGAGATCATAGACGAGCTTACCAAGAACGGATACGGCCAGAGCACCGCCATAGGCGTCGGGGGGGACCCTGTCATAGGAATGGACTTCCTGTCCACGCTGGAGCGATTCGAGGCGGACAAGGAGACCAAGGCGATCGTGATGATAGGAGAGATAGGCGGGAACGCAGAGGAGCTTGCCGCGGAGTACATCAAGGAGTACATCTCCAAGCCCGTTGTGTCCTACATAGCCGGAAAGACCGCACCTCCGGGAAAGAGGATGGGACACGCCGGAGCCGTCATCTCGGGCAACAGCGGCACGGCAGAGAGCAAGATAAAGGCCCTCAACGCCGTTGGTGTGCAGGTCGCCACCATGCCGCAGGAAGTGCCTGACATCCTAAGGAACCTTCTATAGTTTTTTATTTTCCTATTCTCTTTTTCTTTTATGATAAGATCCGTCATCTTTGACATAGATGGAACATTGTTGGACCATGGCAAGGCACAGTCGCACGCCTTGGAGGGATTCTATCGGCATCTCGGGCTTGATGACAGCGGATTCGACGACTTCGCCAGGCTCTGGAAATCCATCGGAAAGAGATATTTCGACGAGTATGCCGACGGCCTTGTCTCCCTGAGGGAACAAAGGATACTCAGGATCAAAAGGATATTTGACCATTACGGGAGGGACATCGGGGACGATGACGCATACGGGCTCTTCGATACGTACCTGTCATTTTACAAGGAACATTGGGCCCTCTACCCTGAGACAAGGGAGGTCATTGACTCCCTGGGACAGGATTACCTGCTCGGCGTGATCTCCAACGGCGACAGCAACGGACAGAGGGAAAAGCTCGCGAGGACGGGGATCGCGGACCGTTTCAGGTCCATAGTCGTCTCCGAGGACATAGGGGTGGCAAAGCCAGACCCGGTAATATTTCTCCACGCGCTCAAGGACCTCGGCGTGGGACCAGCTGAGGCGGTCTTCGTGGGGGATGACATGAAGGCGGACGTAGAGGGAGCCAGACGATCGGGAATGATAGACGTGTTCCTAGACAGGGACGGCACTGGCAATGGCGGCGCGTCGTTCATCATCCGTGACCTAAGGGAACTGATGCAAATATTAAAATAATACGCAACCTATCATAAGCTATGAGATTTCTGGCCTTCCTCGGCATATTGGCCCTGATGTTATATGCCCTATACAAACTGGAAGTGCCCATGCTCTATATTTTCTATATATTGTTCCTTGGCGTGCCAGTATTGGCCCTGGCCAAGATAGCGAGTGTCGACCTCTCAGAATACAACACGGACGCCTGGACTCCCAGAAAGATCAAGAAAAAACACTAGTCCCAGAAGCGGCGCGTCCTGGCGTATGTCTTCTCCGCCTCGAGTATGTCCCTAAGCAATGATTCCTCGTCGGGTTGCATCTTGGCAAGTATGCGGGAGGCCGTCTGCGCCCCAACGCCCCGTGCAGAGAGCGTGAGTACTGCCTTCTTGCCATACACCAGAATAAGGTCGGCGGTCCTCTTCGCCCTGATCACGAGTTCCTCCTCTTCCTCCGATATCTTCTCTCTCTTCATCCTTTTGATCAGGGCCTTCCTGGTTACCTTCTCCTTCTTGTCTATGATGGCCAGGAACCTAGCACCGCATAGGGGGCATCGGGGGGTCTCGTCCATGTTCGATATCTTGATGGATGCATGCCATCTGCCGCAGGTCACGCAGAATAGCCTGACTCTCCTGTCCTCGAGCCTCTTCTTCAAAAGCTTGAGTATCTCCTTCTCCGGCCTTTGCGGGCCGACCAGCTCTCCATATCCGAACTTCGCCAAGAGATTGGCCGAGAAGGGCGAGGGATTCTTACGCTCAAGAGGCCTTATCGATATCTCCCCTCGGCTGAGCGATCCCACATATTCCTCAACGAGACCTACATCAAGCTTGTCCTTGAACAGTTCCGTGTACGTCTCCTGAAACACGGGCGTGTCCTCGTAGGCGCGCATTATCGCCTTTATCTTGAACTTCTCCGCCTCCTTTGAAAGAACGCCCATCCTGGTTGCTATGTGGGTGAACTTCCAGAGGAAAAGGCTTGAGCGTTTCAGCGACAGTTCAAGTATCGGCCTTATGTCCTCGCTTCGCAATGATGTGAACATGCCAACGACGTCATCGCTGGAAACGTTGGAGGGAAACTTGAACGCTATCCTGTAAGCATCGGACTTCATGGCGACGCTTGTTCCGAACTTGTTGGAGTAGAGGGCGGCCAGGACCCTGCCAAGGGTCTCGTTGGCCACGGACCCAAGCCCTATGTGGAAGACGGCGAGATTCTGCATCAGCTCGATATAGACCTTGTCCGTATGGGGCACCTCGAACTCCTGCTGGGACTGGACATAGCTCCTGAGCTCCTCGAAGGCGTTCTCGTCCAAGGGGTATCTCTTGCGGAAGCGTTCTGCGAACTCGTTCCCGTATAGGTCCTCGGACAGTTCCTTCCTGATCTTGAAGACCTCCTGTGCTATCTCGTATGGGACGGGTATAAGTTCCCCCTCCCATGCCGGGGTGGCGGCCATGTTGCCCACCTCCTCCACGAGAACGGTGTCCTCGGAGACGTCTATGACGTTCCATGCCCTGCCCTTGATTATGAAGTTCATGCCTATGTTCGCCCTGTCCACAACGAACTCCTCGTCGAGCACCCCTATGGTCCTGTTCGTCCCGAGCTCCATGACCCTGAACTTCTTGACATCAGGTATGACTGACTGGTTCTCGAAATAGTAGCCCAGGGCGTACCTCGACTTGTGGTATTCCTCGTCCTCGAGCCATATCAGCCTAAGGGATGACAAGAGGTCCAGGACGGCATTGAACTCGTTCCAGGTGAGATCGCGATATGGATAGGAACGCTTGACGATCTCATACGCCACGGGCTTCTTGACATCGCCAAGGTCCATGGATATCCCTATCAGTTGGTGGGCCAGGACATCGAACGACTTCTCGTAAGGGACTATCTTCTCAAGCTCGTTTATCCCAGCCCTCCTGGCTATGACGATGGACTCCAGGATGTCGTCCGCATCCGTCGTTATGACCACGCCCCTTGGCATCTCATCATGCTTGTGCCCTGAGCGGCCCACCCTCTGGATAAGCCTTGAGACCTGGCGGGGGGACATGTATTGGACGACCAGTGACACAGATCCGACATCGATGCCAAGTTCCATGGAGGACGTGCATATGATGCACTTTATGTCCTGTTTCTTGAACCTCTTCTCCGTGTCTATTCTGACCTTCTTCGAGAGGGATGAGTGGTGGATATCAATGTCCTCGGATATGACGTTGAATCTGGACGAGAGGGCCTCTGCGGTCTCCCTCGTGTTGACGAATGCGAGCACGCTCTCGTTTTCTTCCACGAGTTCCTTTATGCGCCTGACCCTCCTCGCGGTCTGGGGTGTCGTGGAGAGCTCCATCGAGAGCTCCTCGTCCTCATCCTCTGGCTTGGGATATTCGACGGTCAGGTCGAATATCTTCTTTGTGGAGGCGTCTATTATCTCGATGTCCCTGTCGTTCACCAGGAACCTGGCTATCTCCATCGGGGATCCGACCGTTGCGGAAAGGCCTATCCTCTGGAACTCCCCTGCAAGGTATCTTAACCTTTCCAAGCCCACGGCCAGTTGCGTGCCTCTCTTGTCCGAGGCAAGCTCATGGATCTCGTCGACGACGACGACCTCCACAGACTTGAGATTGTTCCTGAGCACCTTTCCTGTCAACATCGCCTGCAGCGTCTCGGGGGTGGTGATCAGAAGATCGGGAGGGGATAGCGCCTGTTTCCTCCTCTCATGCTGCGTGGTGTCCCCATGCCTGACGGATATCTTGATGTCGAGCAGGTCGGCCCACCATTCCATCCTCTCCATGAGATCCCTGTTCAGGGCCCTGAGGGGCGCGATATAGATGGCTTTTATACCCTTCTTCTTTGAGTCGACGATCCTGGAAAATATAGGCAATATCGAACTTTCCGTCTTGCCCGTTCCGGTCCTGGCAATTATCAGGGTGTTCTTGCCTGACATTATTGGAGGTATGGAAAGGCGTTGAGGTTCCGTTTCCTCCTTAAATCCCTTTTTTTCAAGTAGATCTCTTACCTTAGGGTGCAATAACCCAAAAGATGATGACATTCTGAGAATGTAATATCAGTTTCAATATAAATCTTGCCATCTTGGCAGACAATGTTACATCATGCCGTTAAGGTATTGATTAAGTCATTCCTGTCGTATCTTGAGTGGATGAAAGGAACTAAACACATTGTTTTGGTACTGGCGATACTCATCGCCGCATGTTGTCCTTCTACCGTTTTTGCCAGGCCGATAAGGGATACTTCTCCTCCCGGTGAGCCCAAAGGGGATGACGTCCTACAGGCCTACATGGCACTGACAAACGATGTCATATACTACATCGATATGAGGGAGAGGGCGTTCGACGCCGATAGCAGGATCTCTTTGGATACGAGACTATCGTTGATAGAGGAAATGATAAAATATCTGCCCAGAATCGAAAACGATATCGATTCGCTGCGGAAGGTCGCGGACAGGGATGGTTCAATGATCTTTGAGAGCGTGGCCAAGAAGTCCGTGTCGATCATCGCAGGCAACGGAGAGTACAAGGAGGTCTTGGAAGCGAATCTTGGCCAGGATGCCGGAGTTCTCGCCGAACTGGACTCTCTGAAGGAGTTTTTGGAATATGAACTGGAGATCCTTTTCATATATGCAGAATCTATATTTTCCAAGCAGGTCACCCTTGGTGTGGAGAGGGTGCCGGTAGATGAGTACATGAGCGATCTATATGCCAGCTACAACAGGGCATGCAAACGCATGAAGTTAAGCGGGATGTCCCCCCTCTTCTCATTCATCCAATCGTACAGCTGGATATCTGTCTCAAGTTTCCTGCCCGCCCCTGATGGAGGAAACGACTCCGACGGGGACGGGCTCGGTGACTACATCGAGGACAGCATTGGGACAGACAAATGGATGCCCGATAGCGACGGGGACGGACTCGGTGACTATGAGGAGATATATGACCACTTCACGGATCCCTTGGACAGGGACACCGACAATGACGGTATCGATGATGGCAGCGAGGTGCAATATGGGACCGACCCTACAAAGAAGGAGTCCCAGTCGCTCCCCATGGACAACCCTTTCTATGACATCAATGATGATACGGACTGGGACGGGATATCGGACATCAGGGAACTGTCACTCGGCACCAATATCCTGCTTCAGGACACGGACAGGGATGGGTTGACTGACAAGGAGGAGCTTGACCTGGGAACAGATCCGCTCTCCCGCGATACTGACTCTGACGGAAGCGACGATCTCAAGGACCTCTATCCCCTCGACCCCGAGAAGGGAGAGGGAGGCATAAACATACACGACGATGAAGAACTTTTGATGGCGATGTATGGTGCCATAGCCGTCGGCGCAACGATAGCTTCCTTCTTTGGATGTAGCAGCTGTCCGGGTCTCGCGGTGAAGGCGACCGTGGAGATACTTAATCTCTATGAGATGGAGATGGAAGAGCGGAGGACGGGCACGGACGAGGACTCAAAGTGAGAGGATCCATTCTAGCATCTGGGCATTTTTCTGACCTATCCTGCCCCGCGCGGACGTTGCTCCCCCAAGGATGTCATTGAAATGCCTGGTATATTCTTTTCCCATGTTGATGAATATGTTCGCATAGCCCTGTGAGACGAGGTCCCTCAGCTTGTCCCTCGCATCCGTGTCCCTGACAACGTCCTCGTCTATCCTCCTATCATAGGATTCGATGATGTCCTCTGAGGATATAAGGCCATATTTGCCAGATATTATGTATATTTCAAGCGTTTTGGGAAATCGGCCCTCTCTCTCGAGCTTCCTTATCGTCCTGAAGGACGGACCATCGTAGAGGTCCACTGCCCTGCATGGGCCGTCCGCATCCTTCTTCCTATCTGAACAGGCCAGGAGCAAAAGATACCTGCCATTTCCATGAGACATAATGATATTTATTTATAAGAAAGTTTATAAGATATTGTAATGATTGCTACTCAATGCGCATATTCTCCCGCATATCCCACAAAATGATACTAACCTTCCTTTTGGTCTCCGTGATTCCCATATCCATAGCTGGGATCTACTCCATCAATCTAGCGACCGATTCCTTCCAGGCCCTCACGCTGGAACATACGCAATATGATCTCTCATCGGCAGCGGAGGAGATATACGATTTCATAAACTACAACAAGAGCGATGTCACCTACTTATCGAAAAGTCCCGCCCTCAGGGACTACTTTCTGTCCAAGGCGACCCACAGCGAATCTGAGATAGCCAGATGGCAGGGACTGCTCGAGGAGCACATGCTGATCTTTTGTGAGAGCCGCGGGATCTATGAAAAGGTCTCGTACATTGACGAAGAGGGCAATGTTGTCATAACGATAGAGAGCGATGGCGCCACATACGAAATACTTGATGGAGATCTTGGAAATGTGTCGACAAGCCTCTATTTCACGGAGGCGATGGAGCTTGAGGAGGACCAATGTTTCATCACCACCGCTTCGACCTCGTCCACCACAAGGACCACACTGGTCACATATGCCGTGCCGGTCTTCGATGAGCAGGGTAACAGGAGGGGCATAATCTATTCATCCATGTCGGCAGAGTACTTCCTGAAACCCCTCAATGAGTCCATACTTCTAGACGAACAGACGAGTACGCTCTCATCTCTGTTCCTGATATCTAACACCAATGTCTATCTGACACACAGGGTGGGGGATGACATGGACTCGGGCAGCATAGTCGAAATAGCCTCGATCGTGCTCTCGGGGCGGGAGGACCTGACATCCGGCGATTCCGGAACGATATCCGACCTCAAGGACTGGATAATAACATATACCCCAATCTACTTCGATCTGAATGACACCGAAGAATTCCTAGTGCTCATAGAGGTCACAGAGAAAGAGGCCGTGTTCTCCAAGGTGGAGACATTCAGTGATGCATTTCTCATACTGATATCCTCCGCCATGCTGATATCCATATTTGCAGCCATTATTATCGCCCAGACGATAACACGCCCGCTCAAGGAACTTATCGCAGGGACAAAAAGGATAGCAAAGAAGGACCTCAGTTTCCAGATAAAGAGCTCCTCGGACGACGAGTTCGGTTTTCTGGCCAACTCTTTCAACGAGATGGCGCAGGAGTTGGAGATAGCCTATAGCGAGCTTGAGGACAAGGTCAAGCAGAGGACGATCAGGCTTCAACTGGCAAACGAGAAACTGAAGTCGCTTATTAGGGAGCTCAAGGACGCGAATGAGAGAACCAAGGAAGCGTCAAAGCTCAAATCCCAGTTCATAGCAAACATGTCACATGAGCTAAGGACCCCCCTGAACTCAATAATAGGTTTCACAGACGTCCTGCTCGACGACGACAGTCTGAACGATGAACAGACCGATTATCTGAGGACCATTCTAAAGAACAGCGAAAATCTGCTGCAGCTGATAAACGACATCTTGGACCTGTCAAAGATAGAGGCGAACAAGATGGACATCATCTATCAGAGGGTCAAGGTGGGAGAACTGTTGAGAAGGGTCCACAAATTGATGTCCCCGTTGGTGGCAGAAAAGGACATTGACATTGAATATGAGTACGAGCCAGATCTTGAAATGTACGTCGATAAGTCCAAATTAAGACAGGTGATGATAAACCTTTTAACAAACGCCATCAAGTTTAACAAGATAGGTGGAAAGATCAGGACAAGGGTCGCATACGAAGATGATGAGAAGGAATTTGTCCGTTTTGAGGTCTGGGACAGCGGCATAGGCATACGGGAGAAGGACTTCGATGCCATCTTCGATGAGTTCCAGCAGATCGACGGCACAGAGACCAGGGATTACCAGGGTACCGGTCTTGGGCTGGCCATATCCAAGAAGTTCATCGAGATGATGGGAGGAAAGATCTGGGTGGAGAGCAAGTACGGCGAATGGTCCAGATTCACCTTCATATTGCCAATATCAGCAGGGAGTAAGAACGATGATAGCCAAAAAAATCCTGATAGTGGATGACACGCCGGACAATGTAAAATTGTTAAAGGCCTTTCTGTCCGGACAGGATTATGACATAATCGTTGCAGAGGACGGGGAGGAGGCGCTTGCGAAGACATTCTCAGAAAACCCGGATCTCGTGCTTCTTGACCTGATGTTGCCAAAGAAGAGCGGTATTGAGGTACTGAGGGAGATAAAGTCCAAGAGAAAGGAGATGCCCGTTGTTGTCCTAACTGCATACGGCAGCGAGGAAACGGCCGTGCAGACCATGAGGGACGGTGCTGAGGACTACCTGATCAACAAACCCCTCAGAAAGGACGACGTCGTTGAGGCCGTGAGGAAGATACTGTCCAAGAAGGAATCCAAAAAGGTCCAGGACAGCACGATGGCCTATGAGATATTGGCCAGTTTCGAGAGGGAATTCAACCTTTTCTTGGAAAAGGTCCTCAAAGACTATTATCACGATGAATGGTGGAGAAGAGGCATCCCCCCATATGTCAAGACCAAATGCGAGCAGAGAAGGGCAAATGCACAGCTAAGGAAGAAGGATCTGATGCCCCTGCTATTCTATTCTGACTTCTCGTATTACGTTCCCATCCTCCTTTACAAGGAAGAGGAGATAGGCATAGACAACTGGAGAAATGTCTTTGAGAGATACTTCGTGAACATAGGATGGATAAAGGCCAGGCTGATAGAACTCAATCACATACGCAACGACATAGCCCACCCGAAGCCTATCAAAGAGCTCCAATTCAGGAAACTTGAGCTATTCACAAAAGAGATCCGGGAATATATGGAAGGCTCGAACAAATGAGGATAGGTATAAGCGGCACGCCAGGCACTGGCAAGACCTCAATATCAAAGGGTCTCTCAGCTATTCTTAAGATACCTCATGTCGATGTGTCCAAAAGCGCCATAGAGATGGATTGGACCACGGAATACGATAATGCGAAGGAAACGTCTGTCATCGACCTGGACAGGGCGAGGCAAGAGCTCTCCGGTATGGACGATGTCATTATCGACGTCCATTATGCCGAACTCTTCGACTGCGACCTCATATTCATCATCAGGTGTTCACCGGACGAGCTGTATAGGAGATTGTCGGCAAGGGGCTACGGAAGGGAGAAGGTCAGGGAGAACGTCCTGTCCGAAATACTTGACACCTGCCTCATAAATGCGATCGAGACGATGGGCAGCGGCCGCGTGTTCGAGATCGTCAGTGGAGACATGGAAGAGAATATAGATCTCATCGTCGACATAGTCCGCAACGGAGGACAGGGAAGAGAGGTGGGTTCGCGCAGCAGTGTGCACTACCTCACTCCGGAGAATCTTGAGCTCCTTGATAGAATTTGAATCTCTTGACAATGTAGATGAAGGGCGTGTCCATAAGGGCAATGGCCATCTTGACAAGATATTGTCCGATTATCAGTTCCTTTATGGGGAATATGCCATAATACGCCAACGATATGAATATGACCGAGTCCATCCCCTGGGACACGATGGTCGAGGCATTGTTCCTCAACCAAAGGTGTTGGGGATATCTCCTCTTCCACCAAGAGTAGCTTATCACATCGTGATTCTGCGATACGAGATATGCCACAAGCGATGCAAAGACTATCCTTGGGGTGTTCTTGAGTATTGTCTCGAATGCCTCCTGATTTACCCAAAATGGCGCAGGTTCCCATATTATCGCGACATAGATGCTCAAGACCAACACGATATTTCCCAAAAAGCCGGCCCAGACTGCCTTCTGGGCATATTTCTTACCATAGAACTCGCTCAGCATATCGGTGAGAAGAAAGCTTGATGAGTAAACTATGACTGCCGCAGGGACGGTGCGTCCGGCGAGCAATACGACCTTCGAGGCCAGGATGTTCGCTATGACTATGAGGGAAACATAGACGCCTATCATGTATTCAACGCCATATTTCCTTGCAATTAGGGCCGTGAGCGATACAAGGGCCAATGTCATCAATATCCAAAATAGGATCTCGAACATGAACTTAAATAAAAAAAAGAGGAATAAAAAGATATCTAAAAAAGAAAGGTATCAGGCGTTCGGGTCCCAGACGCAGTCCAGCGACTCAACATCGCTGAAGTATTCGCCGGCGACATCGACGTTGAACTTGCCATTTGCATAGGTGACCGTGGAATCCCCTATCATCGATATGGGATAGTTATTCTCCCCCCCTGCCGAATAGACCGTGAAGGTCTGGGCCTGAGGGTAATAGGCCACCTTTGTGAAAAGCTCCAGGACCGTGAAGTCGTTGTCCTTTTCGGTAAAGTCCCTGATGTCGTCTATAGTGACGTAGATGGGATTTGCCACATCGCCTATCAGGCCCAGGGAATTCGACTTATCGTAGAACTCAAGACCAACGACCTGTTTCATCCAATTGCAGGCGCAGCCGATATTGAATCCCAACATGACAGGTCCGCTTTCCTCATCGAGGAGCTCACCTTCGCGAGCCGTGACCAGGAGCCCGTTGTTGAAATCGCTGAGCGTGAACGTCAGGATGTAACCATCGGAGGCTATGCAGTTGACGGCGTCTATGTTTCCAAGAGGATCTGCCAGTTCCACGATGTGGGACAATGACACCCCGGTGTACTCCTCAGTGCCGTTGACGATCTGCTTCTCCAAAGACGACTGGGGCATATCTTCAAGTTCCGCGTATTCGATCGAGAAGGACGATGGTATCTCACCGTAAACTTCTATTGTCCATTCAATGTCCGTGCCGCCGTCGGAGATGCATCCGGAGAGGGCCACCGCCATCAACAGCATCGCCGAAAAGGCCGCTATATGTCTTCTCATCCCGTAGTCACCTGGATTTCAGTAAGGTTTTTCATCCAGTAGCTAGATGCAAGGCTCGGGGCCACGAATCTTATGGGTCCACCGTCCTCTTCGGAAATCTCCGCACCCGCCTCATCTTCCCAGGCCAAGAATGAATCTCCGAGGTCTGCGAACTGTGCCGTCTTTTGATATCCGTCAGAGGCGACGAGGGTGACATCTGCCACATTCGTTATGCCAAGGTATTCGAGGAAGCCGACGAACGTTGTGCCGCCCCAGCTTGTCTGTGTCTCAGCGCCGTTGCTGTCCACCAGCGTGGCCTCCAGAATCTCGTAGGTGAGCGACTTGATCTCGCTCAGGCCCACCTGCTGGAACTCTGTGCCATCGACGTACACAGTTAGGAAAAATGTGTCAGTGACTGCTGTGGTCAACTTGATCTCAGAAAGATTCTTCATCCAGTAGCTGGACGCGAGACCTGGAGCTACGAATCTTATGGGTCCGCCGTCCTCTTCGGAGATCTCCGCACCCGTCTCGTCTTCCCAAGCAAGGAAAGCATCTTCAAGGTCTGCATATTCCGCTGTCTTCTCGTATCCGTCAGAGGCGACGAGGGTGACATCTGCCACATTCGTTATGCCAAGGTATTCGAGGAAGCCGACGAACGTTGTGCCGCCCCAGCTTGTCTGTGTCTCAGCGCCGTTGCTGTCCACCAGCGTGGCCTCCAGAATCTCGTAGGTGAGCGACTTGATCTCGCTCAGGCCCACCTGCTGGAACTCTGTGCCATTTACATAAACTCCAATGAAGAAAGTGTCGACAGGTGTCGTGCTCACCCTTATCTCTATCAGATTCTGTATCCATGTATTGGATGGCAACCCGGGCGCTACGAACCTTATGGGTCCGCCGTCCTCAACTGCGATCTCGGCTCCTGTCTCGTCTTCCCAGGCAAGCATTGCCTCCCTAAGTTGTGCGTATTCCAGTTCCTTTTCATATCCGTCAAGCGCCACCAATGTGACGGTCGTTATGTTCGAGACGCCGAGGGATTCCATGAACCCATAGAATGAAGTTCCGCCCCAGCTTGTCTCCAATTCTTCGCCGGTCTTCTTCACCATGGTGGCATCTATCTGCTCGTAGGTGAGCGACTTGATCTCGCTCAGGCCCACGTCTTCGTAATAGTCACCATCCACTGTAACTCCCATGAAGAATGTGTCCACTGGCGCTGCGGTCGTGGTAGTAGTATCATTTTCCCCAGATATGCATCCGGAGGCAAGGATCATGCCAATAAACATGATAGCTATAAAAGATGTCTTTTTAAGCTGCATGAAAGTGTAATA
Source organism: Halobacteria archaeon (assembly GCA_036733165.1). GTDB lineage: Archaea > Methanobacteriota_B > Thermococci > Methanofastidiosales > NM3 > JAFGGT01. The sequence goes on along the minus strand of DAINBB010000028.1, from coordinate 432 downwards.
ATTCTTGGTATATAAAAAGGTTATGTCATTATAAAAATAACGAAGAATTATAGCGATAAAAGTCCTTTTATTATCATTTCTATACCAAACGATGCCGCCACGAGCGCGGCGAGATATGCCATTAGCTTCAGCGAATTCTTTCCAACATATCTCATGATGTCCTTCGCAGCGAAGTATATAAAATATTGGATAACCAGGGCAAGGCCCAGGCAGGCCAATGCCGTGTATAGTCCTGAGGTTGCAGATATCAGCAACACTGTGGCAATGGACCCCGGACCGGACATGAGCGGCATCCCCAACGGTACAAGCGCTATCTCATCATAAGATTTTACCTCCCTTTCCGGGCCGAACATCATGTCTATCCCTATGATGACCAGCAGCATGCCCCCCGCGATCATTATGTGTTCAAGGCGAAAATTGAGGTACGTGAAG
>DAINBB010000027.1:10128-21731 GCA_036733165.1 Halobacteria archaeon | reverse complement strand
TTATTTTAGATATTTGATTCTAATATCCTTTATTTTTTAGAATTTTATTTTATTATACTGGATAAATAATTTTAATTAGAAAATAAAGAAATTTATTATAATAGATTATTTTAGATATTTGATTCTAATATCCTTTATTTTTTAGAATTTTATTTTATTATACTGGATAAATAATTTTAATTAGAAAATAAAGAAATTTATTATAATAGATTATTTTAGATATTTGATTCTAATATCCTTTATTTTTTAGAATTTTATTTTATTAGTATTAAAAATCTATTTATTTAAAAAAAGAATGAATTTTTATATAAAAAAAGAAAGAAAAATAGAAAGAATCTATTTTCAGTTTCAACTAACTTGCATTTTTCTTTTTCTCAGCTTCAGCCTGCTTGCGCTTTTCCTGTTCCTTGCGGCGTTCCTCAGCCTTCTTCTCCTCGGAAGTTCCATACTCCATGAATATGTAGAAGAGTATACCCATGAGGAGACCCCAAGTAGCACCACGAGTCGCAAGAATACCGCCGATCATACCTGATATACCACGCTCAAGGTTTGTGGTCACCATTTCCATCGCAAGGTACGTACACAGGTAACCCTGCACGGCAAGGGTGAGACCGTAACCGAATGCGAGACCAGGCCTGACGAGAAGCACGAGTGGGTACACGAGCATTATGGATGCCATACCCCAGTACATACATGTGGCACCGCCCCAGTATGAATAGAACTCGTCTGGCTTTGAGTTGATGTATCTGTTGACGACCAAGGCTTGTCCTGCAGTCCACTGTGGACCGGCAAGGGGCAGGTATGGCCAAATAAGACCCTCAATCAGGTCCCTGATACCGCTCCAGAAGTTAGCCCTGTTTGCATCGTAAACAATGAGCTCATCCTTCCTTGCCTCATTGCTCTCAGATATGAGTGTTTCAACAACGATTATGTCACCGAACGCCAGAATGTAGGCGACGATTGCGGTTGCTATTGCGCCAACGAACATCTCACTCGTAGGCCAACCTATGCTGAATGGCGACATGGCGTTGAATGTTTCACTGATCTGTAGACCAAATATCCATCCCTTGTCGAATATGCCAGATGGGGCTGTCACTTCTCCGAGGGCGATGGCTATTATGTAACCAATGATAAAGGTCGGGGCTATACCGAATCTAGCCACCCATCCGAACAGCTTGTTCGACTTCCTGTAGCGAAGGGCCCTTGGGGACCAAAGCATGAAGAACGACAGAATTGTTGCTATTGTGAATGAAATGGAGAACTTCCCTATGCCGTATTCGAGCGTCCATTTCGCGAGCGCATCGTTCCTTCCGCCCGTCTGCCACACATTGATGATGGAGGCAAGACCCGCACCAAGCAGGATACCTGACTTGATCGAGGTCGGAACATACTTCACGAACTTCTTCGCACCGCCCGAGAATGCCATTATCAAGAACACAGCAGCCATTATGAGCTGAAGGGCGCACATTGCCTGTATTGCACCTATGTTATGACCTTCTGCGGTAAGCGGCGTTGCATATTCGGCTACGAAGGACACGTACAATGGTATACCTGCAGTTATCCACCCTGCTAGCCCGGGGTCACCGAAGCTGGTGTGGAGCAGATACATAAAGTTGTTTATAATAACCATTGTCAGACCCATCTCATAGCTGATACCAAAAGAGGATTGCATAGCTGCTATCACACCCATCGGCACTACACAGAGTATGGCACCTTCAACAAATTCTGGCCATTCCCAAGGGTAGTGGATGAATGGGAGACGAATCCTAAGTGAACCTCCCCAGTAGGGCTGTTCCGTCTCTCCAGGTTCCCTATCCTTTCCTATATACCAACGCATTATTATCTCCTGTTTTAATTTTTCATCCAATTTTGTCTACCTTTTAACGAAAAGACATTGGACGATAAACGTAGTCAGTATTTTTCTATATATAATTTTCGGTAAATAATTTTAAAATTATATATTATTTAGAACAATATTCTGTTTATTATAAATAAAATTTATATATTCATAAATATTATTTATTTATAAATATTATTCATTATTAACATAGTAATAACTTGAAAATAATATATAATAATTATTATTCAATATTATATTATTTATTAGATTATTATTGAAATAATTTATATATTCTTGAATAATATTTATAATATTTAAAAATAATTGATTTATATGCATTATTATCATGTTTTTATAATCAATTGTGGTGGCATGGTCTATACAATATACGGAATATGATTTATCGAGTGACATCATAAACTATTAAAATACATATCTTTACAAAGATATTATAATATATGGAGATGATGACATTAGAAAGATATTTCTATCTCTGATGATAATAATTCTTATCTTGCCGTCTTTCTCGTTTGCTCAAGAAGATGGTGAAATAGATGTATTAATCGATGTAACAAAGGAGTTGGATACCAAATATGGTAATCCAACTGTTCAGGATGTCTTTTTGGCGACACTTGACGAGGCAGGCATCACATACGAGTTCACCCCTGCTTATGTGACCCTTGACGAGATGTTCCTTGATGATTACAAGATCCTCGTGATCTGGGACCCCGAGGGGACGTATTCGGAGGCGGAGAAGCTCGCCATTCATGATTATGTTGAGAATGGGGGAATATTGTTATTTCTTGGCACTTCCTATTTTGACACCGTAGATATTGTTTTCGATGATCTAAATGATCTTTTGTCCGTCTATGGCATACAGCTCGTAAAGGAGAGGATGATAGACCTGACGGATTATTATGGGTGTCACTGCGGGACGACGCCAAAGATAACAAACTTTGCCGATGATTCCTTTTTCTACAATATCGATGAGATTGCCCTCAGGCATACGATGCGTCTTGAGATAACCAGTCCTGCTTATGCCATAGCCTGGGGAGATGACGATGCTTTCATCGATCTCAATCTCAACGAGATCCTAGACGAAGGCGAGATGGTTGGAAACATCCCGGTGATAGCTGAAAACGACCTGGAAAGCGGCGGGAAGGTCATAGTGTTCGCTACAGAGAACATATTTAGCATCACATCAATAACATTGTCCGATAACGAGAAATTTGCTATAAATCTGTTCTCTGACCTCATATCCGACTATAACTCCAGACCCGTCGACGACGGATCGCCAACGATGTACTACATTGTCGGCGGAATTCTTATTGCGGCGTTCGTATTGATAGCGCTCGTGTTAGTAAGGAGACATGGCAAGGATTCAACTGAATAGATCATAGGACTCTGACAGGGTGATGTACTCCACATCCTTGTCACTCAGGTATTCCAACAACTCTATAAGCATGTCGCGGGTCACATCCCCGCACACCCTTTCAGTGGATTCGTAGGTATCGTCGAGTTCCAATTGGCAAAGTTCCCAAGGATGGATGCCAATGACAACCACCTTGATGTCCTTGTCCTCCTGTTCCTCGATGACGTATTCATATGCATCTATCCATGATGCCCCATAATAGAAGAATGAGTAGAAATAGGCGGGGGCGTTCGATACCGGCACCCTCAATATGTCCATGTCCCCTGCCGTTTGCCAGTCATCTGAGGATGGGTGGTAGGGGTACGAATCGCCATGGTATCCCGAGGATTCCACAAGATATCCTCTCTCTTGCAGTATTTCAACAAGCTCAGTATCACATGAATGGCCCGGCGCCCTGAACGATGTCACATTCTCCCCAATAATCTCTTCCAATATCCTAGTTGATTCCTCGACACGCCATACCTTCTCTTCATAGTCCAAAGTGTATAGAGGTTCCAAATGATATAGGGAATGGTTGCCCACTTCGTGATTCTGTGATATAAGTTTCACTATGTCTGGCCTTAGGATAGCTACATTTCCTGTAACGAGGAAGGTGGCCTTGACATCATATTGATCGAATATGTCAAGCAACATTGGCACCCCCTCGTCGATTCCTATATATGTGTTGAGTATGGGGGGAAAATCCCTTTCCGTGTCAACTGTGAATATAACATACGTTCCGGACTTATTGTCTCCTTTGGCATGGTATATTCCTACACTCAGAATCAGGATTATCGATAGGGCCACCACAAAGTACTGAGCCTTTCTGTTCATTCATATCTCTTCTTGTAGAGGTATATGGCCACGACAACAACGACTATGGCCGCGATGACATAATAGGCGTAATTGGTCTTATTTATGTCTTCTTCCTCCTTGAACTCAAGAGTGCCAATGTTGTTTACTTCGTTGGATTCGACCAATAGGTCCCTAGGGTCTATCTCAAAGGAGCTTATCGTTCCTCCGTTCTTTCCGCTGTACATTGTCACGGGACCAATCAGTTCACTGGTGCCGTCCTCGTATATTATCATGATTTCAACAGGGATCTCAAGCTCGTTGGAATAATCCACCTTGATGTCATATTCTCCGTCCTCGTAATAGAAGGACCCGCCCGGAAGGGCATCAGGCATCTGATCCGTAGATACAAAGATGTCGAATACATCCCCAGCGTTCGAATTGGGAAACTCTTCCTCAAGCTCATTGATTATTATGTCCTTGGTTATTATGCCGTACAAATACTTTTCATAGAGGCCGGAAAGAAAGCCCGTGAACTCATCATATCCTACATATGTTGACATCATGTCGAGCACCACAGCTCCTTTGATGTACACCATCATGTAATACTCAAGGTCGGAGACATATTCATCCAATGGCAGGTCTAGGATATTGGTCATTAGAGGCACGTCATCCCTGTAGTAATCAAAGATGAAGTCGTCATAATAGACATCCCCCTCATCTTCATAGAGCTCCCTGAAGTATATCGTGGTGGAATACTGGGCAAGCGACTCGTCTATGAACGAGTCCATATATTCATCGTTACCCACGGCTGAGTACCACCATTGATGGGCCGTTTCATGTACCACTATGACCTGGAACAGCGTGTCATCATATCTGTCGTAGTAGTCGCTGTCTATGAACGATAGTTGGGGGTACTCCATCCCCGCGCCGACGCCCAGGTATGTTTCGGCAAGGGTGTATGTGTCGTATGGGTATGCCCCAAAAAGTTCCTCGAACAATTGGATCGACTCGATAGCATAGTCCAATGCAAGATTGCCGCCTTGTTGATGTCCTTCCAGATAATATGAAATGACCTCGATGTCATTGTAGTATTCACTTACGCTCTTGTACCTTGGTGAACAGGCGAACGCGAAATCCCTTGTCATTGGCGCCTCTATCTCATATTCATAGTACTCTCCATTATCATATTTCATGACAATGGTGCCGGATGTCGCAATGTTCCATTCCTTCCTGATGTTTATGTCGACATCCCAATTCGCGCTCTCAGAGTAGAACGGGTCTCCCCTGGAATCATATGGATATAAGGCCCATGTCCCATTTTCATTCACGGCGGCTATGGGGAAACAGTTTGCCGCATAGATCACGTCCTCGTAGTATCCAAATCGATTTAGGGTATTTGGCACCTTCATCTCAAAGTCAAGGTACAAAGTTATGCTGTCGCCGCTCTTGAGGGGCTCATCCAAAAGTATTTTCAGATATATATCGTCCTCTACCACATAATCATATTTACTGACCTCGATATCGATGAAGCCTGGATCGAATCCGTTTGGATAAGTAGTTTCAATATCGTCCACGGGCACAGACGAGATGTCGTTGAATGCATTTGCGTATATGTAGAAGTATATCTCATCGAGGTCGGTGGAGCCTTTGTTATGGTAGATTACCTCTTCTGTACCGTAAATGACATTGTTTTCGACATCGACCCGTAAATCTAGATCGTACTCATCGACAAGTATCGTGTCGTCAGAAATCACTGCCTGAGGTGTCATTAAGGCAATCAGTATCATCAAGGTCAAGGTCAAATATTTCATAATACCATATTATATAATATTATATAATAAATATTTTTATAAATATAGTCAATAAAGTTTCTCTGATTTCAAATGAAGATAGTATTTATGGGAACTGCCGGGACCAAACCCTCCCCTGAGAGAAACCCCTCTTGCATAGCGATTTCATATGCACGTGACGTCATCCTTCTCGATTGCGGGGAGGGATGCCAGAGACAGATGCTGAGAAAGGTGAAGCAATCTCGTATAAGGGGCATCTTCATAACGCATTTCCACGGGGACCATTATCTTGGACTTCCGGGCCTCCTAATGACGATGTCGTTGAATGGGAGGGAAGATCCTTTGGACATATATGGCCCAGAGGGCGCCGTTGGGTTCATCAAGTCACTGTTCAGTTCAGGGTACATGGACATAACATACGATGTCAGGGTGAGGGAGCTGGGCAAGGACATGCTTAGATTTGACGGTTATTCCATATACTCGTTCCCTGTCCAGCATGGGATTCCTTCTTTGGGTTACATGTTCAAGCAAGATGATAAGAGGGGTAGCTTTGACAGTCAACGTGCAGCGGACCTTGGGGTAACGGGAAGAATGTTCTCTGCGTTAGAACACGATGGACAATTGGAAATAGACGGGAGAACGGTTAAACTTGATGATGTGACGTTAAAAAAGAAAACAGGTATAAAAATCACATATTCCGGAGATACGAGACCAATTGATTTTCCAATGGAAACAAAGGGGTCTGAACTGCTTATACACGAGGCCACTTTTTTGAACGAGGGGGAGCGGGGGGACACCTACCATTCCACAGTAAAAGATGCTTGCGAGGCCGCCATCAGAATGAACGCAAAGAGGCTGGTGCTGACCCACATCAATTCAAGGTATGATGATGAGACGCTGTTGGAAGAGGCAAAGAAGTATTACGAGAACGTGACAATCGCCGAGGACCTCATGGAGGTTGAGATATAATTTTTATACAGTGGGCTTCATGCAAGGGAATGGCCACTTTCAAGGGAATAGTTGTGCAATAATTTTATATTATACGAAACAAGTTGAATTGGCACCGAAAGACTTTTAAATAGCATGTTTAGAAATCACACAGTATCATAGGATTATCTACAGTCCGTATGACGAAGGAATGTAATGATTCCATTATATTCCTGATTTTATCGAAGAATGAATTTAATCAACATTTTGAGAAAGTAAAAGGGGATGTAAGCATGGGAAATACTAGCGGTCACAGAAGTAAACCAAGGTCTGGTTCACTAGCCTATACTCCTAGGAAGAGGGCAAAGAGCTCAATATCAAGAAACACGACTTTCCCAAGTTCCGATAAGGTGAAGCTTCTAGGTTTCCCTGGGTATAAGGCTGGCATGACCCACGTCCTAAAGCAGGACGATAGGCCTCACGCCATTACCAAGGGAAAGGAGATCTTTGTACCGGTCACTGTCATTGAAACACCACCCATCGTGGTGGGTGCCATTAGGGGATACTCAAAGGATTCGCACGGCGAGGGCGTCGTGTCGGAGATATGGGCATCTGACCTCTCAAAGGATCTCGGCAGAAAGATATGCATGCCTAAGAAGACCCATGAGTTTGGACCGTTCGAGAAAAAGGTCGCTGACGGTGAGATAGACGATATAAAGGTGATAGTCTATACACAACCCAGACTGATAAAACTCAAGAAGAGACCAGACGTCATGGAGTACGCCGTTGGCGGGGGAACCATAGACGAGAAGATCAAGTTCTGCAAAGAAGTTCTCGGAAAGGAAGTGAGGGTGCAGGACGTGTTCGAGAATGGTAACATGATTGACGCGAGCGGTATCACAAAGGGAAAGGGTTTCCAAGGACCTGTCAAGAGATGGGGTGTAAAGATCCAAAACAGGAAGGTAAACGATGCCAGGCGACACGTTGGTTGCATTGGCCCATGGAATCCTGCAAGGACGATGTGGACCGTCGCGATGGCCGGCCAGATGGGATATCAGCAGAGAACGGAGTTCAACAAGCGTATATTGCGCGTCCATGCCCTGGACGATGAGAACGTGACGCCTGATGGCGGATTCTTGCACTATGGCGTTCTACATTCCGACTATGTCCTTGTCAGGGGTTCTGTCCCCGGACCCGCCAAGCGTCTTGTAAAGCTGAGGGACGCCATTAGGCCGCCGAGGCACATTCCGGAGGGCGCTCCAACCCTAACATATATTTCCACTTCCTCAGGACAGGGTGATTGAAAATGAAATGCAACATCTATTCTTTGGACGGCAAGGTCAGTGGCACCATGGAGCTGCCAAGGGTCTTCTCCACGGAATACAGGCCTGACCTCATAAGACGATCAGTATTATCTAGCATATCCTCAAGGGCCCAGCCATATGGCCCGGACCCCCTATCTGGAAAGAAGACCAGTGCGGAGTCCCTCGGGAAGAACAGGGGCATAGCCCGTCTGCCCAGGATGAAGTCCGGACCCAGAAGGGGCGCGTTCGTGCCTCAGACCATTGGCGGTAGAAGGGCCCATCCGCCCGTACCAGAAAAGATCATCAAGGAAAAGATCAACAAGAAGGAGAGAAGGCTTGCCCTAATGTCCGCAATAGCTGCATCTGCGAATGCAGAACGGGTAAGGGAACGAGGGCATCGTATCGATGAAAACCTTGTGTTGCCCCTTGTGTTGGAAGACGAGTTCGAGACCGTCAAGAAGACAAAGGACACCAGGGACATCTTCAAGGTCATTGGTGTGTGGGACGATGTACTGAGGGCCAGGGAAAAGAAGATCAGGGCCGGAAGAGGCAAAACAAGGGGTCGCAAATACAAAAGGAAAAAGGGCCCACTTGTGATAGTGTCCAGAAATCAGGGCATTTACCTTGGCGCCAGGAACCATCCGGGCATCGACATAGTTGAGGTAGAGAAGCTCTCCACAGAGCATCTGGCCCCCGGAAGCGAGGCGGGCAGATTGGTCGTATGGACGAAGTCGGCCTTGGAGATGCTTGACAAGATGTTTGGAGGTAATTGAGATGGAACCATATGACGTAGTCCTATACCCTCTTATCACAGAAAAGACCGTTTCCATGATGGAAAGGGAGAACAAGCTGGTCTTCATAGTCTCCAGGGTCGCAAAAAGGCCAGAGATAAAAGAGGCCGTCGAAAAGATGTACGAGGTAGAGGTCGACAAGGTGTCCGTCCTGATACAGCCAGATGGCAGCAAGAGGGCATTTGTCAAACTCAGAGAGGAATATCTTGCCGATGAGGTAGCGACCAAGATGGGGGTATTCTAAATGGGTCATCGTATAAGGTCACAGAAGAGAGGGAGAGGCACCATAAAGTACAGGACCTCCAACAAGTACAAGACCTCGATTCACTATTCCAGGAGCAATGAGGGCCTTCAGGGCCAGGTTCTCGATATCAAGCACGATTCATCGAGGACATGCCCGATAATGAAGGTGAGATTTGAAAATGATATTGAGGAATACCTGCTTGCCCCCGAAGGCATCAAGGTGGGTGATTCCATACTCTTTGGAAAGGAGGGCAGCATATCTGTTGGCAATGTAACAACTCTGGGAGGGATTCCAGAGGGTACGTTTATATATAATATAGAAAACAAGCCGGGCGACGGAGGAAAGCTCGTCAGGTCCGCAGGTACCTTTGCCACAATAGTTTCCCATGATTCTGGGAGCACCGTCGTGCAGCTCCCTTCCAAGGTCATGAAGACGTTCAATTCAAACTGTAAGGCCACGGTTGGCATAGTCGCAGGCGGGGGAAGGCATGAGAAACCTTTCGTCAAGGCCGGAAAGAAACACCATCTGATGAAGGGCAGACCGGTCATCTATCCGCGTGTTTCGGCCACAGCGATGAACGTGGTGGACCATCCCTTTGGTGGAGGTGGCCACGACCATGCCGGTAGGCCTACTACTGTATCAAGATCAACACCTCCAGGTAGGAAGGTGGGCCAGATAGCCGCCAAGAGAACTGGGAGGAGAAGGTAAATGGCGAGAAAGAAGTTTTATTACAGAGGGTACGAGCTTGAAGATCTGCAGAAGATGCCGATGCAAGAATTCATCTCCCTTGTCCCATCAAGACAGAGAAGGTCCCTGAGCAAGGGCCTCTCAGAGAAGCAGAAAAAGCTTCTCATAAAACTGAGGAAGTCCAAGGAAGCTTTGGATGAGAACAAGAGGGTAATAGTAAGGACCCATTGCAGGGATATGATAGTGTTGCCCGAGATGATAGGTCTTTCAGTAGGCATTTATAATGGAAAGGAGTTCAAGGTAGTCGAGATAGTTCCAGAAATGATAGGTCATTTCTTTGGTGAATTTGCCCTTACGAGAGGCAAGGTGAAGCACAGTTCGCCTGGTGTGGGCGCTACCAAATCCTCTATGTATGTGCCACTCAAGTAAGGAGATGAAGCAATATGTCCAATTATTCGTGCTACAAGGAACTGGATGAGACAAGGACTGCGAAGATATTTGGCAGGCACTTGAACATATCACCCAAGCATGCTGTCGAGATCTCTAGGGAGATACGGGGCATGAAACTGGTAGAGGCAAAGAAGTACCTTGAGGAAGTCATAGAGAAGAAGAGGGCAGTGGCGTTCAGGAAATACAACAAAAAGGTAGGCCACAAGACAGGCTTGCGCGGTTGGGACGCCGGCAGGTACCCCGTAAAGGCAAGCAAGAACTTCCTGAAACTCCTCAATGAACTTCAGGCAAATGCAGAGTACAAGGGACTGGACTCGAACAATCTCAGGATAATACATACCTCATCCTACAAGGGGAGGGTCATCCCGGGATTCATACCAAGGGCCTATGGCAGGGCATCCCCGTACAATCATGTTCTGACTAACGTTGAGATCATAGTGGAGGAGAGATAATGGCCATTGAGAGACGATTCATAGAAGAGAACATAAAAAATGCCAGCATAGATGAGTTTTTGGCCAAATCCTTGGAAAGGGCTGGTTATGGCGGAGTGGATATAAAGAGAAGTCCATTGGGTACAAGAGTCATAGTCCAGGTCGAAACCCCCGGTATAGTGATAGGGAGAAAGGGAAAGTCGATAAGGAAGCTTACCACCGACCTTGAGAGCAATTTCAACCTGGAGAAACCACAGGTCGAAGTTGAGAATCTGCACAAGCCGGAATTCAATGCAAACGTCATGGCCAACATATTGGCCGCGGATCTTGAGAAGGGCATCCATTTCCGAAGGGCAGCCTACTTCCTTCTGAGGAAGATCATGAACGCTGGCGCGAAGGGCGCTGAGATCATCATCGCTGGAAAGCTCACTGGGGAGAGGTCCAGGACTGTGAGATTCTATCAGGGATACATCAAGAAATCGGGAAATCCCGCACTTGAGAACGTGTCCACTGGGTATGCGACAGCCAAGCGAAAGCTTGGGGCAATAGGTGTAAGGGTTAAGATCATGCCAGATGATATCGTGCTACCTGATGAGATAATCATTAAGGACATCGCGATAGAGCCAAAGGCGCCGAAACAGGAAGCAGAGTTCGAGGTGGCTGAAGACATCGTCGAGGAAGAACTGCCATTGGAGGAAGAATCCATCGAGGAAACATCGGAACCGACATCTATCGAAGGCGCGGAGGAACCATTGGAGGACTCAGAACCTGTAGAAGAGGCAGATGTCGTTGAGGACTCGGAGCCAGAAGATGAGCCATCAGAGCCTGTAGAAAAAGAACCAGAAGCAGATGTCGTTGAGGACTCGGAGCCAGAAGAGGAGCCATCAGAGCCTGTAGAAAAAGAACCAGAAGCAGATGTCGTTGAGGACTCGG
>DAINBB010000027.1:0-10028 GCA_036733165.1 Halobacteria archaeon | reverse complement strand
AGCCAAAAGAGGAGCCAGAATCACCAGTTGCCGATGATTCAATCGAAGAAGAGAAGGGGGCTGAGTGATGTCTATATTGAAAACCGATGAGATCAGGGACATGAACTTAGATGAAATGGAATCCAAGTTAGATGAGCTCCGGTTCGAACTAGCAAGGGAGAGAGCGCTTCTCGCCACAGGTTCGGCACCTGAAAATCCTGGAAGGATAAGGGAACTGAAAAGGACCATCGCCCGTTTGAGCACGATCATCAATCAAACACAAACAAAAGGAGAGATGGATAGATAATGGCAGAAGTTTGCCCTAAATGTGGACTTCCTAAGGAACTCTGCGTGTGTGAAGAGATAGCGATCGAGGATCAACAGATCAAGATCTCCACCGCACGAAGGAGATTTGGGAAACTAATAACGATAGTAGAAGGATTTGACAAGGAGATAGACATCAGGGAACTTGGGAAGGACCTTAAGGCCCGTTGCGCATGCGGCGGTACCTACACCAAGGAAGGTAAGATCGAGCTGCAAGGTGATCAGAAAAGAAAGGTCCAGAAGATACTCAGTGAAATGGGTTATTCAGTGGAGATGTCGGATGTCAGGTCTTAATCCAAAGGAGGTCCTAATCGGTCAAGAGGCAAAAGTTATTGGCAGTAGCAATCCATCATATGTGGGGATCGAAGGTGTGATCGTCGATGAGACTGCCAATATGCTCGATATAGAAAGTAAGGATGGCAATGTTAGACGTCTTATAAAAAAAAACGTAATCATCGAGATTGACGGAGAAAGGATTGATGGAATCAAGCTTATAGGAAGACCCGAAAACAGGATAAAGAATCGTGTTAGGAAAAATTGGAGATGATAGAATGATAGGAATCAACGTTGAGGAACCTTCAACCACCTGCGATGACAAGAACTGTCCCTTCCATGGGCAGTTACCGGTTCGTGGCAGGGTCTTCGATGCCGAGGTTGTCAGCGACAAGATGAGGAAGTCCGTCGTTGTCAAGAGGGAGTATATGAAGTTCGTAGAAAAATATCAGAGGTACGAAAAGAGGACCTCAAGATTCACAGCGCATAATCCACCATGCATCGATGCCAAGTTGGGAGACAAGGTCAAAGTAGCGGAATGCAGGCCGCTCTCGAAGACCAAGAGCTTCGTGGTCGTAGGGGTGATGTAGAATGGCGAAGGGTGCAGGAGCAACTAGGGGTAGGTCGCCAGTAAGGCCTATCAGGGCACTCACTACAGGTTCGAGACTGATATGTGCGGATAACACCGGTGCGAAGGAACTGGAGATAATAGCTGTGTTGGGATACAAGGGCGTCAAGAGGAGATATCCGAAGGCTGGCGTTGGCGACATGGTATTCGCTTCAGTAAAGAAGGGCAGACCCAACATCAGGAAGACCATAGTGAACGCCGTCATAGTCAGACAAAAGAAGGAATATACGAGATTGGACGGCACATGCATCAAGTTCGAGGACAATGCAGCGGTCATAACTGGCCCTGACGGAGTTCCCAAGGGATCGGAGGCAAGGGGTCCGGTCGCCAAGGAATCTGTTGAGAGATGGCTGAAGATATCTGGTATATCAAGCATTATAGTGTAGGTGAGAATCATGGTTACAAAATCCCCAAGGAAACAAAGGAAGATGTTGTTCAACATGCCTAAACACAGAAGACACAATCTGCTCACGGCCCCCCTTAGCAATGACCTGAAGGACAAGTATGGTGTTAAGTCAATGCCCATCAGGAAGGGGGACAAGGTCCAGATACAGCGTGGTGACTATGTTGGACACGAAGGAGAGGTAATCTTCGTCGACAGAAAGGCGGTTAAAATAGGCGTGGAAGGCGCAGCGGTCGAGAAGACCGACGGCACCGAGAAGACTTATCCGGTGCATCCCTCAAACGTCATGATAACCAAACTGGACCTCAGCGACGAGATGCGAAAGAAGAGCCTAGAGAAGAAGGGATGGTGAGAATTTGGGTAGAAAAGGAGAAGGAAAGAGCCTAAAGAGAGAAAAGGCCCCAAGGGCATGGAAGATACCAAGGAAACAGAAGGTATGGACCATAAGGAACACGCCGGGACCACATTCATCCGAACTATCAGTGCCTATCACTTTCATACTTAGAGACTTCCTTGGATATGCCAAGAATACCAGGGAGGTCAAGAGGATACTCAATGAAGGCCTCGTGCTAATAAATGGCAAGCCCAGGAGGGACTACAGGTACCGTGTAGGCATCATGGACGTGGTCGAGATACCCAGGACGGAAGAATATTACAGGGTAATACCGAACTACAAGGGAAGTCTCGTTTTACACCCCATCTCCAAGGCAGAGAAGGACATGAAACTCTACAAGGTACGTGACGTGACGTTGCTCAAAGGTGGAAAGTACCAGCTGAACTTCCATGACGGTAACAATATGATCTCGGACAAGAAGTACGACACTTATCAAAGCGTAATAGTCGACATGTCCAAGAACGAGATAGTGGACTCGATACCTCTTGAGGAGGGGAGCCTGGTCCTTATCGTCTCGGGTAAGAACGTGTCAAAGATTGGAAAGATAGTAGAGATCAGGGACTTTGGTATGAATCCCGACGCTGTCACCTTGGAATCACCAAAGGGGCAGTTCCAGACGCTTAAGGATTACGTCATAGCAATAGGAAAAGAAGGTTCGCCCTTGATATCCTTACCGGCGGGTGATTGATATGGATATCACAAGTCCAAGGATACAGAAGGTAACGGTCCATATGGGCATCGGTGAGTCGGGAGAGATTTTGCAGAAGGCCTCGGACCTCCTTGAGGACATCGTGGGTCAGAAACCTGTGTTCAAGATGGCCAAGAACACCAATAGGGACTTTGGCATAAGGAAAGGGGAGGCCATAGCGGTCGCAGTCACCCTAAGGGGACAGGATGCCGAGGTTTTCCTCAAACGCGCCCTTGAAGCTATCGAGAACAAATTGCCAAAGACGAACTTCGATGAATACGGCAACTTCGCATTTGGAATAAAGGAGCACATAGACCTTCCAGGCATCAGGTACGATCCCCAGATAGGCATATTTGGCATGGATGTATGTGTCACCATGGACAGGATCGGATATAGGATTGCTAGGAGGAAGTACAACAAGAAGAAGATCAAGCCAAAGTACCGCATCTCCAAGGAGGATGGGGTACAGTTCATCAAGGAGAGATTTGGAGTTGATATCGCATGAGCAAGAAAGGGAAGATCATCAAGACATCATATGGAAGAGGCAGCAGAATTTGTAGGAGATGCGGTAGTCATGGGCCTGTCATAAGGCGTTATGGCTTGATGATATGCAGGCGCTGTTTCAGGGAAGTGGCACCGAAGATAGGATTTAAGAAATACAGTTAGGTGATGATTCATGTTGAACGATCCTTTAGCTGATACATTGTCGAACATATCGAATCAGGAGAAGGTAAGGAAGACCGAATGCACGGTACCGGCCTCCAAGACGATAGGCAATGTGTTACATATACTTCAAAAATACGGATTCGTCGGTGCTTTTGAGTTCATAGATGATGGAAAGTCAGGTAAGTTCAAGGTGGACCTGACCGGAAATATAAATCTGTGCGGCGTGATAAAACCGAGATATGCCGTTAGGAAGGATGGATACGAGAGCTTTGAGAGGAGATTCCTGCCTGCTAGGGGTTTTGGTATCCTTGTGGTATCGACTTCAAAGGGGGTCATGAGCCACCACGAGGCCCAAGAGGCCGGTCTTGGCGGCAGATTGATAGCTTATGTTTACTAGGTGATTGGAATGTTGGCTGAAGAGATAAGGGACGAAATTGAGATACCTGAGGATGTTGAGGCTACAGTTAGCAATCACTATGTCAGCATCAAAGGCCCATTGGGTTCGCTTGAACGCAGATTCAAGTACCCCAACGTCAGATTGTTCTCAAAGGATGGGAAGATAGTGCTTGTTACGGATTATCCAAAAAAGGCTGACAAGGCCGCCATATACACGATCAGGTCCCACCTGAGGAACATGATCAAAGGGGTGCAATCTGGTTACAAGTACAGGATGAAGGTTATCTACGCACACTTTCCCTTGAATATAAAGAGAGATGGGGACAAGGTCATTATAGACAATTACCTTGGAGAGAAGTTTCCACGCAATGCGAAGATAGTGGGTGACACAAAGGTCAACATATCTGGAGATGAGATACTCGTCGAGGGCATCAACAAGGAGCATGTTGGACAGACCGTCGGAAACCTTGAGAAGGCCACAAGGGTCATCAAGAGGGATCCAAGGGTGTTCCAGGATGGCATATACCTTGTTGAAAAAGATGGTGTACCGTTGAGGTGGTGAGCAATGACCGAGAGATTATTGAAATTACGTAAGGAGGCCTCCAAGAAAAGGCCCAAGTTCAAGAGACAGGAGACATGGAAGCTCAAGAGATTCAAGAACAATCCCACCTGGAGGAAACCCAAGGGGCATTCCTCGAAGATGAGAAGGAAGCTCAAGGGCAGGCCCTCCATTGTGAAGGTCGGATATCGTGGGCCCAAGGAAGTAAGGGGTTATCACCCTTGCGGATTGCCGGAGGTCTACATCAACAACCTCTCTGATGTCGAGGGTTCAGAGGGTTCGATATTGAGGATATCCTCCTCGATAGGGAACATGAAGAAGGCAGACATCCTCCTGAGGGCGAAGGAACTTGACCTGAAGGTCGCGAATCCGGGCGTGAAGTTCCTCTATGTCGATTCTGTGGAGGCTCTGGAAAGGTACGCCCCGATAAAGAATGACGTCAAGGAGTTCAAATTGTCCTCCGTCGAGGACGATGTCAGGGACGATATCGTTGACAAGGCCAAGGCATTGAAGATGAGAATTGAGGCTGGTGAGTAAGATGGACTTAGCTGTTCAGAAGAGGATAGCCTCCGAGGTCCTGGATTGTGGAATCAACAGGGTGTGGATGGACTCCACCAAGTCAGAAGAGATCCGAATGGCCATTACCCGTGAGGATATAAGAGGACTGGTTAGCAAGGGTATCATCAAAAAGAAGCAAGAGGATGGCATATCCAGGCATCGTGCTAGGAAGCGCCATGAACAAAGGAAGAAGGGAAGGAGAAGGGGACATGGTACCTTCAAGGGCCCGAAGTACTCCAGATACCCCAAGAAGAGAAGGTGGATCGACACTATAAGGCCCCTAAGGAAGGAGCTTAAAAAGTTGTATTCGGACGATGAGATATCCACCACAGTTTACAGAAAGTTATACGGCATGGCGACCGGTGGCGCGTTCAGGTCAGTGGAATACATGAAGAGCTACATGTCCGACCATGCCATGATCAAGGAGGAGGGTGGCAAATGAACGGACCCAGATACTCGTTGCACTTCAGAAGAAGGAGAGAAGGAAAGACCGACTTCAGAAGAAGAAGGAAGATGCTGTACTCTGGAAAACCCAGATTCGTTGTCAGGAAGTCTCTCAATCACATATGGACACAGGTCGTTGACATGGACGACAAGGGCGACAGGATAATATCCTCGGCACACTCCAAGGAGCTGTCCGGATTTGGATGGAAGGGATCTTTCTCCAACACTCCTGCGGCATACCTTACTGGTTACCTATGCGGCCTAAAGGCAAAGAAGGAAGGGGTCTCCGATGCAATACTGGACATCGGCCTATACAGCGTTGTAAAGGGTTCGAAGATCTTCGCCTGCCTGAAGGGATTCGCAGATTCGGGAATCGACATCCCGTACGATGAGTCGATAGTCCCCAGCGAGGACCGCATAAACGGGCAACACATTGTCCAGTACTTTGAGAATCTTGACGAGGAGGAGCGTTCAAAACGTTTTTCAAAGTATATAAAAGATAACATTGACGTTAAGGAAATCCCAGATCTCTTTGAGAAGACCAAGAAGGAGATAGGCGAGAAAGAGAGTTGATGGGGGCATCACATGACGAATGAAAAGAACGATAGGAAAAGGGAATCCCCGGCGCCGGTGCAAGACTCTTGGAAACCAAAGACAGAGCTTGGCAAGGCAGTGAAGGAGGGAAAGATCAAGGACATAGGGGAGATCTTCGACATGGGGATCTCTATCCTGGAGACCGAGATCATCGACTATCTCCTGCCAGAACTCTCTGAAAGGGACTATCAGGAGGTCCTGTCCGTGAACATGGTACAGAGAATGACCGACTCGGGTAGAAGGGTCAAGTTCGCATGCATCGTGGTCGTCGGCAACAAGAACGGCTATGTGGGGCTGGGATATGGAAAGGCCCAAGAGGTGGGTCCAGCGATAAGGAAGGCCATAACAGATGCAAAGTTGAATCTTATCCAGATCAAACGCGGCTGTGGTTCTTGGGAGTGCAACTGTGGCACGCCCCATACGATACCATTCCGTGTGGAGGGAAGCTCATCGAGCGTATCCGTCACATTGCTGCCGGCACCAAGGGGTCTTGGGATAACCATGGGCGATGTGGGAAAGAAGATACTCGCCTTGTCGGGTATCAAGGACGTCTGGTCACGGTCCTACGGTCAGACCCAGACAACCCTGAACTTTGCAAGGGCCATATTCGATGCGCTTGCCAAGACAAACGACATGAGCGTGCAGCAAAGGCATATCGACAGGATAGGCATAATTGCAGGCAATTCGGAAAAGCAGGTGTAAGGGATGAAAAGATTGGCTGTAATAAGGATCAGGGGCGAGGTCGGTGTCAGGACAACCATCAAGGACACCCTCGGCATGCTCAAGCTGTTCAGTGTGGGCAATTGCGTGCTGGTCGATGACAGGGACTCGTACAGGGGCATGTTGCAGAAGTCCAAGGACTATCTGACATTTGGCGAGATAGATGCGGAGACTCTCAAGAAGCTTGTACTGAAGTGGGGAAGGCTTCCGGGCAACGGCCGCATAGATGAGGAGCTCATCAAGGAGAAGACAGGGCTCACGTTGGACGAGTTCATAGAATCGGTCCTCAACTTTGAGCACGAGCTCGATGAGATAGGCATAAAGGATGTCTTTAGGTTGCACCCGCCTAGGGGCGGTTACAAGGACACGAAGAGAGGATTTGGTCAGGGCGGTTCCCTTGGATACAGGGGGGAGGAGATAAACGCCCTACTGAAAAGAATGATTTAAGGTGATCCAGTTGATTAGAAAATCCAGAAAGATCAACAAGATGCGTGGTTCCAGGACCTGTGGCGGAGGATGCTCCAAGAAGAGAAGAGGGGCAGGTCACCGCGGCGGCCGTGGGAACGCAGGCTCTGGAAAGGAGAAAAAGCAAAAGTACACATGGTTCCAGAAGTACAAGCCGAATCATCTGGGAAAATACGGTTTCCAGAGGGCAGACTTCTTAAGGTCGGACATGTTAGCTATCAATGTATCCTTCCTGGACCAGAATCTGGAAGTTATGGGATCCAAAGGCGCCCTCGAGTACGAGGACGACATGCCTGTTGTGGACATCACAAAGATCGGATTCGAAAAGGTCCTCGGTTCAGGAAAAATCACCAGGCCAATGATCGTGAAGGCGCCCTTCTTCAGTGAAAGGGCCAGGTCCAAGATCGAGAAGGCGGGTGGAAAGGCCATCAGTTCATAGGAGTATTATATATGTCTTTACAGGGAGCACTTACACCACTGTTCAGGATATTGCCGGAGGTCACAAGCCCTACCAGGCACATATCCCTCAAGGAACGATTGATATGGAGTGGAGTAATACTGACGCTGTACTTCGTGCTATCGGAGATACCGCTTTACGGCCTGCCGTCGACGATACAGGATATGTACGCAGGTTTCAGGACCGTATTGGCAGGTAACAGCGGTTCGCTGCTGCACCTAGGTATCGGTCCGATAGTCACTGCAGGTATAATAATGCAGTTGCTTCAGGGTTCGGATATACTTGGAATGGACCTGTCTACCCATCAGGGGAAGGCGACGTTCCAAGGAACCCAGAAGGTCTTGGCTATATTCCTCTGTGTGTTTGAGGCGTTCATATTTGCCTTTGCATGGAGGGCAAGCGTGACCACAGGTGTTCTTCTGTTCCTTATAGCGCAGATGGCCGTAGGTGCTTTGCTGCTGCTCATGATGGACGAGGTCGTTACCAAATGGGGATTCGGTAGCGGTGTCTCACTGTTCATAGCGGCAAGGGTCTCGGGCCAGGTCTTTTGGCAGGCCTTCAGTCCTCTGAAGGACGAATCGGGGCAGTTCCTTGGCGCAATACCCGACTTCATATCGAAGATCATCAATGGCGAGACAGTTGACATATTCACTAGGACCTATCCTTATCCCGACATGCTATCACTCTTTTTCACGATTGTCGTGTTCCTTATCGTGGTATACTTTGAGACGATGAGGATCGAGATACCCCTCTCCTATGGAAAGTACAAGGGGATCAGGGGCAGATATCCGATAAAGTTCATATACGCATCGAACATACCGATGATTCTCACAGTTGCACTGTTTGCAAATGTCAGGATATTGGCCCAGGTGACAAACTTCAACTTAATAGGTGCTTTCGATTCCGATGGAAACATAACGGGCGGGCTCTTGTACTATCTGACATCGCCTAGCTCGCTTTCATCCCTGTCGTCGGACCCTATACGCGGGCTGGTGTATCTTGTGATCGTGGTCTTTTCCTGTATACTGTTCGCCAAGCTGTGGATAGAACTGACGAACATGGGACCCAAGGCGGTAGCAAAGAGGTTACAGAGCTCAGGAATGCAGATCCCTGGTTTCAGGAAAGACATAAGGATACTGGAGAAGATACTTTCAAGGTACATACCCCAGGTGACGGTGATGGGTGGAGCCTTTGTTGGATTGATAGCCGTGCTGGCAGACTTCACAGGGGCCTTGGGTACAGGTACTGGTATACTGCTTACTGTAGGTATAATCTATAGGTTGTATGAACAACTGGCAAAGGAACAGGCGTCGGAGCTATTCCCTGCGCTGAGACAGTTCCTAGGACGTGAATAGGAGGATAAATAATGGGATTCATGGATGTATTTTATGATGCCTTGGACGGAATGTTCAGTTTCCTCCCTCTGGATGACCCCTCTCAGATGTACTTCGTGGTCATCGTATTGGCCATTCTGGTTGGTACCTTCATGACCCTTGTCCAGCATTTCATGGTGGACCAGAAGGAGCTCAAGAGGATGAGGAAGGAAGTTTCCGATTTTCAAGGGAAGTTGATGAAGGCACAACGCGCAAATGACAAGAAGGCCGTCAGGAAGCTGCAATTGCAGAAGCCACAGATCGATGAGATGAATCAGAAGATGATGAAGCAGAACTTCAAGCCAATGTATGTGACTATGATACCTGCCATCATTCTCTATTCCTGGCTTAGGCATACGTACGAACCTGTGGCTGTGGATGCGGTCCTGCACCTTCCATTCTCCCTCTTTGATTTTCCGTTGATATCATATCTCCATGATGGCACCATAGCTGCGAATCATCTGGGAGCGATAGGATGGTACATAGTGTTCGTGTCATTCTTCAGCAACATTGTGAGAAAGATACTCGATATGGCTTAAGAGACACTATAGTGAGGTGAAGACATGGTAAGAGGAATGTACAGATCAAGGTCACTTAAAAGGAAACAGGTACGTGTACCTGGTGGCAATAGCGTCATCCATTACGATAGGGAGAAGACATCGAAGCACAAGTGCGCCGAGTGCGGTGCGCTTCTGGGAGGTGTCCCCCGGGGGACCCCACATGAGATCTCGAAGATGTCAAAATCTGCGAAGAGCATCTCCAGACCCTATGGTGGTTACTATTGCCATTCGTGCCTTAAAAAGAAATTAAAGCACGAGGTAAGGACAAGGCAGGAATGATGAGACTGACTATCGGCGGCCCCCCAGGCAGCGGCACGACATCCATCGCAAGGATGTTGTCGTCAGATCATGGGCTCATCCACATATACGCTGGCATGATATTCCGTGAGATGGCCAAGGAAAGGGGTCTTTCCCTCGCCGAGTTCAGCAGGCTCGCCGAGAGCGATGAGAGTTTCGATCGCTCTGTGGACGAGAGGATGGCCAAACTGGCCATTGCTGACAAGGACTCCGTTGCCGAGGGACGGATGGCCGCCTTTGTCGTGGAGGA
>DAINBB010000026.1:0-25174 GCA_036733165.1 Halobacteria archaeon | reverse complement strand
CCCTTTCCCATACACCTTGAAAAACGTTATGTCGCTTGTATTTTTACAGTTCCTTCGGTCCGGCCACTGCCTTTATCTGGATGGCCGTGAGCACCGTGTCGCCCGATGAGAGGCCTGTGGTGGTTACCGTGAACGAGACCCTAGCCGATGCGCCCGATGCGAGGGTGATTCCCTTCTCGATGTCCCCGAAGCTGATTGCGGCCGCGTTGGCGCCGGTCTTCGTTAGCGTGACTGTCACGGTCTGCGATCCGTTGTTCGTTACCGTGAACGCGTTCTCGACGACGGTGACGGCGTTCGTGTTGACGCCCGTTGCCGCGACGTTGGCGAAGTCTATCGTGAGCTGCCCGTCCACCATGCGGACGAGGGAGCTCGAGCCCGCCTCAAGGCCGAGGAGGGCGCTCGAGTCGCCCACTACGTTGATAGTGGCTGTCCTGTCCGCGGTGACGGACGTGAACGCGCCGCTTGACATGAGCAGGAGTGCTGCTGCGAATATTCCAAACAGTGGCAGTATCTTCTTCATCATTTCCTATACACCTTTTGAGTTATGTTCTGATGGGTGGTGTGTCACCACCCTTTAAAAAGAAGACGAACTTCCTGTAAGGAACTCCTGGAAGGAACTGAGTTCTTCCATGAGATTGTATAAATATGGAAAGATATAAATAATATTAGAAATAATTAATATTTAGTTATTTATTTATAACATAGTGGATGAAAATGAACAAAGATAAAGAAAGAAATACGTGGGTGTTAATAGCGATAATCTCCACCATTTGCCTCTTGTTTATAATATATCTTCAGGAATGGAGCGCAAAAGAAAGGATGGCCATGACCGCCTCATCCGTTCTTGGAATAGCCGTCTTCTTTGGATTTGGATGGTACATGAAGGAGAGGATGAGGGAAAAGGCCATTGGCATACCGTCTTCGGACGAGAGGACAGAGGCCCTGAACGGCATGATATTCAAGTACACGTTCCTATCGTCGTTCTGGGCCATCATAATCCTGGCATGGTTCAATATACTGTCAAGATACACGGGTCGTTCCCAGATGCCTTCGGATATCACGCTTGTAATAGCCCTTTCGGCAATGTTCTCCATATGGGTCTTCTTCAATCTCATCGTTCACAGGAGATACGGACATGCTGATTGAATCTCTGGAAGAAGGTGCCTGAATTGAGAACGAGGATAAAGGAGTACAGGGCCAGGGCGGACATGACACAGGAGGATCTGGCCAAAAGGGTCGGCGTCAGGAGGGAGACCATCCTGTTCCTTGAGAAGGGCAAGTACAACCCCTCATTGGCCCTTGCGCACAGGATATCAAGGGAGTTCGATGTAGGGATAGAGGAGCTCTTTATATTCGACGCCGAGGAATGAATCCAAAACCGGAATGCAATAAATGGATTTTCATACCTGACAACATGCACATCGATGGAACAAAAGAGTTATATACCGACAATAAAACTTAAAATCAGATCTTTAGTTCCAATAAAGAAAACAGTGATCTCAGCGACCCAGAGTGAATAAATGAAAGACAAACTGAAACTGTTGCATATCGAGGATGACGAGGACTACGTCACCATATTCCAAAGAAAGATGCGGGAGATATCGCGCCGTGAAAACGATGCCGAACTGGTCTTCGAGACCGCTGGTCTAACCAGCATTGCGCTGTCCATGGTCGAATCCAAGAAGTACGACTGCATCGTGACCGACCACCAGCTGGGCAACGAGTTCGGACTGGAGTTCCTTAAGTCGTTCAGGCAAAATGACATCCTGACGCCTGTGATATTTGTGACGGGGCAGGGCGACGAACAGGTCGCAAGGGACGCGTTCCTCAACGGGGCGAACGACTACTTTTCAAAGGACATCAGCTTCTTCTCCTTTGACAAGATCTACTATTCCATAATACAGCATGTCAACTCATCGAAGGACAAGATGACGCTGAAGCTGATCCAGGACTTCACGAGCAGCATAAACCTCTCCTCCACGGCAGGGGAGATATATGGTGCCATATACGATTACTTTCCAAAGCTCTTCCCCTGCGAAAGCCTGATAGTGTCCTCCTATGATACTGAAAAGAAGCTCATCAAGGCGGACTTCGCCATACACGACGGCACGATAGTCGATACTGCCAAGATGCCGATACTCAACCTTGAGGCAGATTCCGGGGAAGGGATGCAGAGCACGGTCCTGAGGACAGGTGAACCCCTCCTAATACCGGACATCACGGAGTTCACAAAGAAGCGATGCAGGCAGAACTACATCATAGAGTCCAACGGGACATACACTGAGTTCTCGGGGGAAAGGGACAATGAGAACTCGCAGTCGATGATGATAGTGCCGATGAAGAGCCACGGCGTTGTCGTGGGCGCCATCCAGATACAGTCAAAGAAGAGCGAGGCGTACGATGTCCACGACCTGAACATCCTCATCTCCCTTATCAGGCCCCTTGAGGTGGCCATCAAGCATGCCTACATGAGTTCTGAGAATCTGGACTTCCTAAAGGAGCTGAGGTCCATGCTCTCACAAGGCCCTAAGGAAAAAGATCTCAAGGCCGTAGTCGACAGGATCGATGAAAGGATATCAATGAGCTGAGAGCGGAGCGCCTCTGCTATAATATTTATATAGTAGAATATAATTCCTTTTTTTATTAAGGACTGTTTTCTGTCAAGGGGACATTAAAATGCAGGAGAAACTGAAGGAACTGGCATCCCGCATCCATGAGCTTAGGGAGATATCTGAGATCAACAATGTCGAGATGGCAAATATGCTTAACGTGCCTGTGGAGAAATACAAGGCATACGAATCTGGAATGGAGGACATTCCCGCAAGTGTTCTATACGAGATATCACACATACTGAAGGTCGACATGTCAACGCTTCTAACGGGCGAGGAGCCCCGGATGCGCGTCTTCACCATAACGAGGGCGGGCAAGGGAGTGAGCGTCGAGAGAAGGAAGCAGTACCATTATGAGAATCTGGTCGAGAAGTTCATTCGCAAGAAGGCCGAGTTCTTCATAGTGACAGTGGAACCCAACAACAACGGCAGGCCCCACATGAACGCCCATCCCGGACACGAGTTCAACTATGTCCTCGAAGGTTCAATAAAGGTCTACTTATACAACAATGAGATAGTTCTCGGGGAAGGGGACTCCATCTACTTCGATTCCGGCTACGATCATGCCATGGAAGCGTTGGACGGAAGACCTGCGCGATTCCTGGCCTGCATACTTTAAGGGGGTGAGACAGTGGCCAACATGCTAGCGGATTATCTGGAAAAGGTAGATTTCGATTCATACGAGGACTTCATGGAGAACTTCAAGATCAAGGCCCCAGAAAACTTCAACTTCGCGTTCGATGTCGTGGACAGGTATGCGGAGTTCGTTCCCAACAAGAGGGCGATGGTGTGGTGCAACGACGATGGTGAGGCAAGGGAGTTCACTTTCCTGGACCTCAAGTACTTCAGCAACAAGGCCGCCAACGTCTTCAGGGAGCATGGGATAAGAAAGGGAGACTATGTCATGCTGTCATTGAAGAGCAGGTACGACTTCTGGTTCTGCATGATAGGCCTGCACAAGATAGGGGCCATACCCGTCCCGGGAACGCATATGCTGAAGAGCAAGGACCTGGAATACAGGATAAGGAAGGCCAACGTCCGCATGATCATATCCGTGGACGGGGAGGGGATCCCTGACGAGATAGACATGGCCCACGAGGCCTGTGGCGACAAGGAGCTCGTGAAGGCGCTGGTCGGAGGCAGAAGGGAGGGTTGGATGGACTTCCGCAAGGAGATGGAGTCCGCATCCCCCAAGTTCGAGAGGCCGACCGGGGGCGATGCGACAAGGAACGATGACATCCTGCTCGGATACTTCTCATCCGGGACCGCCGGACAGCCCAAGATGGTGCAGCACGACTTCACGTACCCGCTGGCCCACATCCTCACGGCCAAGTACTGGCAGAATGTGCGGGATGACGGACTGCATTACACCGTCGCGGACGGCGGATGGGCAAAGTGCGTATGGGGGAAGCTCTATGGCCAGTGGATAGCAGGGTCCGCAGTCTTCGTCTACGATTACGACAAGTTCGACGCAAAGAAACTCTTGAAGATGGCGACAAGGTACGGCGTGACGACATTTTGCGCCCCGCCGACCCTATACAGATTCCTTATAAAGGAGGATCTCAGCCAGTACGACTTCAGCTCCCTGCAGTATGCGGTCGTTGCGGGGGAACCGCTGAACCCGGAAGTGTTCAACAAGTTCCTGGAATACACGGGATTGAAACTGATGGAGGGATTCGGACAGACGGAGTCTGTCGTCACCATAGCCACCTGGCCCTGGTTGGAGCCAAAGCCAGGGTCCATCGGCAAGCCCGCCCCCCTCTACAACGTGGAACTGATGACAAGGGACGGAAAGGTGCCCGACATCGGAGAGGAGGGGGAGATCGTCTACGGTACCAAGGGGTCGAAACCTCCTGGCCTCCTGGTCGACTACGGGGGCGACCCCGAGAGGACCAGTGAGGTGTGGCATGATGGATACTACCACACCGGGGATGTCACCTGGCAGGACGAGGACGGTTACTTCTGGTTTGTCGGGAGGGCGGACGACCTCATAAAGTCATCCGGTTACAGGATAAGCCCCTTCGAGGTCGAAAGCGCCCTGATCACCCACCCCTCCGTGCTGGAATGCGCCATAACGGGGGTAGATGACGAGATCAGGGGTCAGGTCATCAAGGCCACGATAGTGCTCACAAAGGACTACAAGGCCTCCGATGAGCTCAAGAAGGAGCTTCAGGAGCACGTGAAGAACATCACGGCGCCATACAAGTACCCGAGGATCGTGGACTTCGTCCCGGAACTGCCCAAGACCATCAGCGGAAAGATAAGAAGGGTGCAGATAAGGGATGGGTAGGGGACGTCGTCCCCTCCCCCTTTTTTCTCATTAATGCGCCGATACCGAAGGCTCATTTCGAGGCCAGGTACAACAGTATTGACAGGGCAATGGTCGTGAACAGGACCGGCAGGAGCGTGAACGGCCCCAGATTGTAGTGTGGATATCCGAACTCGTTGGATATCAAGGGATTCGCCACGATCGTGTGGAAGAAGAGCGCCATGGAGAGTATGATGAGCCCCACGGTGAACTCCGACCTCGTCTTCCTCCATATCTGGAAGTATATGAATATCAATACGGTGCACAGTGTCAGATTGACCACATTCAAAAAGATAGCAACATTGCTAAAGGCAGGATTCCTCGTCGGTGGTAGTGGCTCCACAAAAGAAATGGCGGCCAACATGCCTAACGAAAATACATACATCAATACTGTGAATGAAAAAATCAGTCCCTTCTTCATCATATCCCCTCCAATCCCATCTTCTCGAATATATGGTTCAACGTGCTTTTCTCCACCTCATCGAACTCCCTTGGAAAATAACAGTTGCCATATCCTGATCCCACGCACTCCAATACATTGTTCTTTTCCAGGACATTGAGATGATGGCGCACGGTCTTGTAATCCAGGCCAAGACTCTGTGAAAGCTGATTCGCGTTCTGTGGTTCCTTTATTGTCTCAAGCAGCAGCAGGGCTCGATTATATCCGCCCTTCGTGCCTGAAAAGAGCCACCAGAGTATCTGCTTTCGGGTGCGCATACACCCAATCAAGCGACTATTATTTAATTATTTGTATTCCCTTTTTTCCTCCTTATTGCATTTTACATCATACATGATCGCGAATATTCCCGCCCCCACAAGGGCGAACGCCAGCATGGAGGGGAAGGCCGTCGGCATATCGATAAGGTCGCCGTCCACGGTCGAGTACTCAAGGCCCTCGTGGAACTGCCCTCCGCTGCTCAGGATTATGTTTCTCAGTGCCCGCTGGTCATCGGTGCTCACCTCGTGGAACATCCCGGATGTCGTGGCCCTTCCGGTGTAGGCGGTTATCATGCAGCCGTTGATGCCCCTGTTGAGGACTATGATGTCATCCTGGTCGGTGTTCGACTCGATGTCCTCGAGGAGTGATTCTGAGGCAGGAGTCTCGTATGACGGCGTGGGGAGGGCGTCCCCGTCCGCCAGAGCGACCAGGGTGGTCATGTCCAGACCTACGTCGCCGGACCCGTGGCCCGGCCCGGCATGGTCGTCCTGCCCCCCGACACCGGAGGAGTATGTCACGCCCCAGGTAAGTACCATAAACGATATCGCCACCAGGAAAACCGTGCCCGCCATGCCGCCGTGCCTGCCCATGCGGGATGCCAGGTATCTTGCGGCGAACACCAGGCCTATCGCGCCCAGTATGGCCAGTGGCACAGACGAGTGGACGAAGAAGCGGGAACGGTAAAAGAAGAACACCGGCACCATCGACATCATCATGGCCAACGGAAGCGCATATCCCCTCTCCCCCCTCCTGAGGTTGCGGAGGCATAGCACGGCACCCGCCAATGCGCTTGCCACAAGGACCAAGCTGAAGTTCACGCCACCGCCCAGGGCGGATGTGTCCGCCACAGACCCGATGTTCATCATGACGTTGATGAGCCAGGGCGAGAACAGGAGATACGAGAAGACGAGGACCTTCGAGACCGAACGCCTGCGGGCCGGTTCCATAAGGGCCCATATGATCAGCGAGAGGGATACGAGATGGGGGTAGCTCATGTGGGAATAGAGGCAGAAGGCCATCGTGACGATGGCCGCCCTGTCCCTGCCCGTCAATATGAGGTAGTATGTGAGGAGCGCCAGCACGGTGGCGAGGGCCGATGCGCTCACGACTGCCGTTGTGTAGAAGAACTGCCAGCTGCAGAGGAGAAGGACCAGCGATACGAAGGCCTCCGCACTGCCAAAAGCCCTCCTCACCAGGAGCCAGCAAGAGACCATGGTCAGAGGGAACATCACCGCGCTCACCAAACGGCCCAGTGCATCCATCGAAAGACCCATCTTGTACGCTCCGAGCATCAGGATGTGCAGGAACGGGGGATACAGGTGGGACCTTCCTATCGGCGCGTACTGAAGGAAATCGTGGATGACCACACCTCCGGCCTGATCGAACATCTCCGTGATGGAAAGATGGTAGTATATGTCAACGAAAATTGGAAAGTTATCCCTTCTAATTACAATCAAGGATATGGTAATCAAGATTAGGCCTATGGAAAAAAAGTCCCATAGGCCCTTTTTCCCGGTGATTCTTTGGGAAATGCTATGCACAGTCGTACTATATTGGCCCATTATAACCGATTTTTCCTACATTATACCCAAATCTATCCCCAAACATTATTAATATAGGATACGAACGGTCATATGATGCCATCAAAGGAATTTCTCTCAGAGATCACTGACCTGTACAGGAGGGGCCCGGTCCTTGAATTCCTCAGGTTTTGCGAGGAGGAGGACATGGAAAAACGTGTGTTGGACTGCGGCGCCGGAGGGCCTGTCCCACCCCTGGCACTTTTCGCGATGCATGGATATGAGACCCATGGGATAGACATATCGGGAAAGGCTGTATCGGCATCGAGAGAGTTCGGAAAGAGGCACGGCATGGACCTGAACATAGGACCCGGAGACATGAGGGACATCAAGTTCCCTGACGGGCATTTCAGCTTCGTCTACTCCTACAACACCATATTCCATATGCCAAAGAGGGAGATCTACCTGAGCATCGGGGAAATGGCGCGTGTCCTGAAGCCGGGAGGGTTGATGTTTTTCAATCTCCTGTCCGTTGATGACGAAGGATACGGGACCGGCACCGAACAGGGGCCTGGGGAGTTCGAGGAGGATTGGTACGGCGAAAAGAGCCTGCATGCATACTTCGAGGACGAAGAGGCGGACACTCACCTGGGGGACACGGTCATGGTAGAGAAGCAGGAGAGGAAGGGCACGCTGTGGATCGAGGGTGACCAGATAAGATATGCCTACATCGATTATTTCCTTAGAAAACCGAAATAAAGGGGCATCACTAACATTTTAGGCCTTTTTCCAAGGAAAACTTTATAAAGGGTTTGAAGAATATTCATCTCGAGCAGTATGAAAATCATTGAAAATGTCTCAGGAACAAACTATCGTGATTTTTATAGCTGCAGCTGGTTTTTCTTTAGTTTCTAAGTCTAGATGAAACTATTCCTTGGTTTCATTTGTTGTTAGTCTCTATGTGTAAAAACCATATTTCCATTCCAGGTGAATGAAAATGAGA
Organism: Halobacteria archaeon; assembly: GCA_036733165.1. Taxonomy (GTDB): domain Archaea; phylum Methanobacteriota_B; class Thermococci; order Methanofastidiosales; family NM3; genus JAFGGT01. Next base: position 17,016 of record DAINBB010000026.1, on the reverse strand, counting down.
ATCGGGAACGACTGTACAAGGGGGGAACGCCTTTATCCGGGGCAATTGTGCTCCTGGCGATTGGTTTTCCTCAAAAACATCGAATAAGATAATTGGGAATATATTACCCACGGCTATTCTAACGAAGATGTCAGCCAAAGGCATCTTGGTATCAAGTGATATTGTGCCCATTTCAGGAGGTGGCACACAATGAACGGTAAGGTCGCAAGACTGAACAGGATAACACACAACGGTAAGGCAGTTATAATACCGATGGACCACGGGACCACCGTAGGCCCGATAGAGGGTCTGGTGAGCATGAGGTCCACGGTAGCGAACATAGACGCTGGTGGTGCGAGTGCCATTGTGCTACATAAGGGCATAATAAGAAATCTCACAGAACCCCCGGCATGCGGAATAATAATGCACCTATCCGCAAGCACTCAGCTTGCAAAGGATCCCAACAGGAAGGTCCTTGTGGGAACGGTCGAAGAGGCCCTGAGGCTCGGCGCCGATGCGGTCTCCGTGCATGTGAACGTGGGGGGATGAGAGACCGAAACGGATATGATCTCAGACCTCGGCAAGGTGTCCGAGGCATGTGACAGGTGGCAGATGCCGCTGATGGCCATGATGTACCCCAGGGGCGACAACGTTGAGAAGGTATCCCACGAGGAGTCCGTGGCACTGGTCGCAAGGCTGGGGGCGGAACTGGGCGCCGACATCATCAAGACGATATACACAGGGAACATCGAGTCCTTCGAGAGCATCGTGAGGTCATGCCCCGTGCCGATAGTGATCGCCGGAGGCCCAAAATGTAATACCGACCTTGAGGTCCTTCAAATGGTCGAGGACTGCATGGAGGCCGGGGCCATAGGCGTATCGCTCGGAAGGAACGCCTTCCAACACATCAATCCAACGGCCATGGTACATGCACTAAGGTCCATCATCGTGGAACATGCAACTGCAAAAGAGGCGCTTAAGGAGCTTGGACCAGATGTCAAAAAGACTCATTGTATCGTCTGACGATGAGGAAGTGCTAAAAGAGGCCTTGTTCCTCGGGATCCCCACCATCAACGACATGGAAGATGTCAAGGAGGCGGTGGTGTCAAAGAAGGAGGATGAGGAACAGATCCTTTCCATGGACCTGTCGGCGACGACACTGATCAGGTTCACCGACGATGAGATAATCCCGCTTGAGAACATCATAGCAAATCTCAGGGGCAGGACGGATATCATCGTCGCGGTCAAAACGTTGGAACAGGCAAGGACGGCCCTGGAGACCCTGGAGCTCGGCGCCGATGGAGTCGTGATAGAGACGGACGACCCGTCGGTCCTCTCCCCCCTCCTGAGGCTGGTCTCCGGCGGGGAAGGCATCAGGATGGAAGAGGCGACCGTCAAGGAGAAGAGACTCCTTGGCCTTGGTTCCAGGGTCTGTATCGACACTTGCAACATGATGTACAGGAACATGGGCATGCTCGTCGGGTCTTCGTCCCAGGGCATGCTGCTGATACAGGCCGAAGTGGAAGAGAACGAGTTCGTCTCCCCAAGGCCGTTCAGGGTGAACGCGGGCGCATTGTCCCTCTACACCTTGGTGCCCGGCAACAAGACCAGATACCTTGAAGAGCTAAATGCGGGCAGCGAGGTGATGATCGTGACCTCCGATGGCACGACCATGACATCGAACGTCGCAAGGTCGAAAATCGAGCTCAGGCCCATGGTATTGGTCACGGCCGAGTCAAATGGCAGGGTGGCGAAAGCGATACTGCAGAACGCAGAGACCGTGAAGATGGTCTCGCCGAGCGGCAGCATAGCGGTGACAGACCTCAAGGAGGGCGATAGGGTCATTGCACACTTCGAAGAGGGCGGAAGGCACTTCGGGGTCCTCGTCAAGGAGGAAGAGGTGATAGAGAAATGATGCTTTGCGCATGTCTGGCGGAAGATTCCATAGAAAAGTGTATGGACAGGGCGAAGGAGATAGACACGGAGATGGTCGAGCACAGGATAGACTACCTGAACGACATCCACTCGCTCGACAAGCTATACAAGGAGATAGCACAACCAGTGATAGCCACCGTCCGTCCCCATTGGGAGGGCGGTAGGTACACGGAAAGCGAGCGGTCAAGACTGCGTGTCATCAAGGACGCCATCGATGCGGAATGCGAAGCGATCGACATCGAGCTGGCAACGCCGACCGATGTAAGGGGCGAAGCCGTAGGATATGCCAAGGAAAGGGGCGTCCTGGTCATCGCCTCCAGACATGTGTTCAGCGGCACCCCGGACCTGCTTGAGCTTATCGAGACCATCGACAAGATGCGGGACATGGGCGCGGATGTGGGAAAGATAGTCACCACGGCCAACGAGACGGAAGACTGCAATGTCATCATCGAGCTTCAAAGGCATGCCAGGGCCATCAAATTCCCATTGGTGTCCTTCGCCATGGGGGAGATAGGCCTCATGACAAGGGTGTCGTCCATAAGGAACGACGCGCCATTTACCTATGTCTCGGCCGGTGTGGCCACCGCCCCGGGGCAAGTGGACGCCTCCAGGATGAGGGTGTTGATGGAGGGGACGTGAATGAAACTGTTCGTCGTGGCTGGCGACCCCATATCCCACTCCATGAGCCCTGCCATGCACAATGCGGCATTCAAGGCGCTGGGACTTGACGATTGCATCTACCAACCCCTGAGGATTGGCAAGACATCGCTTCCATCGCTCATATCCATGCTGAGGGAAGGCAAGATAATGGGCGCGAACCTCACGCACCCCCTCAAGGAGGAGGCGCTGCGGTATCTGGACTGCCTCTCCAACGATGCCGAGGCATGCGGCTCGGTAAATACCTTGACCCTCAACGGGGACCTCCTGGTCGGCGATACGACAGACGGAGAAGGTTGCATCGAGGCGCTGGCGTCCAAGGGGATCAGCACGATGAGGGAGAGGGTCCTGATAATCGGCGCGGGCGGAGCTGCCAAGGCCATAGCACACTCGATAGCCAAGAGGGGGCCCAAGAGGCTGTACATCATCAACAGGACGCTAAGAAGGGCCGAGGGGCTCGCAGAGGCCCTGAGGGGATACGAGAACATACAGGCAAGACCGTGGGACGATATGTCGCACTGCCTTGCGCGCTCCAAGATCGTGATAAACTGCACGACCATCGGGATGCACGGGACAAAGGGTTCCCTGCCGATAACCAAGGACGACCTTGACGAGGCAAAGGTGGTGATGGACATAGTCTACGACCCCGTTAGCACGGAACTGCTAAGAGAGGCGGACTCTGCAGGCTGTCTGCCGATAAACGGCCTGGAGATGCTCGTGCACCAGGGCGCCATCAGCTTTGAGAGATGGACCGGGCTGAAACCCCCCATCGATATCATGAAAACTGCCATAGAGGGGCAATTGACGGTGAGGGATGATGAAAGGTCCCATTGTGTTGATCGGGCCTATGGGTAGCGGCAAGACTGCCGTTGGCGACCTGCTCTCCAAGAGGATGGGATGGGAATTCATCGACCTTGACCACCTGATAGAGGCCAGGACGGGAATGGATATAGACCGTTATTTCAGGGAACACGGCGAGAGAGGCTTCAGAGAGCTGGAATCGCATATCCTCGACGAGAACATGGGGAAGGAGAAGGCAGTGATCAGCTGTGGCGGGGGGATCGTGACCACCAGGAGGAATCTGGAGGCGCTTCAGTCGATGGAGGGTGTTGTATTGCTCTTCGCGGATGGAAAGACACTGGCGGAGAGGCTCGGGTCAGATTCGTCAAGACCCCTGCTACAGGGGCACGACAAGGAGAGGAGGATAAACGAGATCCTTGGCCAGAGAAAGGAACTATACCTCTATGCCGCAGACATTGCCATCGACACCGCGGGGAAGACGATAGAGGAAGTAGTTGACATAATTATCGATTTTTGGTGAAAAAATGGAGATACTCATTGACAGTTCCGAGACCACGGGCAGGATAATCGCACCATCCTCCAAAAGCCAGACCCACAGGGCCATGATATGCGCCCTCCTTTCGGAAGGAAGGAGCGTGCTGGAAAGGCCGCTCGTAAGCGATGACACCATGGCTACGCTAAGGGCCTGCGAGCAGTTCGGGGCAGAGGTGTCGGCAAGGAAGGAAGTGGTCGAGATAACGGGCGACGAACGGCCAAGTCCGCCCGACATGCCCTTGGACTGCGGAGAGTCGGCAAGCACCCTCAGGATGATGATGACGCTTGCGGCCCTTTGCGACGGAAGATCGGTCTTCACAGGCAAGGAGTCGCTGCTCATGAGGCCTGTGGCCGAACTGATAAGGGCCATGGGACAGTTGGGCATATCATCAAGATATCTCGGCAAGGAGGGATTTCCGCCCGTGGAAGTGGAAGGAGGGGGCATCATAGGAGGGATCGTCTCCATCAGGGGAGACATAAGCTCCCAATACATATCATCGATATTATTTGCGTCGCCGAGGTCAAGGCACGGCGTCAACATGAGCGTGAATGGAAGATTCGAATCGATGCCGTATGTCCAGATGACGGTGGACACCATGGAACGTTTCGGCGTAAAGGTCGAATCCAGGGCGGACATGAGGGCGATCAATGTCAGAGGGGGGCAGAAATATGCCCCGACATCCCTCACGGTAGAGGGGGACTACTCATCGGCCGCGTTCGCCATGGCATCGGGGTGCATCAACGGGGAGGTGACGGTCCAAAATCTCGACCCTGGCACAAAGCAGGGCGACAAGGCGATAATAGGTTTATTGCAGGCGATGGGCGCCGAGATGTCGATCGTCGGAGATTCCGTCACTACATGCCGCTCCGACCTAAAGGCGATAGAGCTCGACTGCGCCCAGATACCCGACCTTGTGCCCATACTGGCGGTCCTGTGCACCCAGGCCGGGGGCATAAGCACCCTGAAGAACCTTGGAAGGCTGAGGATCAAGGAGAGCGACAGGGTGGACTCCATATCAAGGGAGCTTGCGAAGATGGGCGCAAACATAAGGGTGCACGGCGACAGCATGGAGATCAAGGGCAAAACGCCCCTCAACGGGACCGTGCTTGACCCGCACAACGACCACAGGATAGCCATGTCCCTTGTGGTGGCCGCAATCTCGGCCAAGGGCGAATCGGCCATGAAAGGCACAAAATGTATATCCAAGAGCTACCCATCATTCTTGGATGATATGAAGATGTTAGGGGCTGCCATAGATGTCGTATAGCTTTGGAAAATCATTGAGGATGCATGTCTTCGGGGAAAGCCATGGAAAGATGATAGGGGTCGTGGTGGAAGGCGTCCCCCCGGGAATGCGCATAGACACCGGCCTGATCCAAGTGGAACTCGACAAGAGAAGGCCTGGAACAAATCGGCATACAAGTCCCAGGAGGGAAGAGGATGTGCTGAAGGTGTTGTCTGGGACCTTGGACGGCAAGAGCACCGGCGCGCCCATCGCGATGGCCATCGAGAACAAGGACGTGATATCAAACGACTATAGCGACTTTAGGGAAAGGCCCAGACCGGGACATGCGGACCTCCCCGCCACAGTAAGGTACGGTGGATATCACGATATCAGGGGAAGCGGCGTGTTCTCCGGGAGGATGACCGCCGCGTTCGTCATGGCGGGGGCACTGGCAAGACAGATCCTCGACGCAAGGGATATAAAGGTCTCTGCACGTCTCGTCCAGATAGGGAAGGCGAATGCGTCCATGACCTCTGGGGCAGAGGGGGGCGCTGCCATCACAAGGGAGATGGAAAGTGAGATAGACAAGGCCATGGGTTCCGGGGACTCGGTCGGCGCAAGGATAGAGTGCGTTGTCTACAATATGCCAATCGGCGTCGGTGAACCTATGTTCGATTCCATAGAGTCAGTGATAGCCCATGCGATGTACAGCATCCCGGCGGTGAAGGCGGTCTCGTTCGGGGCGGGATTCGACCTTGCCGGCATGAGGGGGACGGATGCAAATGATGAGTACAGATTCGAGAATGGAAGGATAGTGACGATGACAAACAACAACGGAGGGGTCCTCGGTGGCATGAGCAACGGGATGCCGGTGGTCTTCCATGTAGCTGTAAAGCCCACGCCCTCCATATCAACATCACAAAGGACGGTTGATCTTGAGAAGATGACAAACTGCGACATAGAGATAAAGGGCAGGCACGACCCGTGCATAGGGCTGAGGGCGTTGCCGGTCGTCGAGAACATGGCCGCATTTTGTATTGCAGACCTTATCATGAGGTGTGAAGATGGAAAGGATAAGGGAATTGAGAAAAAAAATAGATGAGATTGATTCAGACATCATTGAGAAACTATGCATAAGGATGGATATCGCAAAGGAGATAGGGATGATAAAGAAGGACATGGGGCTGAAGGTGAAGGACACCGCCAGGGAGAAGGCGTTGACAAGGAGATGGGAAGAACTTTCCCGCCATTATGAGCTCCCTCAAAAGAGGATGCTGGACGTTCTCGATGCGATATTGTCCCTGAGCAGGGAAGAACAGGAGAGGGTGTGATGAAGGTAGCCTTCCAAGGGGAGTTCGGCGCCTTCAGCGAAAGCATGGCGCTTGAGATGTACAGCGATGCAATCACCATCCCCTGCAAGAGCTTCGAGGAGGTCTTCGACATGGTAAACAGGGGAAAGGCGGACACCGGCGTGATACCCTTGGAGAACTCCATCACGGGCAGGATATCCGGTTCCACCAATCTCCTTATGGAGAGGGACCTATTCCTCTGCAAGGAGGGAAAGCTCAGGATAGAGCACTGCCTCATAGCCCAAAGGTCCTCGGGGAAGGACAGTATCAGGAGGATATACTCGCATCCCGAGGCCATATCGCAGTGCAGGAGGTACCTGGACAGTTGCGGTTGCGAGGTGATCTCGTGGTGGGACGGCGCGGCCGCCGCAAAGAAGGTGCTTGAGGATGCCGAGTGCGCCATCGTCGGGAACATCAGGATCGCCTCGATATACGGACTCAAGGTGCTTGAGAAGGGAATCCAGGACTCCAGGGAGAACTTCACCAGGTTCGGCGCGATAGGCACGTTCCTGCCGAGGCCGACAGGGAACGACAAGACGACCATCGCCTTCAAGGTGCTCCACAAGGGAGGCAAGCTGCATGACGCCCTTGAGCCCCTGAGCAGGGCCAATATCAATCTCACAAGGATAGAATCGATGCCTATAAAGGACAAGCCTTGGGAATATGCGTTCATTGCCGACTTCGAGGGGCATTGCAAGGACAAGGATGTCGAAGGGGCCCTCGAAGAGATGGAAGGGGTCTGCAGCGAGTTCAAGGTCATCGGGTCGTACCAGAGAACTGAGAGATGATGGCCTTGGAAAGCATTGGGATAATAGGTTTCGGGAGATTCGGGCAACTGATGGCCCTGCACCTGAGGGACCGTCTCGACGTGTCCGTCGCCAATCGTTCTGACAGATCACGGGAGGCAAGCGAACTCGGCGTCGAATACGCAACGGCGAAGGAGTGCGCAAAGAAGGACATCGTGGTGCCATGCGTCCCGATATCCGCCCTCAGGTCCGCGCTCCAGGACATCTCGGGCCACATAGGGGGAAATCTCGTCTGCGACGTGTGCTCCGTGAAGATATGGCCTGCGAGATGGATGGAGGAGATATTGCCAAAGACATGCTCAATCATGGGGACACATCCCCTCTTCGGCCCCGACACGACAAAAAAGGGCCTCTCGGGAAAGACGATAGCGCTTTGTCCCATGAGGGGGGTCGATATGGGGTGCGTAGAAGACTTTCTCAGGTCCCTGGGGCTCAACACCGTGGTGACGACGCCCGATGAGCATGACAGGCAGATGGCAAGCTCGCTTGCCATGATACACTACCTTGGAAACGCATTGGACAACATCGGGATAGAGGACATAAAGTTGGCGACAAAGACGCATGAGAAGCTAAAGGAGCTGGTCAGAATCACAAGGAACGACTCCAGGCAGCTCTTTGTTGACATGCACAGGTACAATCCCTACGTATCGGACGTCAGGAAAAGGCTTATCGAGGAACTGGTGACGCTGGACACGGAGCTCGACAGGGAAAGCCGGGGTGTCATATAAAATCCTCGTACTCCTCCCTCAGCCGTGCGATCAGGGCCTCCCATGGGACCGTGCCGAGATCCTCGTTGACGGAGGAGAGCTCATCGTATATCTTCTCAAAGTCGACATCATCCACCGGAACATCACGGAGGGCCAGGTAGGACAGTATCTCTGTGAGGCCCCTTATGGAGAGAGGCCTTCCATCTATCTCCATCTCCGTTGTGCTTAGCAGTGCCTTACAGCTCTCGCAGCCGCATAGGTGGGGCAGCTTGCCATCATATTCCTCATCCATGATTGATAATGGGTGATGGGATATAAAAAAATGAGTATGAAACTAAAAAATAAATATAAATTTGAATCTCTAATCAGTTTGGGCTGACAATGTATCTAATACCTGTCTTCCCTGTGCTTTGCATAGCAGTCCCTGCAATATACAGGCCTGCCCTCTGTTGGCTTGAAAGGCACTTCGCACTCTTCTCCGCAATCGGAACAGACGGCCTTGTGCATTTCTCGAGGACCGAAGTCTCTTCTTCCGCCACGCCTATCTCTATCGTAACCCATGGAGTTTCACCTCTTTTAAACTATTTACCCACTACATTAATCGAAAAGCATACTACTTACCTAATTAACTACCATGGGTGTTTTGTAATTTATACAAACCCTTTATAAATCTATTTATCAATTTCCACAAAAATCGTTGCTTAAAGATGAAATTTAGAAAATATCCGCATTCCCACATAAATATCATCGATATATAAATGAAAAATAAAACATAGGTAAATAATGGCTCCTTCTTTGAAAACAAAAAATTTATATGTATATTATTTGATATAACACTGGTTTTTCTATGAATAAGAAAATAATACTTATCATATCTCTTACTATGATGCTGTTGTTGGTGTGTTGGAACCCGGTATCATCCCAGCCCACCAATGTGGCCATCTTCAAGGATAATGATCCATGGGATGACCCCACCAACGAGGATGTTCTTACAAGCCTGAGCATCGCCTACGATGTCTACACAAGCGCGGACATCGGGGTTGTGGACCTCAGCGCCTACGACAAGGTCATCATCGCAAGCGACCAGACCACCGCATTCTATACTGCGGTCGAGGCCAACAGGGCGTATTTCGAGAACTATGTCGCATCTGGTGGCGTTCTTCAGATCCATGCTGCCGACGCTGGTTGGTATGGGGGGCACTGGCCAACAGGTTCCCTGCCATGCGGTTTTCAATACAGTCAATATTATGGGGATTATGTTGATGTCATCATACCTAATCATCCTTTGTTGAACACTCCAAATGTAATCACTGACGATGAGTTGGACGATTGGTACTATTCCTACCATGGAGGCATAATATCAGGATTTCCGGATGGGGCGGAAATAGTTCTGCATGACTCATTCGCAAACAATCCTGTGCTGGTCATCGCCAACTACGGGAACGGTTCGGTGATAGTCACCAGCATGACGATCGAGTGGGCAACACAGCATGACTACACATACCTGTTGGAGAACACGATAGTCTATGATGCCGGGACATACGGCCCGGGCAATGCCTACATAGCCAACAGGGGCGCAAGCCCGATGGCGCTTTACATGCCTCTGGTCAGGACGAATCTCGCCAAGGCCAACATGTACTGGGAATGCATCCTTGAGAACCTCCCTGAAGAGGTGCCAGAGAGCGTGTCCGCCTTGGTGAACGAAGTGGGTGGATACATGCAGGAAGCCATCACGCTGACAAATCCCATCGCGACAAACGCCAAACTGATCAATGCCATCAACTTGATGGTGCAGATAAACGGCGAGATGGAACTTGAATGCGTGAATACCAGCGCCTGACCTTTCCCTACCCTTTTTCTTATTCATTTTCATAGCGGGGACGGAGGAATCATCCCTGCTATAGGATATTTGTCATTCACGGACGTGGCAACCTCTATATGTTCCCCTCGCCGGATAGAAAGTCCTCAACGTCCTTGATAAACGCCAATGTGCCTTCCTCGATCTGCCTTGTCAAGGCATCTGGATCGCTGAAGTCAGGATCGTCGATCAATGTGTGCTCCATGATGGAGTCAACGCCCTCGGTGGTCGGGACCAGGCGGTATTTGTCCCAATCGCCCTCTTTAAAAAGTTTCCAGTAGCTTTTCTGGACCTGCCTGTTGTATCCCGCAAGCCATGCCTCGAATCTGAACGTCTCATGGAGAAAGACTATCGCGACCTTCAGTTTGCGGCCCTTGATAGAATCGGGATTGAAGGAGAAGTACGTCATGTCCATGTATCCTTGATAGATGCTTGAGACGGAACAATCGGGATACTTGTTTTTGAAATGCGTTCTCAGGCCCATGATGTATTCCATCAATCCCCTATATGCCTTCGTTATATCTCCTTTCTCTAACTGTCTCCTATATTCATCCATGTATTCATTGAGATGACCCATGTTTGTAGTTAGGGCAATGTATGCTATAAAATCTTTCGAATTTTGGATCAGAGAGAACATTATAACAAATTACAAGGAATCAACGAATTTTCTGATCTCGGGAAAACTGTTCCTTCATAAATTCAAGAAGAACAATATATGATATGAAAAAAGAGAGAAAAATAGAAAATAATCTAATATGATTAGTATTTCCTATGTTTCTTGTAACATTCTTGACAGTATACTGGTCTGTCCTCTGACGGCTTGAAAGGAACTTCACATTCCTCTCCACAATCTGCACAAACTGCTTTATGCATTTCGCGTGGCCCAAAATCTCTTCGTGGCCTTCGATCGTCATATCCCATGGATTTTCACCTCTTTTAAATTATAATCCCATCTAAATAACGTGAATCTCCAAAGGTTAAACTCTTAGATATACACATTGTTTGAGTAAAGGGCATAAATGCTATGAAACATAGTATATAAATTTTTGCTATGCCAAGCCAGCCTTACAAGACCAAACAGGTTGGGAAAAACAACCCTTTTCATTTTCTTCATTTTGATGCAGAGACAGAAATATTTAGAAAATTTCAGAATTCATACTGTTATTTTTGACAACAGAAATTATGTGTATTTTGATGAAAATCATGGATTGTTAAAATAATTTTGAGAAGCCTATATTCATACTTTAGAATTCTAAACGGTAAAAAATATTAAAACAACCGATTGAGGAAAAAAACCGGTTTATTTTTGTGTGATTTTACACATCCATTTTTGAAGTCAAAACTGTAGTGTTTTGTTGGAAAATGTTTCAGATTTCTATTTTTCGATTTGTATTGTTTTCCTAAGTCTTTCCTATATTTCAAATATAATCGCCGTTACCCATACTCCACGCGATAACACACAAGTTGGGTCTCATTCAAGAAAATAAATTGATCACCGATGGCCATGGGCCACTTAAGGTCCTGGTCCGCTGGTATAGACACTAATCGTTCGCCTGTACTGACGTCCCACGCCACGAGTTCGCGTTCTTGTGTTCCGGGGGGAGTAACGGAATTAGGATCCCACATTCCTTGGTCTATCTTATATATATCAGGAATAAAGGCGATGCCTGTGATAAGGACTTTGTCTGAGATGGCCAACCCTGCACGATACATGGCGTCGTCGCTCCAGATGAGCATTCCTGACCCCATATCGATGCACAGGACTTGGTCGTCTATCGTGGAAATAAATGCATAAGGGTAGTCGACGAATGCGGGAGTCCATGAGCCCCTCTCAGGAAATATGTACTCCCATATTGCGTTTCCGGAATCGGCATCAATGCAGGTGAGGCAAAATCCACCCATCGCGTACACCGAATCGTCGTGCACGAAGAGGTACCCCATATCGCAGCGCCCATCCCAATTGTCGAGTATCGTCCCCGTTTCGGCGTCTACAACAGTCACGTTGTGGGCGAACGTGTCGACAAGCAATCGGTCACCCATGGCAACGATGGATGTGTCAACAGCGCCATCTGGGAGTTCGGTACGCCATGCGACATCGCCCGTATCAGCATACAGACGCAGGAGGCATCTGCCCGATGAAACGTACAGGCGTTCCCCGTATGCGCACACAGGCACAGGCGGATAGGCATCAAGGGACTGTATCCACACGACCTCGCCGGTGGCACTGTCCCGACGCTCTACACGACCGTCTGAATACACAATGTAGATGGAGTCGCCGTCAGGAATTGGTGATATTTCCATATCACCAGATAACGATTCATTCCATAGCAATAAGCCCTCTCCCGAGACGAGTAGGATGCGCTCTCCCGTGATGACACAGATGGAATCATTCACAAGAATTGGGGGAAACTCAGGTTCGCTCCCGACGTCGAGTGCCCACACATCGGCGAGCTGGATAGTGTATGGAGGCTCAGTGGGAGCTGGCGTTGTCGTGGGGGCCTGGGTGGTCTCAGGTACAGCAGTCCCGGAGCCTGAGCTGATGCATCCTGAGAATATAGACATCAACAAGACCAACAGGAGGGCCACGGCTAGCCTCTTCATGGTAATAAGAATGTTTCAAAATTATATCAAGCTTATCCCGAATCTTTAAATGATCCATAATGGGAAAAAACATCAAACTGAAATCATTTAAAAGGACATTTATAAACAAAATATTACAAGCAGCCGATTTTCCTTATTTCAAATCACTACAAACCATGATATCATAAACTGGATTTGTTTAATTACATATTATAAATCTAGTAAAAATAATGATAAGATAGTCAATATGAAAATAATCTTGAGATATATTTTATTCAAGAAGAGAGAAGAGTGATCGATCACTCCGTGTCTGATAGATAATAACCTGAACCTACAAGATATTCCACGCCCCCATACTCCGCCTTCTTGATGTAGGTGTGTTTCTCTTCAGGTGTGTCGCCGTCCGGCTTTGGCCAGATATACTCCACCCATCCATAGTATGGTTCCTGCGTCGCAGTCTCTATGAACAACTCGCCTATGGCCTTGCCTTCAGAGTCGACGAGCCCCGACATATCTACACCCTCGCCCGAGGTGTCGGGGGGATACACCAACCTAAGACCGTCCGTCTGCCATACAAATATGTATGTGTCTCCATTCCACCATTCCCCGCCCTCCTCTCTAAGCTCAGGAAAGAAATCCGGACCCTCTTCCTCTATCATCTCGCAGGCGTTGCCTACGAGTTCCTCGATCTCGGCCTTCTTGTCATCGGCACCGTCAGGACCGATGCACCCGGAGAGAATGCATGCCATTACTAATAACACTGATGTCAGAAATAGTGCTCCTCTGTGTGTCTTCAACATAAGTTCACCATCAATAATGATATGATAGGGTATTTATAATTTAGGAAATAAGCCACTCATATCCTTATCCGCCATGACAGGCGAAAGGTAGATTCGTGGAAGTGACATGCCCGCTCGCAGAGACCATAGTGCCTAGTTGATGGGCGACCTAGGAATACCTTTCTCTTGCAGGTATGGCCCGTCCGTAACATCGCTCGTGTCCTGATAATGATCTTTTCCCCCGGACTGGCCACGGGTGTTGCCATCAGTATCCTTATCGTGCCTTCTTAGGAGGACCAGACCGGAAAAGCTAAGGATCATGGCGCACAGCAACTCAAAAACGTATGTGATGTCGACCCTTGATTCGATGTATGGCGATATGTAGTATGTCCCAACTATGATCAGGGCCGTGCCTATCAGTATGCTGGCCGCCGGCCATATGCTGCTGATGAATCTGCCATAGTTGCGAGCCCTGGACGCACTGAAGTATAAGAGTCCGACAAATATCAGGACAGGTATGCTTACGCCAATCCCAAATATTCCTGGAAGAATCATGCCGTAGGAAGAACCCAAGGCCAGTGGTATCAAGAGCCCGAAGAACATCAAGCCTGAATATGGGCAGAACGCAAACGCAAAAACAGCCCCCATCAGGAAGGCGCCCGCCTCCCCCTTGTTGTTAAACCATTTCATCGCCCTTGATATTATACCTGCGTCAGGGGCCATGTTGAAAGATATGACCCCCATGAATACGAGACCGATCAAAAGGAGGATCGGCCCTATTATGATATTGCTATAGGTTTGGGTGTCCCTGGCCAGAGATCCTATAACCCTTCCCGCGATGATCATGACCATGCCTATCGCCATATAGGTAACTGTCCTTCCCAGCGTGAACATTATGCCTGACCTCAAGGATTTCAGTGGATTGTCGATGTTTCTAGAAATGTAACCAATGGCGGCGACATTAGCTGCAAAGGCGCATGGGGATATGGCGGTGGCCAATCCTATGAAGAATGCGGATATCAGGGGCATCGAAGAACTGAATGCAAGTTGTTCTATGAAATCTATAGGCAAAGTTTCTCCTTCAGATAGTCCTTGAAGTGGACCGCAAAGGCGCTCTTGTTAGAGATATATGTCCAAAGCATGTTTGTCGGATTGAATACCTCTGTCTGGCCGTCGTCCCATCTCACTATCACGAAGATGCTTGAACCATAGACATTGAGCCACTCCACCAGTTCCGAGTTCTCATCATCCTCGTAGTCGCAACTCGAGAATGTTATCTTGCCCTCCTCATACTCGTCCCCATAGTATGTTATTATCGTGTAATAGGCGTATTCTCCAAGCAATTTGCACGAGGTGCATTGATGGGTGGCATGGAAGTGGTAAACTTCGATTGTCGTTCCTTGTTCGGGGGCCGGAGTTGTGGTCGGCGGGGATGTCGTGGTAGGTGGCAGCGTCGTGGGTGCTGACGTGGTGGTCGGCGGGGATGTCGTGGTAGGTGGCAGCGTCGTGGGTGCTGACGTGGTGGTCGGCGGTGTGGTGCTGAGAGGGACCAGCGCGTTATTATCTTCTGGATCTATGATGCCATCTCCGTCAGTATCTGGATTCTCCGGATCTGTGCCAGCCAACAGCTCTTCCTCATCGTTCCAGCCGTCGCCGTCAGTGTCGGGTATGGTCACGACATCGTCGGAGGAATGATCATCGGAAATCGGTCCCGCGATCAATTGCCCAAGAAAGAGTCCGGAAGACAAGAGCAGGGCTATCAGCAAGATTATCTTTATTATTCCATGATTTGAAGATGATATGTCACCAGTTCCCATAAAGAATCCATCCAGGTAATCAAATTAATATATTATCATATTATTATTTATTAATATTATGATAAATTGGCTCGGGCATTTATAAATATAATTGTTGTGGTGCAATCATGGGCAGGTCAAGGTATGTTATGGGCCCCTGGCCGCATTCATAGCCTGTTTATCATGCTGGCAAGGTAACCTGCCCCGAATCCGTTGTCTATGTTCACGACGCATACGCCGCCCGCGCAGCTGTTGAGCATCGCAAGAAGGGCGGAGAGCCCATTGAAGCTTGCGCCGTACCCGACGCTCGTCGGGACCGCGATCACCGGTCTGTCCACAAGGCCGCCAAGGACGCTCGGAAGGGCGCCGTCCATTCCCGCGACCACTATGATCGCCTTGGCGCTTCGTATCTCGTCCAGGTTCACCATAAGACGGTGCAGTCCTGCCACGCCGACGTCTGCAAAAAGCCTGACCTCGTTTCCGAGGATCCTCGCAGTCTCCATCGCCTCTTCCGCCACGGGCATGTCCGAAGTGCCCGCCGTGACCAATGCGATGTAGGTATCGGGGGCTGGCACATCGTTCCTTTTGATAACGACCATTCTCGCCAGTTCGTTGTAGCGGGCGTCCTCCGAGACCTCCCTTATAGCCTCAAAGGCATCCCTGTCCGCCCTGGTGGCAAGTATGTTCGACCCACCGGAAAGCATCGACGAGACTATGCCCTTGATCTGGGACGAGGTCTTCCCCTCGCAGTATATGACCTCGGGGTATCCCACCCTGTCCTCTCTCGAGAGGTCCACCTTGGCGTAACCTAGGTCATCGTATCTGTCTCTGAAAAGATCCATGACGGACTCAACATCCCGCTTTCCGTCACGAAGTTCCTCCAGCGCCTTCCTTAAGGGACCCACTATGGTACGAACCTCCCTTTCTTTCGATCTGGTCGTTAAGGCTGCCCACGCGATATCCGCCCAGGTCGAAGGTAACATATTTGTACCCCAGTTCCCGGAGCTTGAGGTCTATCTGGTCAAGAAGATTATCGTTGAACATCCTGTAACGTTCCTCTCGCTCGACCTCTATCCGTGCAAGGTCCCCGTGGGACCTGACCCTTATCCAGCGGAAGCCTCGATCCATGAGATACCTTTCCGCGTCCTCGATCCTCCGCAGGTCGTCCAGGGTGATCAGCTGCCCATAAGGTATCCTTGACAGAAGGCATGCATAGGCGGACTTGTCCCATGTGGAGAGCCCGAGCTCATGGGACATCTCTCGTATCTCTTTCTTGGAGAAATGCAGGTCCAGGAGCGGTGTCAGTATGCCCATCTCGGACAGTGCTGCGATACCTGGCCTGTAATCGTTGAGATCATCTTGATTGGTGCCATCAAGCACATCAGGGAAGCCCAAGCTATTTGCAAGGTCGCTCATCATGGAGAACATTATCTTCTTGCAGATGTAGCACCTGTTCTCTGGATTGTTGCACAGTTCACTGTTGATGGGCACCCTCAGGAGCTTATGTTGTATCCCAAGCTCCTTAGTGAAGGCCTGTGCCTCCTCTATCTCCCATTTCGGAATGTAAGGTGACACTACTGTAATTGCCAATACGTCCCCTCCGAGGGCATCCGCCGCCACCTTGAGAAGGAACGTGCTGTCCACGCCGCCGGAGAAGGCGACCGCCACCTTGCGCAGAGAGAGTATGTAATCCTTGAGCAGGCCGTACTTTCGTTTTATCTTTCATCACCGAGTAATCTGTTTATCTCTTTGTAGACTGCAGTGATCGGGATATTGTTCGCCCTTGCAAGCAACTTGCAGTCCTCGTATTCGGGTTTTGTCTTTATCCTTATTCCATTATGAAAGGCATGTTTAAGTCTTACGGTCCCATATCTCGTTTTAAGAATGCTTTCGTCCCTGTAGAGAGATATCTTGTTGATGCTTTGCCTCCTTATCCCAAGCGTCGTCGTCTCGGTGAATATCACATCCATCACCTTTGACTCCGCCTGCGGGCTCGCAAGGACACTGAC
>DAINBB010000025.1:0-25760 GCA_036733165.1 Halobacteria archaeon | reverse complement strand
AGGGCATTGAATAAATCGGTGCTCTTTTTTGTAACATTACCTTGACATCAGAGGGGTCTGGCCACTTCTTAATCACCGTTCTTGACGAGCTCACCTTGATTAACAGCATCCTCCGGGATGCCCTTGGGGAGCGGCAGTCACTGTTTGAAATCAAGAAGCATATCATCACGCACAATATCTTTGGGAACGACATCGAGCAGACCGCAACGGAGATTACCAAGCTCCGCTTGTGGCTAAGCCTTATCGAGACGGCAGATTTTTCCCGGGATTCACACATGGAAGTCCTCCCCAACATCGAGTACAACATCCTCACGGGCGATTCCCTGGTAGGCTGGTTGGACGAGGACCTCAAACAGGTCATCATCCACTCACCGTATGACAAGGCCATCCAGGCGACCATAGCGGGACTGCGGCTCGCCTATGACGACCCCGGAACCATGCGTCTCATCGATGAAGCCGAACGCGCATTCCAGGGTACGAATCTGCACGCCATCCTCGCCACCTACTCCCGGATACGGGAGCTCTACAGCACCGAGTCGCTCAAGCGTGCGGAGCAGCTCAAGGAGCTAATAGAGATCATCCGGGAGCGGGTGTACGACTTTACCTCGCTCAACTACTTCCGGTATCTCCATGAGCTCAGCTACCGGGTGGACAAGAAGAAAAAGAAGCTGTACTACCCCTCCAACCATGTCGTCCCGCACCCGACACACTGGCATATCGACGTGTACGACATCATGCAGGAGGGCGGCTTCGACATCGTTCTCGGCAATCCACCCTATGTGGAGATAAGCGGGAGGAATCGTACGAAGGCACTCATCGAGCACTACGAGACGGCTTCGTGCGGGAACACGCACGCATTCTTCTTCGAGCGCGCATTCTCGCTTCTCAAGCCCGGCGGGTTCTGCGGTTATATCGTCCCCATATCGGCCGTTTCGACGGACCGCATGATACCTTTGCAGGACCTTCTCCTCTCATCCAGCAAAACCCTGTGGATATCCAACTACGACGACCGACCCGGGAAGATCTTCAATGGCATCGAGGACTGCCGTTCATCCATTATCCTTGCCGAAAAGACTCTCGGTGGCGGATACGGATGCACGGTATTCACCACCTCGTACCAGCGGTGGTACACCAAGGAACGTGACGAATTGTTTGATAATATATCGTACGTCGATGCGACCGGCCATGTCTCCCCCGGCAGGATCCCCAAACTCGGACAGGAAATCGAGACGGACATTCTTGACAAACTCCGTGCCAACAAGCCACTAGCCCACTACCTGGACAAGGAACCATCTGATTGCGTTATTTATTATCACAACGCCCCCCGATATTGGATTCGCGCCATGGACTTTTTGCCGTATTTCAAAAACGAAAGGGACCATGCCACGGTATCGAATCACTATAAATCGCTCTACGCCACAAATAAAGAATATGCATCTGCTATCAGGGGCATAATGAATAGTTCTCTTTTTTACTGGTATTTTGTTACCCATTCGAATGGAAGAGATCTCGTTGAGGATTTAATTACCTCTTTCCCGTGCTCGCTTGCATTAATGGATGAACAGGTCCTACAGTCCTTAGAGACCATATGCGATGAACTCATGGGGGACTACAGGAAAAATGCTGTTAGGAAAGAGACCTATTATCAATCTACCGGCAGAGTGGTATATGACGAATTCCATCCCGGAAAGTCAAAGCATATCATGGACAGGATAGACGATGTGCTTGCGCAACATTATGGATTCACTGAAGAAGAGACAGAATATATCAAGGAATTTAGCATTACGTTTCGATTGGGCCAATAATTTAGAACATGAAATGCCATACTAGTTCTCTTATTTTTATATGAGAAATCATTTTCTTTCCAGTCCTATAAATAACCCTTCTTGTATAATAACTTCAAGGCACATTAAGAAGATAGAAAATGAATAGAATCTTCTGTGCCGAAAAGCCCAAAAAAGGGCGCATCCCCGCGAAGAATCGCGGGGGTCCGTTGCCGGACATGCGCATTAGCACTTAATAATACTTGGAACCTAATATATAAGGTTTTGTATGTCCCGGCCGCTCCCCCCGCTTTTCTTTCGCGGCACAGGGGTGAAACCATACGCAAGACGGAACGGATACGGGACGCGCTGGTTATACATCATACCCGGCGCGAGATAGCGGAAGCTACGGGCATCAACCCGCGGGAAGTGCAATACATACTGCGTACCCTGGAAGAAGAGGGGGCAGTCGTGTGCGACCGAAAGATGTGGCCTCATGAGTGGCATTTGACAGAAAAGAAAGAGGGGGGCAGGGCATGACGGGGATCAATCCAGACAATATGCCTCATGAGCTCAAGGTACTCCGCCGGTGGGTATGCCATAAGCGCAAGGTGCCTTACCAGCCAAACGGCACCATGGCAAGCAGCACCGACCCCGCGACATGGGCACCGTTCGAGGAGTGCATGGCCGCGTATGAGGCGGGCGGCTTTGACGGCGTGGGCTTCGTCCTCGGCGGCGGCTTTGTGGGGGTGGACCTGGACCACCACGTAACGGGGGGGTGCGTTTCCCCCATGGCCCAGGACATCGTGAAGGCCCTTTGCAGCTACACCGAGGTATCCCCCAGCGGGGAAGGACTGCATATAATATGCAGGGGCGACCCCCTCCCCCCAGGACCGCGAAAGCGGGAAGACATCGGGCTGGAAATGTACGACACGGCGCGCTACTTCACCATGACGGGAAAGGCGCACACGGGGTACGCCGAGGTGGGGGACAGGACCGAGGAGCTCCGGGCGGTGTACGAGCGGTACATGCGCGCCGGGAGTGGCTCCAGCTCCCCGGACGTGCTCAGCAAGCCTTTAAGGAAAGGGGAGCGGAACAATGCCCTAACGAGCTTTGCCGGGTCCCTCCGGCGGCGCGGTGCCTCCAGGGAGGATATAGAGGAGGTGTTGTTGGGAGTGAACGCTATCCGGTGCGACCCTCCCCTGGAGGATGCCGAGGTGCGGGGGATAGCGCGCAGTACCGCGCGGTACGATCCCACAGACGCGGCGATTCGCCAGGAGTACGAATACAACGACATCGGGGACGCGCGGTTCATCCTGGACAGCGTGGGCCACCACATACGCCACATACACCCCACCAAGCCCAAGGAGGCGGGGATATGGTACGCATGGGACGGGGCCCGGTGGTTGTACGCGGGCTACGGCCTTACCCGGTGTGTTGTTCGCGGTGCCCTGGAAGACCGGGCGCGCGAGCTCAGGTTGCAAGCGGAGATACTCGGCGCAAGCGACAAGACGGGGGCGAAAGCTGCCCTAACTCATGCGCTTAGGGTAGGGCAAAGCATCAAGGTAGACAATACTTTACGGATGCTTTCGACCTTCGAGGAGCTCCAAACTAGCTACGCGGCGTTCGATGCGGACCCCTACGCGCTCAACTGCCGCAACGGGATTATCGACCTCCAGGACGGCACCCTCTCCCCGCATGATCCCGCGGCGTATCACTCCAAGATAGCGGGCGTTGCCTACGACCCCGGGGCCACGGCCCCGCGGTGGAAGCGGTTCATCGGGGAGATAACGCAGGGCGACGAGGAGTTGGCGGCCTACTTCCAGCGGGCGGCGGGCTACTCCCTCATCGGTGCCATGCCGGAGCATGTGTTTTTCATGCCCGTGGGGTCGAGGCGCAACGGCAAGACCACGTTTTTGGAGCTCATGCGCGAGTGCATGGGCGACTACGCGGTAACGGTGCAGGTGGGGGCCTTCATGCAGCGCGGGCCCTCCGACCTCAACCCCGACATACCCAAGCTCCGGGGCGCGCGGTTCTGCACCACCTCCGAAACAGAAGGCACCCAGCGGTTAGCCATGGGGCTCCTTAAGGGATGCACCGGGGGCGGGACCGTTTCAGGGCGCGGGCTCTACATGGACCCCGTGGAGTTCAAGCCCTACGCTAAGCTCTGGATAGACACCAACAACCCACCGTATATCTCACCTCGGGACAAGGGGATATGGGCGCGGGCGCACATAATCCCCTTCAACGAGTGCTTCGAGGGCAGGGAGAACAAGTACCTTAAGGAGCAGCTCATGAGTGAGCGGCCTGGGGTGTTCTCTTGGATGGTGCAGGGTGCCCAGGCGTGGCGAGAGGAGGGGCTTAACATGCCTTCGGCAGTCAAGGACAAGACCCGTGACATACGGGATGAGCAGGACACCGTAGAGGGGTTCATAACGGACGTATGCGCAACGGCAAGCGACACAACGGGGCTTACGCCCAGGGTCCCCCTAGGAGTGCTATACGCCGAATATGGGGAATGGTGCCGACAGTCTGGATGCCATGCCCTCAGCAAGCGCGAGTTTGTCAAGGACCTGGAGGCGCGGGGGTATGCCAAGGACGAGGGGCGCGGCCATTCCCGGATGATAACGGGGCTTATGGTGCTGGATAGCGTACTCCCCAAGCCCAGGGAGGACAGCGACAGGTAAGGGGGGCAAATCCCCTCCTTTCCCTGGTGTTTCATATGAAACACCCCTCTCTTTTCTTTTTCCCCTTATTCCGGTGTGGTGTATTTTGTGGTGTATAAATGGTGTACGAATTGCCCGGATGATACACCATTAAAGAAGGCATATTATAGACTTAAGATGGATTTAAAGCCCTATTATTGTTTTTGGGTATTTGGTGTATTATTTTTAGTAAAATATATAAGAAATAAATGTAGTAAAAGAGAAATACCATATATAGAAAAGTTTTCTGTTTTTCATACACCAAATACACCATTGATCCCTTTACCGAGTGACCGGGGCAATATAATCTCAAAAATAATAATCAATTTCTCTGGGGGAAATTATGTATTTTATGCAGAGGGAGCTAAATACCACTCCCCACGGCGTTTTTTATTGGCATATCCCCCTTTCACAGAGCACGACAAGGAGCAAGGAACACATGCCAAAGATGGAAATGTTAGGATGTTAGGACGAAATCCTACCTTATGTGAGTATGAACAGGCTGTATGCCTCCGGTAACGTATCCCAGCGGTCCTAGATGCCCCAGGAGCGGCGTTAAGGGACACAGGCGACACAAGACTCAACGGGGGGGAGAACGTGGCACAACGGGGCATACAGAACACAAAGCAGTATAAGGGTGTATTATTGTAATGTACACCAATGTACACTTTTGTACATTAAAAGTACACCATTGATATCATCCTAATGCACAGTAAAGGTCGCATTCTTCATATCGCCTCGAAGAATCGTAATTGTACATCAACAATCATTTTTTACGTTGATCCCTAGAAATCCGGACTGAACTTGTCATACATCTCCTTTTGTTTTTCCGTCGTGATATGGGTGTATATGAGTGTACTCTGTATGTTCTGGTGGCGCAGTTGCTTTTGCACCAGCGTGATGTCCGCGCCGTTTATCAGGAGGTTCGTCGCCAGTGTGTGGCGCAGGGTGTGGGTGGAGACCTGTTTCTTGAGTCCTGCTCGCTTAACATATTTCTTGACCAAGTATCCAATCCTTTCATCACTGAGGGGATCACCGTTCTGTTTCACAAAAACATAGTCGTTGTCCGTCTCGGGGCGGTGTGCTAGCCATTGGGAAAGGGCTTTTGACGTTTTCTCGCTCATGATGCATTCCGCTTCGATGTGCGTCTTCGTTGTGGTGATGGTCAGTACCCTCTCTTGGAAGTTGATGTCTGATATTTTCAGATTTCGTGCTTCCCCCCTGCGAAGTCCTCCGTATAGCAGTACACAAAGCAGGGCATAATCACGAAAATCTGTGCAGACGTACAACAGGCGCTTTGCTTCAACCTCCGTAAGATACACTATGCGCCTTCTCGTGTTTTTTGGGGCTTTCAAGGCAGGGCGTTCCACACCAGAGAAGTCACAGAAGTGATTGGCCATCTTGATTACGTTTGCAATATACGAGGGCGAGCGGTCTTTATCTACCATGTCAAGATAGATTATGCTAAAGTCCTTTGGGCCCGGCATGAGATTGTTTGAGCGTTTCACGCAGTACAAATATAGATTTTTCAGGCTTTTGCAGTACCCTTTTGCCAATCCTTTCTGGATGCAGTACAGGTAAAACTTGTTACCCATCTCCTCAATTTCGGCTTTCATATGCGGTTCACACACCTGAATGGCTTATAACCCGCATACGGAGGTGTTCCAAACACAAATAAGACATAATATCTTCTTATTTATGATATGGAGCAAGAATAAAAGGCCCTGGTGCGGCTGCCGGGATTTGAACCCGGGTTATGAGCTTGGAAGGCTCAAGTGCTGGGCCACTACACTACAACCGCACATAAAAAGCGCACTAACTTAATCTGATTTGTTTATAAAATTTTCTATAGGGTAATTTTACCCTTATCTGAAGCATAACCGATGAACTCCAATACCCTCTTTTCTATATCCTTCTTGATCTTTCTGGTGCCCTCGATCTTTTCTTCGTATGTGCCTTCCAGGGCCTCAGGGTCGTCGAATCCCCATCTCAGGAATTCCTTTTCAGAGGGTAGTATGGGGCAACCGTTCTCAAGGCACTCCTTGCAAACCGTGATGACATAATCATACTTCGCACCATCCTCAAAGATTTTGAAGACATCCCTGGGCCTCTTCTTGCCGATGTCCACACCCATCTCGCCCATGACCTCCACAACAAGCGGCGAGACACTGTCTCCCGGTTCGTACCCTGCGCTCTCCGGATCGAACCTGTCCCCTCCATGTATCCTAAGGAGCTCTTCGGCCATCTGGCTTCTGGCACTGTTGTGGGTGCACACGAAAAGAACGCTGACTTTCATGTTATCACAAAAAGGTATTTTAATGAACTTTAATTATTTTTCCATGGATAGAGATGAACATATACACGAACGTCAAGGAGATACTATCCTCCCTCCCAAAACATGTGATGCTGGAGGCGGCGGCAAAGACCCGCACTGTCGAAGAGATAGAAACGGCGATAGATGCCGGTGTCAAGATAATAGGCGAGAACTATCTCCAAGAGGCCGAGGATGTCATACCCCTGATAGGCGGCAAGGCCAGATGGCACTACATAGGGCAGCTCCAATCAGGGAAGATAAAGAGGATAGTCGAGCTCTTTGACCTTGTCGAGACCGTGGGTTCCACAAGGCATGCGGAGATGATAGACGAACAGGCCGGAAAGAGGGGAATCATCATGCCCATCCTTGTCGAGGTGAACAGCGGCAGGGAGGAACAGAAGGCGGGAGTATACCCTGAGGATGCAGTGGGCCTTGTGAGAGACATATCCCCTATGGAGAACGTCATCGTGACCGGGCTGATGACGATGGGAAGATATTCAAGTGACGAGAATGTCGTAAGGTCATGCTTCAGGGAGACGAGGTCGCTCTTCGACGAGCTCAATGCAATGGGGCTCCCAAATGTGAAGATGAGCTACCTTTCCATGGGGATGTCGTCATCATACCCTCATGCGATATCCGAGGGCGCCAACCTCATAAGGGTGGGCGAGGCCATATTCGGACCTAGAAAATGATTATAGAACTGTTATATTTATCAGACGAGCCCATCAAGCGTAGAATGGAAGCTCCCTGTTTCCCTTTCGTTGACGATCCTGCCCTTGAGGTATACCGCACCCATGCCCCCTTTCTCCATTTCGGCCCGGAGCATGTTCTCATATATCCCACGCTTGTCGTCCATGCATACCAACCTGTGTATCTCGGCCAATGGAAATGGGTAACCCGGACATATGTTATAAAAGGAATAATGTCTCGATATGGCCAATGCCCTCCCCACATCCCCTGCAATGTCCATCCTGAGGCAGGGGCCATTTTCATGGAATCTCGCATATACGGTCCTGGCGCCTTCGATGAGATTCCTTTCCTCCACCATCTTGTTCAGTTTGTCCTCGGGAACCTCCCTGTACTCGCACGCCCCTAGGGGCAGCCACATGTCAGGGACCCTGCCGTTGATCGTTGAGAGAACGCTTCTTTTGGAGACGCCCACGACGGTCGTTGTGTCTATCACTGCCCCGACCTCCTTCTCGAGGCCTATATCGGGTATCCTTGAGAGAGCACCGTCGACGAGCACGAGACCTCCGCTCTCCGAGGCGTCCCTGATGACCGAGACCTCCCTGCGGTGTCTTTCGATATCAAGGCTGGGGGTCCCGCCCTCCGTCATTACGAACTCGCTCTTGATGGACAGGTCCTTGATCTTGAATGCGGGCGTGTAGGCGACATGGCCGTACCTGACGACGCCTATGGAAATGATGCCGTTGGTCCATATTGTGGAGGAACCCCCGTCTATGGCTGCGACATCCTCCATGATCGGCGGTCCTATCGGCATGCCCTCGGGGACCTCGACGTTCATCATGTCAATGGCGCCGTTGAGCCTGTTCACAATATCAGTGAGATTGCTTTCCATCACATTTTTATGTCTTCCCAATCAAGAATAAAAACATTGGGGGAGGCATGTGAGGACCGGTTTCGATTGTTTGGATGACATCTCCAATGGACTGATGGAGGGCAGCATCACCCAGATATACGGCGAGTACGCCACGGGCAAGACAACATACTGCCTAAAGGCCGCGGCGGTGGCATCGGCTCTCGGAAAGAGGACCATCTATGTCGACACGGAGAACGGATTCTCCCCCGAGAGGCTTGTACAGATAGGTGGGCGCGATGCTCTCAAGGATGTGATGGTTTACTATCCAAGGGACCTGGAGGAGCAGACCAGGACCATCCGGGCCCTTGAGGAAAGCATCAAGGATGACATCGGCCTCTTTGTTGTCGATTCCTTTGTGGCCCTTTACAAGGTGGATGCAAAGGACCTTGAGAGCAGGACGGAACTGATAAACGAGCTAAGCCTGCAGTTGCTGGTGCTATCAAGGATCGCCAGGGACAGGGGCATACCTGTTGTCATAACGAATCACGTATACGACGACATAGAGAGCAAGAGGACGAGGGCCATAGGCGGCCACACCCTGAGATACTGGTCGAAGGTGATAATCGAGCTATCGAAGGGCGAAGGCAACAAGCGCATAGCCAGATTGGTAAGACATCCCTACCTGCCCGGGGGCCTGAAATGCACCTTTTCGCTTGCAAATGAGGGATTCGCCACGCAATGATAAGGTTTTTAAATAGTATTGATGATTAATAGTGAGAACAATGTCAGACGATGATATCAAAACAATAGTTGAACGCTACAGCGCATGCAAGATATGTACCAGGGAGAACACAAAGCTCTGCGAGGATGCCGTGGATTACATGGTGAGACAGGTCTATTTCACGACCCCCTTCAAAAGGAAGGAGGACGAGATCACGAAGTATTGCAAGCACTTCAATCTCAGCCAATCCAAGCTGAACAAGGCGCTCTCCGAGCTCGCCGACAGCGATGAGAAGATGAAGGTCGTTGCAGAGCTGGTCGGAACTTGCGCGTATTGAGGATTCTTGCTTAACTATTTATATGGCTCCAGCTATTCTTCATCGTGGACGAACTGAGGGGTTATCCCAGAACATCTTTTGAGAGGTACAGGGAACTGTACGGAAATGATTTTGTCAGATTCCTTGATACCATGGACATGAAACCGAGGCAATCGATAAGGGTCAACACCCTTAAGACGGACCCGGAGTCTCTGGAATCTTCCTTGACAGAGAAAGGTTTCGAATTGCGAAGAGTGGACGGGGGGGCCTGCTTCTTGGTCGATGGCGGCCCGTTCCCGCTTTCTTCCACGGTCGAGTTCCTTCAGGGGATGTTCTATATACAGGGCCTTGCCGAAGCTGCCATAGTGCCCCAGCTGGGATGTCTCCCCGAGGAGACGAACTGGGACATGTGCGCAGCGCCTGGCGGGAAGACAACGCAGATGGCGGAACACATGGAGAACGCCGGCGCGATCCTTGCCACGGACGTCTCGATGGACAAGTTGCGCGCCCTGAAGAACAATCTGGCCAGGATGGGCGTTGTCAACACCATAGTCCTTAGGCAGGATGCGAGGAAGATCAGGTCGAAGGCCAGATTCGACAAGATACTCCTTGACGCCCCGTGCACCGGCAGTGGCATAATCAGGAAGGACCCGTCGAGGAAAGACTCCAGGTCACTACAGGACGTAACGTTCATGAGCTCCATCCAGAAGGGCCTGCTGCAGAGGGCCGCGGCGATGCTCAAGAGCTCGGGGGAGATGGTCTACTCCACATGTTCGCTCGAACCCGAGGAGAACGAGATGCTGGTCGATTGGGCCATAAAGAATCTCCCCCTGGAGCCGCAGTCGCCAAGAAAGGGTTTTTTGGAGATATCGCCCGGGTTCACATCCCCTCTGGGGAAAAAGCTTGACAGTTCGGTCGGTAAGTGTGGGAGGATACACCCGCACGTAAACGACACTAACGGGATGTTCTTCGCGATTCTCAGGAAGACCTAGACCTCGCCCTTGTGGAGGATATCTTTCCCTTCTCGTCCCTCAAGAGCTCGCATCTCACTACATCCAGCGGCCTGTAACCCCTTGCGGCCCTCTCGATGTTTATGGACCTTGCCACTTCGATGTTCTCCTCTGTGGTCAATATCGCGTCGATGTCCTCGATCTCCGTTGCAAATCCATGCGGCGTCCTTATCTCTATTATCTCATAGTCGGCATTCTCACGATAACCAAGGGACGCAAGCCATCCGACCAGCGCACTTCTTCTTGCGCCATAGTCCTGTATAAGCTTGTCCAGCTTCTTACCCGCCACCAGTGACTGGGACGAAAGACCTATCATCACATAACCCTGCTCGAACGCTGTCGAGAGGAAAAGTCTATGGCCATCATGAAGGTGGTCGAACGTTCCAGAAGCTATTATTTTCATATCAACGGCCGAATTCCGAGAATTCCTTCTTGCAATTGGGGCACATGATGTACATGCATCTGTTGATGGACTCTGGGCAGCTCTTGCACATCTTGACCCTCGAATAGGCCTTCGAGAATCTGAAACCGCAATGCGGGCATTGTACTATGTCAGACATGAAATTCCCTAACAAATGACCGATTTTTATATTTTTTCATCGAAAACCAATTGTTTTTTATTTTTGAGCTTGAAATGCTACTCATGCTGACCTTTTTCTCTGGAGGCACGGGCACTCCGAAGCTCTTGATGGGAATGAAACGGCTTCTTGGCCCTGAGGATATCTGCGTGGTGGCGAACACGGGTGAGGACCTGGTCCAAAGCGGTGTGCACATATCTCCCGACATCGATTCCGTCATATATGCATTGGCAGACATCATCGACAGGGAAAGGTGGTATGGCCAGAAGGGGGACACATACAGGACAAACGAGGCCCTCTCAAAGCTTGGGTACAACGAGATGCTTAGGCTCGGGGACAAGGACCGGGCCACAAAGATATACAGGACGTTGCTCCTATCCTCGGGACTTTCCCTCACGGATGCCACCAAAAGGATATGCGAATCCCTGGGGGTGCGCGAAAATGTATTTCCGATGTCCGATGAGACCGTAACAACCACCATCATAGCAGAACATGGCCCCATGGCCTTCCATGAATACTGGGTGAGGGACAGGGCGATGCACAGGGTCGATGAGGTCAAATACATTGGCTCTGAGACGGCATCGCTCCCTTCCGGGGCCATGGCCTCCATCGAATGTTCCGACGCAATAATCATAGGGCCTTCCAATCCGATAACCTCCATAGGCCCCATACTGTCCATACGCGATGCATACAATCTCTGCAAGGAGAAGTACACGTTGGCGATCAGCCCATTCATCGGAAACACCCCTTTCAGCGGCCCCGCAGGAAGATTGATGGCAGATCTTGGCCGCGATGTCTCGCCAATAGGGGTGGCGGACGCGTATGAGGGGCTGCTGGATGCCATTGTCATAGACCGCGCCGACGAGGCATACGCCAAGGCGCTTGAGGACCGGGGATTGGATGTTCTAAGGGCCGATATTGCAATGAAAGATTTATATAAGAGTAAGGCACTAGGGATGAATATCTTGGACTTTCTGGTGATAAATTGAGGTTAAGACACCCATCAGTCCTTTCAGCTTACGCGGGCAGGAACGATGGAAGCTTCTGCAAGCTTATAGGGGAACAGGGCGTCGGGATGGTCACCATCGGTGGCGTAAGCGTTGATGACCTCTCCATGCAACAGAGCAAAAAAATGAAGGAGAGGGGCAGGGAGGAGTTCATAGTGGACGATCCCCTTGAGTTCATCAGGACAGAGATGGCCCTGGCGTCGGAATCTGGCGCGGACGTGGCAGTGAACATCCGTTCTGCCACCCTTGAGGGATATATTGATGCCGCGACGGTGATCGCCGAGATGGATGGACTGGTCGAGATAGATGCCCATTGCAGGCAACCAGAGATAACGGAGATCGGCGCCGGACAGGCGCTTTTGTCAGACATTCCCAGGCTCACTGAGATCTTGAGGTCGATCAAGGACGCCTGTGACGCGCGGACCATAGTCAAGATCAGGGGAAACATAGTGCCCGAGAGGGAGCTCGCTATCTCAGTGAACGACTTTTGCGATGCCCTGCATGTCGATGCGATGATAGAGGGCAGTGCCGAGACGGACCTCAGCGTGTTTTTGAACATTCCCGACTGGATCTTTCTCATCGGGAACAACTCCGTCAGGGACGCGGATAGCGCCCTTGCCATCTTGGAGTTTTGCGATGCATTCTCATTTGCGCGTCTGGCCAGCGACCTTGATAAGGTAAGGTCAATGATGGAAGAGCTAGGGTGAGCCTTTGGAGGGACGCCTTGTCAAGTTAAGGCCCGTTGAGCAACGGGATGCCGAGACGCTGTTCTTGTGGTACAATGGCCATGACGTGATGGACCTCATGGACATGGACCTTTCATTGGACCTGGCCAGGACAATGGACATGATCGCCAAGGGATCTAGTTCCAACACATTCGTTGGTTTCATGATCGATGACAAAAAGACCGGTGTCGCGATAGGCGTCACCACGCTAAACGACATCAACTGGACCGACAGAAAGGCAGACTTTAGCATTCTGATGGGCGGGAAAGATTACTGGTCAAGCGGCCATGTTGAGGACGCAACAAGGCTTCTGTTAGATCATGCGTTCTGCATACTGGACCTGCACAGGGTCAGCCTGGAGACATGTTCCCAAAACCTTGGAGCCATACAATGCCATGAGAAGTGCGGTTTCATTAGAGAAGGAACCTTGAGGAAGGCCAGATATTGGCGGTGTGAACGCCACGATATCATACCGATGTCCATCTTGAGCGATGATTTCAGGGAAGGTCGATGACATGATAGGCGGAAGAGGAGTTTATCTGCGTGCCCTGGAGAGGTGCGATGTGGAAAGGATGCAAAAGTGGATCAACGACCCCCAGATAGGCGAGTTCCTCGTGTTCCACTTCCCTTATTCCCTTGATCAGGAGATGGCATGGTTTGACAACAAGCAGAAACCCAACGACCGCGGCGTGGTATTGGGCATCGTGGACAGGGAAACGGACCGGCATATAGGCAACGTGGGCCTGCACGGCATAGACTGGGTCAACTCGGTCGCCGAGATCGGGATAATGATCGGCGAGAAGGAATATTGGTCCAGGGGTCTTGGGACGGACGCCATGGAGACCATGCTGCGCTATGCCTTCAGCGACCTGAACCTGGAAAAGGTGTTCCTTAGGGTATACGGATTCAACAAAAGGGCTATCAGGTCCTATGAGAAATGCGGATTCGTTGTTGAGGCAACGCTGAGGGACGATGTTTTCAAGAAAGGCAGTTACCATGACACCATCGTGATGGGGATCCTAAGAGAGGAGTTCGAAGCCAGAGGCGGTTAGGATGGCAAAGTCGAAGAAATGGCGGAAGGGCGAGGACAAGTCAATGGCCCAAATGAGGAAAGACTCCAAAAAGAACAAGGAGAACAAGGGAAAGAAGGTCTTCATCGGCAAGAAGGTCGTATGGGTTCACGACGACGAGGAGTGACCGCACACCCCGCAATCGTCCCTTTTCTTGATGTGCACCTTGTCGAAGGATTGCACCCAGACATCGTATATTATCAGGTCCCTGGAGAACTGTGCCCCGATAAGTATCTTCATCGCCTCGGTCGCCTGCATGGAACCGATTATCATCGGCACCGTGTTCACTATTCCAACATCGGCGCATGTCGGCAAATGTTCCAATCCCTTGGTCTTTGGGAATATGCATTCCAGGCATGGGGTGTCCTTTGGAACGATGTTGAACGTCATGCCGTAACTGGCGAGGACGCCGCCGTAGACGTATGGTATGTCATTCTCCACACAGTACCTGTTCATCACGTACCTCGGCTCCATCCTGTCGGTCCCGTCGACCACGATGTCCGCATCGCCTATCACGTCCCCCACGTTCGACTCGGTGAGATAGTCCCTTATGCCGTCTATCTCTATGTCCGAGTTCATCTTCCTGAGATTCCCCACGGCACTGTCCAGCTTGTTGTCGCCGACGTCGTCTTCAGAGTAAAGTATCTGCCTTTGGAGGTTGTGGATGTCTATCCCGTCGTCGTCGCAGATCGTCACCCTGCCCACGCCTGCCCTGACAAGATTCGTTGATATGACGCCGCCAAGCGCCCCCGCCCCCACGATCACGGCATGGCTTCCTGAGAGCAGTTCCTGTCCTCGAACGCCTATCTCGGCGAAATCCGTGTTCCTGCAGTATCTTTTCACTGGTATGGATATCGGGTAGCAATTATTTAAAACTAGTTGATGTGGAGAGCATCGACTCTCAAAAGAAGGATTTCAGCTTCTCTGAGATGAGCCCCGCCCTGTCGTCGACGATCTCGATACTTCTCTTGATCCACTCGGAGAGGTCGTTCTTCACAAAGGGCTGCAGCACCCTGTAGTCTAGGAAGACGATGGCCGCCTTGTCCTGAAGCTTCCTATGGGCGCGGCCTGCGCCCTGGTTCAGTTTCCGGTGTGCGGGGAGGAAGTATCCGTAGTACTTGCCTTTGTTCGGGAACACCTTCTTGTAATAGTCTATCTTGGCCTTCACCCTTGAGGTGGGCCTTGCGTATGGCACGCCTATAACAACGACACAGTTCATCTCGTCCCCCGGATAGTCCTGGCCTTCCGCGTTCCTGCCGCCCAGCACCCCCAGAAGCACCGCGCCCCCGTGGCTCTCGTGGTCCTTGAACTCCCTGATCAACACATCGTTGTCCTCCGAGGAAGCGCCCCTCGATTCGATGTATAGCGGCCTGTCTATGATGTATTTGAACCCCGCGGACATCAGCCCGTCAAGCACCTCGTAGGAAGGTGCGAAGATGCCGACGTTCTTGGGTGTGCTCTTCACGACCTCGGCGGCCTTGGAGGCTATCTTCCTGTACATCTCAAGCCCCCTCTGATTACCCTTGGTCGTCACGCCGCGCACGGCCAGCACCTTTATGTTCTCCCTCTGGAACGGAGAGGGGAATGCCTTGACCTTGAAGTTCTTGAGCCCTATGGTGTCGGCGAAGGCCACGAGCGGCGAGAGGGTGCCCGACATGGCGATGGCCGAGAATGCGTTGTCAGTCACCTGAGTGGTGACGTTCCTCGGGTCGAGGTCCACTATCTCCAGCTTGACGCTCTCCGTCTCCGACTTCGTTGTGTACTTCTCTATCAGGTAGCAGAAGTCGTCCCTATTCCTCATCGCTATCCAATTGTGGATGAAGCAGCCGCAGCTGTGCACGTAGGACCGTGGCGGCTTGCCGCGCTTGAGCTTCTCCTTCTGTATTTCCTCCCCCTGCTTCACGATGTATGCTACGAACTCCTCTATGGAATGTATGTTCCTCTCAGGGAGGAACGGCATCCTGCCCCCGAGGTAGAAAGACAGCAGTTCGGCGGGCACGATGAGGGACTCCTCCCCGGTCGCCAGCTTGTACTTGTCGTCAAGCGCCGTCATCGCCTGGTACGTCAACTCAAGCATCTGCGCGATGCCTTCCTCGTTGTGCTCCCTCGCCTCCCTGATCCCGTTCTTGAGAGATGAGAGAGACAGCTGGCTGGAACCAAGCTCTATCGCCAGTTCAGGAAGGTTGTGGGCCTCATCCATGACCACTATGATGTCCTCCAGGTTCACCCCTATGCCTTCGAGGAACCCCTCCCTGATCCCGGGTTCGAATAGGTAGAGGTAGGAGCAGGCTATCACCTGGACGTTCTTCATCACGGCCTTGGCTATCTCGTATGGGCAGAACGCCTCGTCCCTGCACGCCTCCTTTATCTCCTGGCTGAAGGTCGGCCTGCTCGAGAATATCACCTCCATCTCGTGCGCCTTCTCCTCACGCTCCCTTGTGTTGTTGAAGTGATTGCACTTCTTCATCTTTCGCAGAAGCCTGCAGACGTACATCGAGCTGCTGGAGTCCATGGTGTGGTCAAGCACCAAGGGGGACAGGCACATTTCCCGCCTCCCCCTTAGCGCCAGGGCGGAGATGCTGTGCTTCTTGCATATCAGATTGAGTTCCTCTATCACCCTTTCCATCTGCTTGTGGGTCCTGCAGAGGTATACTATCTTCTTGTTCCGCTCCATGGCGATCGGCAGGACAGATGCAAGCACGCAGGCGGTCTTCCCGAATCCGGTGGACGCCTCGATCACGAGGTTCTTTCCCTTGTCCGCCTCTGTCATGACGGTTTCTATGAACTCTTCCTGATATTCCCTCAGCTTTTCATAGGGGAAGTACTCCATGGATTAAGGGAATCTGTAAAAGTATAAAAACAATGCTCTTGACCTTATATGTTGGTGGACGCATGAAGAACATTGATGGGAATGCGTATCTGGAGCTATCTGATGTCGTGGAGTCGTTGAAGGACTCGTTCGATTTGAACGACATTTCATCTTTCATAGGGTCTGGAGACCTCAAGGGGATCATGATCGATGACACTTGGATGATAATGAAGAAGGACCTTGAATACTTCATTGACAAATATGTCAGGTCCAATATATTCTATCTGGGCTACAGGCACCTAAATCTCAAGAATGTCAATCCCAAGGGAAGGATTCTTGACGTCGGAGGAGGGGGTGAGGGCGTCATCGGGCAGTTGGCAGGCGACAGGGTGATCGCCATCGACAAACTTAGGAGCGAGCTTGAGGAGGCTTCCGAATGCGACTGCGTGAAGCTGGTCATGGACGCCACTGAGATGGGATTCACCGATCGTGTATTTGATACGGCAACGGCCTTCTTCTCGTTCATGTACATGGACAGGGATAGCGTTTCCAAGGTCCTGAGGGAATCCTGCAGGGTCCTCAAGGACGGCGGAGAGCTTCACATATGGGACATGAGGATCCCAAAGAGGGACCGGGATGACAAGGGGGTCTATGCAATCTTGTTAAAGATCGATATCGGTGGCAAGGTCATCGAGACCGGTTACGGGACCAGGTGGAACAAGGTCCAGGATATCGACCAGATATCGGCCATGGCTCTGGAGAGCGGGTTTGAGGAAGTGGACAGAAAGGATGAGGGGGACACGTTCTATCTTAAAATGAGGAAGTGTGTTTGATCTTATCTTTTTTCCCTATTTGATCTATCTATTGCTTGCCAATGGTCATTCAGGCAATAAGAATATATTGAATATATAAGTAAATGGCATGGTGTAGTTTGTGCGCACATCACGGAAATGCATGATACCAATTATTGTTGTGTTTCTTTTTCTTGGTATCAATTTTATATCTGCATACCAGGACAACGTTGAGGAAGGCACCTATGCCACATACGAGTTCAAGGCGGGTCTTAGCATCGACGGAATAAATGCTCTGTACTGTGAAGGTGAGGTGGGATGGATGTGTGTTGGAAGGAACGGCGACCTTGCCGAGATGAGACAGTGGATATCTTTCAGTGTACCTTATGAGTACATTGATGTCATCACAGGCAAGTTAATCTCCAACGATATATATTACATGGGCGAAGAATACGTCAGCATGGCCAAGGATGGTGACGTTTCTTTCGTACCGTGGTTCCCTAAGGACAACATCACTGTGCAGCAGATACGAGAACCCTTTCTGGTCACAGACCCCTCAAGTGGTGAAGAGAGATTGATTAATGAGCATTCTGTGACAATAGCGACCTCTGGCGACTATTATTTCGAGAAGATGGTGTATGTTGACCTCTCGACAAGGGAGGTGTACGACCTGAACAATAATCGTATAGGACGTTGGCTTTGGTGGATCAATCCCGAGCAGTACCCTTATGGCGAGAGCATCGTTGAGGTGTTCAGGTACGACTGGTGCGACCAGGAGGTCAACTGTACGGTGAAGTATATCAGCGAGGAAACGTCCGACATTTGGTATGTCTATGATAACAGATTCAAGGGCGAACATGACGAATGCTTCACCATGAATCCCTGGATGGTAAGCTGTGGTACGGACGAGGACGGCAATGAGAACTATCTGACCGCTGGGATAGCCTACTCTGTATCATCAGGCATGCCGATATGGGCAAGGGGCGGCGTCGGACTTCAAGACGATATCACTTACATCATGACAAACGGCCTTGATCTCTATCCATATATGGCGTTCGACATGGACGAGGGCAAGGAGGGGGATGTCATGTTCTCGCTGGTTGAGACAAATCTTGTCCTTACAATATTCGAAAAAAGTGAGGGTAGTGATTACTTTTACCTCGTGCTGGCGGCTGTTACTATTGTCAGCGTCCTGATGTTAATCGTCCTGTATATCAAGAGGGACATGTTATAAATGACATTATATCGGGAATCAGGCGAAAATGATATATTTAAACATATGAGACGTAATCTGGTGTATTTTTGAATATATCGAAGAAATGTTTCGCATTAATATTCTCTTTACTACTCTTGATGAGTTTTGATTATATCTCCGCCTATCAGGACAACGTTGAGGAAGGCACATACGCCACATACAGCTTCTCTGCAACGCTGACCGCGGAGCCTGTGGAGTGGCTATACTGCGAGGGCACCGTGGGCTGGGAATGTCTCGAGAGGGTTGGGGACATCGCCAGGGTCAGGCAATGGATAGAGTTCACATCGCCCAAGGAATACTACAATTCCAATTGGGATACATATAGTGACAACTCTATCTATCTCGGAGGGAAGGAATATGTAGAGATGGTAAAGGCGGGCGACCTCTCCTTCTTACCTGCCTTTGACCCCGAGGACCTAGAGTTGTATTACTATTCTGAGCCTGAAGAGGTCTATAATCAGGAAACTGGAGAGATGGAGACAAGGGGCGAATACAGCGTGAAGGTATATGTTGTCGGCACCCAATACTACGAGTCAATTGTTGATGTAGACCTTAGAACGAGGGATGTCTTCGATCTTGAGGGAAATGTTATAGGCAGATGGCTTTGGTGGATTAATCCCGAGCAGTACCCGTTGGAAGGACAAACGGGCGAGGTATACCGATACGACTGGCACGGTCAGCAGATAGGTGGTTTCGTCAGTTATATCAGCGAGGAAGCCTACGATGGTTGGGGGTCCGTATTCGAGAACAGGGTCAAAGGAACGGTGGATGAAATATTTATGCTGGGCCAGGACATCGACAGTTACGAGTCGGTGGTCATTCAGGGGGAACCACATTATTTCAGTGCTGGGATATGTTACAATGCGGCCACAGGAATGCCGATATGGTCCTATGGGGTCGGCCTGTGCGACGATGTGACGGCGGCCATGACAGGAATGGATTTTAGCCCCTACGTCATAATGAAAGATGGCTGGGAGGACAGTGTGGACTTCGTTCTTTTGGATACAAATCTCGTGCCGACCGAATACGTCACCCAGGGCTCCGGAGATTCGGGCTCGATCTTACCCTATGTGTTTGCATTGTTGGTAACCCTGCTCATAGTGGCGGGTGTAATGGCTTACAGGAGGAGATGAAAGTGTCTGGATTTCTTTACCTATTATCGTGGGAACTGAAGAAGGTGGGCAAGTTCCCGATTCCAGAGTTACTGCTCATCGTAGTGGGGCTGCAGGTAGGAATGGGTATGTTCAACATCTCTAATTCAACATCTTCAGGAGCATTTCCAACTGGAATTTTACTTATTATGGGCGTAATTTCCGAATATGAGAGCTTCATAGAAATACAGTTGGGAAATACGATTTCAGGCCTGTTTATAAGTACTTCCCTTTTTGTCGCTGTGCTCGTGGCGCTGACCTTTTCAAACGAGATAGAGAACGGAATGTTCAAGACGGCCCTTTCAAGACCTGTTAAAAGAAGAAGTCTTTTCTTAACGAAGTTCATATCTGTGATGTTGGTGATTAATGCAATATCATGCATCTTTGTGCTCCTTTCTCTTCTTTTGCTAGATCCCAGTACTTGGGCCCAATTCCTCTCGGCATGGAAAGGATGGGGCCTGGCATTGATTCTATTGGTAATATCGTCGTTCTTCGTGGCTTCGCTAGGCGTTTTTGCATCGATGCTCTCCAAATCAGTCGCTATCACGTCGTTAGTGACGATTGGCATGGTGGTGATAGTTGACACCATCTCTGGAAAGCTGGTATTCCTGCCTGGTGAGTCCCTCAGAAGAATAATAGTTTACGCTGGTAGCGGGGAGGGTCTGTCCCACATCGAGGCCATCCTGGCCGCGGGCCTGATGCCAATGGCTGGAATATTACTGTTCATCGTCTCATATTACCTGTTTACAAGGAGGCTTGACATAAATTAGAAAATTCATGGTCCGCCTTGGAATAATGTTATTGCTGGCTGGATTGCTGTTCTCTGTCTCCGACCTGGTCCATGCCCAGAATGGATACCCCCAGACACTATACGAAGATAACATATTCCCAAACGAGTCCGGGGGCAACCATGCATACTTTGAGAACAAGGAATATGAGATAAAAGTCGTTGCAGCCGAGAACGAAAGCTATGTCCTTAGGGTGTGGGACGTCAACGCCCTCTTTGATGAACCATACGGGAAATACATCTTAGAGTCGGAGGCCAGTTCCTCCACGTCGTGGAAGTTCACCTTTCCGCACAGGGGATTCTATGCCATTGAGATAGTGAACGACAGCGGGACCACGAACGAGTTCATCCTCTCCTTTGTCAGGCACAAGGGGATACAGGAGGACTTTCAACTGCATTCCATGGCGATAGCTATCGCGGGCGCAATCCTCATGATCATCGGTTTAATGGTCAAGGAGGAAGAAAAATGACCTCGATACTGAAGGTGGAGAACGTCACAAAGGTCTATGACAACGGATTCAGGGCCGTGGACGATATATCCTTCTCCTTTGATGAAGGAATATTGGGGCTTGTGGGGCCGAACGGCGCGGGCAAGAGCACGCTTATCAAGATGAGCATAGGCCTCATCGGGATAACTTCCGGGCGGATAGAGCTGCTTGGTAAGAACGCCTCCTTCGAGAACACGCACTTGGAGTCCATAGGCATACTGCATGAAAAACCTGCGTATCCCGGACACATCACCATCAGGAATTATCTCAGGCATGTCTCAAATCTGATAGGCGCCACACGGTCCGACATCGAATCGATAATTAAATTGATGGGGATAGGGAACTACTCCGACAAGAAGATAGGGTCCCTTTCCGCCGGAATGCTCCAGAAGTTTGGCCTGGCGGATGCCTTTCTTGGCTATCCCAATCTTGTGATACTGGACGAGCCCACATCGAACCTTGACCCCCTAAACAGGAAGAGGGTACTGGACACGATAGGGGCGCTGGCCAGGGAACGGGAGATGAACTTCATCATCTCCACCCATATCCTTGGCGAGCTTGAGAGGGTCTGTGACAACATAACCATAATGGACGGGGGGAAAGTGGTGCTTTCAGGAAGGCTTGACGACCTTATTGGAAAGATGTTCGAGAAGACCTATAGGGTAACGGCACCAGGCGCCACAGCAGACTATTTCTCAGAGGTCGGTAAAGTGAGTGAGGAGGGGAATTCAAACTTCACGATAAGAACGGAGCTCAGTGATGAGGTCTTCAATGTCAAGCTCTTTGAGATACTGAAGAGACACGACATCGCTCCCAGATACCTCGGTCCGGTCATCCCGTCCCTTGAAATGATCTTTGAAAGGGCGTTGAAGAAAAATGATGTTTAGGCATACCACTCATCCTTTCTTTTTTCTGGAATGACCAAGGCGGCTATGAACAGCACTGTGACAGGAGCCATGAATATCAGAACATCAAAATGTTTTCAAAACATAAAAAAGAAAAATATGTTATAAATAGAGTTATCCCGATATGACAGAAAAACATTTTATACTGTCAATGCAGCTATTAGTCGATGGACCTTAGCTACAGATGCCCGAACTGTGGATACAAGATATCATCCAAGACGCCCAGGCTCTCCCCGGAGTGCCCAAAATGCAGCTACCTAATGGAGGACGGCCTTGGCGAGGAGGACATGGAAGAGTTCTCGAAGATAATAGACGCCATAGGCGAGTCAAGGGTCAACACCATCACCAAGTACAAAAATGTGATATTTCTGGATCTGGGCAGTTCTGCGATAGACTATGACAACATCGATGATCTTCTTTCCGGCCTTGGATACGATGTCTACCTTAGGGAAAGGGACGGCAGGTACCACGCCTTCCTTCTGAACAAGTTGAGGGAGGAAGGGGGCAGATTCTCAAAACCCTATGTGTACATCGGCCTCTTCATACTGACAGTGTTGTCGACCCTCTATGCGGGATACTCGCTTTCCCTCCCTCTGGTCGAGGAAGGCCTGATGGACAACGCATGGAACGGCGCGCTGAGCTTTTCACTTGGTCTGGTGGCGATACTGGGTCTCCACGAGATGGGCCACAAGATACAGTCGATAAGGAGCGGCATATCATCCACTTGGCCTTACTTCATACCGATGCCCTTCCTGCCGTTGGGAACGTTGGGGGCCTTGATAAAGATAAAGTCGCCGATACCCACGAGAAACGATGCCGTATACCTAGGCGCATCCGGCCCGCTTGTGGGCCTGATGGTGGCGATACCTATGGTGCTGGTGGGCATGAGGATGTCTTACATAGTGCCCGCATCATCCCTGGGTGAAGGCGGGGTCTCGCTCGGGACC
This sequence comes from Halobacteria archaeon, assembly GCA_036733165.1. Classification (GTDB taxonomy): domain Archaea; phylum Methanobacteriota_B; class Thermococci; order Methanofastidiosales; family NM3; genus JAFGGT01. Next base: position 2,878 of record DAINBB010000025.1, on the reverse strand, counting down.
TCGTTGCTGTTCATGCTGCTCTCGGCGCTCTCCGGCGTCTCGGTGCCCGACGGCATGGCCCTCTGGATTCATCCTCTGGCGTTCGCGGGATGGGTTGGGCTTTTCGTCACTATGCTCAATCTGCTTCCGGCGGGGCAGTTGGATGGGGGCCATATCATAAGGGCTGTCTTCGGAGAGAAGGGACACAAGAAGATATCCGAAGGGATGGTAAGGGTCCTTTTGGCCGCAGGTTTCATAGGGATCCTGTCAGAATACGGCGTACTGCAACTTCAGCAGTTCTTCTGGTCCGGATGGCTCATCTGGGGCGTGTTCGTCTACTTCATCACGAAGGGGGGGCATCCCGGCCCGCTCAACGAGCTCGAACCGATATCAAGGCCTGCAAAGATAATCGCCGCATTGGCCATGATAGCCTTTGTCATATGCTTCGTGCCCATGCCGATAGTAATCACATGATCGAGACTATCTTGCCTAGAAAAACACTTACTATTCCTGTGAGAAAGATGCCGTCGAACGTTCCCGCACCACCTATGGAGACCGTGGATGCGGCGGTATCGGTTATCTTCTTGAGATTCAGTAGGTCGGCGCCTATCAGTACTCCTAGGACACCGGTGACATAGGCCAGCGACACGACATCCCCAGATCCGACAAATATCATGGCGAGGGTGGATGCCGCCAGCGGCGGCACGAAGGTGGGCATGACTATCCCAACATTGGGCACTATCCTGGCTATCCTGTAGCAGACGAGAACCGCCAATGGTATGGTCACCAGACACCAGGGAAACACATATCCGGGATATCGAAGGAATATGTAGAGGCATATCACGAGGGGGACCACGGCCCCTCCCAGATTGATTGATAGGGTGGTGGAAGTGGACATCTGCTGATATTGGTGCGATTGCGGGTAAAGCCATGAGAAGAACAGATTGTTGGGCTTGTCGTACCTGACGGTCCTGGTAAACTTGTATTCCCTTATTGGTATGTTGATCAGGCTGCCCACTATCGAGAGCACCACGAAGAACGACGCCGCCATGGGAGGGAGTCCGAGATTCATGAACGCGTCCTGCACTACGTTGATGAAGAGCATTATGAAGAATATGGGTATGAATATGAGCATGAGGAACAATATTGGGTTTCCAAGAGGTAGGTACATCATTCTTCTTTCGTCCATTGGTGCACCTTCAGTATATTGACACTTTTTTCACGCCTTTGACAGCAAGTATCTTCTCATAGAGCTGCGGGGGTATCTTCTGTTCGGTCACCACCGTCAGCTTCGGCTGGGGGAACAGGTTGGGGTCGTCCGCGACGACCTGTCTTATGGAAATGCCCTCATCGGCTATTATGGACGAGACGCCCGCAACGATCCCGACGGTCTCCGAGCTGGCCTCTATCTCTATGACGCCCCAGTCCATGGCCGCGGCCGAGTCCCTAAGGAACGCCCTAGGCTTGAGGCCGCCGAAGACCTGTCTCAGGCGGTCGTTGGCGAGGATGTCCTTCACCGTTTCGTTGACCACCCTCCTGTCTATCCCCATGGAATCTGCTATCTTCTTTATGGGCACCTCTATGTCCTGGCAGTAAACCTTCCTGTCATCCCTGCAGGAAAGCCCGAGTATCAGGAAAAGCGTCGCTATCTCCTTTCTCTTCGATGAGCTGAAACATTCCTCCATGTCCTTCCACATGATTATTTCCTACTTTTTATCGTTACCTTTCCATCGTCCACCGACACGATGTCGCCTGTCCTTATCTTGGATATGTCTATCTTGTCCACCATCGGTATGTCGGATATTATGGCGCCGACGCTGACTATCGGCTCGGAGGACTCGTTTATGATGGCGGCCGGGTTCGCACCCTCCTTCTTGAGCCACAGTATTATATACGAACCGACCGTGGAGCCTTTTCCGTGTGGGAACACGAGCACCTTGCCCGCGACGGACTGGCCGCAGAGGTCGGACTCCCTGTCGATGACCTCCCCTGTCTTTGGGTCTATCCCGCCGAGGAATGAGAGGGGTCTTTCGCTGACCAGGGCCTCGCCCTCGGCCTTGCCCTTCTTTATGAGCCTGCCTTCCATCACGCTCATTCGTTCCACCTCCCCGTGAGGGCTGCATCGACGCATTGCCCCATGCTTCCGAATCTTGTCCTTACCTTGCACCATGCTTGCATGTAGTAGCACCCCTTCCCGGAGTTTGTCGCGACGGTGTCATACCCGAACTCCTCTATCGGGGACACCACCATGCAGGTGTCGTTGACAAGCCTTGCGCCCGAGGACTCTATGATATCCTTGTAGCCGTATGCGCTGGCCTGGCACGATGTCGCCTGGGACGTGGTGATCCACAGGGGCACCTTGATTCTCTTTCCCTTCAGCATGCCGGCGATGTTGACGATCTCCTCCATCGATGCGTGTGGGCACCCCATGGAGACGAAGTCAACGTTCTCCGAGCCGGTGTTCAGGTAGGCGTACGCCTCATCGAGATTCTCTATTACATGCTCTTCATGGTCGTCTGCCACCATATCGCCTGCACGGGATTCCGGCGTCTGCCCGTCCACATGGTAGAGAGCGACGGACCCCGAGGCCGCCATCGACGCGCCAAGCTGCTTGAAGTTGTAGGTCCTCATATCAGGAAGCCCCTTGAAGAACGGCACGCCCTTCTTGGTGATTCTCCCGGCCTGGACGCCGAGGGCGCCGTAGTCCGAATCCTTCTCGATATTCGCCTCCACGTTGAAGACGGCATTGGCCACCCTCTCCTCGTCGAGATGGTAACCGTAGCACGGCGTCTTGCCGATGATCGCGGCCGCCAGCGCCGATGGCCCACCTTCCCTGTTGGTCCTTGCACCTATGTACGAGTTTGCGAAGGACACCGCCGAGGACTCGCTCCATCCGAGG
>DAINBB010000024.1:0-26780 GCA_036733165.1 Halobacteria archaeon | reverse complement strand
ATATGAAAACCATATGAAAATGGTGTATGAAATTCTTTATATATGGCATAAAAATCAGCGAAAAATTAGGAATATAATTCAATTTTCGATTGATATTCAACAATTATTTTTTAATAACGAAAGTTTTTTATATCAATATCTTTATTTTTTGTCATCGGTAGTTTTGTGTCCTTTTATAAGCTACCGTCAATTAATGGAGGAGGAAGGAATTTGGTAGAAAATACTAATATCTTAGGGGAGCTTAAGGGAATAGTAGGCGATGCCCATGCGACTTCCGACAAACACATTATGTATGCATACTCATATGATATGTGTTTCGTCCCAAACAAGTTGCCACAGTATGTCGCCCAACCAGCGAACGTCGAAGAAATCGTAGAGATAATGAAACTCTGCAACAAGACCAAGACGCCAGTAATCCCAGTGGGTGCAAACACGAATATCGGTGGTTTATGTATTCCTAAGAAGGATAACACACTGCTTGTCGATACAAGAAGATTGAACAAGATTCTCAGAATCGACGAAGAATCACGTTATGCAGTAGTCGAACCGGGTGTTTCTCATGCCCAGTTGGCAGAGGAGCTTTTCAAGAGAGGCCTTAGGTTCGGATGGCCAGTAGGTCCGCCATCTGGTACAGTTGTCGGCTGTGCTATCAGCCACGGTATCAGCGGCATGTCCGGAAGATATGGTCTCAACAGCCAGATGACCACCAGTATGGAAGTCGTCAGGCCGACCGGTGAACTATGCAGAGTCGGTTCCTGTGCTATCCAGAAGGATTCATGGCACTCTTTCTTGCCACTGCCAAGGATGGACGGTCTGTTCCACGGATGGCTTGGCACGACAGGTATCGTGACAAAGCTAGGTATATACACGCCTGCAGTACCACCATATTACGAGATTGTTACCTGTTCTACACAGAATATCAGTGACATGTACAAGTACATGCTTGAATTCAGCAGGTATGAAGTTGCCGACGACTTGACCGCAGTTAACTGGTGGTTGTCCCAGGTGCCAATACCATACCCATTCAAGGAAAAGCCGGCCGATGCGCCAGAGTGGAACAGCTACGCTGTGCTCTATGCTTACACGGAGAAGGAACTCGAGGCAAAGGTCGAGGCCTTTGACATGACCATAAAGCACCAACAGGGGCTAGGCAGCACGGTACAGGCCACTGAAATACCAGAGGAGTCAAAGAGGGGCAGGACAGAGCTTCCATCACAGATCGTAGGTTCAACTAAGAACTACTGTAAGGAAGCCGGCGGTGGAATCTCATGGCCAGGAACCTTCACACCCGCTAACAAGTGGGCACAGGTCTATGACAAGTGGTATGACATATACACGAAGAGAAATCTTTCACCATCCACCCGTGTGACCATGTACAGGGGAATCCACTACGGTATGCTTAGGGCAATGACGCCTATCAACAAGCAGTCACCTGAGGAGACGGAGAACGCAAAGATGGCCATCATCGAGGCACTAAGGGTGCTCCTTGACGCCGGAGGTATCCCATACAAGCCACCGGTTGACTTTGGAATGGAGATTAATGCCCGTGCCGACAAGGGTTACCAGAAGCTTATGGCAGACATTAAAGACATGATTGATCCAAACGGGATCATGAATCCAGGACAATTAGTGGTCAGGTGAGAATGATGGAATGGGATTTTAGAAACATAGACGATGAAGGAGAACTCAATCTCAAGCACTTCTTCTGGAAATGTACCGCATGCGGTACTTGCAGGAGTGGTTACACCTATGGTCCACCACCAACTTTCAGGGTGATTTGTCCCCAGGGTAACAAGTTCGGTTTCCAGGGATTCTACGGGTCCAAGGGTAAGGCTGCCCTCGCTCGTTGGATGACCGGATGCTCATACCTAAAAGATGAGAAGTTCGAATACACACCAGAGTTCTTGCACACCCTATACACATGTACAGAGTGTGGTGGATGTCAGAACCAGTGTATGATCGACTTCAAACCCCACATCATCGATACTATCGAGGCAATGAGAGCCAGGGCAGTTCAAGATGGAAAGGGCCCACTTCAGGAGCACCACATACTATTGACCTCAATGAAGAACAACGACAACCCATACACTGGCCCAAGGGCAATCAGGGCAAAGTGGATGAAGAAGATCTCGAAGGATACCAAGCTCAAGGACATTAACAAGGAAAGTTCACCTGTCTTGTATTATGCAGGATGTACTCCGGCATACAATGCACCTGTTAGGAATCTTGCACTTTGCACTGTAAGTGTGTTCGACAAGATCGGCCTTGACTACGGCGCACTCGGAAAGACAGAGGTCTGCTGCGGTTCCACTGTATTGAGGATCGGCGAGCGTGAAACTTTCAAGCGCGTCGCACAGCACAACCTCGAGCAGTTCAAGTGGTTGCATGATGAGCGCGGTGTGGACACAATAGTCACATCCTGTGCAGGATGTTACAGGGCTATGGTGGAAGATTACCCACATTCAGACGAATTCAAGGAATGCATGGACGGCATAGAGGTCAAGCACACATCCGAGCTGCTCTACGAGAAGTACAAGAACGGCGAGTGGGAACCAACCAAGGAAGTCAACATGAAGGTCACATACCACGACCCATGTCACCTTGGAAGGCACTTGAAGGAATGGATCATAGATTGGGACGGCTCCACACAGTGGAAGGGTTCATATCTCGACTGCATTGACAAGGGTATATTCGAAGCGCCAAGAGAGCTCATAAAGGCCATTCCAGGCATTGAGTTCGAGGACATGAAGCGTGCAAGGAACAATTCGTTCTGCTGTGGTTCCGGTGGAGGTATAAAGACCGCCTTCCCAGACTGGGCAGCCGAGAACGCTTCATTGAGGGTCGAGGAAGCAGCGGACACCGGTGCAGAGATGATCATCAGCACATGTCCATTCTGCCACGCGAACCTCAACGATGGTGCTAAGGTAATCAAATCGGAACTAAAGACAATGGATTTAATAGAGCTTCTAGACCAAGCTCTTTAATCCTTTTTCTTTTATTTAAGGAGGGAATAACATGTCTATAAAAGTTGAACCACAGAAGTGTATCAATTGTGGAGCATGTGAATTGGCCTGTAGCTTTTACAGGGATGAAGTATTTACCACGATGTCCGCATCAGTCATGATGTACCGTGAAGAGGTAAGGAACTACTTCGGTCTCATGCTCAAGGAAGAGGATGGTATGATTGAGGGAAGGCCAGAAGGGGCAAAGTTCGTGGCTGAGGGAGAGACCTCGGACAGCGAAGCTGGCGCATCTGCGAAGCCTATCCTCATGAGAGAACCATGTGACAAGTGCAAGGACGCACTATGTGTAAGATTTTGTCCTACAGGATGTTTAACTGAGGTGGACTAATTGGATAACATGTACACTGAATATTATTTGGTCGTTGACCTGGCCACCGGAGAAGCAGAGGAAGTGGAACTTGAAGAAGAGTTCGTAGAACAGTACGTAGGGGGAGCTAAGTTGAACCTTGCCCTGTACGACAAGTACAAGGATGAGGACCCTATTGTATTTGGCAGTGGCCTATTCACAAGCACTTTGATTCCAGGGTCATGTCTGGGCGTACTGACAGCAAAGAGCCCCTTGACGGGGAAAGTTGCGCACGCATCCATCACATGGAACGCTGGGGCAGAACTTAAGTTTACAGGATATTCATTCGTAGTTGTAAAAAACAAGGCAGCTGAGCCAACATACCTTTGGCTGCACGATGAGATCGCCGACTTTGTCGATGCTTCATCTATCTGGGGCAAGGACACATGGGAGGCGACCGACGCGATCAGGGATGAACAGGGAGAGGACAGGATCCAGCTTCTCATAATCGGGAAGGCAGGAGAGAACAAGCTTACCACAGCCCAGGTCATAAACAACTACTGGGGAGACGGTGACAGATTCGGGTTCGGCGCACTCTTCGGTGAGAAGAACCTTAAGGCCATAGCCATGAGGGGTATGGGCGAACTCGAGCTCGACGATGCTGATGCATTCCTGGAGAAGGCAGAGGACCTGTTCAAGGACGTTGTCGCAAAGGTAGGCGCTGCGAAGGGATTCGATGCAGCGGACTACGCGGACATCTCGGCAGACCTAAAGGCGGCTGCGGCCAAGCAGACGCACAGGGTAGATGCGGACTTCAACAGCCCATTGGCCTACAAGGTGTATCTCAAGTACAGGGAAGACCCAAGTGTCATGGACATGACGGACAACTGGAATCCAGGTGTTCTGGTCTCCGACCCGATCGGCTTTGCGGCCATAGGGAAGGCGGTCAATCCAGATGCGGCCGGTGAGGTCTTGGAGAAGGTGTTCAGGCTCGGTCTCAACCCAGTCGCAGTAGCATCCAAGCTTACAGCAAAGGACGCCGCGGGCGCGATTGCAGAGCTTGAGAAGCTCGCAGAGTCCTCAGAGGCAGAGAAGTTCGATGCAGTATTCAGCCCAATGGCTCCCGAGAGCGAGAGGACGGAGGCAGCATACATTGCAGGTATCTGTCCAGTGCTCGCAGCGAAGGTAGACACGCTGAACGCTGACACATACGCAGAGCTCGCTAGCCTCACGACAGGCCTAGACTTTGATGCAGATGCATTCAAGATGTAATAGAACCTATTAAGGTTCGTTTTTTTATTTTTTATTTTATAATTTTATATTAAATCAAGGGTGGAGAGTTATTTGGGGGAAAAAGACTCTAAGAACCTGAAAATTGCCATTTATATAGGCCATGGTGCTTCATATTCATGGATATGGTTCGTCAAGACCTTTGATTCTTTAGACTATAACGAAGTATATTTTCTGGATGATTTTGATATACGGAATGGCGAACTGAGCAATTTCGATTGTTTGGTGCTGCCTGGAGGGGACCCTTTCCTGATCGCCGAGGGGCTGAACGAGGATGGGCTTGACAAGATAAGGCAATTCGTCTTCAACGGGGGCTCTTACATAGGTGTGTGCGCAGGCACATATCTCTCGATAATATTCAATGACGACCCAATGCCTTGGCTCAATCTTGCCCAGATCCGGATCAACAACTTTTCTACAAGCCCGCCCGAGGCGATAAGGATGAAGTACAAGTATCTGGTACCGTACAGGGAAGGATACGTATTCCATCCGGTTAGGGGATCTTTGGAAGTGGGAAACAAGGACCTTAGTTTCAAGGCGCCGCTCTATGGGGGGCCACCCATGATCGCACCTGCGGAGAACAGACTTCTGGACTACGTCGACTTCGACGAGAAGACGCTTTATCTGATAGATGAGGACGTCGCGAAGTCCACGATGGTCGGGAACGCCGCAGGGATAAGGGTGCCCATCAAGAAGGGATGCCTTTACCTGTTTGGTCCACATTTCGAGCATCCTAGCTATCCTGAGGCAAACATGTTCCTCAACGGGATCATGAGCAATATCAAACCTCTTGCCCCAGGTCCGGCAAAGAGGAACGTCACTTTACTGCACGGCGATGGACTAAAAGAATGGATGGATGTTATAAAAAGGGAACTATCGTCTGCAAGGGTGCTTTCCAACGGTCTCATGAATCTTAAATGGAAAATAGGGGAGAAGGTCTGGGAGGATGAGAAGATAGTCTACTTCCTCAACGAGACATGGAAAACCCTTAAGTCACTTCAAAGATATGATGCCCTTCCGATAGAGAGTCCTAAGGAGTTAGAGGTCAATGCAAGGCATATTCATTCCCTTCTGGCCGAGATACGTGTCCTATCAAAGGAAGGCGAGGACACCAATGTCCAGGCCGAGAAATTGATCGATGCCACGAAGAAACTCTCCAAAGGTCTGTTTGACGCTTATTTTGATTTAAAGCGTAATATTTGGTGGTCCAATGGGAAAATCAGTTAAAGAAATATTGATGGATGGAAATGGATACGCTTGTATCCAATGCGGTAGATGCACGGGGTCTTGCCCGTCCGGCCGTGAATGCAGTCTGCGTACAAGGAAGCTCATTCATATGGCCAGGATAGGCATGGATGTCATCAAGGAGGATGAACTGTGGGACTGCACCACTTGTTTCACCTGCCAAGAGAGATGCCCCAAGGAAGTGAAAACTACTGACATGATAATTGAGCTGAGGAATCTTGCCGTCGAGGAGGGATATCTCCCCACCATGGCAGATGTCCCGAAGATAATTATCAAAAGCCTTTACGATACAGGGGCGGGTCAACCATTATCGCCAGAGATCTCAAAGGTCAGGTCAATCATCGGGCTGAAGAAGGAAGCATACGATGTCTCCACCAATGAGGAGACGCTGAAAAAGTTCCAAAGGCTGCTCGATGGCCTTGAGATAACAAGGAAGGGGGGACTGAGGTAATGGATGAGGAATATGCATTCTTTCCAGGTTGCATAGCGAAGAACGTTTACCCCGGCATCGAGAAGGCCACCAGGATAGTTTTCGAAAAGTTAGAGATAGGATTGAGAGATTACGAATACTCTTGCTGTCCGCCACCCGGGGTGATGGCATGTTATGACAAACCTTCCTGGCTTGTCATCGGCGCAAGGAATCTTTTACAGTCGGAGAAGGATGGGCTGAATCCCATGACGATCTGTGCTGGTTGCTACGGAACGTTGCACAATGTCTGGTACGCGCTAAAGAACGACCCTGCGCTCATGGACTATGTGAACGAGAACCTGAGCAAGATCGATCTGAAGTATGAGGGCAAGAATCACCCGATACACTTTCTTGACATACTCAAGGATCATAAAGAGAAGATCGCTGAGCTCAAGGAACTGGACCTGGGGCTAAACGTGGCCGTCCACTATGGCTGCCACTACCTGAAACCGACCTCAGTCACCGGCGAGAACTCGGAGAGGCCCACATTGCTAGATGAGATGGTGGAGCTGGTCGGATGCAAGGCAGTGCCCTTCAAGGACAGGCTTTCCTGTTGCGGCGCCGGAGGGGGTGTGATGAGCGGTGAACCTGACGTATCGTTGAAGATAGTCAACACCAAACTCAACAACATGAAGGCCGCAAATGTTGACGCGATCGTCGACATATGCTCATTTTGTCACATGCAGTTCGACCAGAGCCAAAAGAAGCTGGGCACGACCGAGATTCCGGTGCTGCACCTCAACCAGCTTTACGGGCTTGCGTTCGGCATAAGGCCGAAACATCTTGCTATGCATACCCACCTGGTCTCGACAAGGGACATCGTAAAGAAGGTCAAGGCTGCCAAGAAGGGGTGATCATCTTGAAGGACATAGGAGTGTTTATTTGTCATTGCGGTGTTAACATATCCAACACCGTTGATGTGAAAAAGGTAATTGAGGAAATATCAAAGATCCAAAACGTTGCGATATGCAAAGATTACCAGTATATGTGCTCTGACCCCGGTCAGGAGATGATAAAGAGGTCCATAAAGGAGCACGACCTTGACGCTGTCGTGGTGGCGGCATGCTCTCCGAGGATGCACGAACCGACATTCAGGGCGACTGTCAGCGATGTGGGTATGAATCCCTACTGTTTTGAGATGTCGAACATAAGGGAACAGTGCTCATGGGTCCATACCGACAAGGAAAAGGCGACGGAAAAGGCCATAGACCTCGTAAAGGGCGCGGTGGCCAGGGCACAGCTCTTGGAACCGCTGCAAAGCGAGGGATTCCCTGTCGTGCCTTCCGCCTTGGTGATTGGCGGCGGCATCGCCGGCATCCAGACCGCGCTCGATATAGCGAATTCGGGTTACAAGGTGTATCTGGTCGAGAAGGAACCTTCCATAGGGGGCCACATGGCGCAGTTCGACAAGACGTTCCCGACATTGGACTGTGCCGCATGCATACTTACGCCCAAGATGGTGGATGTGGCAAGGCACCCCAAGATCGAACTGCTCACGCATAGCGAGGTAGAAAGCATAGAAGGTTCGGTAGGCAACTTCATCGTAAATGTGAAGAAGAAACCGAGATACGTCGATATGGACAAGTGCACAGGCTGCGGCAACTGTGCGGTGAACTGCAGGCTCGTTGGCAAGATATCGTCCGAGTTCGACATGGGACTTGCCAAGAGAAGCGCCATATATGTACCGTTCCCGCAGGCAGTCCCCCTCAAGTACACTATCGACCCGGACGCCTGCCTCTTCCTCAAGCATGGAAGATGCGGCAAGTCACCAAAATGCGTTGATGTATGCACCACGGACGCGATAAACTTCAACGACGAACCCAAGACCATAGAGTTCAATGTCGGTGCAATAGTTGTGGCGACGGGCTACAGGGAGTTCACTGCGGAGAGGAAGCCGGAATTTGGGTACGACCTATATCCCAATGTGATGACAGGTCTTGAGTTGGAACGCATATTTGCCCCTTCGGGGCCTACGGGCGGAAAACCGATAATCAACGGCAAGGTTCCGAAGAAGATAGTGTTCATATCCTGTGTGGGTTCGAGGGACAAGAAGGTGGGGCATCCATACTGTTCCCGCGTGTGCTGCATGTACATCGCAAAACAGGCGCACCTTCTCAAGGAAAAGATCCCCGACTCGGACATCACGGTGATGTACACCGATATGAGGTCCTTTGGAAAGGGATACGAGGAGTTCTATGAGAGGGTCCAGAAGGAAGGCGTCAAGTACAGACGCGGAAATGCCAGCGAGGTATACGGCAACGACGGAAAGACATATGTCCGTGCGGAGGACACGCTGCTTGGCATACCCTACGAGCTTGAGGCAGACCTTATCGTTCTGGGCACCGGGCTCGAACCCGACCCGAATGCCGGGGACGTAGGCAAGATGCTCCATCTCTCCCTGAGCTCCGACGGTTTCTTCTTGGAGGCCCATCCAAAGCTCAGGCCCGTGGACACGGTCATAGATGGGGTCTTCCTTGCAGGCACGGCCCAAGGGCCCAAGGACATCCCGGACACCGTTGCACAGGCTTCGGGCGCGGCCTCCCATGTCGTGAACCTGCTTTCCAAGAAGGAAGTGCTCTCGGAACCCACGATCGCCGTGGTGAACGAGGACATGTGCGTAGGGTGCAAGACATGCATGTTGCTTTGCCCTTACGATGCCCACGAGTTCGATGAGGACAAGGGCGTGATGAAGATTAATACCGCACTATGCAAGGGCTGCGGGTCCTGTTCGGCGGCTTGTCCGTCAGGTTCGATAAAGATGAATCATTTCACCAAGGACCAGATAGTGGCCCAGATACTGGAGGTGCTTTGAATGGACAGTGAATGGGAGCCAAAGATCGTTGGATTCCTTTGCAACTGGTGTTGCTATGCGGGTGCCGACATGGCAGGAACGTCAAGGATGCAGTACCCACCCAACATACGTGTGATACGGGTGATGTGTTCTTCCAGGCTCAATGCCGAGATGATAATAAAGGCGTTCCAGGCAGGTGCGGATGCCGTGTTCATAGGCGGATGCCATCCTGGCGACTGTCATTATGTAGATGGCAATTACAGGACGAAGAAGAGGGTGGACGTTCTAAAGAGGCTTATCGGGTATGTTGGAATAGAGCCGGAGAGGCTGAGATTGGAATGGATATCTGCCGCAGAGGGCGAGGAGTTCGCCAAGACGATGAGGGAGCTTTGCGATGAGATAAAGAATCTTGGCCCAAGTCCCCTGAAACAGATCGCCGAGGAGATGGTCTGATGGAGCGGGTAGTTAGAAAGAAGGTGAAGGAACTTCTCGATTCGGGAAATGTCATAGCCGTCATAGGTCTCAAGGACGAACTTGGCAAGACGACGCCATACCTGTTCAGGAGAGGGGATGATGTGTCGAAGCTCAAGCTCTCGCCCCATTACCCTCTGGCGACCGTTGCCAGAAAGCTTCACAAGGCGGACCCCGAGTACAAGTTCGCCCTTCTTTGCCGTGGCTGTGATGAGAGGGCCCTTATCGAGATGGCGAAGAGGAATCAGATAGATCTGGACGGCATAATGCTGATAGGCATCGCCTGTGATGAGAAGATGGCTAGGGAATGCAACTGCGCCGTGCCCTATCCAAGTTGTGATGATATCATCGGCGAACCGCTGAGGGATCTGGAGCTTGGGGACCCATATGGGGAGTTCAAGAAGATGTCGACCCCTGAGAAGCTCGAGTTCTGGAAGAAGCAGTTCCTCAAATGCAACAAGTGCTACGGGTGTCGCAACATATGCCCAATGTGCTTCTGCAAGGAATGTGAGCTGGAGAACGGCCTTTGGCTCAGGAAGGGGCGGCTGCCTCCCGACTATCCGGTATATCATCTTATCCGGGCCTTCCATCTTGCGGGCAAATGCATCGGGTGCGGCGAATGTGAGAAGGCATGCCCTGCTGGCATACCCCTCATGACATTGAACAGGCTGGTCCGTGATGACATGAAGGACCTCTTTGATTATGTCGCAGGCACGGATGGAGAAAATGTCAATCCCCTATACACGAAGGAGGAGTTTTAGATGGAATACGAGACTGTACTGACAACCTGTCCATACTGCGGCTGCGGCTGCAAGTACTATATCGAGGTGATTGATGGGGAGGCCAAGAGCGTGCTGCCTTGCAAGGAGGACCCGATAAGCGAGGGCAAGCTGTGCATCAAGGGATGGAACGCGATAGACTTCGTCTATGCGGAGGACAGGCTTACCACGCCTCTGATAAAGGAGAAGGGCAAGTTCAGAAAGGCGTCCTGGGACGAGGCATTGGACCTTGTTGCCAAGAAGTTCGCCGAGCTGAAACAAAAACACGGCAGCGATGCATTCGGACTGCTCTCTTCCGCCAAGACGACCAACGAGGAGAACTACCTTATGCAGAAGTTTGCGAGGAGCGTCATAGTCACCAACAATGTGGACCACTGCGCCAGGCTATGTCACGCATCGACCGTGGCGGGCCTTGCGGCCGCCTTTGGGAGCGGTGCCATGACGAACAGCTCGCCTGAGGTCGAGGATGCGGACTGCATATTGATAACAGGTTCGAACACCACGGAACAGCATCCGCTGATCGGTTCCAGGATATTCAGGGCCAAGGAGAAAGGGGCGAAGATCATACTGATAGACCCAAGGGCCATCCAGCTCTCGAGATTCTCCGACATCCATCTCAGGCAAAGGCCGGGGACGGATGTGGCCTGGATAAACGGAATGATCAACGTGATCATAAACGAGGGCCTTGCCGACGAGAAGTTCATCACTGAGAGGACCGAGAACTTCGAGGAACTGAAGGAGATGGTGAAGGACTACACGCCCGAGAGGGTCGAGGAGATATCCGGAATACCAAAGGATGACCTCATAGAGGCCGCGAGGATGTATGCGACCGCAGGTCACGCCTCCATAATCTACAGCATGGGCATCACTCAGCACACGACGGGCGTCGACAACGTGAAGTCATGCGCCAATCTGTCCATGATCACGGGAAATCTCGGAAAGTCCAGCACCGGTGTCAATCCGCTCAGGGGACAGAACAACGTCCAGGGCGCATGCGACCTCGGCGCCTTGCCGAACGTATTCCCTGGATATCAGGCTGTGACAAATCCAGAGTTCAGGGAGAAGTTCGAAAAGGCATGGGGCATGAAAGAGAAGATTCCTGACAACGTCGGCCTGACCGTCGTGGAGATGGTGAATGAGGCCGCCGCCGGCAATCTCAAGTGCCTATACATCATGGGCGAAAACCCCATGATATCCGACCCAGACATCACTCATGTCAGGGCGGGGCTCGAGAATCTGGAGTTCCTTGTGGTCCAGGACATATTCCTGACGGAAACGGCGGAACTGGCCGACGTGGTGCTGCCAGGCACGACTTTCCTTGAGAAGGACGGTACCTTCACAGCCACGGACAGGCGTGTCCAGAGGGTCAGGAAGGCCATCGAACCCATCGGTTACTCAAAACCAGACTGGGAAGCGATATGTGAGATCGCCAAGAGGATGGGTTCCAAGGGATTCGACTTCCCGTCCCCCAAGGAGATCCAGGACGAGATAGCAAAACTGACGCCGCTTTATGGCGGTATAAACTATGACAGACTGGATGAACTTGGATATCTCCAGTGGCCGTGCCCCAATACGGAACACCCCGGCACCGTCTTCCTGCACAAGGACAAGTGCTCAAGGGGACTTGGACACTTCTTTGCGGTGGAGTACAAGCCTCCGGCGGAGCTTCCCGACGAGGAGTACCCGTTCACCCTTACAACGGGGCGTATACTTTTCCATTTCCATACTGGAACAATGACAAGACGTTCAAAGAAACTGCACAACGAGGTACCGACCGGCTACGTCGAGATCAATCCTTTGGATGCCGAGGATCTTGGCATAAAGGATGGGGAGAAGGTCTCGGTGAGCACGAGGAGGGGCGCCATAGAGGTGCCTGCATATGTAACGAAGAAGGTCCCGCTAAAGACAGTCTTCATACCATTCCACTTCAGGGAGTGTGCAGCGAACGTTTTGACGAATCCAGCCTTGGACCCGACAGCGAAAATACCGGAGTTCAAGGTCTGTGCATGTAAAATAGATGCTATAGGTGAATAATAGATGCCTTATGAAAGATCTGACACAAAATCTATATTGGCAGTGTTGGGCGGCACCATAGTGACATGGTACCTCAACAACGAGCTGATTCTGGGCGGATATGACATGAATGCAGTCCTCGCCTCGGGGATAGTGGGGTTGGTAGGTGGTCTTTTATTGAAAAGATACGCAGGACAGATATTCTGCGGCTCCTTTGCAGGTATGAGCTCATCACTTGTGATCGAGAACATCTACTACTCCATTCTCTTCGGACTCGTGGCAGGGATAATATATGTCATATGGAAGGACTATCTTAACGGACATGGCGGAAAGTTTGGAACGACCGCCTTCATGGCGGTGTGTTTCTGTCTGTTGCTTCTGGCCATAGGCGGGAAGGACTACTCGGGCGTTAATGCCGCATCTTCGGCCATCATAACGATGAAGTGGTTTGGCCTTGTGCTCGTCACCGCGGTGATCCTCACACCTGCGACCTGGTTCGTCAGGCGTGAGCTGTTCCAAAGGCTGCTTACCGATAAATGCTCTGACGCGGTATTGGGTTCGGCTCTGGTAGGTATAATAATAGGTGCCCTGTTCCCTGAGATATCTTCCACATATGGGCTCACATTGGCCCTTGTTGGGTACTCTGCTTCCTTCGCCGGTATGACCGCGGTGCCCGGGGTGTTCCAGGACTACAAGCACTTTGCATCCTGCGGTGTGTTCGTAGCCATCCTTTTCACGGTCACTGTGGACATGGTGCCCGGTGGTGGCGGGAAGCTGGGAACTATCGGCTTTACGTCGGTACTGCTCACAAAGTATATACTTGAGCACTACAGGGAAAGAAGAAAGGAGCTTTGCCCCGCCTAGTTCAGATGTCGACGATCCTGTTGACGTTCTTGAACTGGTCTTTGTCAATGAGCCCCTGTTTTATCAGGGACTCTATCTTCACTTTTTTTGTATCGTTCTCTTCGAAGAGCTTGGACATCTTCAATTTGTCTGTGAGTATGTTGTATTCCAGAATTGGCACCAACTTCTTTGAATATATCGCGCTTAGGGGTTCACAGTGTCCGCTGTCCCATACAGGGACCACGATGTCCCCCTTGTACCTTGCCAGCTGTTTTACGAGCTGCGTGCTTATGTTTGGCATGTCGCACCCCACGATGAACGTCCTTGGATATTTTGAGTTCTTCAGTGCAGAGTATATTCCCCCAAGCGGGCCCAGGTCAAGATAGTCGTCATTGAAGCTCCTCACGCTGTATATCTTCTTGTCCTTCTTTCCGCACTGCAGGAATATGTCATCGGTCAGCGGCGATAGCTTCTCATATATCTGCAGGTAAAGAGGTCTGCCCATGTACTTGAACAAGGTCTTGTCCTTGCCGAATCTCCTTGACATGCCACCGCACAGTATCGCAATGCTAATATCCATTATCCTCATCCGTGTAGACGTTGTATCTGTTTTCCCTGGAAAAACCTATTATCGTGATCCCGTTCTCCTTTGCCAGCCGTATTGCCTCGTACATCGGGGGCGCCTTGGATATTATTATCGGCATTGATGTGTTGATGGCCTTTTCCACGGTCCTTGAGGCTATCCTTCCTGTTGTGTAGAGTATCTTTCCATCCAGCTGGACTTCGTCCTCCAGCGCCTTTCCTACTGCCTTGTCTATGGCGTTCATCCTTCCTATGTCGCACGCCCTTTGCAGCAGGTTCCCTTCGTTGTCGAAT
Source organism: Halobacteria archaeon (assembly GCA_036733165.1). Taxonomy (GTDB): domain Archaea; phylum Methanobacteriota_B; class Thermococci; order Methanofastidiosales; family NM3; genus JAFGGT01. The sequence continues at coordinate 12,694 of DAINBB010000024.1, read as the reverse complement.
ATGAACGCATAGTGGAACGCACCTGTCCTGTCGAACAGGCCGGAGCTAGATGTCACGACGGAGTTGAAATGAAATATCTTTTTGGGGTCCAGTCTCATCCTTTTCATGGGCCATTTTTCTCTCTTTCCTCCTTTTCCACTGACCCTAATTGAATGTCCGGTCCCGTCATTTGCAACGGCTATGGACGATATCTGTGACTTGTCTTTTATCAGGCCTGAAGCGACCAGGTGTCCAATGGCCATCTCCTTGAGGCCTTCTGGACTTGCGTATGTCTCGAATCGATACCTACCGAACACAATGCTAACATGTTCCTCCAGCGCCACGGTCTCCTCGATGTTTATGCATGCATCGTCGATGCATCTTTTGGCCCGGATGTCCTTTATCATTAAATGATAATTTATTCCACTGTTTTTTATTCTTTCTATATTTATATTGAGATGAAAAATCGTTCCAAAAACTTAAATAGGAATCAATGTCAAACATGAACGTGAAAGAGGACGCTCAAAAGAATTTCATCATCAGCGAAGCAAAGAGATACTTTGGGGATTCCAGGCCTACCCACGATTGGGATCATGTGCTGAGGGTCCACAATCTCTGCATGCACATAGGCAGGGTGGAAGGAGCCGATCTAGAGGTCCTGTCCTCTGCGGCCTACCTGCACGATGTTGGCAGGTGCTATGAGGAAAGGGACATCAGCATCTGCCATGCCGAGAAGGGTGCGGAGATATCCCGTGGGATCTTGGACAGGACGACCTTCCCCACGGAATTCAAGGACGCGGTCATACACTGCATAAGGACCCACAGATTCCGGGATGACAATGTACCTCTCACACTTGAGGCAAAGGTCCTCTACGATGCAGACAAGCTTGATGCGATCGGGGCGATCGGAGTGGCCAGGGCATACAGCTATGCGGGCGAACATAATCAGAGGCTGATCTCCGACTTTGAGCACGATTATGGTTCCGAGTTGTCCGTAGACCATTCGAACCACAGTCCGATAAAGGAATATAGGGTAAAGCTTTCTAAGATTAAGGAGAGAATGCTAACGAGCGAGGGCAAGAGAATAGCAGAGGAAAGAGACAGTTTCATGAAGACATATTTTTCCAGACTTCAAAAAGAGTGTGACGGCGAATTATAATGAAGAGAGCCACCTTCTTTAAATTATACGACAGAATGAACAAGGTCAAGGACATACCAAAGACATCCCGAAAGTTCAGGGTACCTGAAGATGTCTTGTACAGCATTTTTTCCCAAAAGGTAGTCAGAAGGACAAAGAGGGAGTTCTACCTGATACAAAGGCAGAGCGATGCGATGCTGAGGGAGTGGAGGGACGGCAAGAGCCTTCTCTGCATTGCGGATGAAAGATTGTTCTCACCGGTCCTTACAGCGTCTTTCATACTCAAAAACGATGGTTTCACGAAGAGGCAGTTCAAGGAGCTTTTGCACGATCCCGAAAACATAAGGCAGAAAAGGCTTAAGAAGGAGATAGAAGAGGTGATCGAGTCTGATTTCATCTACTCCCCCCAAGGCATAGAGAATCAGAAGAACAGGGGAATCTTCTGTGAGGAACAGATACAGAAATGGCTCGATGAACGGGGCATTGAATACTGTACCGAAGAGGAGTCAAGGGCCCTTGAGAGACAAAAGACCCCGGACTTCCTTCTAAAGTGCCCGATGGAATACAACGGCAAGACGATCAACTGGGTGGAGAGCAAAGGCAGTTTTGGTTCCCCATACCAGACACGCTACGACTATGACAATCAGCTGAGCCACTACGTCAAACTATTCGGCCCGGGTATGGTGTCCTATTGGTTGGGTTACGTTGACGATATCCACATGGGCAAGGACATCGTGATGGTCGATAGGCGCTTTTTTGAGGATTGATCATTTTATAATCATTATTGAATGATAATTTTACCGAAAGATTTAAATATTATTGATGAGCAATGTTACATACACACGCAATTGGTATCCCTCCCCTCGAGGATAGATGCGCCCCCTTTTGCATCTATCCTCACCCGGGAGCCGAGGTGTTTACGATGAGGAACATAGAGATAAAGAACTGCGAAGAGGAACTGTATGAAAAGGCATGGGACATGCGTATAAAGATAAATGCCAAGTCATGGGCTGACTTTCTTGCAAGGGCGATGGAGTTCTACGAAGAATCCAAGATAATGTAACCATCATCCCGAACAGTGCGAAATGTTCCCATCATATCGTATATTTTCTTTGATATTTCTCAATGTATGAGACCATCTTGTAGAGCAGTTTGGCAGCAAGGTACGAGCTCGGTTCGTTAGGCTGAGAACAAAGTTCCACGATGTCAAAGCCTGCGACCCGGTTGTTTCTTATTATATCCCTTGACAGCTTGAGCATATCATCGAATCCCATCCCGCCGGGAACGGGGTTGCCAACGTCCACATTCTCAAAGACATCGAGGTCAATGGATATGTAAACGTCCTTGCCCTCGGGCGGCGAATAACTGTCCAGTCCCATGGGCTGTATCAGGGGTATGTTGTTCTCAAGCGCATATTCGGCCTCGCCCCTGGATCCTTCCCTGACTCCCACGATGTCTACATTCTTTCCATCTTCGAAGACCCTTCTCATCACACTTGAATGGGACAGTCTGAGCCCCATGTAGTCCTCTCTGAGATCTGGATGCGCGTCAAAGGACACGACGCTGTCGACCTTAAGCGAGTTGACAATGGGATAAGTGATGGAGTGTTCCCCTCCGAGTGTGATCACCGTCTTGCCCTTGGGAATCCTCCCGTAGGTGTACTTGATCCTATCGAAGGTATCTTCGGCCGAACCGGGCACGCAGTCTATGTCCCCTATGTCATGAAGCGCTATATCTGAGATATCAACATCCGTCTCGAGGTCGTAGAGCTCCAGCTCAAACGATGCCAGTCTTATGCTGGAGGGCCCATACCTGGAACCAGTGTTCCCGGTCTGCGTAGAATCGAAAGGCACCCCGACCAAAAGAAAATCGGAGTCATCTAGTGTGGAACGGTCCAATGGAAAAAAACATTTTCTGTATGTGTAGAAATAGAGGTCTTCCGACATCAAGACCCCTTTACTCTCAGTATTTTCATCCTGCCCATGGTCTCCATGTACTCTACCTGAACGCCTTCTCCCAAATCCCCCTCTATATCGTCGTTGATAGTGAGGTCGAAGTACTCGTAGCTGTTCATGTCCATTATCTGTGCCGTCTCACCCATGATTGCAGTGACCATGGCGCTGGCCTTGTCGATGATAGGTATCTGCACCTTGGCATCGACCGGTTTGATAATGCTCCTTTTCTGACCGTCAAAGATGCCCTTGGCATCTATCCTTGCCTTCGCGGCTCCATGTTTTCCCGGGGATGATGTACTGTAGGCGATGATCTTACATGGTTCATCGTCTATCACGATGTATCTTCCAACCTTCAGTTGTCCAACCCTCTCTGGTTTAGTAGTGCCCATGATAATCCTCCTCTTTTTTCTTAAGATGACCAATTTATAAATTTATCTGTGCAGAAATAGTTTATAATATTCTCCCTATCCTTATAAAAAGACTTAAATTTGATATGATGTTATACAGTCCCATGATAACACCCCATACTTATGTCCTGGTCTCGAGCAGGGGGAGTGGTGAAACGAGCCTGAACGCCTTTGACACCGCCCTCAGGAACGCCGGGATCGCAGACTTTAACTTTGTCACCGTATCCTCCATCTTGCCAAGGAGTTGCAGAAAGGGCGACATCGACGAGGTGAAGGCGGTCACACCAGGTTCGTTCATGTATTGCGTCATGTCAAGGGTCTCGAGCAATGTCGTCGGAGAGACCATATCCACCGCCTTGGCATGTGCAACCACCAAAGAGACCGTTGGTGTTGTCACCGAGTCAAGCGGCAGGTGCCCCTCAGCGCAATCTGAGAGGATTGCCGTGAAGATGTCCGACGAAATGGTGTCAAAGAGGGGTGCCACGCTGGATTCGAGGGAGACGACCTCCGTGGAGATGAATATCGAAAAGGGCTGGGGATGTTGCATATCTATCTGTCTTCTGCTTTATTGAGGGAATGGGATGAACGATAGGACCTTGTGCTGGAAGCTCTCCGAGGAGATCAAGACCGCGGTGGAAAGTTCAAAGAGGGCAGGCAATGCGCATGTGGTGATAGACAAGGACCCTCTTGGTGGAAATACGTACAACCTCGACAAGTGCGCTGAGGACGCGGTCATCGACTATCTCGTGAAGAACGGGATAAAGTGCACCCTGATAAGCGAAGAGGCTGGAAGGGTCGATATGGGCGACGACTTCACAATGATACTCGACCCGGTGGACGGTTCCAACAATGCGATCTCGGGACTTCCCTTCTATTGCACCTCATTGGCAATCCTGAGGGACGGTCCGGAATACGGTCTCGTGAGGAATCTTGTCTGGGAGGAATGGTTCGAGGGCATAGTGGGATATGGCGCCCTGGTCAATGGTAAGCCGCTGGAATATACTCCGCATTCCAACATGATATCCGTCTACACGAGGAAAGGAAGGTACATAGACGAGCTCAGACAGTTCACCAAGAAGCTGAGGTGCTTTGGGTCAGTGGCCCTTGAGATATGCTATGTGGCCAATGGAAGCCTTCTGGCCTTTGTCGATGCCAGGAGCAAGATGAGGGCGACAGACATAGCTGCAGGAAGGATAGTGCTTGAGAGCTCCGGTGGGATAGTGACCGACCTGAACGGCGATCCGTTGAACATGGAGGAGAATCATGTCGATGTCGTGGCCTCTGCCAACAAGGAGATACATAAGCAAATATTAAATAGGCTCAGATGAGATGATTTGTAAATGAGAATAGGACTTGTTTCTAGGACCGACAGGCCCGATGCATTGAACGTGTCAAGGAAGATAGTGTCACATCTGCAGGACCACGAGCTTTTCTTCGACAAGGAAATAAGCGGCATGTTCAATGGCCCTGAGATAGACAAGGTTGACCTCATCATAGTCGTGGGTGGCGACGGCACGATCCTCAAGACCTGCAAGGAGTATGGGGACGTCCCGATACTCACCGTCAACATGGGCACGTTCGGATTCCTATGCGAACTTGAAATGGACGATCTTGATGACCTGTCCTCCATATTGGATGAATATGACGTAGACACAAGATGCAAGCTTTCGGTGTATTACAAGGGTGAGCTTTTGGGAAACGTCCTCAATGAGGTGGTGGTACGTTCAACATCACCTATAAAGATCGATTACCTGTCTGTGCAGGTCGAAGGTGAGGAGCCCTACGACGTGAGAGGGGATGGCGTCCTCGTGGCCACGCCCACCGGTTCGACAGCATATTCCCTGTCCGCCGGCGGTTCGCTCGTACATCCGGAGGCCAGGGTGTCCATGATCACGCCCATCAGTCCCCTCTTCAGGGAATGGCATCCATACGTGGTGCCCGACGACCTTACCATAACGATAATGAATCTTGGGAAGGACAGCTATGTCATTCTCGATGGGCAGCCGGTATCAATAATCTCCAACGGCGAGAGCATTTCCATAAGAAAGTCTGAAGAGGTGGCCAGGTTCATAAGGAGGCGGTAGGACTGGCCTACGTGCTTGATTCATCAGCCATATTCTCCGGCCACTTGCCTGCCGAGACATGCTTCATCACGCCGTTGATAGAGATGGAGATACGGGACTTCCGTTCCAAGGAGCTATTGGCCTCGCATATCAGTTCTGGAAAGGTAATGATCAGGGCACCAGGTGAAAGATATCTCGAAGATGTCAGGAAAAAGGTTTTGGACACGGGCGATATGCTCTCCAATGCTGATATGAGCGTGATCGCCCTTGCCATTGAGTTGGACGCCGTCCTGGTCTCAGATGATTACGGGGTCCAGAATCTCGCATCCTCGCTGGGCCTGGATGTCGTGTCGGCGAGGACCGACGGCATAGCAAACAGATTCTCATGGGCGTGGAAATGTGCCGGATGCGGAAAAAGGTATAGGTCTGGGGATAAAAAGACCTGTGACGTATGTGGCAGCCCTCTGAAAAGATATGTCAGGGGAAGGACTGACCGGACTTAGAAGGATATAAATACTTTTTAGACCCCATGATACTTAGTGTACGGGGGGCGTTCGATGGCGAAGGGCATTGATGACATCAATGAGAGGATAAGAAATGGGGAAGCCGTGGTCTATACGGCCGAAGAACTGAAGGTAATGATAAGGGATGGCGAAAAGGTCACCCCCGACAACGTGGACGTCGTCACCACAGGCACGTGCGGGCTCATGTCAGGGACCGCAGCGATCTTCACGGTCCCGGTGGCGCAGAAGGGCGTGTTCAAAAAGGCAAGGAACCTTTGGCTGAACGACGTGCCAGCCTTTCCCGGGCCGTGCCCCAACGAAAGCCTTGGGGTCGTGGACATTTTTCTCTACGGGACATCCTATGCCAATAGGAGATACGGCGGCGGCCATCTGCTCAGGGACATTGTCGCAGGCGAAGAGATATCCGTCAGGGTAGAGTCCGAGGACGGCAGGTCCTTTGAGAACTCCATCACCATCGACGACCTTCTCTTCTCCAGGATGGTCACGACTAGAACGAGCTACAGGAACTATGTTGCGTTCCTCAACACGGGTCATGACGTGTTTGACACCATTTTCTCAGTGGCCGGCCTTAGGGGCCCCTTCAAGGAGGCCACGATCTCGGGATGCGGGGAGGTCAATCCGGTCGAGAACGACCCCGACCTTCTCAGCATAGGTGTAGGCACCAAGATACTCATCAACGGCGGCGAAGGCTATGTGATGGGCCAGGGGACCCGCAGCACCAAGGAAAAACCGGTTCTCTCGGTCTTCGGCGAGATGAGGGGGATGGACCCCCAGTACATGGGCGGATTCAAGACCTCCGCCACCCCTGAAGTGATAAACACGGTGGCCATACCTCTGCCTTTCACCGAGGAGACCATGAGGTACCTCATGGTGACCGATGAGCAGATCAGCCTACCGATTGCGGACATACACGACAGGGTCGCCTTCACGAGTTCCGACTATGGATGCGTCTGGCAGGGCACGGACGTGGATATAAGATACGATCCCTCGAGGTGCCAGGAATGTGATGAATGCGAGGCCAGCAAGGTGTGCCCCACAGATGCCATCACCCCAAGGAAAGGCATTGACAAGCGAAGATGCTTCAACTGCGGCGCATGCGTGGAAGCCTGCCCGAACAGCGCATACATAGGCAGGATGGGCTCCCTCATATACGATGGGGGAGAGGTGCCGATAAGCCTGAGGCAATCGAACAGGTCCATGGCCAACAGGCTTTGCAGAAAGCTAAGGGACATGATAAATGACAAGGAATTCTATCTTACCAAAAAAGTGGGTGGGATATGATCACTTTGATTTGACCAACACGATATCGCTTACTGCGATCACGTCGGTGTAGGGGATGGCGGTGTTGTCCAGTCCTACTTCCTGTCCAATGGCGAGTCCAAAGATCTCTCCCTTGTTGAATTCAAGCACTATGTCGTTCACGATACCTACATACTCTGCCTTGTCGTTGTATATCTTTAGACCGTAATAATTTGATATTCTCATCATGACCACTCATATGTTTAATTATATCATTTTATTTTCCTTTATATTTATATTTTTTTATATCAGGGCCCATTTATTGATTATTTTGGCAGAATGATATAGCGGGGAGTGGATTTGAACCACCGACCTGCGGGTTATGGGCCCGCCGGGCACTCCTAACTGCCCCACCCCGCTTCAAATGCCTGTTAAGTACTAATTGTCTATATAAAAGTCTTTCTATTTGGCATTTGGTCGACATATGTCCTATCTGAAATGAATTATTTTGGAAAATGCACATTAGGAATTCCCATAGCATTTTTAATGAGATGAGATCCTAAAACGTCCCGCTTCCCCACTCTTATCCATTCTTTGAGAACATGGCAATTTCATATGATACGGGCCCTATCGGGGACCTCGACATATGCATGACCTCATTCTTCCAGTACCTCGGACACGACGTTCACAAGCTCTTCAAGTGAGAACGGCTTTGCCAGCACCCTTATCGCACCAACGTCCTTGAACGCCTGTGTCAGGTTGGAGTATCCCGTCGCCCCGATTATCTTGGCATCAGGGTCTATCTCAATGATGTTCCTGGTCACATCGAGGCCGTCCATGTCCGGCAGTTTGGAGTCCATTATCACGAGGTCCGGCCTTTTGGAATTGAACTTCTCCAAGGCAACAGAACAGTTTTCCGCCGCTTCCACAGAATAACCCTTGGATGAGAGGATCTTTGTGAATATGAATCTTATGTCCTCCTCGTCATCCACTACTAAGATAGAAGCCATGATAGAATTCTGATGGGATGATTTAATATATTTATCGATTTGGAGGTCGTTTTATAAAAATAGGTGCTCCGACCGGGATTCGAACCCGAGTCTCAGCCTCGAAAGGGCTGGATGATTGACCGGACTACACTATCGGAGCTCTAGTAATCTGAAACCAGATGCGTTTATAAATCTTTCGTGATAGCATTTTTTCCTAAAAGAAAACTGGAGCTATCTCCGGAACACGCAATCCGAAAGAGTTAAAAAGGGTCCTATAAGATAAGAGACATCAAACTTATAATCATCCAATTTGCATTTTGAGTTTTGGTGAGAACATGGCAAGAAGATCGAGTCAGATGAAGGATACTTGGAAGGACAAGAAGTGGTATAATGTATATGCCCCTGACATGTTCGGAAAGCAAAGCCTAGGCGAGGTCGTTTCAAGTAATCCAGATAATTTGGTAGGAAGGACGATGATGACATCCCTTAGGGACCTTACCGGTGACTTCTCTAAGACGCATGTCAAACTTTACTTCAGGATCAATGAGGTCCAAGGCGAGAATGCCTACACGGAGTTCAAGAAGCACGAACTCCTTAGGTCTTACATCCGTTCACAGACAAGGCGTAACAACACAAAGCTTGACAACATACTTGATCTGAAAACGAAGGATGCGAAGAAGCTCAGAGTCACAATAACGGCGATCGCACCAAGGAGGATGCAAAGCTCCCAGGTCGAGGCCGTCAACGTTCTTATAAGGAATCATATGAAGGATGTCGCCTCCCAGACGGATCTTGTACCTATGGTTCAGGAATTGATCTTGGGTAAGATAACCTCAGACATATACAAATTGGCCAAGAAGATATACCCCATCAGGCGTGTAGAAGTGGTCAAGGTAAAGAAGCTTAGTTGAGATGGGCCCGTGGCCAAGCTGGATATGGCGTCGGCCTTCTAAGCCGAAGATCCCGGGTTCGAATCCCGGCGGGTCCGCTCGGACCTTCTTTTGTTTCATTGATATATTCTTATTGTTTCCCTTTTTTAGAAAAAATATATATAATATATGTCAAGAAAGGTTTCAATATCCTTTTGTAAGTGGTTTATATCTAACAGGTGAACAACTATGCTCAGAAAAGCGCTTATTATATGTTGGAGGGGGCTTGCGGAGGTCTGGCATCAGAAGAAGCTCATGGTGTTCTTGGTATCATATCCGCTTCTTTTCATGCTGATATTTGGAAGCGCCTTCGGCGGTGAAGGCTCCGCGATAACCGTTGATGTCGCCATGGTCATGCCATCGAACGGAAGCTCCGACGCCATCATGGATTCTTTCATAGACATCTTTGAGAACATGGATGGGATAAACCTCAAGATGTATTCCGACACTGGAGACCCCAGGGATGTCCAGAGCGAGCAGCTCATCCAGGACGACGATGTCGTGCTGGTCATATTCATGCCAGAGGGATTCATGAACGTCAACAGCACGCAGACGAGGCTTGACATCTATTATGACGTGGCCGCCGACCAGAGCGAGCTCAGCATAGGGATGAGCATCACATCCGGCATCATAGAGGAGTTCTCCTCGGCCATATTCCAGCAGAGCCTTGAGGCCTCCGTATACCAGGAGGGCAGGTTCACGGAGGAGGACCTGGAGCTGATAGAGATCCTTTCCTCCCCCTTGGAGGCAGATTACAACGCCATCACGCCGTCCGGTGAACGGGAGTTGAAGTATATCGATTATCTCGTTCCGGGCCTTGTGGCAATGTCAATGCTGTGGACAGGCGTGTCTGGCGCATCGACCAGCCTTGTCGAGGACAGGGTGAAGGGCATAAGGAAGAGGATACTCTCCACCCCAACGTCAAGGGGATCTATCATCCTGGGAGACATGCTCTCGCAGCTTATCATAGTATGTCTGCAGATATTCATACTCCTCCTGGTCGCGAAATTCATGTACGGCCTGAACATAATAGGGTCATACTGGCTTACGGCCCTGGTGATCCTCATAGGCTCGCTTTCGATGATAGGCATAGGGATACTCATTGCCAACTTCTCCAAGACAGCGGAAGAGGCGTCGCAGATCGGCCTATTGGTCAATTTTCCCATGATGTTCCTTGCGGGCATATTCTTCCCGTTGTCGGCGGGATGGATGCAGAACATATCCAAGGTGTTCCCCCTGACATATGTGAACGATGCCTTGAGGGGCGTAATGGTAAGGGGATACGGCATATCCGAGGTCAGGACGGAACTGGCGATATCCATAGTCTTCGCATTGCTGGTGCTTGGACTGGGTATAATAATGCTCAACAGGAGTGAGGCCGTATGAAATCTGTCGAAGTGGACGGTCTTGTAAAGAAATTCGACGACCTGACAGCAGTAAACGAGATCTCTTTTGACATCGAGGAGGGGGAGATATTCGGATTCCTCGGTCCGAACGGTGCGGGGAAGAGCACGACCGTCAACATGCTGACATGCCAGTTGAACAAGACGGCGGGCAATGCGAGGATATGCGGCATAGACATCAAGGATGCCAGCGCCATAAGGGAGAAGATAGGTATAGTCCCGCAGGAGCTTGCGCTGAACGACATGCTGACGGCCAAGCAGAATCTATACCTCTACGCTTCCCTCTACAACGTTCCCAGGGACGTCATCAGGACAAAGTCCGAAGAGCTTCTGGATGCGATGGGCCTCAAAAACAGGGAGAACGACCTCGTAAAGAACTTTTCGGGAGGCATGAAACAAAGGCTCAATGTGATACTCGGACTGATGCACAGACCGGAAGTTCTTTTCCTGGACGAGCCTACGACCGGCATGGACTCACAGGCAAGGAGGATGATATGGGACTTCATAAAGAGGATAAACGGGGAGGGAATGACCATATTCCTCACCACCCATTACATGGAAGAGGCGGACCACCTCTGTGACAGGGTCGCAATAATAGACGAGGGTAAGCTGCAGGCCATCGATACCCCAGGAAATCTAAAGAAGAAGCTCAAGGACAAGGAGATACTGGAAGTGCAGATAGAGTTCGATGAGAATCTCATAGAGGATGCGGAATCAGTCGACGGCGTGCTGAACGCGATCTATGACAAGGGCGTCCTGAAGTTGTTCATCAAGGACAGGGACAGGCTCCTGCTCGATATAGCAGGCGTTCTCTCGAACAGGCCAATAAGATCCATATCCTCTGTGGAGCCGACCCTTGAGGATGTCTTTATCTCTATCACCGGAAAGAAGTTGAGGGACTGAGCGGGCCCTTATCCATATTTCCCTTTTCCGATATCTTTAAATTGGACCTCTTTGAGTATCTTCCGTGAAAGACTCTCTGAGAACAGGTCTGGGCTTTGGTCTTACCTCTGCCATCATCACGACCCTAGGCCTCATGATGGGGCTTTACTCTGGCACTGGTTCCGAGATAGCCATACTTGGCGGTGTGATCACCATAGCCATCGCTGATGCGTTCTCGGACGCTTTGGGAATACACATATCCGAGGAATCCAAGTGTCACACCGATACCAGGCATATCTGGGAGTCGACGATATCGACCTTCTTTTTCAAGTTCATCTTCGCCATGTCGTTTGCAATACCCATATGTATTCTGGAGCTTGAAGCTGCGATATACGCGAACATTGTCTGGGGTTTCTCCCTTCTGGCGATGTTCAGTTTCTACATTGCAAAGATAAAGGACGAGAATCCTTTGGGAATAATAGCGGAACACATGCTTATCGCGTTCGTCGTCATAGTGATAAGCTATCTGGTGGGGGTCTGGGTGAACTGCACATTTGTGTGATTCTGGGAACGAAACCCACAATCAGATAATTTTTTAAATACCTATGATGAATTAGGCGGAAGATATACATTTTCTCTTATGCGCGGGGGTTGCCGAGTTTGGAAAAGGCGCTAGGTTGAGGGCCTAGTCCCGTAGGGGTCCGTGGGTTCAAATCCCATCCCCCGCACTCATGTTTATACAGATTCAACAGGGCAATATTACAAGATACGAGAGCCTCTTCGTCGACCCTTTTCATAAATCTCAAGTTTTATATTGTATCCGGTCGATATGTCTCTTGTGCGTTCCATGGACTATGATCTCTTTATCATCGGCACAGGAACTGCGGGCACGAGCGCCGCATCGATATGCAGCAAGGGAGGCATGAAGGTCGCGATAGCGGACTACCGTTCCCTTGGCGGCACCTGCGCCCTTCGAGGATGCGCTCCCAAAAAGGTGTTGGTGGGTTCGGCCACACTCTATGAACACCTGAGAAGAATGACCAGAAGGGGCGTGTTCCCTGAAGGCCCAACCCTTAGTTGGAAAGGCCTGATGGCGTTCAAGCGCAGATTCATCGATCCTTTTCCCGCCATAAGGGCCGAAGAGTACAGAAGAATGGGAGTAGATGTGTGCAGTGGTGTTGTTTCA
>DAINBB010000023.1:0-27139 GCA_036733165.1 Halobacteria archaeon | reverse complement strand
CATATCCACGTTCTACAAGGAGCTCAAGGAGGCTGGCATGACCGAGGAACAGGCCTTCGAACTGACAAGACAGTACATGTCCACCCTGAACGTCGGAAAGGTCTTCAAGAACGTATCGAACGATTGAATGGCAAGACATCGATCGAGGATGAGAACATGTCCGAGACACAAATGACATCCAAGAACTTTATCGACCTTGTAAAGATGAGCCCTGCACTCATACCTCTCCTAATTAAGGCAGGCATATCCCTCTACAGATTGAACAGGGATGCCAAGAAGGCCGGAAAGGTCTTCGAGTCCGAGCTCGTCAAGGCTGGCATGGACGAGGAGATGGCCAGCGTCATGAAAGAGGAGTACCTTGAGTCAAGCAGATTCCTCAATATGGCGTTCCACAGCTTCAAGAAGAACGTCAAGGACTCCTGATGATTCTTGAAAAGAATCTGAAGAAGACGGGGTAAGAAAGAAAAAATAATGGTTAAAATCGCTCTGGATCTGAAAGAATCAATGAAAAGAAAAAAGAAAAAAAATTATTTTTTCTTAGATTTATTAAGGAATTTATCTACCATGTCTTGGCTACGTTCCTTCAGACCAAAACCGAAGACTATCGCTATGGCAGCTCCAATGCCAATGCCCACACCCCAAGCAACCGGTTCGATGAAGGTGTATATTATCTCAAGGTCTATTTTTAACTGTGTGAGTGCGAGCATTGAAATGACGAAGTAGAAGAAAATGCGCATCAATGTCATTATGGGGGACATCATCTCCACCTTTGAGGCAGAGCTGAACTTTTCCATGAAGTCCACAAATATGTCTACAATGACGAATCCTCCGACAAGCACTATCAGGAATGCGGCGACATTGGGTACGTATGATACAAGCTTGTCCATGAAGCTGCTGAGGAACTCGATCTCAAGCACATTGGTGGCACCCATTATAGCTATGAGGTAGACGAACCAGCGTATCAGAAGGTCGAACAACCTGACCAAACTCAGACCTGACTTCTCGATGTTCTGTCCTATGGAGGTCTTGCGTATGATGTCATCGACTCCTACCTTGTCCAATATTTTTGAGATGAACTTTCCAAGCATGCGGCCGACGATCCAGCCAATCAGGAGTATTATTATGGCGCCCACCAATTTAGGCAAAAAGGCCACTGTGTCTCCGATGGTGTCCTCGATGTAAGTCTCAATGTCTATCATATTTATTCACCCATTATACTTTCAGCCCTGTATATTAAATAGTTCTTGTTATGTATTTCATATGGCATAAAAGTGAATAATATAGAGGAGATAATTATGGGTGGAAAATTTGAATTCTACAAGGACAAGACGGGAAAATACCGCTTCAGATTGAAGGCCTCGAACGGCCAGATTATCGCCACTGGGGAGGCGTACAACTCCAAGGACGCATGCATCAAAGGCATGAAGAGTATCAAGAAGAATGCTCCCGATGCGCCAATGGTGGAAGTTGAGGGATAGATTCCCTCTTTGTCTGGTTTTATGACATGTCCAGTACCGTTGATATCATTACTGCCATTGGTAGAGGATGATACTATTCATCCATAGGCACCAACACTAATTTAAACAGGTCAACGAAGCGCTGAGCTATGAATCTAACCGGATTATGAAATAAAATATTATATTATGTTTCAAATCGAATACAGCATAAAAAAGGAATACTAAAAAGTAAAAGATATTAATTTTCTTTTTTATTATCCTGATTCTTTTATTCCAAAAGTTTTCTCAATGTTTTTTCCTCTGAAGTATGGACTGTTTCTTTCTATTAGTCCATGCCGTATTGCAAACATCGCCTTCTCATACAACATTTTGTTCAGATCCAGCCCTAGTTCGGTTAGGGAGTACTCGATTCTTACCGGGGTCATGCTTACTACCTCTTTTTTTACGTATCCATACTTCTCAAGCCGTTTCAATTGGTCTGAAAGCACTCTGTTGCTCAGATTCTCGTGCACTTCCAAAAAATCGCTGAATCTCTTGCTCCCCAAGAATATATCCTTGAGTATTGTTACGGCCCATTTTTTGGATAGTTCGTTATATGCCTCCATTGTCATCTTGTTGTTAGTTACCATAAAATCACCAAGTTGTCTTGCGCTCACATTAGGTATTTAAGTAACTTATTATTACTAAATATTATATTACAATTAGATTATGAATTACTATTTATATACTTTTTGTAATATCGGAGGGAGATATGATGACAACTGCAGATGATTTAAATGAAAGTGTAATATTCCCAAAGGGATACAAGGTCGAAGGGGCCCTGAAAGATTATTTTATTGGAGACGCATGGATTGCGATGCTTGTTGCAGATGAGGAATATAATTGTCCTGTATACAATGTGACCTTTGAACCCCGTGCTAGGAACAACTGGCATAAGCATCCGGGTGGGCAGATCCTGCTAGTCACCGGGGGCAAGGGGTATTACCAAGAAGAAGGCAAACCTGCCCAGTTACTGGAAGCGGGGGATGTCGTGAAGATACCTTCAAATGTCAAGCATTGGCACGGGGCCGGAAAAGATAGCTGGTTTGTTCATATAGGGATCAGCACAAATCCGCATGCGGGGGACGCAGTGTGGCTTGAAGAAGTAAGCGATGAGGAATATGATAAATTGGAGGAATGAACATGAAATCAAAAACCAGATTTGACCCAGGAGACCTCACGTTCGAACTAAGTGAAAATGTGATTTTGGAAAAGGTCACATTCAGGAATAAATTCGGCGTGGATGTCGCAGGCCATCTATATGTGTCCAAGGATATTGATAAATCTAACAAATATCCTGCCATCATTGTCGGGACCCCCTATGGGGGGGTAAAGGAACAGGGAGCGGGACTATATGCCCAAGAGATGGCGCAAAGAGGATTTGTTGCCATGGCTTTCGACGAATCCTACAATGGAGAGAGCGGCGGGGAACCAAGGCATATCTCGTCTCCGGACCTCTTTGTGGAAGACTTTAGCGCTGCAGTAGACTTTATCGGGACCAGGGATTTTGTGGATAGGGACAAGATAGGAGTAATCGGCATATGCGGTAGTGGGGGATTTTCAATCACTGCTGCCCAGGTCGATCCGCGTATCAAGGCGGTTGCCACCGCAAGCATGTATGATATAAGCGGCATGTTTAGGGATGGATTCGGGAAAACATTGACCGATGAGCAACGCGCAGTGTCATTGGCACAGATGGCCAAGCAAAGATGGGAAGACTTTGAGAATGGCACCCCCATGTTGCCACCGGGATTCCCCAGAAAGCCCGCAGAGTCGATTCCGGAGGGGCTGGACCCTGTTACAAGTGAATTTTTCGAGTACTATGCAATGAAACGGGGATTCCATCCAAATGCAGGAGCGGCATTTACCATAACAAGTGGCATGTCCTTTATGAACTTCCCCTTAATGAATTACATCGATACCATCTCTCCACGGCCAATCTTGTTCATCATGGGGGAGAATGCACACTCCAGATATTATACCGAGGATGCGTATGAAAAAGCTGCCGAACCCAAAGAACTTGTAATAGTTCCGGGAGCGCGTCATATTGATCTGTACGACGGAGGAGACAATAATTACATTCCTTTTGACAGATTGGAATCGTTCTTCAAAGATAATCTGGTCGAATAAGTGCCAAAACGATGGAAAAATAAGATGATATTTAGTTCGATCAGCAATTAAATAACATTATATTTTTCTTCTTTACTTTTATTGTACTGTCCATTCCAATTCGAAGAATTATCTGGATAAAATGAAAGGAATAATTATCAGCCAAGTCTTTGACTCTTCACTAATGCTCATTTAAGTAATTAAAAAGACTATTGTTAGTCCCGTATCCCTATAATTCCAATGCCCATCAAAATGATCGAAAATTCCAAAATGACATGTTCGTCATTTATCTTAATCGCGTGGCGCATATTCCAATAGTTTTTTCTATAAAGCTTGTTCTATTGGTATTGGCAAGATTAAATATGGCGGTGCATCCATACTTTGGATGTGATTGTATAGGGGGAGAATATTCAAATAGTATTATTAATATTCAATGACTTTATATACAAAGACTAATAATCGAACAAAAAAATGAAAAGATTGGTTCATATGAACAATGACACCATGTCCATAAGGCATATGTCGTGCGCTGCGTACAATTATGCCATCAAGAACGATATATACTATAAAATAGTTGAAGGGGAGATAGACGTTACCCCGACGTTCAAATACTTCAACATTAAGGACTGCCAGACACCGTGCGAGGTCGTCAGAAGGAAGTTCGAGAAGATAAATAGGAAAGGGGACAAGGCCAATACAAGGGAGTTCATCCACCATTTGGCGGTCTACTACGCCTTCCTCGACATATACATGGGGATTGTTGAGATGGCCACGGTCAAATACGAGACAAACGGCGAGGAAACCGTCTGTCTATAATGAGGATTTTTAGAGTTCCTGGCTCACCCCAGGAACTTCCTGACATGGGCGGCCTGCAGGCAGAGCCGCTCGACGGGCTCCATCTGATTTTTCTTGATGCATTCCAAGATCGAGCCGGTGTATGCCATATGCTCCTCGTTCGGTTCATACGCCACATCCAGCATCTCTATCTTCGATGAGAGGTCAATGCCCGTTATCTCCGATGATGCTGGATTGTAATAGGACAGTGCGGTGGAGAGCGTGTCGTCGAAGTTGTAATGTATGCGCCTCACGACATCCACATCGCCCGCATCAAGGCTTTGGATGCCTATCAGTTCCGGTGGGAGGCCTATCGAGTACAGGCTCGCTGTGAAGGCGATGGCCCTTGGCAGGGATATCCCGCCCATGTTCCTCGAGTAGCCGAACAGGCTGATGTGCAGTTTCCTCATGCGCCTGGCGGGAATGAACTTGGACATCCTGTTTATCAGGGGCGCGAGCACCATTACCTCCTTCCTATATTGCTCGGAATACCTCTTGATGAAGTTGATGCCCGCCTCCTCGTCCACGAATCGCGGGTTCTTGACAGGCGTGTCGTGAAGTTTCTGTATGGCGTCCTCCACATCCTTGGGAGGATAGTCGTACTTGAATGCAGATTGCAGGGTGAACGTCCTGAGCGATGGGTACTCGTCGGCGAACTTCTCAACGTTGTACGGCGAGAGATTGCCCCTGAACGGCGCGGTGCCCACACCGATGATGGGATGTAGCCTGACACCGGACTCCTTCGATAGGGCCCTTAACCTATGGAGGGCTATCTTCGTCAGTATTATGGCGGAAAAGAAACCATAGTTCATCGCGGGATCGCTCCTGGCAAGGAACACGCGCTGTTCGTCTATCTGCTTCCCTTCCAGGTAGCCTCCAACTATGGAATCGACGTTCAGTATGTGCTCGTAGTCCTCGACAAGGGGGATGATGTTTATCTCGTCCGGGTGGAACTCGCCTATCCAGTCCTTGATGGCGACAGACCGGCCGACCATCTTGTTCTGCTTGCCCGCCACATACTCCCTGTAGTAGCTGAAGATGTTGTCAAGCTCCTGGGAAGATGTTGTCATGGGCAGTATTACCTCGAATATGGGCACGACGTCCCTTCCATAGAAGGTGGAGGCTGTGTCAAATGAACGGGGTATGGACTCCAGTGTCTCCAACAGTATCTTGGCCTCTGTCTTCTCAAGCTGGGGATTCGGCACCCTGAACGTTATGAAGACGTTCTCTCCTATAACGTTCTCCCTGAAGTACTCGTCATACCTGGACAAGAGCTTCTTCACTACGAAGTTGTCCACTTCCTTGCCTTCGCAGTCCCACATCTGCTCATCGCACTGTAGGTGGGAAAAGACGTAGTATGCCTCCTGTATCTCGTCATCGCCGCCGAGCTCCGGAGCGTTCGAAAAGAAGGGGGGATTGACATTGTCGGGGTGCTGTGTGCTCATGCAACGGGGTATCTTGTGCATGAATCATGTATATTGGGACATTATTTATGTTTTATTATCTTATGCGGTCCCCTCGATCCGCACTACCAGATTCCCAGCAGCCCCAGCACGCCCAGTGTGATGAACAGGAAGGCGGAGACTCTCTTGAACGCCTTTTCGGATATCCTCTCGGAGAGCGCCTTGCCCACGATGATGGCAACGGACGAGAGGAACATCAAGGCGGCCATGGCCCCAAGGAAGACGCCTATCATGGAATCGTAACGCGCCGCGAGGGTCATGGTGATCAGCTGCGTCTTGTCGCCAAGCTCCATCAGCGTTATCAGCATGAAGCTTGTCAGGAGGAGGGACTTGTGATTCGCCTCCTTCATCTTCTCCTCCTTCTCGAAAAGGAAGTAGACGCCAAAGAGTATGAACACGACGCTGGCGGCAAGCGAGATGGTATCCTGCGGGACAAGGGAAGAGATGGTACCGCCAAAGACCACGGCCATGCCGTCCACAAGGGCGAACCCCATGAAGGAACCCACGAGCAGGGGGGTCTTCTTCTTGTACTTGCCGGACAGCGAGAGCAACGCTATCTGAGTCTTGTCGCCCAGCTCGGCGACGCCTATCAGGGCGGCACTTACAATAAACGCTTCTAGATATCCCATAACTACACTAGAGAACTAGGCAAGCATATATAATATTATTCTCTAATAAAAGTAAATGGCCACTAATGGCCAGCAACGTTTTATATTGTGTTCACCCCAAAGGGACTCAAAACAAAGAAGGTGACAGACATGGATGAAGAAGTAACAAATGATATGAAACAGTTGTTCAGTTACAATGAGGATGCAAGCAGGCTGGAGCTCTTCGTCAGGATCGTGTACAGCTTCCTGATATCGATAGTGTTGGCGATATATGGATTCATCGCAGGGCTCTGCATGCTCATACAGTGGTTCCACATACTGATACTCGGCAGGAGGAACAAGGGACTGCACGATGTGGTACAGGGTTATCTGGAATACCAGACCCATGTATTGGCATACACGAATTTCACGACAGACGAAAGGCCGGGCATAATGCCGATAAAATGCAACATATTCGAGCTGTACCGATAGCTCTTCACTTTTTTTATTTTTTTAATGAAATGAGGTCAATGTTTTATATTCTTGTCACCGCCAATTAAGGTATCATGAAAAGGCCAGGCGCATCCGACTTCAGAAGATACAGGATGATAGTGTTCTCCTCATTGGTCTGATATATGTGTTCGTCTACATCCACAGGAACGGGACCGCGGTAGTGGCCGTGGACCTGATGGAGGACTTGGGGGCAGAGGGGGCGTTGTTGGGGCTCTTGGCGGGGGGATACTTCTACTCGTATGCGTTCATGCAACTGCCGACGGGGATGCTGTCAGACTCATGGGGCGTGAGGAAGACCGTTGCCGCAACCACGATGATCGCCGGTATCGGGTCCATATTCTTTGGAATGGCGCTGGATGTCGAGATGGCGATAATAGGAAGGGTCATCGTGGGGATCGGCGTCTCGACCGTCTATGTCTGCGGCCTGAAGTTCATATCGCAATGGTACAGAAAGGACGAGTTCGCCACGATGAACGGGGTCTTCATAGCCCTTGGAGGGGTGGGGCTGCTGATGTCGACCATGCCTCTCGCCTTCCTATCGGACCAGTTCGGCTGGAGGGCGCCCTTCCTGATAATAGGGCTTATCAGCCTTTTGCTGGGCGTCGCCATGTTCCATCTGGCGCGCGACTCTCCGACCGACATGGGTTTCGAGCCAATACACGCACACAGGGAAAGACCTACCAACTCCTCCCTCTTCAAGGGATTCAGAAGGATCGTGACGACATGGGAGTTCTGGCCGCCCTCGATATGGCTGTTCTGCTCCATGTCGATCTACATATCGTTCGGGGGGCTTTGGGGAGGGCCTTACCTCATCCATATGTACGGCATGTCGAAGGTCGAGGCGGGCAGGGTGCTGTCGTCGATAGCGTTCGGCATGATACTTGGCAGCCCGTTTCTCGGATACCTCTCGGACAAGATACTGAGGAAGAGAAGGATCGTGGTGGTGTTCTGCGCCGCGTTGCTGATGCTGGACATGGGGCTTATGGCCATGTTCGTCGATTCGCTGCCCACGGTCGCGCTTTATGCCTGTTTCTTCGGAATGGGGATGTTCGCCATAGGCATCAATCCCCTCATCTACGCATCGATAAAGGACGCCTTCCCGCTTGAGCTCTCGGGGACGTCCACGGGGCTGGCAAACTTCTTTCCCTTCATCGGCGGCGCCATATTCCAGCCGTTCTTGGGATACATGCTTGAGAGGGGCGGCATGGTGGGCGATGCCTATACCGCCGAAGGATACGGGGGGGCATTGGTCGTCCTTTTGTTGATCGCGGTCGTGGGATTCGTCGCCACCGTGCTGTTGAAGGAGAGGCCACCGCACCATTCCTGACAAGAAAATCTTTTAGTAAGGCGGACAAGAATTATAGGTAGGTATTATTACTAAACTAGGAAATTATCTCTATTGGTGCAAAAATGACGTCTCTTTACAGGAATCGGGACCTTCAGATGATATTCGGCGTCACCCTGATGGCCATAGTGGGGTTGGCGCTCATATCACCGGCCCTGCCAAAGGTGCAGGATGCGTTCGACCTGTCAAAGACCCAGATAGGCCTGATGGTCACGATATTCACCATCCCTGGTGTAATAGTCAGCCCCCTCGTAGGATTCATCTCGGACAAATGGAACAGGAAGGGGATGGTCATAGTGTCCCTCCTGGTCTTCTCCTTGAGCGGAGGTTCCATAGCTTTCCTAAGGGACTACAACATGATACTTGTAATGAGATTCTTCCAAGGCGCTGCCGCCTCTGGCCTCTCAACGCTGTCAATGGCGCTGATAGGGGATGCCTTCACGGGGCATGATAGGGCCGTGGCAATGGGTTACAATGCAAGCGTGCTCTCTGTGGGATCCGCCTCGTACCCCGTCATAGGGGGGCTGATGGCATCTGTCGCGTGGTTCTTCCCATTCTATTTCTTCTTTTTGGCCATACCCATCTCGTTGGTCATCCTGAAGTACATGCACATACCCACCGAGAGAAATGACGGGGATTACAAATCATATCTTGTCATGGCGTCCAGGGAACTGTACAATAAGAAGTTCGTGGTCCTCATCTCCGCATGCATCGTGAGCTTCATCATTCTCTATGGGCCGTACATGACATACTTCCCTCTATATCTGGACGAGGTATACGGTTCAGATTCGTTCGACATAGGCATCATCCTCGCCTTCATGTCCATAACGACGGGGATCATATCCTACCATTCGGGAAAGATCCACAAGAGAATAGGCAGCAACATCCCAATGGTCATAGGATTCGTTTTCTATTCACTTGCCATGGTCGTCATGTACCTGATGACAGATGCGTATGTCGGGATACTGGCGGCCTGCCTGTACGGCGTTGGGCAAGGATTCAACATACCCATATTGCAGACCAAGTTCCTCAATTCCGTCTCGGACGAGACCAGGGGCGTGGTCTCGGCGCTGTTCTCCTCCAATCTCAGGCTAGGCCAAAGCATAGGCCCGGTGCTCATGGGGGTGCTCTATACAATAGACGGGTACGAGCTTGTCTTCCTCTTCTCGGCGGCGCTGTCGATATCGATGGGGATGGTAACATTATTTGCCATAAAGAGAAAATTGATATGAGATGAAAAACTCATTAATCGGCCAACGGAATGGGAACATCGACCTCCGATCTTTCCAAATCCCTTTCTTCAAGGCCGAAAACTCTGTTCTCTCCAGAGATAACTATCGAATATCCGGTACCCTCACATCTCCTGAGGCAAAGACATGTACTTTCAGCTCGCGGCGCGTCTTTTTCTTCCTAAAAGCGTTTCCTTTTCAACTAGTATCCCTGAGCCGGCGGCAAAGAAATTGGGCAATATGTTCGTGAAACTTATGTGCAATTGGCATTGGTCCATCATATCATAGCTCATAGGATTATAGGCAGGCATCCAAAGGGCGTATTTGCTCAGCGCCTTGACATCTCTGACGATGTCTCTCGCATTGTCCCGGCAGTGTGACGAATCGGTCGCCGTTCCGTTCCATATGGAATTCGACTCCTTAGGCACGAAATAGTATCCCTTGACCATTCCCCCTGCCTGTGATTCTATCTCATCAAGCCTGGCCTTCATGAAGGGATACGTTCCTGTTCCGCCGGGATTGGGGATCTCCACAAGGATCTGGACATTCGACTGATCGTTCCAAAAATCCATTATCCTGCCTAAAAGGGCCCCTAGGTCGTATGACGCCCCCTCGTCGCTTGACAGGAGAACGACGGTATCGAATTCCCGGGCGATGTCGGGAATCTGTCCCTCAGGGGTAGTCGCGTCCCCAGCATAATAGTACAATCCTACATTCCAGAGCATGACCATGACCTGTTTATATTTATCAACGATCAATAGATTTCTCAACAAATATTAGTAATAATTCCAGAATCATGCCCTAATCATGCCTCAATTAGGGAAAAAATATAAGAAAAAAATATATCACGTCTTTTTAGTTGCTTTTAGGTACATAAGAAGCCCAATGAAGCCCCCCATGAAACCGCTGAGAAATCCGGACATGCCATTGGACACTCCAAACATCATCCTCTCTGTCGCCATGGGGATGATGAAGTACGTCATCAGGAAACTTACTATGAATCCCATGACTCCCCCTATTATACCTGTCTTTATGGAAACTCCTAATCCGTCCATTGTTTTTCACCTCATATATAGTTGATTATATCAACTATAAACAGTAAGTAGGGTTGATATTTATATCTTTCTGAGAAAGAGAGAATAAAGCAATATACAGACTGTTTCTTGATTATGTTGTTCAATATGATAACAATCACCCTTCAAGGCCAAAGGAATGATGTTATCACAAAATGACAATACAAGAGAAACTATGTGTCCAATTGGATGGCTATGGCGCCCGGATTAAGTGACTTTTGTTCAGCAAAGCTTATAAAACAATTCTTTAAGAATGCTAACAGATGAGGTTCCATCAAGTCCTTCTCATATTCGTCATAATGCTGTTCGCCATAATGGTGTTCAACACCCAGGCATTCACTTCATTCAGCACCGACAGGGCCGTCACCCTTCAGACCACAGATGACAGATACGGATTGATATCCCTCGAACCGTATGGTGAGAACGGCATATACTTCACAGACGAGGCAGGGGATGGGACCTTTGAGTTCAGCATAACCGACATACCCTTACAGTTCATCACCTATGAGAATGTAATGACGATAACGAACAATCTGAACTATCCCGTGAAGGTAAAGATCCTTGACAGCGGTTCCTACGAGGACCGTGTAAGCTTCACATCCGATGCATACAATCTCGAGTCCGATGGCAGGACCATCTATGTTGGGGATGCGATATACGTTGACCTGGCCATCGATGCAACGGGGCTTCCGGGGGTCGATCTGCTCGACTCAATAAACATCGTCGCATACCAAGACGGGAATGACATGTACAACATGCACCGTTCGGTCGTGCTTGCCACCGCCGAGGAAGCTGTCTACGACCCATATGCGAACGACATGCCAACGAACGCCGCATATCTTGGAGAGTTAGCATATGAAATTCGCAGGTCGGGCGGCTGGATATCCGAGGGCAGCGATTGCTTCGAGGACATGGGACTCGATCCCAAGATATGGAACAACAACATCAACGGCTACGAATACAGTTACTCGAACAGCAACGGTGGTGTGATATATATCAAGAACACCAGAGAAAAGATCTACATGGGCTGGTGGGGCATGATCGTGAATGTAAACAGGGGCACAGGCATCCTCTACTCGTTCAGCGAAGATTACTACTATGTCAGGATCGGAAGATCGTGGTATGGTTATGCATACCTAATAAGCTACTATTGATCGTATCTCGGATTTTCATATGTCGTAGAGTGTCGCAAGGTGTTGTAGCTTTTAGGATGGGACTTCACAAACAGCGTTGTCTGCCCCCTCACTCGGCATCTTGACATACTTGTACAGCACAAGGTATGCCAATACGTAAAAGACCGCAGCTATGGTAAGACAAAGCTGCAAGGAGTATATGTCGAACACATAGCCTGAGAGCATGCTTCCTATCATGAGACCAAACGTGGATACTGCATTGTACTTCCCCATGAGGCTGCCGCCGTTGTTGTTGGAGGAGGACTCCGAAACGAAGGTTATCGAAGCTGTGTATATGTGGGGCCATACCGCCCCCATCAGCATATAGAAAACGAACACTATGACAAAGGCGTGATTGGAGATTGTCATGATGCATGCCAGCATGGAAAGCATCATAACGAGGCGGGTGATTATTCCCCGTCTGAGGAGGCCCAAACAACCAAGCGAGCGCATGTCCCTGGAGATCAAGGCATACACCAGGGACGAGGCTATATAGTTCGAAAGGCTGACAGAGAATATCAGGCCATCATCTATCCCCATGTACTTCAGGTAGGGTATGATCGGGATGAAGAAGAAGTTGCTCCCTGTGAACAGGAGAGCTATCACTATGAAGAAGCCCCTGTTGTTGCTACGCATCTTCAAAGACGGCCTTGGGATGTGAAGCACGAAGTTCGGGGTAAAGCGCTTCCTTTCAAGCATATGGTTCGGGAATATACCCATCTTCGACCTGTTTACATCAATCGTAGACTCCTTGATGCCGAACTTCGCCATCAACACGGAAAGGAACGTTATGAAGCTAAGTATCAGTGCGGTGTAGAAGGAATCGAAGAAGACCGACGAGATGCCGCCTATCACCAGCCCCGCAGTCAACGCCCAGCTACATATGAGATTGAATCTGCTGAACGACTCGTTCCATCTATCCTTGTCCACGTTCCTTAGGAGAAAAAGGGGAGTAACGGGCAGCTCCGCCGCCATGAAGAACGCCATTATGGCATATACCATCACCACCTGTAGGTATGTGGTGGCGAAGGCTAGGATGAAAAAGCACGAGGTGGCCCCGAGGAATCCGAGGATGATGTATGGTTTCCTCTTGTCCGTCTCGTCTGAGAATCTCCCCCACACCATGGTAGCGATTATCGTGACAAGTGAGAACAACATGGAGGAGAGGCCTACGGCCCCCGCATTTCCACCCAGGTCAAGTATGATGAGCGGTATGAGCACTCCAAGATTTGATTGTCCAATCTTAAAGGGAACGTAATAGTAGAACCAACGATTTCTTCCCGATTTAAATGAATTATTTCCATTCTCCATTCGAATAGCCTTCGTTAATTCAGTAGATTCGGGAATTGATTAGCTATAAAAGCTTTACGGTATTTTAGAGCTAAAATAATAGATTTTATTATAATATAACGTAAATTCATATTCTAAAATTATATATAAACGGTTATAGCTATAAAATACAATAATAATACAATAATAAGCTATTATTATTGATTTAAATAAAATTTATAATTAATTATATCTTTTAGAGATATAATATTAATTTATTTTTGTAAATATAATAGAAAAATTTATAAATTCAATATATATTATAAATTATCAAGGAGGTGTAAGTATGGGCGCCAAAAAAGCAAAGAAACCAGCTACAACAACTAATACCCAAACTTCTACTAAAAAGAAGAAGAAATAATCGATATTAATCCATTTTATCATTTTATTTTTTTTATTCTTCCATTGCATATGCCCTAATAGGGGACCCGTCGGCATCCTTCAATCTGAGCGGCATGCACGAGAAGAAGAACGATGAAGCTCGTATGTTGTCTAGCGAGTTGAGATTCTCGATTATGAGGATATCGCTCGCCAGCAGGGTCTTGTGGACCTCAAGGTCCACAGAGCCAATATCGTCTATCGATATCGCATCGACACCGACGCCCTTCAAATCCATTCCTGAAAGCCATTCCGCCGCCTCGGCCGACAATGATGGAAAGCCCTCAAAGTAGGAGTCGGTGCCCCATCTTCCCTGCCAACCGGTGTGAATGAGCAGAAAGTCGGAGTCCCTTATGGACGGTCCGTCACGTTTTAGAAGGTCCAGACCGATATCCTTTGACCGAATAGACCTCAGGTCCACCATAGTCGCCCTTCCAAAGAAGTGGTCCGCATCGAAGGAGTCCAAGGCCCTGCCCTCTGGGAAAACATGGAAAGGTGAGTCTATGTGCGTGCCTGTATGTGTGCACAGGTCGACCCTCATCTCCCTGAATCCGTCATCATCGATTGTGTTTGCGGGTCTGAAAACAGGTGGTCTTGTGCCCGGAAATGTGGGCATAGCGGGTGCTATCTCATGTGAAAGGTCGATTATTCTCATGTTGTCCTGTTATAATATAAATAAAGTATAAAAGATATCCCATTTCAGGTAGGTATGGAATATGGGGTGAGCATGACTATGTGTCCAGAAATAACGAAGGGCGGGTGCGGGGATTGAGATACTTGTACCTCTTTGGCCCAGTGCCCTCGAGAAGGCTTGGATCATCATTAGGGATCGATCTTGTCCCGTACAAGACCTGCACCTTGGACTGCGTATATTGCGAATGTGGCGAGACAACGGACCTGACAGACATCAGGGCTGAATACGTTCCCACCGACGAGGTGATCAGGGAGTTGGACGATTTCCTCTCAAAGAGGCCAAGGATCGACTATCTGACATTCTCAGGCTCTGGTGAGCCGACGCTCCACAGCGGGATCGGCAAGATTATCTCATTCCTGAAAAAACAACATCCCGACTACAAGATAGCCCTGTTGACAAACGGCACACTGTTCTTCGACCCCGAAGTTAGACGGGAAGTGATGGATTGTGATGTCATCCTGCCATCTCTCGATGCGGGCACGGAAGGCGTCTTCAAAAAGATAAATCGTCCCCATGAAAATATCACCCTGAAAAAACTGTTGAAAGGTCTCATTGAACTGAGAAGGGAATTCTCCGGGAAGATATGGCTGGAGGTGATGGTCATTCCCGGGCTCAACGATAGCGAGGAGGAGCTTGAGGCCATCAGGAAACACCTATTGGACATAGGTGCGAACAGGATCCAGATAAACTCATTGGACAGGCCCTCTACAGAGGAATGGGTCAGGCCGACGAAGGGCGCCGTCCTTGAAAGGATCGCGAGCATTCTGGGCGGCGAGGCCGTGGGAAAACCCTCGGATGTCGTCGGACATGATTCCTTTAGTGAGGACGCCCTTGACAAGATAGTATCTACCATAAGAAGAAGGCCATGTACGGCAGATGACCTGGCCAAGATCCTGGGAATCCACCTCAACGAGGTCAACAAGTACCTCAATTACCTTTCAGAAACCGGGAAGGTGCATGGAGAAAAAAAAGAGAGAGGCATGTTCTTCAGCATGGCAAGGGATGAGAGCAGCTAGTCGGGCAGGAACCAGAGCCCTGCCACCAGCTCGTCCTCATCGAACACGACCTGGATCTGCAATCTGGTGCCGTCCTCGAACTCGCAAGGTACGTAGACGGCGATATAGTCCACGCCATCCTCTGATAGATCCTCCCTGCCGGCGTTCTCCCCCTCGATGTCGACTATGGGGCCATAGGCCTCCTCGATCATCTGCCACAGGTCCCCGAGTTCCTCCTCCGAGACGAGGTCCTTCATATCATCGTTGAACAAGGAGTAAACAACATCGTAGTGGCCCTCCCGGAGATTGTCTATCACCTCATACTCCGCCCTTTCCTCAAGTGTCAACTCCCCATCCGTTATGCAACCGCAAAATGGGACAATAACGATCAAGAGCATCGTGATGAAAGCATATGTTCTTGAGATCCTCATGATATCACATATAATAATAGATAGTTGCCCGTTATATCGTTTATGTTCAAAAACGGACATTGTCCCCAATAACGGGCGATCGTCTTCCCCGGGGCGCCTGCCATGTCCTATCCTGGGGCAGGGTCCGGTCCTCCGCCCGCCGCATCACAGTTACATTCCATGTGGTCTGTCAGCACAGATAGATAGTTCCTGTGGCCGCAGGAAAGGCATACCAGATAATATCTCCAGAGACAGTCCTCCTCGTGTTCCGCAGTCTCGTAAACGGTGTGGTCCTTGAAGTTCTCCTTGCAGTATATGCACCTCATTATCTTGAGGTCGAAATCATCGATCTTCCTATTGGAGATCCTATCCTTGTTCTCCATGCCCTATATTCGCCTTTCAAGGATTAATGTTTTTTGTTAAAATATTCAAAATGAGGGGGGCCAGATAGCTATATAAGACCCTTCGCATATTTATTATGGTGATTTGTATGAGGTCACTTATTGTATATTATTCCAGGTCCGGCCACACCAAGGACGTGGCGAAGGCAATTGCGGAAAGGGTCTCGGGCGACATTGAGGAGATCATCGATAAGGACAAGAGGTCCGGGCCCCTGGGTTTCGTGAGGTCGGGAAGGGAGTCCATAAAGGATATGGAAGCAGACATCATGGAGCCCAGGGCCAACCTGTTGGAATATGACCTTGTCATTGTCGGGACCCCCGTTTGGGCCAGCAAGATGTCGACCCCCGTAAGGGCGTACCTTTCCAAGACCAAGGAAAACATGAACAACATCGCCTTCTTCTGTACAATGAACACTCAAGGCGACGTGTCCACCCTCGACGGAATGGAGAAGTTCGTTGACAAGAAGGCCGTGGCCAAGATGTCATTTAAATCAAAGAACATAAAGAACGGGAAGTATCTCGACGATGTCGGAAAATTCATAGACATGATAGTCATTTGAGACATCTTATCAAAACTTTTGACCAAACGGTGCCAATTTTACCACATAGATGGAAAACAATATAATCCATCCTATTTTTTATTACATGTGCCAGTATCAAATTCCAATATCAACAGGATGTACATATTCAACTTCCTGCTGAGCATGCATTTCATCGGCGGCGTGCTGATCCCGTTCATGACTGACTGGGGAGGTATATCTTTCAGCCAAATAATGGTGCTGCAGTCATTCTTCATGATCTCCATCTTCGCCCTCGAGGTTCCAACAGGGGCCGTTGCGGACTACCTTGGCAGGAAAACGTCTCTGATACTCTCCGCCATAGTGAACGCGTTCGCGGCCCTCGTATACTCTTCCCAGCCGAACTTCTATGTGTTCATGGTGGGCGAGTTCCTATGGGCGGTCGGGACCGCCCTTCTCTCAGGGGCTGACGAGGCGTTGGTGTATGACAGTCTCCTCACCGACGGAAGGGAATCCGAGTCCAAGAGGATATTCGGCAGATTGGAAAGCTCGGCGCTCGTGGCGCTGATGGTAAGCGCGCCAATAGGCAGCATCATCGCCACCACCATAGGCCTCAGATACACCATGATGTTCCTGTTCATCCCCTGTTTCTTGGCGGCGATAGTAGGCTTAGGACTGAAGGAACCGAAGATCGTCTCAGAACGGCCCGAAAAAAAATATTTCAGCACGATAAAGGAAGGTTTCAAATACTTCAAGGGGCACAGCGTCCTCAAGCTCCTGGCATTCGACAGGATAGCGATAGGGAACATGGTGTTCATGATAATATGGGTGTACCAACCGCTACTCTCCGAGCTGATGGTGCCTATATTCTTCTTCGGGTTCGTCCATGCCGCGATGACTGGGGTCCAGATATTGGTCTTGAACAGCTTTTCCAGGATGGAGAACATACTGGGATCCAAGAGGAGGTACGTGCTGTTCAGCGCCGTCCTGCCTGGGGTGTCATTTGTCCTGCTTGCCTTAAATCGGTACATCGCGCTGGCAATAGTTCTCATATTGATAATAAGCGCT
Organism: Halobacteria archaeon; assembly: GCA_036733165.1. Classification (GTDB taxonomy): domain Archaea; phylum Methanobacteriota_B; class Thermococci; order Methanofastidiosales; family NM3; genus JAFGGT01. Next base: position 9,525 of record DAINBB010000023.1, on the reverse strand, counting down.
TTCGGCCTCACCCGCGTGATCCTTTATCAAAACTATTTGAACAAATACATAGACTCCCATAATCGTGCGACGGTACTTTCCACGATCTCGATGATATCCGTGCTCACCAGGGCGGTGAGCTACCCGCTCATCGGGGTCCTTGTGGAATGGTCGCTGAGGGGTTCCTTCCTTATCATGGGGGGTCTGACCTTGATATTCGCCCTGATGTCCAGGGTCAGGGAAGAGCATCTGATAGATTGAGCGTCAGATCCTTTTGAGGATCTCCTCCCTCTTCGCCTGGAATTCCTCCTCGGATATAAGCCCTTCGTCCAACAGCCCCTTCAGCTCCCTTATCTGTTCAACGCCAGATTTGGGTGCATCCATGCTCTGCATGGCATGCGGGGCGGCGCCAATGAATGTCCTCACAACATTCTCCGGAGGTTTGGAGAAATACCACTCTTCAGACATCAACTTCTTTTTCCTGTTGATGGATATGGGTTCTATGGCTATCTTGTTTATCTCGTTCTTCATCGTCTCTATGACCAAAAACACGTCCTCGTTCTTCAGGGCGTCGACCACAATGTCCTGCTCCTCTTCCTCGCCCTCTATATATAGATGGCCCCTCATCTTTCCCTTCTTTCCATATACCTGATATATCTTGGAATATGGAATGGTCTTCATGTCATAGCGCCCAAGGAACTTGCTGTCATAGTATATCACCCTTTTATTCGTGACGGCGACATATGTTGGTTTTGCAATTGCAAAGTTGCCCACGCAACATGCAACATCCTCCCCTGGGGTCAGATTGTCTACTAAACCCTTTGGTAGATTGTCCAAAAAACTCACCTATGATAAAATGTCATGAGTTCCATATTAAACTTTCTTCACGTATTTGGTGTGCACATGCCTGAACATCCCAGGCACTTCTTTCAGGTCGCTTACAACGAAGCTGCCCGAGACCCTTTCCGGGGATTTGCCGCACTTGGCGCATGTGATCCTGTTGAAACGCCCCTTCTCCACACACTTCAGGCAAAGGAAATCGTGACATCGGGGGCAGTAGTACATCTCGTAGTTCACCGCCGTCTTCTTGGCCACGGGGGACCTTGACGTCTGCAGCGATATCCTGGAGTACTGCTCCCATTCCTCAGCATAATAGCTCTTGGAGCAGCCCGCGCAAGTGAACAGGGGACGCTCCTTCAGCGCCAGGTCCGGCCCGTCCTTCGGGGGGGTGAAGACCGTTGAACAGTATCTACACCTGAACTCCCCATGAGTCTCATCGACATCGCTTGCGCCGCAATAGGGACATCTCACTATCTTGCCCTTCTCCATATAGATATCTTACATGCCAATGTAAAAGAAGTTTATGGCATCAGAGGAACTCTATTGACAGTGTGAAGAACACCGGGCCCCTCACATCTATCCTGTTGTTCTTCATCTGGATGAAGGTCCTTACCTCCTCCGGGATCTGCAAGTTCACATCCGAGAGCCTCTTGGACATGCCCAACCTGTATTCCTGGACACCGGTGAAGGAACTGTCTATCTTGTCCTCGACATCCTTGGCCACGAGCGATAGGAAGGCGTCCATGTATGTCAGGCCGTTCGTCAGACCGCTCTCCACAACATCCTTGAGCTTTTGGGACAGGCCATCCTTTGGGATGCCGTAGATGTTGCCCTCGTGCACGTATATCTGATTGAAGGCTGCGGGACCCAGCAGGCTCTTGTTCTCCTCGGGCTCGAGCATGCGTACCACCAGATTCCTTCCACCGACATTGCCCTCGAACGCGATGATGTCGCAAGGGCTCGGGTCGTCCTTGTGTTCCATGGCGGCATTCTTTATGACCGACACCATCTCATCCGTCACGCCGGAGGTCGGCCTTATGACGGGAACTATCGATTCCAGCATGTCCTTGTCATCGAAAGAGAACGAATAGAACTCTGGATGATGGAGCGACCTGAGGTCGTCGACGTCCTCCTTTAGCAGGACAAGCCTTCCAAGGCCGGGTCCTGAGTTGAAGACAGGGTAGGGAATGCCATAGTTGGCCAGGGCGATTGGAGAATACATTCCTATCTCGGTGATCTCCACCCAGCCAAAGTTCTCATCCTTCACGAACACCTCGTAGTTGGTGCCGTATGCGTAGTACACGGCCTGATTGGGTTTCTTCTTGAACTTGAGCTTCTTGAATCCGAACCTGTTGAAGAATTCCTTTGTGATGTACATCCCGTCCGCCATGGTAAGGCCTTCATCCATTACCACCATGGACAGATTGTAATGGGCGCGCAGGTGCATGGCATCCTCGCGCTGCTCCCTTCTGTACCTCCAACCTGAGGTAAAAAGCATCACAGGCAGGGGCGACTTGTCCACAAGCTGTGCGAGCGTCGGGAACCAAGCGGTCGTGAAATGTGAATTGAGGACGTTGTCGGTCGCCTTCGGTTCGATGTTCATGACCTCGGGGAACGCCTCGTCCAAAAGGAATGTCGCATCCTCAGGCTTCAGCCTAAGCCTGGTCGCCAGCTCTTCGCTGAGGTCTCCCGGGTCGATCTTGTCCATCTTGTAGTCCCTGAAGACGTTCTTCAGCTTATCGAAATCTATGTCTGGGATGCGTTCCTTTATGAAGCCCTTCCTGTCATCGGATATCCCTATGTCCGGCCTTGGAAGGGTTGCAAGGAAGTACAGCCTGTCAAGTATGGCGGGCGCCTCGGGGCCGTACTGTTTCTCGACATTGTCCTTTGAGAAAAACTGTTTGAGATATACCTCATCGAATCCCATATCAAGCAAGATCTCCCTTGCCTTTAGGCCATATTTTGAAAGAAGGTGCTCCTTTCCCCTCCTCTTCGGAAGTTCGAAATTCCTTTCACCCTCAAAGTACGAGCTCGTGCTCATCCACTCATCAAAGAAGTTTTCCTTGGAACGCTTCAATATGTCATCGATGGGAAGCAAATATATCACCTGTAATCGTAAACGTTATCCTTTATCCTATCACTGTCAGGAAGATTTCTCCTTTCGATCGAAGGTATCGGAATTGGGGGGACCAGCTCCAACTGCTTGGTTATGAGCACAAGTTCCGGGATGCAGAATCTCAGTATCGCGGTGTGAGATTCCCTTGATATCTCCGGCGTCAGCGTGGACTTGTCGTTCACGTCAATGCTTGATATGTCGCCCAAATACCTTATCTCGCCCTCTATCTTGATGCTTGCAATGTTCGGGAAGTAGTCTGTAGAGAACACATACTCCATGACAAGGACATCGTCGTCGAGACGGAGCGATGTCACGCTGGAACTATTGGTGATCTTCACGTTCTGCATCTTGTCGTTGCTTTTCGCGAATCTCTTTGCATTGATCGATCGAATAGAAATCTTTTGGATTATCGCCCTCACCGAAGATAAGTTATACCAAGTCTTTAAATAAGTTATCGTGCTGGAAAAAAGTGTGTTTTCATTTCCTGCCCAGCAGTATCACCCTGCTCTCTGGGGCCTCGTCCACTATTGAATAAGAACAGTTCTCCGCTATCATCTGGGCGAACTCCCTTATCTCCTCGTGCCTTGGCATGTTGTCCATCTCAAGCCTGTCCCTTGAAAACCCGACATACATGTAGGCCTTCACCTCGACATAGGTCGGTTCCGCCCGCTCTATCATCTTCGCATAGGACGCGGGGTCGCACATGTTGAAACCCTTTGTCATCGTCAGCCTCATGACCTTCTTGGTGTCCAGTGATGGAAAGATGTCAATGGTCCTGTTAAGGCGTTCCCACGCATCCGGGACCACCGGATTGCATAATCTGCCGTATACCTCCTTGTTTGGCGCGGCCACGGTCACATAAAGATTCCAGGGAAGCGTGTCCATATCCAGCAAGATTTCGGGATTCGTGCCGTTCGTGACAAGGAACGTGGTGAAATGTCTTTTCTTGAACTCCTCGAGCAGCTCTGGGAGCCTGGGATAGCACGTAGGTTCTCCTGAGAGCGATATCGCGACATTGTTCGGATTCTGGGCTTCTTCTAGCTTTTTTTTGTTGACCTGATCCAAGACACCCTGATACCCGGACAACAGTGTCCTTTGGGCCTCTATCGAGCCTTCTATGATGCTCTTGGGGTCGTCGACATCCTGCGGTATCTCCTCCGTGAATCTGATAGGCCTCCAGCAAAACAGGCACTTTTGGGTGCACCAGTTGACAGCAGGGGTCATCTGCAGGCATCTATGGGAACTTATGCCATAGAACTTCTGCTTGTAGCATGCCCTGTCTCGCATTATGCTTTCTTTCAGCCAGTGACAAAGCTTCACAGCGGAGTGTTCCCCGACCAATTGGTACCTCTGTTTCCTCAGCAGCTCCCTTGTCGACTCTCTCATCTTATCACTTCAATATCCTAGATACCTCTTCAAGTATGTCCTCCGAGGCGGCCTTGAAGTCCTTGATGCCCAAGAGTCCGGCGGCTGGTGGATGTCCTCCTCCGTCCCCTCCATACTTTTTGCCTATCTTGTCCATGATCACAGAAAGGTCCACGCCCTTGTCCAGGGCCGAGCGTTTCGCCCTGGCAACGATCCTCTCGCCCTTCTTGTCATTGACTATTATGGTGACGTCGGCGCCAAGACCGAGGATGTTCTTGGAGATGAAGGATTCATGGGACCCGATGTTAGTCCTCACTATCATGAACTCCCCAACCCTCTTTACCTTCATTCTTTGAAGCGCTTTCATGAGGGCAATGATCTTGGACTGGTCGTGATCGTCACTCATCATGGAGAATATGTCCTCAAACACTATGTCGTCGCCCATTATGTCATGTATCGCGGCGAACGTTTCCCTGTTCGCGAATCTGAGGTGTGCGGTGTCCGCAAGGATGCCTGCCAGCAGGGCCTTTCTGGAGATGTTATCCGCATCCTTACCTATAACCTCCCAGACAAGTTCCGAGTTTGATGTCTTTGTTTCCCTGTAGGAAACAATAGGTTTGAAGGAACATGTCGAATGGTGGTCCACCACGGCAAGATTGCCGGTAGTGTCAAGGAATCGCTTGCATTCGCCCAAAAGTTCAGGATTCGATGTGTCAAGGACTATGATGGAATCTGGCTCGAATCCAACATCCCCGCTCCGTATCTCTTCCCCAAGGGCATCTATCAACATCTTGGCGGGTCTGGACATGCCGTCAGAGCGTATGGCAATATCCCGTCCCTGCAAGCTTCTCCTCAGCGCTATGGCCCCGCCTATCGCATCGGGATCTGCATTGCTGTGACAAAGAATAAGGAGTCGGCGGCTCCCTTCAAGGAACTGCCTAATATCTTCAACTGACAAACTCAACTACCTTGGCCAGGCGTCACTCCAGACGTGCCCAGCAGTTCCTGTATCTTCTTCTGGGATTCCTGAAGCTTGTCTCTCAATCTCTTTTCCTGTCTCTCCAAGGTGCTCTTCCTCAGGTCCAGGGTCTCTTTCCTTTCGCCAAGCTGCTTCTCGACCGTCGCCTTGTCCGTCTTGAACATGACACTTCCCACGCTCTTGAAGACCTCCTCCGTGTTGACCTCCCCAAGTTCCTTGAGGGTATCGTCTATCTCCTTGAGCTCTGTGGCCGCGGCCTGAAGCTGTGTCGCAATCATCTGATACTGTTGTTCCAGCTGCTGGAACTGTGTAATCTCATGTTGTACGTTCGGGGGGATGTTTTGCAAAATATCACCATTCGAAAATATATAACGTTGTTTTAAAAGCTTTGTCTATGTGAATACCTCTGCGCCGTCCGATGTAACGAACATGGAATGTTCGAACTGTGTCACATTTCCGTTGTTCGCCTCCTTCAGGATGGCGAAGGCGTATATTGAGGACGACCTTACCAGATACTTGAGGGCGAACTCTGTCTTTCTCTTGGTATATATCTCGGAAAGCCATCTTTGAGCAAATGGGAGCGTGTTGTAGTTCCTTTTCACTGTCGTCAAGATCTTTCTGGCCAGAGGCAGTCTGACCGGCCTGTCTCCCATGTATTTGAATATCAGGTGCTCCTCGTCGTCCACGACCTTGCCAATGCCATCGGTGGCGAAGGGTTCTATGGCTATCACGTCCCCCTCCCTTAGCTCCACGCCCTGCCCGGTGTCGTAATTCGGCAACGTGGGGGAACTGTGGCATACATACTGTTCAAGCCCATGGCCGCTGAGATTCTCTATCGGATTGAGACCATAGCCCCTTATCGTATCCTCTATGGCCTTGCCTACCTCATTGGTCCTGACACCCGGCCTGACAGTGTCTATGGCGGCGTCAAGGGCCTCCTTGCTGGCCCTCATCAGGTCGTCATCGCCTCCGCCGACATGTATCGTTACGGCGGTATCGGCTATGTAACCATCGATATGCGCGCCCAGGTCCACTTTCACATAATCGCCCTTTGAGAATCTTCTCTCGTCGTCAATGGTGGGCGTGTCATGGGCGGACACGTTGTTCACTGATATGTTCACAGGGAATGCGGGTCTGGCACCTCCCTCCACTATGGCACCCTCAACGAACTTCGCCAAATCCAGGTAGGACGTTCCCTCGATTACCTTGTCGGGCAACTGTTCCTTGATCCCCTTTGTAATCTCTCCTGCCTTCAGATACGCTTCTCTCTCGTCCATTTTCTCACTTCCCAAAGATGATTAACAGCTATTATAAATCTTTTTATACCATATGTAGATAATCCTTCCAGGGGAACAGATGATAAAATGACGAAGAAGGCATATTACGACGAACCTTTCATAAAAGAGTTCACGGCGAGGGTGACGTCAAACATAAGGGAGGGTGAATTGAGTAGGGTGGGTCTTGAGAGGACCTACTTCTATCCCGATTCCGGGGGACAGCCGCACGACACTGGCAAGATGGACGGCCATGATGTCGTCAACGTCATCGTTGATGGCGGCGAGATTTATCATCTCGTCGATGGCGACATCGGTGACGGCGAGGTCGCGTGCAGGATAGACTGGGACAGGAGGATGGACCATATGCAGCAGCACACCGGACAGCACATACTGTCCCAAGCCATATTCAAGGTCATTGGCAAGGGGTCGGAGTCCTTGCACATTGGAAGGGAGACATCGAGCATCGACATAGAGTCGGGCGATATCGCACCTTCCCAGATAGATGAGATAGAGAGGGTCGCCAACGGTGCCGTGATGGAGGACCTGCCGATCGAGACGTACATAGTCGATTCCACAAAGGGCCTGGACCTCAGGAAGGAGACCTGCCTGGACGGGGACATAAGGATAGTCGACATAAAGGGGTACGACATGACACCATGCGGGGGAACGCACCTTGACAGGACTGGAAAGGTCGGTCCCATAAAGATCTTGAAGTGGTACAGGAAGGGAAGGTACCAAAGGATAGAGTTCGTTTGCGGATGGAGATGCATCAAAACGATGCAGACGAACGGCACTGCACTGCAATCCCTCGGTAACATGCTCATGGTGCCTGTGGGGGAGGTCTATGGAAAGGTGGAAGGAATCGAGGAGGAGAGAAGGGAGCTTATAAGGAGGACCAAGGCCTTGGAGGAATCCCTGATGGAAGAGACTGCCAGACGCCTGCTCGACGAGGCCCCCACCCATCGCGGCATGAAGGTGATGCATGGCGTGATGGAGAACCTGCCGCTTGTTCAGCATATCTGCAAATTGGCGACCGAGGATGAGGGAACGGTCTGCCTCCTGGCATCCCCTGCAAAGAAAGGGGCGATCCTGACCTTCGGCAGCTCCAAGGGCAGCGGCGTGGATGTGTCCAAGATTCTAAGGGAGACGTTGGATAAACTGGGGGGCAAGGGTGGTGGAGGCCAAAACTATGCCTCAGGTTCGTGTTCCGATACGGCGGATCTGTCCGCAGTGCTCGAAGAGGCAGCAAACGGGATAAAAGGTAATTGACATGCCGCACAGGGACAAGACCTTGATAATATCCTCATTCGCACATGCCTACAGCCATGCCTGCATACTCTCTATACCGCCCCTTGTTCTTCTGTTGAAGGAGGAGTTCTCCACGTCGCTTACCCTCATCTCGCTGATCATCACGATATCGGGCGTGTTGTTCGGGGTCGGTGCGATACCTTTCGGGACACTGTCAGACAGGATTGGTTCCCTTAAGGTCCAGTTGATAGGCATACTAATGGCGATGGCATCCTGCATAGGCTTGTTCATATCTTGGGACCTGTTGTCGTTCTCGGCGTTCCTGTTCCTTCTGGGCCTGGCCTCGAGCACATACCATCCGTCCGCATTCAGACTGATATCCACATCATTTCCAAAAAACGTTGGCAGGGCATTTGGAATCAACGGCATGATAGGCAACATAGGGCAGATAGGAGCCCCAATAGCCTCTGCCTTCATCGCCTATCAGTGGGGATGGCGGCCGGTGTTCCTGATGCTGCTAGGGTTCGGGATCGTCCTTTGCATGCTCTTTACAACCATACATGAACGCCCCATAGAGGGACGGTCAGGTTCCATAAGAGACATACACATCTCCAAGGAATACCTCCTGGCGATGCTGGTCACAATGACCGCAGGCCTCGCCTACAGGGGCACGACCACGATGCTGCCAACATATTCATCGCTGATATATGGCAAAGACACCTTCGAGGCAGGGGCGTTGGTCACGCTGATGCTTACTACAGGAGGCGTTTCCCAGCTCATATCGGGCGAGATAAGGGACAGGTACGGCACTGCCAAGCCACTGTTCGCAGTGTCCCTGATGCTGTTTCTGAGCATCATGGCGCTGCCTTTTGTAGGATACTACGCATTCATGGTGGGATTGATGGTGTTCGGTTTCGCATACTTCGCGGTGAACCTGTACACGAACACCCTTGTAGGCGAGATAACGGAAAGCAATCTCAGGGGCACATACTATGGCATAACGTTCTTCACGAGATTCGGACTGGGATTCATGGCGCCGTTCATCGTGGGCGCCCTCTCCGACATATACTCCATAGACTACCTGTTCTACATAATCCTGTCATTTGTGTCGGTGTTCATGGGGCTGGTGACCGTGCTTACGTTCTTGATACCTAGGTGCCATGCCCCCAGGAACGCAGATACGATTCCTGATCCGGAGTGAGGGTGTCTATGCCGATGGACTCCGCCTCGAGCTTCAGCCACGCGACCTTCAGGTCTATCTCGCGGGGAACGGGATATACGGCAGGAGAAAGCTCGTTTCCTACCAAATATTCCGATGACAGCAGCTGCAAGGCAAAGCTCATGTCCATTATTTCGGCGGGATGTCCGTCGGCGCATGCCAGATTCACAAGCCTGCCCTCGCCAAGAACGTGAAGCCACTTCCCACCTACATTGTAGCTCATTATGTTGTCCCTGGACTCCTTGACCTCGTCTGCCATTTCCGCCAGGTCGACGACGTTGACCTCAACATCGAAATGCCCGGAGTTTGACAATATGGCATTGTCCTTCATTGATGCGAAATGCTCTGATGTTATGACGTCCCTGCATCCTGTGACCGTTATGAATATATCCCCAAGCGCGGCGGCGTCGGACATCGCCATGACCTGGAAACCGTCCATATGCGCCTCGATGGCCTTTATGGGATCGACCTCCGTGACTATCACCTTTGTGCCCATGCCCCT
>DAINBB010000022.1:0-28897 GCA_036733165.1 Halobacteria archaeon | reverse complement strand
CGCCGATGACCGTGAGCGAGAAACTCATCGGCACGAGGATGTACACAAACCGGCGCTCGGAGATGTACAGCCCCGGGCTGATGAACTTCCAGAGCTGGATCAGCACCCACCAGCTGCCGCCGAGGATCGTCAGGATCATGGCGACCTTCATGTACGCTTCGTCGACCGTTCCCCTCATGACCATAACTATGGCCTTTCCGGTCCTGCGCCTTCCGGTCCTGCCCCTCCGTTGTATGGTCCTGATCTCGGAGGGTATCGGTTCGTAGAACACCACTAGGTCGACACTGGGTATGTCCAGGCCTTCCTCGGCGACAGATGTGGCAACGAGGATGTTGTACACACCCTTCCTGAACTGGTCCAATATCTCCTTTTGGCCCTTTTGGGTCATGCCTTCGTCGTCCTCCCTCTTGGACTGTCCGATAAATCGGACGGGGCGCATTCCCTTGCACTGGGAAAGCATGTCCGTTATCCTTTTGGTGGTGTCCCTGTACTGGGTGAACACGATGGCTGTCTGTCCATCGCCCAACCCTTCGAGGACCTCTGCAAGCTTTACCATCTTTGGATGGGGTTCATCGAACTTCGTGACTTCAAAGAGGGCCCTTGTGATTCTTCCGTCCGACACTAGCTCCCTTGATGTCCGTGATTTTTGCTTCTTTACCTTTTCGAAGTATGAGAGCAGGGCCTCGGCACCCTGCGTTTCCAACAGTTCCAAAGCGTGTGAGAGCTTGAGCGCGGCGGCCTGGGCCTTGATGGCCGTATAGTAGTTGCCTTGCGCACCGCTCTTCGAGTTGAGGGCCTTGCGAAGCTTCTCCCCCATCGCTATGAGGTCCCTCCTGTTGACATACTGCCTAGGTTTCGAGGTCAGCTTGAATCTCATCAGCATGTCTATCTTTTCGTCATAGACCCTCTGCATAAGCCTTCTGGCCCTCTCAAGGCCTTCGGGGAAGTCAAGCTTTATCCATTCCATGTCTATGTCATGCACATAGGGGGAGACCTCGGGTGATCCCTCGTTTTCAAGATGGACGTTCTCTATCCCAAGATTGCCCATTATCTCCCTTACCTTGTCCCTCTCGTAGCCTGGGGAGGCCGTGATGGCGAGTATCAGCCCCCGGGTATTGAGCTCGTTGTACCTCTTGGCAATGAAGACGTATGAATAGTCCCCAACAGCCCTGTGAGCCTCGTCTATTATCAATAGGGAAAACGCGCTCAGGTCTATGCGCCCTGAGAGGATGTCATTCTCTATGACCTGGGGGGTGGCAAAGACTATGGCCGCATCGGCGTAACACCCCTGCCTTTTGGAAGGGGGGGTGGTGCCTGTGAAAAGCGCCATGCTTTTTGGGTCGATGTCCAAAATAGAAAGAAATGTCTCCTTATGCTGCAGGACCAATGGCCTTGTGGGCGCCATAAATAGGACCTTGCCGCCCATGTTTTTGAGCCTGTGTGCGACGAGCATGGCGGCGATGATGGTCTTCCCGAGCCCCGTTGGCAGCACCACAAGGGAGCTTTTGGATGAAATGCTAGCTAAAATGGTCTCCTGGTAAGCTCTCTTTTCAATGGCACCTTCCTTGATCAGCGGGTGGGAGACATACTCCATATGCGCACCGGTTCAGTTTTTCTGCAGATCTTCTATAAGTGATCTGTATTCGCTGTCGGACAACAGTCCCTCGGGCATCTTGTCATACCGCACCTTCACGATCCAAGAGTCGTACGGGGCCTCGTTTATCATCTCAGGCATGTCCTCGAGCTCTCCGTTGGAATCCACTATGCTACCGTCGACCGGGCTCAGGACCTCCGATACCGCCTTCACGGACTCGATCTCGCAGAGCAGTTCTCCCTTGCCGACATGCCTCCCTTCCTCTGGAAGCTCTATGAACGCCACATCCCCCATCTCCTTGGAGGCGTAATCAGTGACCCCTATGGATATGATGTCCCCAACGATCTCGATCCATTCGTGTTCCTTCGTGTACTTGAGCCCTTCCTTTATCTCATAATCTCCAACTATCATGTTCATGTCTCCCTGTATGCGCCATATCTTTTTGGATTATAGAATGGGGCGTTAACTATTTTTGCCTTTCGCAACTTGCCCCTGATCTCAATGTCCACATCGCCCTCGGTACCTGTTTCCACATAACCCATGGCGATGGAGTAGCTCAGTATGGGTGTCTTTGTCCCGCTTGTGACGCTGCCCACTTGTCTCCCGTCCTTGAAGATGCCGTCACCGCTTCGCGGAATTGCCTTCTCGCCCAGTTCGAAATGTGCCAGTTTGGTCCTGATGCCCTCCTTTCCCTGCCTCAGCAGGGCCTCCTTCCCTATGAACTCCTTGTCCATATGCAGCGCAAAGTCGAGCCCTGCCTGGAGCGGCGTCACCTCGTCCACCCATGTGGACAGCAGTTGCGCTTCATAGGTCTCATGGCCATAGAGCGTGTAACCAGACTCTATCCGGAGGGTGTCTCTGGCGCCGATACCGCATGGGGTGATGGAGAACTCCTTCCCACATTCCATCACATAGTCCCAGAGGCCGATGGCCCGGGAAGGGTCTGCGGGCTTGAAAAATAGCTCAAATCCGTTCTCTCCAGTATAACCGGACTTCGAGAGTATGATGTCCATGCCTTCATGTTTGACGGCCTTTGCCTGGAACCACCACATACCGGTGAGGTCGATAGAGAACATCTCATCACATAATCTCTGTGCAAGGGGCCCCTGTATCGAAAATAGGCAGGTAGCATCGGTCTCGTCCTTGATGGCGAGGTCAAGCGGGCCGAAGGCATCCACGATCTCCTTAAGGGCGAGAAAGTATGATACCAGTTTTGGCACCGCCACGGCGTCGCAGACCATCATGTACGTGTCCTTGCCCAGGTTATATACAAGGGTCTCATCCTTGACAGAGCCCCTTTCGTTCAGCACGAGGGTGTACGTGCCGGAGATTGGGGGTGGCCTCGAGATGTCATTGGTGGTAGTTAACTGCAGGAATTTCAGGGCATCCTTTCCAGAGAAGATTATCTCTCCCATGTGGGACACGTCAAAGATGCCAACATTTTTCCTAACGGCAAGATGCTCCTGCTTTATGCCATCATACCAAACAGGCATTTCCCAATTGGCATATTCCTCCATCTTTCCGTACTTCTTGTGCCACTTGTTCAAAGGCAGTTCCTTCATATCGACCACTCGTTTATATGTCAAGATATACTAATCTTATTCCACTTCATTATCACTGGCATCCAATATATTGTTTTTGATAACATTGACATTTTATACGGGACACCACGCAATGCGCGCATGGCCGTTTCGGATTGAGAAATGTATTTATATCCTGGCATTTAATTGCATGATGGCGTTTTTATGGAAATAGGGATCGTAGGAAAACCGAACGTAGGCAAATCGACCTTTTTCAATGCGTGCACGCACGGCGCGGCAGAGGTCGCGAACTACCCATTCACCACGATAGATTCCAACAAGGGGGTGACATACGTGACCTCCAGATGCCCATGCGGCGAACTGGGCCTCCAATGCAATCCGAGGAACGCGCAGTGCGTCGATGGCACAAGACTCGTCCCCACCTCTGTCATAGACGTTGCGGGGATAGTCCCCGACGCGCACAAGGGCAAGGGACTGGGGAATCAGTTCCTGGACGACATCAGAAGGGCGAATGTGCTCATTCACGTTGTGGATGCATCGGGCTCCACCGATGAGGCGGGCAATCCTGTAAAGAAGGGGACCCATGACCCGATGGATGATGTCAAGTTCCTTGAGAGGGAGATAGACCTCTGGTTCGTGTCGCTCTTCAAGAGGAACTGGGAGAAGTTCTCAAGGAAGATCAACCTGACCAACGCCAACATATTCCAAGTGATTGCCGACCATTTTTCCGGCATCGGTATCTCGGATGAGGACGCATACGTCGCCCTCAAGTCCCTCTCGCTCGACCCGGACAGGCCGAAGACGTGGACCGATGACGATCTCTCCGCCTTTGCGACAGAGATACGAAAGAGGACGAGGCCCATACTCATCGCGGCCAACAAGATGGACATCGCGGACGAGGACATGATATCGGCGCTCATGAAGGGCGTGGAGCATTCCGTGCCTGTCAGCGCCGTTGCAGAGCTTATGCTGAAGAAGGCGGCCACCGCCGAGCTCATACGATACGTTCCGGGAGATTCGGACTTCGAGGCTATAGGGGACCTTTCCCCAAAACAGTCGGACGCACTTGAAAAAGTCAGGGCACTGATGAAAAAACACGGTTCCACAGGGGTCCAGAAATGCATCAACGAGTCCATACTTGGCATCCTCGGCAGGATAGTGGTCTATCCAGTTGAGAATGAGAAGAGGATGTGCGATGGAAAGGAACTGGTGCTTCCGGACGCGTACCTCATGAGAACAGGTTCAACGCCCAGGGACCTTGCGGAGAAGATCCATTCCGACATAGCGAAGAACTACATCTATGCGGTAAACGCGAGGACATGCAGAAGGATATCCGACGACTACGAACTGCAGGACGGGGACATAGTCAAGATCGTCTCGGCCGCGCGCTAGAATATCTCCTTCCTTATCTCGTCCTCGGTGATGCCGTACATCTCCCCCAACTGCACCACGCTGCCGTAATAGAGCCTCGTGAGCTGCCTGATTATGCTTTCCATGTTGTTGAGTTCCGAGGGCTCCTTGAACAACAGGACCAGCCATGTCATCTTTTCATCGAGGAGGTAGTATTTTACCCATACGTCCTTCTCGCCTCTCTGCTTCTCCATGTTCTCATGCAGTATGTTGAACTCGCAGAGCTCTTTGAGATTCTTGATGACGGTCTTGTTCGAGTAGGGAAGTTCTTCGATCAGGTTCTTTTGATATATCCTTATGTCCCCACATGCGGGTATCCTCTTAAGGATCTCTATCTTCGCCTCGCTGCCAAAAACGCCGTTCAGCATGGACACAAGCCTTTTCCTGTCCTTTGGAAGGAATAGGATGTAGGGAAAGACGTCACCCTGCAGGTCTCCGAATCCGAGACATTTTTCCTCCATGCCCGATATTCAACAGTTAATTTTATATATTATTCTATGTACTATACTACATTCGATAGAACTTAATTACAGTGGATGAATACGATGAAATTACGCGGTACGGAGATAGCACTCATAGGTATCATGGCCTCACTGATAGTCGCCTCTGGCTACGTGCCCATAATACCGATAGTCGGCACAGGGTATTCGATATCCCTGGGATCTGTCCTGATCCAGATAGTGGCCGTGATATTGGGCCCGTTGCTCGGGGTCTTGGCAGTTCTTGTAGGTTCGTTTTCAGGGATGGTCCTGACAGGGCAGGGCATACAGTTCCTCTTTTTCATACCTGCCACAGTCGGCGCGCTTACCACGGCCCTCCTGGTCTTCGGAAAGGCAAGGGAGGCGCTTTTGGTCATCTTGTGCACGCTGGCGTTTTGGTATGTGTCGCCCTACGGCGTTGAGCTATGGTACTACCCTTACATGCTGATAGGTGTCTGTGTTATCATAGCGGCCATGAGCCCATTGCTCAAGGGCCTGAAGATAAGGGAGTCGAGGTATCAATACCCCTTGCTTGTCCTGTTCTGCACCGCAGGCGTGCTATGCGACCAGCTTCTCGGTTCCACAATAGCCATATTCCCTCCGTTCGAGCTTCCGTCCGGAGCATACAAGGCCATACTGTACATATATCCCATTGAAAGGATGGCGATATCCCTGGTATCCGCAACGGTTGCGGTTCCCGTGCTCAGGGCCTTGGGTCAATCGAACATATCGATTCTGGATGAAGGGCGAACGGTATCCCGGGAATCGCCCATTGAAGATACGGGGTCTAGATTATAGGCAACTTTTTCTTCATTTTTACTACTTGTCTTAATATCTTACGTTTTTTATTCATTTTTTCCTTATATGAATAATAATTTTAATATATTGTAAATTAATTTACGGAATTAGTTTACGATATTATATTCTTAATATATAATAATCAGAAACATTTATAAACCACTGATAAATAGAATCTTAATATTCTTATTGAAGCAATATCCTAACTGATTGATCTAATATTTTTGGAGGCAATAACTTGATAGAGATAAGATTTCACGGAAGGGGGGGCCAAGGTGCTGTCATTGGTGCGGAAATCCTCGCCGAAGCCGCCTTCCTGGAGGGCAAATATGTACAGGCATTCCCCTACTTTGGCGTTGAGAGAAGAGGGGCGCCTGTCACGGCCTACACAAGAATAGACAGTAATCCGATAAGGATTAGGACCAATATCTACAATCCGGACCACGTGGTGGTACTGGACCCAACGCTTTTAGATTTCATCGATGTCACAGAGGGCCTTGATAAGGATGGATGGCTGATAGTCAACTCTCACAGGGCACCTTCTGACCTCTCCATCGAACATGGTAATGTCGCCACCGTGAATGCCACCAAGATAGCTAGAAAATACAAGTTGGGGTCCGTGAACTCGCCCATAGTAAACACATCGATCCTTGGTGCGGTCTCAAGGGCTACCGGGGTGGTCTCAATAGATATGTTATCCTCCTCAATTAGCAATCGCGTTCCATCCAAGATAGAGGAGAACGTCCAAGCCGCCAAGGAAGCGTATGATAATCTGGTGGTGGAATAGATGTCAGATGAGCATGAGATAGAATACAAGGGTTACAAAGACCTTCCGTTGTCACCTATCGCCACGGGCAAGTCACTTGTTTTCAAGACCGGCGGTTGGAGAACTATGAGGCCGGTCATAGACCTGGAAAAATGCAAAAAGTGCGGAATATGCTGGAAGTACTGTCCGGACCTCTCCATTCTGATCGTCGACGAATATCCAAAGGTCGATCTTGATTATTGCAAAGGTTGCGGCATATGCGCCAACGAGTGTCCGTTCGATGCCATAGTCATGGTGGAGGAATCGACATGAAGATGGTGTTATCTGGCAATGCCTCGGCCGCATACGGCGCGAAGCTTGCAAGGGCGGAGGTGATATCAGCATATCCCATCACGCCCCAGACCAAGATTGTCGAGAAGATAGCGGACTTAATAGCCAACGGGGAGTTCGAGACCGAGTTCGTGAAGGTCGAATCCGAGCACTCTGCCATGGCGGCCGCCGTATCCGCATCCCTTGTGGGGGCTAGGACGTTCACGGCCACATCATCCCAGGGTCTCCTGTTGATGCATGAGGTGCTTCATTGGGCCTCTGCATCAAGGACGCCCATCGTCATGGTCAACATCAACAGGGCCGTGGCCCCGCCGTGGAGCGTCTGGGCGGACCAGACCGACACCATTGCGCAGAGGGACACCGGCTGGATGCAGTTCTACTGCGAATCCTGCCAGGAGGTCGTGGACACCATGCTCATCCTTTACAAGGTGGCCGAGGACAAGGACGTGATGATGCCCGCAATGCTCTCTGAGGATGCATTCCTTCTCTCACACACATCCGAGATAGTGGACATGCCGGAGCAGGCAGAGGTGGACGAGTTCCTTGGAAAGTTCGAACCTGAGCAAAGGCTCGATGTGGAGAATCCCATGAGCTTCGGTTCCCTAAGCATGCCACACCAGTACTATTACGAGTTCAGGTACAAGATGGCGGAGGCCATGGAAACCGCCAGGGAAAAGATACTCGATGCGGAACGGGAGTTCGAGAAGAGATTCGGCCGCTCATACGGCGGACTTTTGGACCTTTACAGGTGCGACGATGCCGAGATAGTGCTTATCGCCGCGGGTTCCATGAGCTCCACCATCCGGGTGGCCGTGGACGAGATGAGAGAGAAAGGCAAGAAGATAGGCCTTGCCAGATTGCGGGTCTTCAGACCATTCCCGATAAAGGAACTGAGGGAACTGGCCAAGGGGGCAAAGATGATAGGCGTTCTGGACAGAAGCTTCTGCTTCGGTTACGAGGGTGCCTTCTTCACCGAGGTCAAGTCCGCGCTCTACGACATGGAGAATAGGCCATTGGTCAAGGGATATGTCGTCGGCATAGGCGGACGAGACGTCACACTAGATGTTATTCATGATGTTATCAATGACTGCATGGTTACCAAAGACACCAAGGACGAACCATTCAAGTGGATAGGTCTCAAGGGGGGAGAACAATGAAGACCACACTTCCAGAGCAGGAATTGATGGAAAAGGGACATATGGCATGTCTGGGATGCGGAGGAGCCTTGGCCATGAGATATCTTCTCAAGGCGTTGGGGAAAAACTCCATGTTCGCCATCCCCGCGTGCTGCTGGGCAGTCATCCCAGGCGTCTTTCCATATTCCTGCATGGACGTCCCACTCCAGTATGTGGCCTTTGAGGCCACAGGTGCCGCGATATCAGGCATGGAGGCGGCCCTGAAGGCGAAAGGCAAGAAGGAAGGAGTGACCGTCGTAGGATGGGCAGGTGACGGAGGTACCTTGGACATAGGCATACAGGCCCTTTCCGGAGCTGTGGAAAGGGGACATGACGTGAAATATGTCTGTTATGATAACGAAGCATACATGAACACAGGTATACAGAGGTCTTCGGCCACACCAAGAGGGGCCTGGACCACGACAACACCAGTCGGAAAGACACGTTTCTGGAAACAGACGAACAAGAAGAACATAGTCGAGATTATGGCCGCGCATGACATACCATACACTTGCACGGCTTCGGTGGCTTACCCCGAGGACTTGATAAAAAAAGCAGAGAAGATGAAAGACATAGAGGGCCCTTGCTACATGCATATCTATGCCCCATGTCCGACAGGCTGGAAATACCCACCAGAGAAGACCATAGAGTTGTCTCGTCTCGCAACCGAGACATGTATATTTCCCATATATGAGGTGACCTATGGTAAGTACAAGATAAACAAAGACATACGCGAAGAGAAGAAGAAACCTGTACTCGAATACTTGAAGACGCAGGGTAGATTCAGAAAGCTGGACGAGGAAACGGTCCAGTCATTACAGTTGTATGTTGATAGCGAATGGAACAAACTCAAAAGGAAAGTAGAATGTTTTGGAGAGGATAAATGATGGGTCTAATGGAAATAAGATGGCATGGTAGGGGCGGCCAAGGGGTTGTCACTGCCTCTGAGCTGATAGCAGAGGCGGCAATACTTGAGGGCAACTTCATTCAGGCGTTCCCCGAGTTCGGACCTGAGAGAATGGGCGCGCCCATAAAGGCTTTCACCCGCTTGAGCGATGAACCCATAAAGATACACAGCCAGGTCTATTCGCCTGACATAGTCATGGTACTTGATCCAACGCTCATCGGGCAGGTGGATGTCACCGATGGGCTCTCTGATGATGGCATTTTGATAGTGAACACTCCGATGAGCGTCGAAGAGCTTAGGAGCGCCCTTGGATTCGGGGGCAGGATATACGCTCTCAACGCCACCAAGATAGCGATGGAGAAGATAGGCAGGCCCGTGGCCAACACTTCCTGCGCCGGCGCGCTGGTGAAGGTAGGCAAAATGGTCGAGCTTGAGAATCTTCTCAAGGTGACAGAGGAGAAGTTCGGTGAGAAACTGCCTGAGAAAGCGATAATAGCCAACAAGGAGGCCATAAAGGCCGCATATCAGGAGGTGTCCGTATGAGCCAGGAGAAGACATGGAAGGAGATACCGTGGGGCGGACTTATATTGGACGCCGGAAACGCCCAGGAGTACCATACGGGCGAATGGAGGACCGAGAGGCCGGTACACATAATGGAGAACTGCAAGCACTGCATGTACTGCTGGATATGCTGCCCAGACACGGCGATCATAGTCAAGGACAAGAAGATGGTCGGCGTGGACTTCGACTTCTGCAAGGGATGCGGAATATGCGAGAAGGTATGTCCGTTCGATGCGATAAAGATGGTCATCGAAGGCGAGGAGGGTGATTAAGATGGCAAAGTCAATGGCTTTGACAGGCAACTTCGCAGCAGCCTACGCCACGAAGCAGATCAATCCCCATGTCGTCGCTGCATATCCAATAACGCCACAGACAACTATGATGGAGAAGTTCAGCGAATACTACGCCAACGGCGAGGTCGACACCGAGCTCATATGTGTCGAGTCTGAGCACTCCGCAATGAGCGCATGCGTGGGGGCCGCCGCGGCAGGCGGGAGGGTCATCACCTCCACAGCCGCCAACGGACTTGCCCTCATGTTCGAGATAGTGTACATCGCCGCTTCGAACAGGCTTCCCATAGTCATGTGCGTGATGAACAGGGCACTCTCAGCACCGATCAACATCCACGGGGACCATTCGGACTCCATGGGGTGCAGGGACTCGGGATGGATACAGATCTACAACGAGAACGCCCAGGAAGTGTATGACACGATGTTCATGGCGACGAGGATCGGCGAGCACAAGGACGTCAGACTGCCGGTGATGGTCAATCTCGACGGTTTCATAACGTCCCACAAGATAGAGAAGGTCGACACCCTCGAGGATGATGAAGTAAGGAAGTTCATCGGGGAATACCAACCGGTATACCCCCTGCTCGACATCGAGAACCCTGTGACCTACGGCCCTCTGGACCTGACAGATTACTACTTCGAGCACAAGAGGCAGCAGGTGGAGGCAATGAAGAAGGCCCTGCCCGTGATAAAGAAGGTCTCGAGCGAGTACAGCAATCTTTGCGGCAGGGATTACGGGATAATGGAAAAATACCATCTTGACGATGCCGATTGCGCCATTGTCACCATGTCCAGTACTGCAGGTACAACGAAGTATGTGGTCGACAAGCTCAGGGCCGAGGGAAAGAAGGTGGGATTGCTCAAGGTCAGGCTTTTCAGGCCGTTCCCTGCGGAGGAGATAAGGGAAGCGCTCGCAGGAATAAAGAACATAGCCGTGCTCGACCGCTCGGAATCGTTCGGTGCGTTCGGCGGCCCGTTGTTCAGTGAGGTCAGGAACGCGATGTACGACACGGATGAGAGGCCCAACATAGTGGACTATGTCTTCGGGCTCGGCGGAAGGGACATAAACGCCGTCCAGATTGAGGGCGTGTACAAGAGACTTATGGACGCCAAGGACAAGATGCCGGGCGATGTTAACTATCTTGGAGTGAGGGGTGATTGATATGGCCAATCTGAAACAGCTTACTGAGAGGGAAGAGAGACTTACGGGCGGGCACAGGCTTTGCGCAGGTTGCGGCGCCTCGATAATAGTGAGACAGATACTGCTTGCCACGGACTATCCAGTTGTAGTGTCGTGTGCCACAGGCTGTCTTGAGGTCTCGACCACCATCTACCCATACACAGCTTGGAAGAATCCATTCATACACAACGCCTTCGAGAACTCTGCGGCCACCATAAGCGGTGCGGAAGCGATGTTCAAGGCCAAGAAGAGAAAGGGTGAGATACCCGCCGACCAGAAGGTCAAGTTCATAGCCTTCGGCGGCGACGGCGGTACCTACGACATCGGCATCCAGTCACTGTCGGGCGCCCTCGAGAGGGGCCATGACTTCATGTACGTCTGCTACAACAACGAGGCATACATGAACACAGGCATACAGAGATCATCCGCGACGCCGAAGGGCGCCGCCACCACGACCTCCCCCGCCGGAAGGGCCATCCCTGGGAAGAAGCAGTATCCTAAAGACCTCACGGAGGTCATTGCAGGACATCATCTGCCTTATCTCTGCCAGGTGTCACCCGGGTACTACATGGACCTCTTGAAAAAGGTCGAGAAGGCCATGGAGATAGACGGTCCGAAGTTCATGAACGCGTTCTCCCCCTGTCCAAGGGGATGGAGGCATGCATCCAACGCATCCATAGACATAGCAAAACTGGCCGTCGACTGCTGCTTCTGGCCGATATACGAGATCGAGAACGACAAGTATGAGCTTACGGGCCAGTCGAAGCTCATTGCCACCGGCAAGAAGGAGAAGGTGCCCGTCTCCGACTATCTCAGGTCGCAGGGCAGATTCAAGCACCTTTTCGCCCCGGGCAATGAGGATGTCCTCAAGGGCATCCAGGAAGAGGTGGACAGGCGCTGGGAAAAGCTCGTGAAACTGTCAGGGTATTAAAAATCTTTTTTAATCCCTTTTTCTTATTCTTTTTGTGAAAGAATTTTTGGTTCCTTTTATTGGTCAGTCCTATGAGTGCAAGATGTGCGGCAAATGCTGCCACTGCAGGACCGTGCCCCTCTCGAAGGGGGACATGGAACGTGTAGGGCGATTCAATGAAGATGTCGACTTCATGGAATACAATGTCGGGCTAAGGTCCCCTGTGCTTGCCAGGAGGGAATGGGACTATGGTTGCGTGTTCCTTGACGACAAAAGGTGCTCGATACACCAATTCAAACCCCTCATATGCCGTTTGTTCCCCTATGCGATCTACTTTGATCCTGTGGGGGACGGCGATGAGTGCAGATTCACCCTCCCCGACGGCAAGGAGGTCTACATATATATCGACACTTCATGCCCGGGTGTGGGGGGCGGCAGGGACTCAGTGCCCCCAGATTGGCTGCTGCCGCTGGCGCAAAGGATAAGGCTTGAGATGGCATTGACAAGGTTTTATTATGATGGTCTCACGATCCAGTGAAGAGGAGAAGGCGAAGCTCTACAAGGAGCTGGACCATTATGGAGTCCCACACGGGGCCCTGCCCCCAGGGACCTTGATGTCGAAACGCGGCAAGTATGTTGAACTGTACCTCCTTGGGCCAGGGACGATGGCCCTGTTGGGGGATCTGAGCGAAGTGCCCGACGACCCGCTATACCTGGGATTGAAACTGGGAGAGATCTCCAAGGGCAGATTCAGACCCTCGTTGGAGTTCGGTTCCCTCTTTTACAAGATGGCCACCAAGAACAAGATATCCATCGATGGCGCACATGCGCAGATGTTCCTGTATGGGAGGGACATATTCAAGGAGAATCTTTCCCATGTGCCTTCGCTGGGCAGAAAGCTCGTGGGGGGCGCCGAAGGGTTCTTTTTGGGATTTGGGATCTATAATGGTAGATACCTTGCGAACGTGATAGACAAGGGGGCTTACCTCAGAAAGTACGATTGAGTGCATACTATGGCGTATGGTATCCTACATATCCGACAGGTAATCCAATGACAGTGCAACGGTTGACGTTACTTTTTTAAATGGCCTTCCCTTATTTGCAGTTGGTGTACTGATGAAAGAAGGGGACTTTGTCGAGATTGATTATTTAGGGATGGTCAAAAGCACAGGCGATTATTTTGATGTTACCAATGAAGAGAAGGCCAAGGAGGTCGGCCTTTACCAGGCGAACAAGAAGTTCGGACCTGTAATTGTGGTAGTTGGTGCCCGCCATGTCCTAGAAGGCCTTGATGATGCCTTGCTGGAGCTCGGCGTGGGCGATGAGAAGAGCATCGACATTCCTGCGGAGAAGGCATTTGGGAAGAGGGACCCAAAGCTTATCACGACGGTCCCACTGAGGGAATTCTCGAAACAGGGTATAATGCCAAGGGCCGGGATGCGATTGGACATAGGCGGTACCTGGGCCACAGTAAAGAATGTTTCTTCTGGCAGGGTGACGCTTGACTTCAATCATAGTCTCGCGAGCAGGGACCTTGTTTACGACATAAAGGTCTTGAGAACGGTGGATGATGTCGGGGAAAAGCTCAGGGCGTTGATAGACATCCACTTCAACAACTTCGACCACACCAAGAACAAGATAGAGATCGATGAAGAGGGAAATGTAAAATTGAACGCTTCCGGGCTCAAGAAGGAGATATCCGAGACCATCAGGGACGTCCTTGAGACCGAAAGCAAGAAGTATATCCCAGAGATAGCATCGATAGAGGTAACTAGCTGATATATTCCTCTATCGTATATTCCCACTGATACCTGAGCGCCACGCTGTATCCGGACATCTTCACGGACCCTTCGTCCCACGTCTCGAACTGCACCACCCTTGCATTGGTCAGCCCTGCAAGTTCCTCGGCCGCCGCTATGGCGGTGTCGAGATCGCCTATCTGGTCGACCAGTCCTGCCGCCAAAGCGTCGGACCCGGACCATATCCTTCCGTCAGAGACCTCCAGGGCCTCCTCGTTGGTCATGTTCCTGCCAAGTGCGACGACATGGACGAATCTGTTGTAGGCGTCATACGTCATGTTCTTCATCCACAGGTACTCCTCGTCTGTCAGGCCCCTCCAGTCCGCCCCTATGTCCTTGTACTCCCCCGTCTTGATGACAGTTATCTTCAAGCCGAAGTCGCTGTAGTATTGGGATGCATCGGTATGCACGTATATGGTGCTTATGTTCCCCACGAGGGCATCCGGGTCAGCTATTATCAGGTCAGCGCCGCAGCCGATGTAGTACCCTCCTGATGCCAGCATCTCGCTCGTGTACAGTACAACAGGTTTCTTCGAACGCAGGTCCACTATCTCGTTGTACATGGCCGCGGTTGAGCCTACTCCCCCGCCGGGGGTGTCTATCCAAAGCACGACGGC
Source organism: Halobacteria archaeon (assembly GCA_036733165.1). Taxonomy (GTDB): domain Archaea; phylum Methanobacteriota_B; class Thermococci; order Methanofastidiosales; family NM3; genus JAFGGT01. Next base: position 14,540 of record DAINBB010000022.1, on the reverse strand, counting down.
AGAGTAGAGATCGTTGTCCCCGATGGAGACCAAAACGTCCCTGAAGGTCCCAAGGTCCTCCTCGCCTATCGTCCCATAGAATCTCACAAGTGCCACGTCCCCGTCCGGGTCCATGTTCGCTTCTCGAAGCTCCTCGATCTGGGCCTGCAGGTCCTCTATCGTCTCTCTGTCCATCTCGCTCGTCTCGAGGATTATGACATCGTCGTCGTTAATGTTGGGTCCAGAGTCGCTGCCGCTCACTTCTTCATCAAATATGCAACCTGAGAACAGCATTGCCACAAGGGGCAGGATAATAAATAATATTTTCTTGGAATCCATGAGTATTTGTGGTGCTACAGCAATATAAATATTAATATCTGGCACATATTGATTGCGAGGTGGTGACAAATGACCGAGATTGGCGAAAGAACGCCAGATTTCTGTCTTCCCGACCAAAGGGGCTCGAACATCTGTCTCATAGACCTTCTGGGGAGGTGGACGGTGATCTACTTCTATCCCAAGGATGGCACAAAGGGTTGCACGATGGAGGCCTTGGACTTCACAAGAAACATTGAGAGATTCTCTTCATTGGGTGCAGACGTGCTGGGCATAAGTCCGGACAGTGTGGAGAGCCACGCAAGGTTTGCGGAAAGGAACGGCCTTCGGCTGACACTGCTCAGCGATGGGACCCACGAGATTTTGGAAAGGTATGGGGTGTGGCAGCTCAAGAAGATGTATGGCAGGGAGTATCATGGTGTCGTGAGAAGCACCTTTCTGATAGACCCGAAGGGCAAGGTGGCCGACAGGTGGTATAATGTCAAGGTCAAGGGACATGTTGAGAATGTCCTCTCAAGCCTGACTGAGAAGGCAAAGGCCTAGAGATTGTTGATGTCCCTTTGGGAAATGAGCTTTAAACCAAGCTTCTCCTTAATTATCTCCTTGGCCTTCTGATTGTCGTCGGTCTTGAATATGAGGAATGCGGTGTTCTTCCCCGCGACCGTGAATGCGTAAAGGTATATCATGTTCACATCGTTGAGGCCAAGCGCTTCAGCGATGGACGAAAGATTGCCTGGTCCGTCAGAGACCTCCACGCCGACCACCTGCGTCTTCTTCACGGTGAAGTTCCTGTCGTTGAGCGCGCCGTAGGCCGCATCGGGATCGTCCACGATCGCCCTCACTATCCCGAACTCCCCAGCCTCCGAGATCATGATGGCCTTGAGGTTTATGTTCTCTTCCCTCAACACCTCAGTGACCCTGAACAGCCTGTTTGGCCGATTCTCCAAAAATATCGATATCTGGTAGACCAATCAAATCACCCTTTTGTCAATTACCCTCTTAGCCTTTCCCTCACTTCTCGGTATCTTGCCAGGTTCAACGATGTTGACCTTTACATGTATGTTGAGTATGGCGTACATCTCCTTCTCGATATGCTCCCTCAGCTCCAATATCTCGTTCATCGAATCGTTGAATATGTTCTTAGTCATCTCGACGAATATCTCCATCATGTCAAGGGACCCCTTCCTCTCAACATATATCTGGTAATGGCCGCTCACACCCTTTATCCTTGAGAGGACATGCTCGATCTGGCTGGGGAACACGTTGACCCCCCTTATTATCAGCATATCGTCAGTGCGGCCTATAATCCTTCCTATCCTCTGGACGGTCCTGCCGCAGTCGCATTCCTCCTCGTATAGATACGTGATGTCGCCGGTCCTGAATCGTATCACCGGACAGGCCTCCTTCCAAAGCGAGGTAAAGACCAGTTCGCCCTTCTTGCCTGGTGGCAGGACTTCGCCGGTGGACGGATCTATGATCTCGGCGATGAACTTGTCATCCCAAATGTGGAGCCCGTCCTGGTTTTTGCATTCCATCCCAACACCGGGTCCTCCAAGCTCGCTCATGCCGTATATGTCGTATGCCTTGATGTCAAGTGCATCCTCTATCATCCTTCTCATGCTGTCCGACCAGGGCTCTGCGCCGAATATGCCCGCCTTGAGCGGCAATTCCTTTGGGTCGATGCCATTGGCCTCCATTACCTCCGAGAGGTAGAGCGCATACGATGGTGTGCAGCAGAGGACATGCACGCCGAAGTCCTTCATTATCTGCACCTGCCTTTGGGTATTCCCGCCGCTGGTGGGAACAACCGAGGCGCCGAGCTGTTCGGCCCCGTAGTGGAGCCCAAGCCCTCCCGTGAATAGGCCGTAGCCATAGGAGTTCTGTATTATGTCACCCTCCGTGACACCTACGAGCCTGAGGCAATCGGCCACCATGGCCGCCCAGGTCTTGATATCGTTGTTCGTGTAAGAGACGACAGTTGGCTTCCCTGTGGTGCCGGAGGATGCATGGTACCTTACCACATCTTTCTTGTCCACTGCCAGGATCCCTGTGGGATAGTACCTCCTCAGGTGGTCCTTGTATAGGAAGGGGGCCTTTCTCAGATCATCGAGGTTTTTAACGTCGTCCGGTGTTATACCCGCCGACTTGAATTCCTTCTTGTAGTGAGGCACCCTTTCATAAACATAGTTAAGATTTCTTTTTAAGAGATTGAAGCGTTCATCATCATTCATCTGGCCAGCCTTCCTGTAGCTTTATTTAAAAAGGAAATGATAATCTGATAGATAATTAACAGATTATATAATATTATCTGTAAGAAAAGTGACATTCCAACGTATTGGAGCCCCGGGGGGGCTTTGAACCCCCGATCTGCCGCTTACGAGGCGGCCGCTATACCAGGCTAAGCCACCGAGGCAAATTCATCTAAGAAAACTATTCGAAGTTCAGATAATTCTTCCTTCTCAACCAGTCGCTCTGCGCTTTGGTGTATTTGAATATTATGTCTCCCTTGATGTCGCCCTGCAGTTCCCACGGTTTCACAAGGACGATGTCGCCCTCGATTATCCACTTCTTTCCTCTTCGCTTCGTCTTTACCCTGCATAGTCTCGTATTTCCGTCTACACACAGGACGCTCATCTTTCCAAATCCCATTCTCTGTTCAACGATGCCAATGACCTCGAAGTTCTTGGGCAAGCGTATCCTTGAGATCTGTTCTTCAATGCTTACTGGCGGCGCTTTTGGTCTACCTGCTATGAAATTACCTCCAATTCATCATTTTTCAGTTTATTTATAAACCTTATGGTATCGTTCCGACTGACCGTCAGGATAAGATATTCTTCCAGTTCCGATGACCAGATGCAGATGGCAAACATTTTTAACAAGGCTTGTATATTGATTCTTGGTGAATTCATGAGGGAAGACCTGTTACTTATGATACCGGGACCTACCATAGTGCCTGCGCGCATCAATAGGGCGATGAGCGCCCCGATAATACCCCACAGGGGCAAGGAATTCTCGGAGATGTTCTTGGAACAGATGAATAGGCTCAAGGGCGTCTTTAGGACCAAGAACGATGTATATGTCCTGTGCGGTTCTGGTACTGCCGCCATGGAAGCGGCCCTGTCGAACACCATCTCCCCTGATGACAAGGTGCTTTGCCTCGTGAACGGCAAGTTCTCGGAGAGATTCGCCGAGATAGCGAGCAGTTTCGGGGCCGATGTGCTCGTCCTCGAGTCCGAATGGGGGCATCCGGTGGACGTTGAGTCGGTTGCCGATGTTCTCAGTGAGCATCCCGATATCAAGGTGGTCACAATGGTATTCAACGAGACCTCCACAGGGGTCAGAAACCCTGTTGAGGATGTCGGCGAGCTCGTCAGGCACACGAATGCGATACTTGTGGTGGACACGATATCCGCGCTTGCGGGCGACGTGTTCGAAACAGACCTCTGGAACGTCGACATATGCGTCTCAGGATCACAGAAATGCTTTGCCTTGCCACCGGGCCTTGCCTTCATATCTCTTAGCGACAAGGCATGGGAGGTCATCGACTCCAACGACTCCTACGCCTACTACCTTGACCTGAAGAGATACAGGAAGGACAAGGCGCATGCGCCCTACACACCACCGGTATCCTTGGTGTACGGCCTGAAGGAGTCCCTTGACATCATCGATGAGGAAGGCCTTGAGAACAGGTGGGAGAGACACAAGAATCTTGCAAACATCGCAAGGGAAGGCCTGAAGGACATGGGATTCGAGCTTTTCCCCATTGGTGAGGAATGGTGCTCGAACACTGTCACTGCGGCAAGGGTGCCCGAAGACTTCGATGTCTCCGCGTTCAAAAAGATCCTCAGCAGCCGCTTTGGCATTGAGATAGCCGGCGGACAGGCAGACCTGAAAGGCAAGATATTCAGGGTGGGGCATATGGGCGTGGCCACCGAACGGGAGGTCTACACGACGCTCGTGTGCATAGAGCTGGCCCTGGAGGAGCTTTGACCGTAAAGGATTAATATCCCAAAACCATCTTTCCCTTAATGTCCCTGCCCTGCACAAACTCCAAATTAAAGGCATACCTGGATCTTACCAGGTTGCATTTTGTATTCATATGGCCTGTAATTTTCCTTGCAGGCCTTTTCATGGCCTTTGACAACTACGGCTCCTTTTCCTGGTCCATCACCATAAAGGCGATACTTATATCGACCCTCGGATTCGAGGCTGCGTTCATACAAAATGACATAGTGGACATAGAGTATGACAGGCGCGACGTGGACTGGGACATAACGAAGTACTGGAGACCCTTTGGCACCCGACCGCTGGCGTCCGGGGAGATATCAAAGCGTAGCGCCGAGATCATGTACGCTGTCTTGATAGTTATCATCGCCGCCTTGATATATACGCTCCCGGGCCCCAATCGCTATTATATATACGCAGTAATGGCATACACGTTCTTCATGGAATACTTCTATCAGGTGATGAAGAGGCGCCAAAGGTTCCCCATCGCCCAGCTCCTTGGAAGGACGGACTTCATGTTATTTGCAGTTGGTGGTTATCTGTGCTACGGCAGGCCGGACCTGACGGCCCTACTATACGCGGTCTTCTTCTATACGCTGGCAGAGGTCCATCTAGGTATCAATGACCTCTCCGACCACCACAACGACATTGAAAGGAAGATGAATACGGTGACCACTATGTATGGGAGGGATGGTAACTGGAAATGGATTGCGAGTTTTGTAGCGTTGCATCTTGTCCTCGGTCTCCCCCATGTCGTCAACAGGGGAGGGGTGGCATACATCGGGTACGTATTTGCCCTGTTCACCCTGCCATACATCTGTAAGAGGTTAAGGACGGACACGACACCAGAGGAGGCGCATAGGGTGATCCCCGTATTCCATGCAACGCTGCTCGTATACATGCTCACGATGATTGCTGGCGCGTATATGGGATTCTAGCGCTCCCTATTAACGATGAAGTCCGCTAGTGAACTGAAGAACTCTCTGGATTCCCCCGACATGTCGTCAGGTATGAACGATTTGCTTTCTTCGATGTACCGCTTCGCCAGGGACTGGCAGTATTCATAGGCCCCCGTGTCCTTGAATATGCCCCTCACAGCATTTATGTCCTCCTTGGATGCATGAACGTATCCCAGTATCTTCTCAAGGAACTTCCTGTCGTTGTCGGATGCGTTCTCCATGGCCTTTATGACCAACAGGGTCCTCTTCCCATCCACTATGTCTGAGAATGCGGATTTGCCTGTCAATGATTCGGATCCGAAGGTGCCTAGTATGTCGTCCCTTATCTGGAATGCGGTGGATATGGCATTGGCATAACCGTCCATGATCCTCTCATCCTCCCTGCCAGCGAAGACGAGCCCTATCCTTATTGGGTATGTGAAAAGTATTCCCGTCTTCCTGTGTATCATTGCCAGGTACTCCTCCTCGTTTGAATGCATGGACTCGTATAGGATGTCCATCAACTGGCCTTCATTGAGGGTCTGGTACATCTTTCTTTGCAGGTCCAGCGCCCTAACTATCTTGGCATTGTCGAACTCGCTCTTTCCGAGCACTTCCATCGACATCGAGTACATAACGTTCGAGCCAAGCACCGAGAGGGCATAGCTGTATCTTGAGACCGCCCTTTGTACATAGAACAGGTCTTTTAAGGCGTCTCTCTCTATCCAGTACCTGCCCAGTGAGTATTTGTTGAAGTTGAATCCGAGCGAGTCGAGGAACTTGTCCGCATATATTGCGTTGAACGTCGGCTTGCCATGCCTCATGACATCCTCGTCCATGGCGTCATCGAGTATGAGCGACGAGGAATGAACGAGCTCAGGGGAGATGGACGGCCCTATTATCTTGTAATCATCGACATAACCCCTGTACCCCATCACCATGCAAAGCGGCCTGAGCCTCTTTCCGCCGGAGAACACATGATCACGTATAAGCTGATAAAATTCATCGAGAATGGGTTTGTTATTATTATGGATTTTGTTGGAAAGGTAGAGTTCCATCTCTTTCTCTATCATTTCCCTTATGTGGGAATAATTATCCAAAAATACCATATCTTGAGGGATGATTGTGACTATTTATAATTTTCGTAATCGACATTCCTTGGCAAAAAAGAGATGTCAAGTTTCGATCAGGGATGGAAAACGAAGTTTTCTTAAAGCTTCCTGACCCTGGTGAGTTCAAACACGCAGACATCATCGCCCCTGTTCACACAGGAGGTCTCCACGACCTCTATGCTGGAATCCTCGAAGATCCTTCTCAGAATCTCTGTGAGCAATCCCCTTAAGAGGGGACACGATTCGCTTAGGGACTCTTCCAAGGAATTTTTTATCACGATCTTGCCCTCGCTCCTGAGGGGATCTATGTCCTCGAACGTCACCATCCCGAATCCCACTGTCCTAAGCAGGTCCTCAAGGACGAGGAACTGGTCGTCCAATTCCTCATACTGGCCTAGGTCGTATTTGTTCCATATGTGGTCTGCGACACTTATGCCCGACATGTACATGAGGTAGTCGCCGCCGCTGCCAAGGCTTGACGTGATCGTCCTGAATAGTGCATGGAACAGGTCGTGATCGAGAAGAAGGGACCTCTTCACGCCTGAATAAGGTTTGACAGGATATGTGAAAGGATTTTTCTCCAGGGCCGATATCTTCCTGATCCTTTTATTGATGACATCACTGTCATTTGAAAACAACGATTCCAATTCCCCAATCTCTTTTTCCTTATCTTCACTTCTCGCGATTATGTAGGCAAGGAACTCCTCTCCGACCTTTTCCATCTGATAGGATGTGATGGTAAAGCCGATGCCGGTCATGTCCCTAATTATATTGTCCGGCATGTTTTTGAAAAGGGCGATAATGAAATATGTGCTTTCTCCAACTTCCTGATTGGTCTCTGGGAAGCATAATCTCGGGATGTAGCTAGATTTATCATTGAAGAAGTCATGCAATTCATCAATCAATCCAGTTGGACTCTTATCTGCCATTGTTTCACCTATTGAATTAATAACTTTAATAATTTTCTTATTCGAACTCTATTTTATCGTTGATAATGTCTCTTCTGAGGTTCCTAAAGAAATTTACTACCATTTCCATATCCTTGTTCTCTTCCACCTTGTCCTTCATTGCGGCCAGGAACCATAGCGAGTTCCAGCACATGGTCAGGGCATCCTCCTTGGTCAGGGAGATAAGCGCCATCTCCATTATCCTCTTGACATTTTCCTCTTTCTTCAGATTGTCCATCTCGAACGGTTCAATGTTCTCTATGTTCGTGGTGTTCTCAAAGATGGAAGGGATTATCCTCCTGTTCTCAGAGCGGTACTTAAGCGCCTCTATGTCTGAAAGCCTCCTGATGAATCCGTTCTCCAGGAGGAAGTTGAGATTCTGGTATATTGCGCCCTTTGTAAGCCCAAAGTTGGATTTTAGGAAATCTGCAAGGTCCTTGAGCCTTACTGGCGAGAACAGTATTATGTAGACCAATATGAGAAACTGGGTCTTGTTGTTCAGGTGATTTTTCAGTTCCAATATGTTTTCATAGGTTTTCATAAAACATCAGTCCACAAATACCTTAGTTAGATAGTACGCATGTAAAATATAAACTTTTCTCAGTCGAAAGCATGTAATAAAGAACATATGTTAACAGTGATTTTGTATACATTTCTGAACTTTCCTAGAAAATAGGGCGCTGTCATACCACATTCTATCTTTATACGCCACCCATATCCGCATCATGTGAAGGATATGACATACAATTGAAGCCCCACATCCTTAGGGACGATCTTCAGCTCCCCTTCGATGAACTCACTGCCCCCTATCAACCCATAAAGGCCGGAAAAATCCACTTGTACATACGATGTTCCATCGCCGTCCCAAAGAATGTCTTTTCCACCGAAATTCCTTGCCACCAGGCCGCCGTTCAAATAGACATCGAATCTTGCGTTGTCCTTGTAGCTTGAGGCCACGACAAACACATTCCGGGCGTAGAATCTATAAAGCAGATACTCCTCAGAGTTCCCATCGTTCTCTATGAACTCATCGAACTGTTTCCACCTGCCGTTTAGGTATACCTTGTTCATTTCATGTTCGCCAGGGTCGTTGTATACGACCTCGTTGGCCAACTGGTACGAGGGATACTTCTTTACGGACATGATGTCCTTTGAACCGAGATAGGTCTCCGGGCTGACATCGAGGAGGATGGGTTCCCTTTTTCCCTTTTCCCACAGTGGTCGTCCATACTCTTCGTCATCCTTGCCAAGGGCGTCGCGTATGGTCTTCTCGAGATTAGCCTCATTGCCCTGGCCGATGTTCTCATGCAGTATCACGCCCTCTTTGTCCACGACGAACTGCCTTGGCACATACCGATTCCCATAGAGCAGCCATGTGCTGTTGTTGTTGTCCTGCGCCACAGGATATTCTATATTATACCTTTCAACGGCCTCTTCGAGATTTCCCATATATCTCTCGAACTCGTATTCAGGACTGTGAACTCCGATGACCTGCAACCCGTGCTCAGCATATTTTTCCCATAGCCTTTTTGTGAACGATAACGCCATGATGCTGCTAAGATTGGTATGGTCCCAGAATTCAAGGTATATCACATTGCCAAGAAACTCCTCTATATCCCCTTTCTCTGTGTTCAGCCAGCCTAATATGTCCCTAAAAGATTTGATTTTCTTGCCAACGCCCATCATGAATTCCTTTATGGCGGGCTGGTTATTAAAATGTAATCACCAGTTCGGATCCCTCTCCCTTTATGGATTTTGCAGTGATCGCCCATCCATTGGGCCCTATCATGTTAACGACATCATTATATTATATGCTAAAAAAAGAGTTGTTTCAGTTCAGTGACAGGTGGGACCGCCGCGATTTGAACGCAGGTCACTGGCTCCCAAAGCCAGAAGGATGGGCCAAGCTACCCTACGGTCCCAGATAAAGTTCAACTGCTATTTTGATTTTATAAAGCTTTCTGTAAATATAAAGAACCTATTTATAATGTAAATAAACATTTTACTTATTATTCTACTAATACTTCAATTACCGAAAATAATATATAATTAGATGTTTTATATTTCCATGTTTCCTTTCATTGAGGTGCAGAATATTGAATGACAATGACAAAAATACGAACAGCGAAAGATCCGAAATGGAAAATGATGATCTCGAAAATTTCATCTATACCATTTCCCACGATCTGAGATCCCCCCTCACGGCGATACAGGGAATGACACAGATACTCATGGAGGATTACGAAGATCTTCTAGATAAGGACGGACGATACTATCTTGAGCGTATCGATGCAAATGTGAAGAAGATGGAATCCCTTATCAACGACCTTTTGAAACTATCGCGGGCAGGAAGGATAAAGTCCCCAAAGGAGCAGATAGAATCCCTTACGATGGTAAGCAAGATCATTGATGACATCTCCAAGGAAGAGGGTATAAGCAACTGGAACATAGCTATTGACAAGTCGCTTCCTCCGGTCGTATACGATAGACCTGCCCTCAATGAGGTATTTTACAACATAATAAAAAACGCCGTCATATTCATGGGAGACCAGAGAGAACCCTCAATAGAGGTAGGGTATGAAAGACAGGATAATTGCGTCATTTTCCATGTAAGGGACAATGGAATAGGCATAGAATCCGAAAATATCGACAAAATTTTTAAAGTATTTGAAAGAGTAAGAGACATAGATTCCAAAGGCAACGGCGTAGGCCTTGCATTTGTAAAGAAGATCATTGAACATTACGGAGGAAAGATTTGGGTTGAGAGTAGTAAGGGACATGGAAGCACCTTCTACTTCACAATTCCATATATGGAGGCTGATCTGAGTGAAATCTAACGCATTTAATATATTATTGGTAGAGGATGACCCCGATCATGCACATCTGATCATGAGGGAACTAAAAAAATCCGGCGTCACGAATAACATTGATTGGGTGGAGGATGGAAATGAGGCTTTGGAATATCTTCAGGGTACTGGCAAATACGAAAACAAGATCAATTCGAATCTGGGCCTCATATTGCTGGACATCAAATTGCCAAAACTGAATGGTCTTGAGGTCTTGGAATGGATCAAGAAGAACAGCGAAACGAAGAACATTCCGGTTGTAATGCTGACTACATCATCTGATATAAAGGACATCGAGAAGAGTTATACGCTGGGCGCCAATCTCTATGTCGAGAAGTCTGTGGAAAACTTTGTGAAAAGGATAAAGAACATAGGGTTATACTGCCAATACCTCTCAAATTCGGAATGAATGGGATATTGACATTGGATCGCCAAGATAGGTTTGTAGCCCCATACTTCCTATGTTGGCATTAACCCCCATTATATATTATCTCTCGCTCTCATATTTCCATAGCTCTGTGATTTCGTATTCTTGGATACATTGTCTCTCTATCATTGAAAATCATAGTTATTTCAGAGATTGCCAAAATCCAAATTATCGTAGATAAAAAATGGTGCGGCTAGCGGGATTCGAACTTGTTATTTTATGAACTTATTGAATATACATGCCAATTGCATATTTCAATCTATTGAATATAGACAACTAAGCACCAAAGATTATAAAGCGAATTCCTTGAATAACTCCTTCTGCCACAATGCTTCCTAAAGCACCCCTAGAGATCTGAGCCAAATTAACTTTTATCCAAGGGCAGATTTTTATTAATTTATCTACTTTTTCAGCAGATTCGACTTTGTTTCCATTTTTTATCGTTAATTTAATTAAATCATCAATTAGAGTATTAGCTTCTGTAATATTACAAGGATTGGATTCTTCTTTTTCAACATATGATTTAAGTATTCTTAAGGCATTTATCAAATCCTCATCGCTATTTATAATTATGTGGTTATCAACTACTACTGCATTTCCTGTTGCGACATTGCCATAGCTATTTCCATAAATATAAATGGATTGATTGATGTATCGTCTATATTGTTGCTCATTAATTTCTTCTTTTCTTTTATGTTCCTTTCTTAGTATTTTTTCAATTTCATCTATTTTATAATCTAATAATTTTAGCATTGGTTTGAGAATATGATTATTAAACTTGTCTACCCACTCATCATACCCTCTCCCATAAAAAAGAGTCATTGCAATTGAGTTCAATTGAATCTTACCAGTATTTATGGCCATACAGAGTTGATATAATAAAGACAATCTCTCATTTTCATCGTCGGGTAAAACAAAATCCCCACTTCCTACAAAGGAGCTTGTGGATTTTTGAGCTGTTTGCCACCATAAATCTATATTAACATTTGGATGGGACTTTATTTGTTGGGCAATAGGCCTAAATATTATATCGTTCTCAAAAAATATCAAAAAAATTCTTAAATGCTGTCCAAAGTCCTTATGATTGGCAGAAAGTACATTATCAAGAAAGTCTCTATACCGTTTATAGGATGCTTCAAATTGCTCGTATGAAATAACATGACTAGAAGCCAATTTGTTCGATTCATTTCCAACCATTAAATTCGACCCTCTTCCCACAGATGATGCAGTATAAATTGGAGTCCCAATTTTCAAGTATTTTTATTGGTTCTATACAACATTTAAAGTTAAATTTCCTTAATCCTTCAATCTCTTTTGGAGCTATTGCATGTTTTTGATATCTAGTTGAAGTTTCTATTTTCATAAAACTATTGGACATATGTTCTAATTGTCTGCCAAACCTGTCTAGCATAGGGCCTACTATTCTATTCATAGTCATTTTTTCAATATATTCTACTTGTTCTCTGGTCCAAAAACAATCTTTTCCGTTATATCCACAATAAGGACAATAAGATAATGATTTTAACATTTCTCCTTTTTTAGGTTCAGTGTATTGTATTTTGAATTTTCTTCTGCATTCAGGACATTCTTGAGTGATAAAACCATCTGAATCCGTTTGTAAGGAAAGAGTCATTTTGGTTTCCATCATGTTCACTATATCAGTTTATGAATAATAATTGATATAATAAATTATTAATTTTTCTGTATTTTTCCTTTTAACATATGAAAGAGTTTGATTTCCTTTTTTTATTATTTCCATCATCTATGGGCTTTCCAACGACTTGCATGGAGTCCATTATTCAAGAGATAATGTTGAAAACTTTTTAAGATTTTATAGAGATGTAGTTAGAATCAAAATTTCTGGAGAACATTTTTACTACATCGAAGATTCTTTTAAAATAAAATAACTTCCATTTTTTTGAGGTGCGGCTAGCGGGATTCGAACCCGCGCTAAAGGCTTGGGAAGCCTCCGTCCTACCACTAGACTATAGCCGCATAGCTCTTTCATAATCAATTGCATAATATAAATCTTATTATTAGACCACTATTATTCTTAATGGCATGAATTAGTATACAGGGAGATGTATAATAATAAATAATTTACCGAAAGATTTTTAAATAGACAGTCTATTCCTATATAAACATTTCTATCAGGAATTTTCTAAAAAAGTAGGATACCATTTCCTGTAGAGAGGTAATGACATGGCTGAGACTGAAGCAAAGGATACCAAGTATAATGCCAGATGTCCGGACTGTGGCAGTACTAGGCTCATCAAGGACTTCAATCGGGCTGAGACTGTATGCCTTGATTGCGGTCTGGTGATAAAGAAGGATATTGTCGACAGGGGGCCCGAATGGAGGGCCTTTGACCTCGATCAAAAGAACAACAGGGCCAGAACGGGCGCTCCGTCTACCTTTACCATACATGACAAGGGTCTTTCCACCATGATAGACTGGAGGGACAGGGACATATATGGGAAGGACATCAGTTCTGGGAGCAGGTCCCAGATCTACAGATTGAGGAAGTGGCAAAAGAGGATAAGGGTCAATGACGCGGCGGAAAGGAACCTGTCCTTCGCCCTCGTCGAGCTGAATCGTCTCTGTTCCAACCTTAGGCTGCCGAACACGATAAAGGAGGATGCCGCCGTCATATACAGGAACGCCCTTGACGCGGGACTCATCAGGGGAAGGTCCATCGAGAGCGTGACCGCAGCGGCCGTATACGCCGCCTGCAGGAAGGCGGGAATCCCAAGGACGTTGAACGAGATCGAGGAGGTTTCCCACGTCTCCAGAAAGGAGATCGGCAGAAGCTACCGTTTCATATCGTTCCAGTTGCAGTTGGAGCTCGCACCCACGAATCCGATCAGTTACATTCCAAGATTCTCATCAAAGCTTGGCCTCTCGCCAAAGGTCCAGAGAAGGGCGGTAGAGATCCTTCAGCAGGCCTTCAAGGCGGGACTGACGTCCGGAAAGGGACCTATGGGCACATCGGCCGCTGCCCTGTACATAGCCAGCATCCAGGAAGGCGAACGCAGGACCCAAAAGGAGGTTGCCGAAGTGGCGAAGGTCACTGAGGTCACCGTCAGGAACAGGTACAAGGAATTTGAGAAAAAACTTGGGCTTGAAGTGGATGTCTGAAAAGGACATCCCATCATTTCTTCTTATCAACTCTATATTCGGCACCAATATCGGCCAGTACTTTATTAAAAAATTATGGTGGACTCGTCGGGATTTGAACCCGAGGTCTCTGCCTTGCGAAGGCAGCGATATTCCAGACTAATCCACGAGCCCCCAAGTCCAATTGAGCAATCTATTTTAAAATGTTTTGTTACAATTCATGATTTGTTTGCATAAATTTTATATTTGGCATCACTACATTTGTGCAAGGTGTCGTGATGAGCGTACTAGAAGGAATCAAGGTCATCGACCTAACACAGGCACTCTCAGGTCCTTTCTGCACAACGATGTTGGCTGACCAAGGTGCCGATGTCATAAAGATAGAAGTGCCAGGCATAGGGGACAATTCCCGCGCATGGGGCCCCCCTTTTGTGAACGGCGTATCTTCTTACTTTCTGAGTGTCAATAGGAACAAGAAGAGCATGACACTTAATCTGAAGAGCGAGAAGGGAAAAGAGATCCTAAACAATCTTGTCAGGAATGCCGACATAGTGGTTGAGAACTTCAGGCCCGGTGTCGCCACCAGGCTGGGGATAGACTATGACCAGGTAAAGAAGATAAATCCCAAGATAGTCTACGCCTCGATCTCGGGGTTTGGACAGGACGGCCCATATAAGAAGAGGCCGGGGTATGACCAGGTCATACAGGGAATGAGCGGCATTATGAGTATTACCGGCGAAAAGGATGGTCCACCGGTGAAGGTGGGGCTTGCGATCACCGACATAGCTGCCGGAATGTTCGCGGCGTATGGCATAGCCGCGGCCCTCTACAGG
>DAINBB010000021.1:0-29201 GCA_036733165.1 Halobacteria archaeon | reverse complement strand
ATAGAACACGTCGGAAGCACCTGCCTCGAAAAGCTCCTCCATCAGATTCCCATAGAGCTCCGGGTTCATGTCGTCGATGTTGCATTCCAAGAGCAGGGCGGAATCCATCTCCCCAGGTTCGACATCCCCCAGGACGAGGCGCAGAAGATTAGGTATCCTCCCGTCTCGTCTGCCGACGCCGTAACCCACGGCGTCCATCGTGAACCCTGCGCTGCTCGTGAACTCGTCAGCCGTCTCGGCCAGTATGGCGGCCCCGGTGGGCGTGGTCGCCTCGTGTTCCACCGCCCCCCTCGTGACTGGCAGGCCCCTGAGTATCTCGCATGTCGCAGGGGCGGGCACGGGGAGCCTCCCGTGCTGGCAGTCAACAAAACCGCCGCCAAGCTCCACGGGGGATGATACGATCTTATGGACATCTAGCATCTCCAAGCATATGGCAGAACCGACGATGTCGATTATCGAGTCCGTTGCCCCGACCTCGTGGAAATGGACCTCCTCCAGCGGCACGCCATGTACTTTGGACTCGGCATCGGCGATCCTCCTGAAGATGTTAAGGCTTGTGGCCTCTACATAGTCGCTGTACTTGGCCGATCTGATAAGGTCCTCGACATCGCCCAGGCACCTGTGATGGTCTGGATTGTCACTGAGCCTGACATCGAATCTGGTTCCGGTGATGCCGTTCCGGCCCTCTTTTCTTACCTCTATTTCGTATTCCTCTTCGATCTCGAGTCTTGAAAGATTCGCAAGGAGGATGTCCCGGTCCAACCCAAGGTCTATCATGGCACCGATGTTCATGTCCCCGCTTATCCCTGAGAAGCAATCGTAGTAGAGGACCTTCATTGAGCATCACCCCGCATGAAGTTCTCCGCAGAGCGTCTTGCTCTCCTTATGTTCCTCCACCTGGTGAGCGCAAGGTATCTGCTGGCAGACCAGACGAACGGCCCGAACGTTCGTCCCTCGAACTCGTCCCTCACATCCTTGAGAAGGTCCGGTATCTGAAGATGTTGCGGGCAATGGGTCATGCACTTGCCGCAGTTCGTGCACATGGAGGCGGTGGCCCTCCCACTCATCATTCCCCCGACGCGGAGGGCATAGTTCATTCTCGCCCTGCCGTCGCCAAAAAGGTATTTGCTGTTGTATGTCTCAAAGCATGCAGGTATGTTCACGCCGAACTTGCAGGGCATGCAATAACCGCAACCTGTGCATCCGATCTTCGTCAGGGAAAAATACTGTTCCCTCGCCCTGGATATCAGGTCCCTCTCGCCTTGGCTAAGGCTGTTTGGCAGGACATCGTTCGCGATCCTTATGTTCTCCTTTACATGTTCCATCCTGTTCATGCCGGACAGCAGCATAGTGACCTCGGGATGGTCCCATACCCAGCGAAAGGCCCATTCTGCGGGGGAACGTTTGACCTCGGCCGAGTCCCATATGGCCCTCACCTTGTCCGGCACCCTGCCTGCGAGATTTCCGCCCCGGAGGGGTTCCATCACGAAAACGGCGATATCCCTGTCACTCGCGTATCTTACCCCCTCGCTGCCCGCCTGGTTCTGGGTGTCCATGTAGTTGTACATCACAAGGCATGCGGTCCAGTCGTATGCGTCAACTATCTGTTTGAACAGTTTTATGTCCCCATGGAAGGAGAAACCCACATTTGTCGCCCTTCCATCCTGTTTTATGGAATCCAGGAAGTCCAAAATGTCCAGGTCCATCATTCTGGACCAATTATCATTGTTGAGATTGTGGACCAGATAGTAATCAAGGTGGTCGGTCCTCAATCGCATCAGCTGGCTGTTCAGCAGGTCGTCCATGTCGTCCCTTTTCTTCACAGACCATGGTGGAAGCTTGGTGCAGAGCTTTACACTTTCCCTGTACTCACCCTCCAATATCTTGCCAATGAAAGGTTCACTGGCCCCATAATGATATGGCATGGCGGTGTCGATGAAGTTCACACCGTTGTCAATGGCGTGATGGATCTGTTCAGCGGCGGCCTTTGGATCTATCCGTCCGTTCCTCTCGGGAAGCCTCATACACCCGAAACCCAGCACAGAAAGCTTATCTCCGTTCTTAGGGACAGTCCTGTATTGCATGATCATTACCATAGGTGTATCTGGGGACAGCATTTTATTCTTTGCGCTGGCGAGCTTGTCCGGTTATTGATATCACATCTGGGAAGGGCCGGTCGAGAGAAGGGGGTCCTTGAGCTTTTCTCCCCAGTTCCTTATCGTTATCTTTATCCACGTGAAGGCCGTCATGGCGCCAACTGCATTGCCCACAACATTTCCATACCATACGCCCCCGAGACCCATGCCCATCGTTATGGCAAACACATAGGAAAAAATGCATGTAAGGACAAGGGTCCGCCATATCGTGACGAAAAGAGAGTTGATTCCCTTGCCCATGCCTTGGAACGTTGAGGATGACAACATGCCGAAAGGTATGGCCACATAATAAAGGCACATGATGCGCAACATGTTGATGAGCTCGCCCGATATCCTGGCACTGCTCTCGGCCTGTGTGAAAAGGGCGGTTATCTGCGGCGCCAACAGGAACGTGAAGGCCGCGATGCAGACCTCCATCAATACGCCCATCTTGACCGCATATAAATGGGCAACCCTTATCTTTTCGTACGAGCGCATCCCATATGCGGCGCCCGTCACGGCGGTCACCGCCGATGCCATCCCTATGCTCGGCAACGTGGCCAGTGTGGCCACCCTCCACCCAGTTCCGTACACCGCTATGCCATCCGTGCCACCCACGCTCACCACGATGCCGTTGAGCATGAACACCATGATGGACATCGACATCTGCTGCATGGCGAAGGGCAGGCCCACCCTGAGTATGTCCCTGGATATGGCCATGTCGTGCTTGAACTCGCGCATCCTTATGGACACGTAGGAATCCTTCTTGACCATCAGCCAATAGAAAAGTATGACGGCCGAGACCGCCATCGATATCAGAGTGGCCCATGCCGCGCCTGCAACGCCCATGTCCAGGGTATATATGAAGACAGGGTCGAGAAATATGTTAAGGACGGAGCCAAGCACCATTGCATACATGGCCCTCTTCGTATCGCCCTCGCCCCTAAGCAGAGAGTTCGCAACGTTCGTGAAGAACATTATGATGGACCCGCCAAAAAGCACCCTTGAGTACGATACCACAAGGGGCGTGACATCGCCAGCGCCGAGGAATCTGAATATCTGTTCCGCAAGAAGCGTCGTCGGAAGCGAGAACGCCGCCGCCGCTATTACGCATAGCACCATGGAATGATTCGCCACGCTGTCCGCGCCCTTGGGGTCGTTCGCGCCTATCCTTCTTGACAGGGCGGCGCTGCCACCCATGCCTATCCCGTTGGAAAGGGCCATCAAGGCATAGAAGAACGGAAGGAAGAAGCCAACGGCAGAAAGCGCATCAGGTCCAAGGCCCGATACCCAGATGGCATCGACAAAATTGTATATGGTCTGGACTGACATGGCCACTATCATGGGGATGGACAGTTTCAGCACTGCCTTCTTAGGGTCGCCCCTCAGTAGTTTCACGCCGCTTGTGTCCTTCTTCATCCCCTTTCCTCAAGAGACCTGATAGAGTTGATAAGCAATCTGTCAAGGAAGTCGAACAGCATCTTGGTCTCATCCTCGTTGAAGTCTCTTAGGATCTGTTCATTGAACACCTGAAGTATGTCCCTTGTCTGCACCTTCAGGTTGAAACCTCGGTCTGTCAGTCTCACAAGAAAGGCCCTGCGATCCCCTGGGTCCTGTATCTTTTCGATATACTTCTTTCTTTGAAGTTTAGCAAGGGCCCTGGTCATCACCGCCTTGTCAACGCCGTGCTGAAGGATGAGGTCCTCCTGCTTGACCCAAGAATCGTTGGAGAGACTATGAAGGATGTAGAGGGGTATGACCATCAGGTCATGATCCCTTAGCTCTGATGTCAGGTACAGCCTGCTGTACCTGCATATTGCCGAGATGATGCGTCCTAGTGACCGTGACTGCGGATCCTTCGCCATGTCATCTATCAAGAGGTTGTTCATCATGCTAATTGATTATATCAACTTATTAATCTTTTTGAACTATCAAATCTCCTTGCCCACATTCCAAGCGTCTGCCAATTTCTTGCCAATCGTCCAGTATTGTCTTGAACCGGGAGCGTAGATCAGCGGCCTTATCTTGCCGATATCAGGCAGCCCGTTGGTCATCACGTCCTTCCGACAGTATGTCTCGACCACCTCTCCGATGTAGATGACGTCCATTCCCCCGAGTTCAAGGGATTTCACTACCTTGCACTCGAGATTTATGGGGCATTCCCCTACCAGCGGCGCGTTTCCCAGCTTTCCATAAAAGACGTCGAAAAGCTCCGACTTGTCCACATCCTTGCCCGAGTAGATGCCTATGTAGTCCGTCTTCCCTACGAGCTCATCATCAGGTATGTTGACGCTGAAGGTGCCGTTAGCCTCTATGCCCTTCCTGGTGTGATGTGAGGGATTCGTGCCTATCGCCACCATTGTGGGGCCCGAATTAACAACGCCGCAATATGCGATCGTCATGAAGTTCGGCCTATCATCAACATTCGCCCCGACGATCGCCGCAGGCATGGGAAATACGAACGGATTGGACCCTAGTCTCTCCTTTTCCATTGTTATCACCACCATTTCCTAGACGACATATTATATTAATGATTGGGACATTGTAGTGTCATGGGTCAATTGGATGTTGAAGATGGGGAAGTGGCAACCCTCAAAAACGGCGTCAAGATGCCAATGTTGGGATTTGGCACCTTCAGGATACCTGATGGGGAAGAGGTAGAACACTCCGTCATGAGCGCCCTGAAAATCGGTTACAGGAGCATAGACACCGCATCCTACTACAGGAACGAAACAGGTGTCGGAAAGGCCATTGCAGATAGCGGATTGAAAAGGGATGAACTATTCATAACAACAAAGGTCTGGGTAAGCGAGCAAGGTTACGAAGGCACATTAAGCGCCCTAGACAAAAGCCTGTCCAGATTGGGCACAGGATATGTGGACCTCTATCTGGTCCACTGGCCACGAAGGGGGTTGGTAAAGGACACTTGGAAGGCCATGGAGAAAATATACATGGAAGGGAAAGCGCGCGCGATAGGTGTGAGCAACTTCCTTGCGCGCCATCTGGAGGAGCTGTATTCATCGCTTGACGTTGAACCTGCCGTAAATCAGATAGAGTTCCATCCACAACTATATCAGGGGGCGCTGTTGGAGAAATGCAAGGAATTTGGGATACAGACCGAAGCATGGAGCCCCCTGATGCAGGGCAACTTCAAGGATATCGGGCTCCTGAAGACACTGGCTGCCAAATATGGGAAAACGGAAGCCCAGATCCTTCTCCGCTGGGACATACAACACGAGGTCGTGACCATACCAAAGTCCACCCATCGGGACAGGATGGCAGAGAACGCCATGATATTCGACTTCGAGATAGACAATGGGGATATGGAACTCCTTGACTCCCTAGACGAGGGAAGAAGGTACGGTCCCAACCCTGACGTCATGTACGAATAGACCGTCTTAAGGAGCGACCATCATCAGTTCTTGGCAGGGTGTGCCAAAGGTCATCTCATTTTTTCCAACGTGTCTTTCGCATCGGGACACATCTTGAAGACAGGTTCCAGCTTGTCACAAACGTAATCCTTGCAAAAGGCACAATATTCGACCTCTCTTTCCATGGCGCATAGGCGGGTTGGGCACGCCTTGGCAAAGCTTATGAGGGTATCTGACCTGCACCCAAGGCAATTCACGTCCTTGGGGGATAGGTGGAACTCTTCAGACGACCATTCATTTGCGACCTTTTCCTTGGCGACGAGATCATTGTTCACAGTTGCGATGAGGGCGGGACACGCACCACAGTCTATTCCACAATAAGCAATTTTATCGCTCAATGTAACACCTCCTTACTATAAGATTTGGATATATTTAAATCAGTGCCCCCCTCTTTCCCCTATGTCCCCTGATTTCTAGGACAGGGCATTGGAATTGAAAGTTCGATGAGGTTTGGTCCTGACATAGGCCGCAAGATGCCTGTGGACAAAGTAGAAGTGATTATAAAGTTTTTATTTGAAGATGCCAAGACCTTACATGTGATGAAAATGCGCATCATATTCACAGATGTATTGATCGTGGGCGGAGGCATAGCCGGCCTCAGGGCGGCACTGTCGGCAAGGAGAAAGGCCGATAACGTGATGATGGTGTCCAAGGGCGTTCCGGGGAAGAGCGGATGCAGCCTGATATCAGAGGGCATATTGAACGGCCCCTTCTCCAGGGAAGACTCGCCGGACCTGTATTACAATGACATTATCAAGGGATCGGGAGGTGTGGCGGACCCCCTCCTGGCAAGGACCTTGGCAGACAACGCAAGGGACGCCGTTCTGTCGCTCAGGGACATCGGGGTAAACTTCCTGGAGAGAGACGGAGGACTGGTTCTTGATCTCTCGGGTGGCAACAGCGTGGCAAGGACCGTGAAGATAGACCCTCCTGGGCCAGGTTGCGGCAAGGCGATCCCAACCGCCCTGGCAAGTGTGGTCGGCAAAAGCGACATAGACATGGCCATCGGATATGGTGTCGTGAAGATCCTTAAGGATGAAGGCAGGGCGGTAAGCGCTGTGGCTCATAATGGTGATGAGTTCATCCAGATAAACTTCAAGGCGGTGGTGCTTGCCACAGGCGGCGGAGGAAAACTCTACAGGAGCACCACAAACCCAAAGGGCATCGTGGGCGATGGATACTTCCTTGCACATGATGCCGGGGCGCCCCTTGTGGATATGGAATATGTCCAGTTCTTTCCCACTGTGGCCCTAAGCTCCTATCTGGTCCTGCCATTCATATTCACTGACGGCGCCATACTGCTAAACAGCAAGGGCGAGAGATTCATAGGTCGGTATGATCCGGAGCTCATGGAGATGACCACAAGGGACAAGATGTCACAGGCGATATTCTCCGAGGATGCAGATGGAAGGGGTGTGGAAGGCGGGGCGCTGATGTCCTGCAGGGATGTCCCTCCCTCTGTCTTGGAGGAAAAATACAAGGCCGAGCTCGACTTCTTCAAGAAAAAAGGAACGGATCTGAGAAAGGAATCCCTTCCTGTCAGACCGGCCTGCCATTTTCTCATGGGCGGCGTGAAGATAAACAACGACTGCAGCACGGGGGTAGAGGGGCTTTATGCCTGCGGCGAGTGCGCAGGGGGCGTCCATGGGGCAAACAGGTTGGCAGGCAATGCGCTTGTGGAGACCCTCGTGTTCGGCGACATCGCGGGCGAGAGCGCCGCCGAGTTCGCGAGGGGACACGACCATGTCGAGGCCGAGGCCAACGACTTCATCGAATCCCTGCCAAAGGAATTCGGAACGGACGGAGAGGACATCATAGAATCGCTCAGAGAGCTCGCTTGGAACAGATTGGGCATCGTAAGGGACGGTGACGGCATCAAAGGGTCCATCGAGGAGCTGGATGATATCTTGAAAAGATTGAACTCACTGCCGTTCAGCGACCTTGAACAGTACTTCCAGACAAGGAACATGGCCCATGTTCTACGATGCATAGCGACATCTGCCCTTGCCAGGGAAGAATCAAGGGGTGCGCATTTCAGGAGAGACTTCCCAATGACAGACCCAAGATGGAAAGCGGCCATATCGATAAAGGAAGAGTTCAAAACCACCCTGGAACCGAGATAGTTATGTTCAATTCATTTTGAAGCTAAAAAAAAGCTATAAATAGTCCAATGTTCAGATTTGTATAAATCCAATGAACGGAGATGATATAATGACAGACGATAATAAGAGTTGTCCATTGAACTCGTCCAACGGGTTGGCAATCCTGATAGTGATAGGCATAGTAGCAATAGGATTGCTTGCCGTGGGACTCAAGGATAATAACATCACGATAGAGTCTTCAGCGACAGATAACACGATATCTGTCAATGCCAGCATTGAGATGGAGATAGACCCTGATATTGCCATAATATCGCTTGGCGTGTCCCATTCCATGGCAACGGCATTGGAAGCGCAAGATGCGGTCAACATCGCCATGAACGATATTGTCGACGCCCTGGAAGACCTGGGCCTGACAGAGGACGATATTGAGACCAGTTCGATCACCCTATCTGAGCAATGGAGCTGGAGGGATGACGAATACGAGACAACGGGATGGAGGGCAAGCCAGACACTGACCATCACGACCACGGACATTTCCATGGCCGGGGAGATAATAGACGTGTCGGTGGAGAACGGCGCGAACGACATCAACGGCGTTACATTCTCCCTTTCCGATGAGTCCGAGAAGGCGTACCGCATACTGGCGCTGGAACAGGTAGGCGAACTTGCAAAGGAAAAGGCGGAGGCCATATGCGAAGGCCTGGGCGTGAACCTTGGAGGAATAAAGAGCGTTAGCGAGTCCGGAGTCTACTATGTATCGTATGACGCAGAGGAATACGATCTCAAAAACGATGCGTCAAGTGTCACACCCACAGTGGTCATCTCCGGAAGCGTGAGCGTCACAGCATCGATATATGTGGTATATTATATAGATTAAATCCGTTTGGTGCATTTTTTTGCACCTGTTTTCCTTTTTTTCTTTAGTGCACATCTCTCAAGGGCGCACGGCAAGAGAAAAAACGAACGGGCATGAACGTTTCGGTAAACATTATAAAAAGCGTTATATTGCGTCATGGAGAGGGTATATTGCTGAAGGGGTGGTTTGGATAGGCGAACTCGCAGAATTGCCAAATATAGGGGCTGTCACAGAGAAACAGCTGAATCTGGTGGGGATATATACATTTGAGCAGCTGAAGAAAGCGGGGAGCAAGAACGCATGGCTGAGGATAAAGGCCATTGACGATTCCGCATGCATACACAGATTATATTCCTTCGAAGGCGCCATCCTGGGCATAAAAAAGAGCCAACTGCCCGAAGAGATAAAAAAGGATCTGAAGTTATTTTACAATGCCTTCAAATGACCGCCAAAGACCAGTTGCATCCAAAAGGGAGCTACTATATGAATGCCATATCTCTATTTTAGGGGACAGACAACTTCTTTTTTATATTGTGTCTTCCACTTGTCCTTATTGAAAGACATCTATACGGTCAAACGCAGGGGCAGTGGCGAGATAGTGGTGAAGGGCTCGAGGTTCGTTTGTAACGTCTCGAGGGCCGCAAGCCGCGAAGAGGCGGCATCGTTCTTCAATTCCGCCGCAGTCCTCGATGCGAAGGCAGACCATCACGTGACCGCATACAGGATAGGTCCCGAAGGGTTGGTCTATGGAAGCTCTGACGGAGGCGAACCCGCCGGTTCGGCAGGGCAGCCGATAATAGGCCTTCTTGAAAAGGAGCTGCTTACGGACGTGGCGGTATCTGTGGCCAGATACTATGGTGGCACTAATCTCGGCATCGGGGGACTTATCAGGGCCTATACCTCCGCCGTGAGGGGGGCGATCGCCGATGCTGGAAAGGCAAGGCTCCGCTCTGTCGCAGAGATAAGCATCAGAGGGCAGCACGACACCATGGCACAGCTGGAGAATCTACTGTCAGGGGAAGGGTACGCCCCCCGTGACAGGCGATACGGGGCTGATGCCATACTGGTTTACACCATGGACGAGGACGAACTGGAGGGAGTGCAGGCACTAATAAGGGCAAGATACGGGCGTAGCGTGGAGATAGAAACAAGGCAAAGGGGCCTCTTGCCCCTGGAGGACAAGGAAGATGGGTGATGGACCTACAGACCCCTCTTCCTCAGCAATTCTGTTGACAGTTCCGAAAGCTTGTACTTTTGGATCTTTCCGCTTGCCGTCATGGGGTATGAATCAATGACAAACACATACTTCGGTATCTTGAAACGGCTTATCTGTCCCCTGCAGAAGTCCCTGACATCCTCCTCCGTGATGTTCTGTCCGTCCTTGGGTATTATGAAGGCGCCGACCTCCTCACCGTACTTGTCGCTTGGGACGCCGACCACCTGAACATCGGATATCCCGGACATCGTGTAGAGGAACTCCTCGATCTCCCTCGGGTATATGTTCTCGCCGCCCCTGATTATCATGTCCTTGAGCCTGCCCGTTATCCTCAGGTAACCTTTCTCGTCGATGATCCCAAGGTCCCCCGTGTGGAGCCATCCGTCCCTGTCTATTGCCATCTCGGTCTCTTCCGGCATGTTGTAGTATCCCTTCATGACGTTGTATCCCCTGCATACCACCTCGCCCGGCAGGCCGGGAGGCGGGGCGCTGGAGGTCTCCGGGTCCACGACCCTGACCTCTATGCACGGCAGTGGCCTGCCGACGGTCTCCACCCTGTAATGGACATCGTCGTCGACACTTGTCTGATTGGTCACCGGCGACCCCTCGGTGAGGCCGTAGCATATCGTGATGTCCTTCATGTACATCTTGTCCATGACCTGCTTCATCACCTCGATGGGACATGGCGAACCCGCCATGATGCCCGTCCTGAGGCTTCTGTAGTCGAACTTGTCGAAAAGCTTGTGCTCAAGGATGGATATAAACATGGTCGGCACCCCGTAGAGGGCCGTGCACCGCTCCTGTTCGACGGCAGACATGACAAGGACGGGGTCGAAGGATTCCAGTATAACCATGGTGGTGCCGTGGCTTATGGCGGCAAGTACACCAAGGACGCAGCCGAAACAGTGGAACAGGGGCACTGGAAGGCAGACCCTGTCCTTTTCGCTGAAAAGCTGTCTCTCGCCTATCCAAAATCCGTTGTTCCCTATGTTGTAATGTGTCAGCATCACGCCCTTTGGGAATCCAGTGGTCCCCGAAGTGTACTGCATGTTGATCACATCATGGGGGTCCAGCGATTCCTGCCTTTCTGTGTATTCCCCCTCTCCGACCATGACGCTCATGGAGAATAACTCGGGAATCGTATACATGCCCCTGTGCTTTTCCTGTCCCAGGAAGAAGACGCGCTTGAGATGCGGGAATTTCTCGCTTCGCAGGTAACCCCTTTGCTGAGTCTTCAGTTCCGGCACAAGGTCATATAGGATGGAGATATAGTCAGTATCGCGAAAACCGTCTATGATGAATAGATTTTCCGCCTCGGACTGTTCCATGAGGTATGAGAACTCGAACTTCTTGTAATGGGTGTTGACGGTAAGTAGGATGGCGCCTATCTTCGCGGTGGCGAACTGCAATGCCACCCAGTAAGGTATGTTCGTCGACCATATGGCGACCTTCTCCCCTTTTTTGACACCCATGGCCATGAGGCCCTTTGCAAGGTCGTCCACGACATTTCCAAACTCCCTGTACGTGAGCCTGTAGCCCCTGTCGACATACACGACGGCCTCGGTGTCCGGATACTTGGCGATTATCCCGTCCAGGACCTGCCCAAGAGTGGCCTCCCTAAGTTTATCCATCAGACCACCCTATGGAAAGTAGAGAACCGCGACTATGTTGGCCGCCCCGTCCCCGTAACAGCTCACATTGTGCGGAACGACAGAGTTGTAATAGATGCTGTCTCCGGGCTCAAGGATGTGCCTCTCTTTCCCATATGTCACCAGCAACCTGCCAGATGTCACCATGATGAACTCCTCGCCCTCGTGGGAGGAAAGCTTGAGGTCCTCTGAGGACTCCGGGCAGAGCTCTATGAAGAACGGTTCCATGTGCCTGTCCACCTTTCCCCTGCCAAGGGAATGGAACTTCATTGACGCGGGCATGTCCGCGCCCCCGTGTGTTATGATCTCCTCTCGGCGTTCGTCGTTCCTGATGACCAGCGGGTCCTTGCTTATCTGGTCATCAAGGAATGTGCCCAATCTTACGCCGAGGGCCCTCGCCACCTTTAACAGCGGACCCAGTGAAGGATAAACGTCATCGTTTTGCATGGATGCGAGGAACTCAACTTCAAGCCCCGTCTGCTCTGAAAGCTCCCCTATGCTCATTCCCCTCATTTCCATGTATTTGCGGATTCTTTGGCCAATCTTATCTGAGTTCATGCGCCCAACTCCCATTAAGGATATCATTCTTTTAGCTATCCCTTATAAAACATATCGGCCGCTCCGATGGCCTCCCACGGCAATATATGCGATCGTCCACTCAAAATCATGGTGTTATTTCCGTGCACATGGAAAAGTATTATAAAAATGTCATCCCATCTGATTGCATGTTGAAAAATGGACTAGACTACTGCACATGCAAGAAACAGGACTGCGAAAACTTTGGAAACTGTGATGCATGCATTCAAAATCATTCTACAAAGGGAAGTCTACCATTCTGCATGAGAGAACAATAGAGTTATCCTATAGATACTTGATCTGGTGATGTGGATGGCAAAGAAGATCCTAATCGCCTTCGGTTCGAGGTATGGCAGCACAGAGGAGATAGCATCCGAGATCGTGAAGGTCTTGGAGGATAAGGGCGCCTTGCCGGAACTGATGGACCTGAAGGCCAGGAAGAAACCTGAAATGGGCATAGGGGAATATGATGGATATATCGTAGGCTCCGGCATCAAGATAGGCAAGTGGACAAAGGAGGCAGAGAACTTCCTCAAGGACAACTGCGGCAGATTCAGAGAGGGGGCACCGTTTGCAATGTTCGTGAGTTGCGGGTTGGCGGAAGAGGACCATGACAAGGCGATTGACGACTATATCACAAAGATAACGGGGAAATACGGTATCGAGGCAGAGCTATACGATGCCTTCGGGCCCATGTACGACTTTACAAAGGACTCAAGACTGGGGTTCCTGAACAAGAAGATCGTGAAGAGCATGTCGAAGAACAGCGGACAGACCTATGAAGATGGAAAAAAATACGATTTTCGCGACTGGGAACGGATCAGGGAGTTCGCGCTCGAATTCGAAGAAATGTTGAACGAAGAATGACATCAAAAGGTGATCGATGCTGTCCTCAGACCTGTGAGAGGCAGTACTCCATCACAGGATCAACACCGTTGGATATGTCCTCGATGGTGGTCTTGACGGCCGCATCCGGATGAATGCCGACACCCTCGAACCTTGATCCGTCTGGAAATGATACCCTCTTCGTGCCTATGAACAGCTGCATGCCGTTGTCGAAGTTATAGTTGTATGGTTGCCCAGAACTGCCCATCGTGGCCTCACCTACTATTATTCCCCTTCCGCTCTCCTTGAAAGGCAGTATGAAGTCCTCTCCCGCAGACCTGCAATACCTGTCGGTCAGGATGTAGATGTCGCCAGAGTAGACATCCTTTTTCGGCAACGTCTCTTCGGGCGCCCAAGAAAGCTCTGTGCTGGAAAATATCTCCGCCATGGAAAGCCTCTCAAGCATTGATTCGGACAATGTCTTCCTGTTCGCCCTCACAAAGTCCCCATAATACCTGAACAGGCCGAAGTTGGCAGGCGTCGACTCCCTCCAGAAGACAAAAGGCCTGTCCATCAGGTGTCGCACAAGGTCGACAGGCGTCATACCCCCCTTGTTTCCCCTCACATCGATTATCAGGCGTTTGGCGCCGAAGAACTCCCTCACATAGCGTATGGCATCCTCCTCGGTGCTTTTCGAGAACTGACGGATCCTTATAAGCGCGGTCCTGTCCTTCTCAAGCCAGTATCCCTCAATGGGTTTGGATACGAAGTAGCTTGCCCTTTCCCTTGAGACCTCGTATTCGCACATGTCCACATTGAGGACACATCTTCTTGGAAGGAGATAGTAAAGCGATGGGAATCTTGACCTTGCCCCCCTTTCGCTGGATGCAGAGACCCTCCCCCGTCTTGAATCATAGAACTCCTCAAAGGGAAGGTTGTTTATCGTCTCGATGATGGAACCAGGCCTTATGCCCTCCACAGCGCTCCGTAGCACAACCCATTTCCCGGAGATGTATCCAAACTCTATCGGCAATGCCTGATTGAAGTTTCTCAGCAGCCATCCATCAGAGAACCAAGTATGGCCGTTGTTCAGTTTGGAGAGAAATTCCATCATCAACATGTCAAAAGAGAAACGTTCCTCCATCTCGATTGCCTGGTCTATCAGGGAAATGTAGTCGTTTTCAAATGTATCATAGGCCTTGCTGTCCCAATGGGCAAAGTATTCCAAAACCGAGTGATAGGTCTTGGATATGACATAAGACCTAATGTTCAAGGGGATGGTCTCGACTTCATCGCTATGAGGGTCCATAAAATGAATAGCGTCCTATGTTTATTAATATTGTCAGAAAGGCAATGATGCGGATCGCCTACGTCCCCACCGTCATTTGAGCCCAATGATATATAATTATTTATACCAGCTATTTATAATAATATATCCTAATAATCAATGATTGGTGAGACCATGACCGAGATACTGATCGATGTGATGGGAGAGACCTGCCCAGTACCGCTTGTAGAGTTCAGGAAGGCTTTGAGAAAGGCCGAGAAAGGAGACATAATCGAGGTAAAGGGAACCCATCCCGCCTCAAAGAGGGAGATACCGATGGCCGCGAAGGCATTGGGATCAGAGCTCCTTGAAGTTACGGAGGAGGGGGAAAATTGGAAGATAAGGGTGAAGAAATAAAAACACAGAAGGCAACCTTGGTCGTGCAAAGCGGGGACATGGACAAGCTATACAGTGCGCTCATCATCGCAAACGGATGCCTTTCCATGGGGATGGAAGTTTCCATGTTCTTCACGTTCTGGGGACTTCTAAGCTTGAAGAAGGGCGGCCTAAGCAAGGCACCGCTCTCGAGGATGAACTTTCTTGGATTGGGCAAATGGATGGTCAAAAGAAGGATGAAGGCAAAGAACGTGAGGTCCCTTGAAAGTCTTTTCAAGGATTATGTTGATCTTGGCGGAAAGATACTTGCATGTGACATGACAATGGAGATAATGGGTGTCACCCCCAAGGACCTCATGGATGACCTCATCTCAGATTACTGTGGGGTCGGGACCTACGTGATGGAAGCGAGGGACTCCGATATCACATTGTTCATATAGGTGATAAAGTGGTGGAAAAGAGATACGCATATCTTGACAACTCATCTGCCACCAGGCTAGATGAGAGGGTAATGGATGCCATGACGCCGTTCTTCTTCGATACCTATGCGGTGGCCACATCGGAGTTCGGATACTCCATGGGTATTGGGGCAAAAGAGGCATTGGAGGAGTCAAGAGCAACGATAGCGAAGAAGATAAACGCAGGGGCGGAGGAACTTGTCTTCACCTCTGGAAACACCGAATCCAGCAACATGGCGCTGAAAGGCGTGGCCATGGAGCTGTCGGCAAAGAAGGGCAAGCACATGGTGGTGTCCAAGATAGAGGACTTCTCGGTCCTTAACAGTGCAAAGGCCCTTGAGAGGGACGGATTCAAGGTTACCTACCTCGAGGTGGACGGTGAAGGGTTCGTGGATCCGGAAATACTTAGTAAAGCGATCACCGACGAGACCATCCTCGTGTCGATACAACATGCCAACCAGGAGATAGGCACGGTGCAGGACATTCGGTCCATAGGGGATGTGTGTCACGAAAGAAACGTATTGTTCCACACGGATGCGACTCACACGTTCACCCGGATTCCCATCGACGTGCAGCGGACCAATATCGACCTGATGACGATCTCCGCCAACACGATACATGGCCCCAAGGGCGTGGGTGCGCTCTACATCAGGCCCAAGACGCCCCTTAAGAAGTGGATGGACGGAGGATTCCAGGAAATGAACAGGAGGGCGGGATTTGAGAACATCCCGGGAGCGGTGGGATTCGCCAAGGCCACTGAACTTGTCACTGAGGAGGAGAACGACAGGTTAAGGGCGATGAGGGACCGGATCATAGACACCATACTCAAGGATGTCGATGATGTGGTGCTGAACGGGCACAGGACAAAGAGAACGCCCCAGAATGCCAACATCACATTCCATTTCGTCGAAGGGGAATCAATAACGCTCCATATGGACCTGCGGGGATTCTCGCTCAGCACAGGATCTGCCTGCTTCAGCAAGTCCCTCGAGGCCAGTCATGTCATCATGGGCATAGGCGGGAATCACGAGAGGGCGCACGGTTCCGTCAGATTCACCCTCGGAAGGTACAATACCATGGAGGATGTCGACTCGGCCGTGGAGAACATCTCAAATGTGGTAGAGAAGCTAAGGGAGATAAGCCCGTTGAGAAGGGAGGAGTGAATTTATGAATTTTCCATATAGTGAAAAGGTCTTGGAACACTTCAAGAATCCGCGAAATGTCGGAAAGATAGAGAACGCCGACGGCAAGGCGACCGAGGGCAGCCCGGCATGCGGGGACATGGTCACCGTATACATCTCCGTGGACCCGGACAAGCTTATACTCACCGACATCAAGTTCGAGTCCTACGGATGTGCATCGAACATCGCCACGGGGTCGATAATAACAGAGCTGGCCAAGGGAAAGACCCTTGGGGAAGCGAAGAAGATCACGTGGCAGCAGGCGTCCGATGCGCTGGGCGGACTTCCCCCGATAAAGGCGCACTGCGCAGTATTAGCCATCGAGGGACTCAGGTCGGCAATAGAGAACTATGAGGAGAAGCATGGGCTTGTCAAGGAGAAGAAACCAACGACCATGGAAACCGTCAGGGCCAGGCTCAAGAAGGTGATGAATCCGCTCTCGGGACTGGACCTCATAAGGACAAATCTAGTGAAAGGCATAGATGTGCAGGACGGTGTCGTGAGGGTAAGGATAGACCTTCCGCCAGACCATCAGTTCGCCAACAACATCAATGAGGAGATAAGCGAGAAGATAGGGACCCTCTGGGACGTCAAGGATGTCATCATTGAGTTCACTGGATGATTGCGTTCGCAAGGGTCACTTTGTCCCTAGCCGCCCTTTCATTATGTTCTGGAATCTCCCGTTGCTTATGGGGTGATGGGCTATTATCTCCCCATCATGGACGATACAGAAGGTGCCAAAGGCACAGGGGGACCTCTGAGTCTCCTCGGGGCCCGCCATGTCCACCACATGGACCCTTATGCCATATTCCCTTTTCGCCGTTTCAACGATTGCACTGACGTTTTTATTTGTGTAAGGGCACTGGACAGACCTCATTATGGTCAATCCGCCGGAATGATCGTCCTTCAGGGAGGATGTGTCCAAGATGAACTTCGGGTCCTTGGCGCCATCATCGAACTTTCTTACCAAAAGCTCAAAATCTGGTTGTGCCCTGTCCGCCAAGCGAAAACCCTTCTTGATAAAGATCTCGCTGCCAACCATGAACGGCCCCTTTCTTGTCACGACGGCCACGCCTTTAAGCCCCTTGTCCTTCGCGTCCTGTATGCATATATCTATCAGGCGGGAGGCATAGCCCCTTCCCTTGTACTCCTTCTTGAATCCAACGAAGATGCAATGTATGAACATGTATTGTCCGGCTTCGACAGGACGATGGGCGTATTCGCCAGGCAGGTATTCGATCATGCCCTGGTACCCGCCGCTCTCGGAGATGAGCGCCTTTATCCTAAGCCCCTTCTCGTAGAATGTACGGAACCATTCTATCTTGTCCCGAAGTTCCTTGTGCTTAGCTGTATCCTTGTACCCGCAAACGCCGTACTCACTGATGTTCTCAGGGGTCAGGTCTACGATGTAAAAGTCCTCCATTGCCAATACTATATCTTGATACAGAAAAATGTTTGGAATCAGGAGGGATGCGACACCGCAGGCACTGCCTGTCAATACAGGACAATATCCAACTGTAACCGCCAAACTGCGAGATGCTAGGTTGCGATCACATTTCCACCCTCCGTAAAATATCAAAGGGTCGAGAAGGAAAAAATAATATGGTAAACGGTTCCCGTGGTGTCTACGAAAAGACGATTCAGGACCCTTTACCCCATGCAATAGAAAAACTTCCGCACGTTCCGGAAAAACAGAAAAATTGATTAGTAAGCTTGGAGAATAGAAATAGGGATAGAATTGAAAATCACAAGCGAAGCTTTTGAAAACGGGGAGGACATACCCTCAAAGTACACATGCCAGGGGGCGGACATAAACCCACCCCTGTCAATAGACGGGATTCCAGAGGGGACCACATCCCTGGCGGTGATAATGGAGGACCCTGATGCGCCCGTGGGCATCTGGGACCATTGGATAGTATGGAACATCCATCCCACCTCAACGATAGCGGAAGGCAGTGTTCCTGGGATTCAGGGGCTAAACGATTTCATACAGGCCAAGTATGGCGGGCCATGCCCTCCATCCGGAATCCACAGATACTTCTTCAAGGTCTTTGCATTGGACACCTATCTAGACCTAAAAGAGGGTGCAAAGAAGGAGGAACTGCTTGCCGCCATGGACGGACATGTTCTGGACAAGGCGGAGCTTATGGGAAAATACAAGAGGAAATGAATCCCTTATCTTTCCTCTTCTACCTTGATGGCCAGTTTTAGGTTCACTTTGTATTCCGTTATCCGTCCGTCCCTTACATGGCCCTTCCATGATAGGACATCCACGCCGACAATATGCCTGAGGGTCTTTGAGGCCTCCGATATGCCTGTCTCGACGGCATCTTGCCAAGACTTCTCAGAAGTGCATACGGTCTCGATAACCTTGATTACACTTATGGTATCACCTCCAGTGTAATATATGCCCGGAGATATAAAAAATCATTCAGACATGTTCATTCTCAGGCGCGGGGAATCCGAGAATATTACGCGTGCCGATATCGCCCAGCTGTCCCGTGCCTCTCCTGGTATAGATGATAGTTGCCAATATCCCAAGCAACATCATGAGCCAAAAGGTGATGAACCTATCGATGAACACCGCTGGGGCGACTGACGAAGACGTTATCTGTGGCAACATGGAGTACAATATTATCCTTCCGGACTCTACGGCGCCTATCCCGCCGGGGGTTATCATGAACGGTGAGAGGAACAGCCAAAGGCTCTCGAAAAGGATAAAATAATAGAACGGCACCATGATGCCAAATGCCCTGAAGAGCACCATCATCCTTATGGCCTCGACCATCCTGATGCCAAATGTCGTGCCGATGGCGTTGTAGGTGTTCTGTGCATCCTTGTTGAGTATGGTGAAGGTGCCGACGAACTCCAGGAACTTCGCGCCATACTTCCTTTTTGAGATCTTTTCAAGAACCGACGTGCCATCTCCGCCGCCAGACTCCAGTTTCTTTGACATCCTCGGGTGATTCACCAACACAATGCAAAATGATGCAAGGCCCAAAAGCCCCAGACAGACATAGAGCTGAAGATTCACATATGAAGGCAGGGAGTCCTTGAGCAGGAGGAATGCAGGTATCGCCAGTAGAAATGTCCCGAACACCTCGAAACCGTAATCGAGCACGATGCTTGCCAAGCCCTTCGATTTGGGTATGTTGAAGTCCCTTTTGAGAAGCATGGACCTCACTGCCATCCCCACTGCGGAAGTCGGGAATATGGAATTGGCCGCCTTGTCGATAAGCTGGAAGTGAAGGGCCTTCCTGATGCCGACCATGTGTCCCGTGATCCCGATGATCGTGGACCATCTGTGGGCGTTCAGTGTCAAGGTCAATCCATACAATAAAAGGGCTAGGACTAGGTATTTGGCATCTATCATGCTGAACGCCTCAACCAACTGGTCGAGCCCGATGTAAGACACCAGGTAATATATCATTCCCGCTGCCACCAACAGGGAAACATGATTCTTGTACTTCCTTATGTTCACTGATATCACAAAAATGCATAGTGCCATTGATCATTCGCTGACGGGCTTGCCTTTACCCCACAAACATGATTCAATTTAAAAAACTTGTTATAAGAATTAAAATATAGGATAATATATCATAAATTGGGATAATATGTTATTATCGTTCGTTTGTCTTGCATCATTGCCATGTCCACAACCATGGCATGGTGGCCAGGTCCGTCCCATTGAAGTAATCATCTTTTTGTCCGTACCCTGAATTCCATGACCATGAACAGGCCAGAGATTATCAATCCCGCCCCGACAAGGACGTATGTCGTTGGGACCTCCCCAAGCACCATCAAGGCGAGGATGGACGCACATATCGGTTCGCAGAGGATCGAGGCGCTGACCTGGGATGCCTTGAAGTGCCTTAATGAGTAATTGTAAGAAGTGTGGCCCAGGCATGATGGACCGATAGCCAACAACAGGAATATGATGTATTCCCTTGCGCCATATGGTTCAAAACCTATGCCCATGGCAAGGTCCATGAAAAGCAGTGAGAGGAATGAGACAACATAGACCAGTGAGACGTAGCTCAAGGTGTCCATCCCATCCTTGAACTTTCTTCCAATAACAAGGTACGAGGCCAGCGAAATGGAACCGAGCAATGCCAGGAAGGCGCCCTTCAGGGATACATCCATCACAAGCTCATTGTATACGATTACAACGGCGCCAAGAAATATCACTGCCAGTCCCGCGCCACCGTACCTGGTCATCCTCTCATCCAAAAAGGCATATGAAAAAAAGAGCACGAAGAGAGGGGATGAGTCAACTATCACAGTGCTGACAGCCACCGTCGTGTATGACAGGGAGGAGGTCCATGTCGCAAAGTGAAGGCCCAGTGCAATGCCAGAGAGGACTATGAGATACCGCTTCGGCGGGCTCAAGGCCCTTAGCTTCCTTACAAGGCCGCCACGAAGAGCCATCGGCAGCATTATGAGCGATGCAAACCCCATCCTGTATGTGGCCACCATCAAAGGATGTGCATCGCTCATTCTTATCAGTATGCTTGAGGCAGATGCGATGAACACTCCAGCAAATAGTATGAGGTGCGCTCTTTTCACAGTCATTGTATCATCAATGACTATAAAATACCTGACTCTTCTTTCCTGAATTTTTTTGTGGAGATATGGAACCAAGTGCCGGCTATGATGGCCGAGGTCAAATTGCCAGCCACCATGGACCACCATATGTATGAGATGTCATACCCCATTATGAATGAAAAGACCCAGGAAAGCGGTATCACAACGAACCACGACCTGATCAAGGATATGAGAAGAGGAGGATTTCCCCTCCCAAGGCCTTGAAAACCGGCCACAGATATCGATGTCAGGGGCACTATAGGATAAACAAGGACATTGATCATCATATACTCCCTTCCCATGTCGATGACCATTGCAGAGTCGGTGAATATCCTGTATATGCTTTCGGGAAATACAAAGAATATGACCGCACAGGCACTCATGAACACCATCGTGGAAAGGTATGCAAAGTTCTTGAGGGAGAGGATTTTCGATGTCTGTCCCGACCCTTTGAAGTATCCTACTGCCGAGACGAAGGCTCCCGCCATCCCAAACATCGGCAGGAACGCCAATGACTCTATCTTGAATCCGATCCCGAAGGCCGCTATCGCATCAGCCCCGTAGAACGCAAGGATGGTGTTCATTGCAAAGAGCGAAATGGAGTAGGAGAGCTGTGTGAGCGATGCAGGAATGCCTATCCCTACTATCTGCCGCACTATCACGCCAGAATACTTGAACGAACGAAGATGCAACTTGACCACGTTCCTCTTCCTTAAAATGATGTGATACACCATGGCAACGACGACGACTGCCCTGGCAAGGACCGTGGCTATCGCAGCACCCGAGACGCCCATGCCAAGACCGAAGATGAATATGGGATCCAAAAAGATGTTGAGAACGGCTGAAGATGCCATGAAGTACATCGATCTCTTAGTGCTTCCCTCGCCCCTCAGTATGGAGTCAAGGCTAAACATCAGGAAATAGAACATCGAACCGCCCAATATGACAGTGAGATAGTCCATAGAGAGGATGTTGACGCCCTCAGGGGCGCCAAAGGACCCGATTACAAGGGGCGCGGCGGAAAGACCGATCAGCGCCGTAAGTGTGCCGCATATGACGGCAAGGAGGAGGCTATGCTTGGACGCGTCCTCGGCGTCCCTCGGATTCCTTGATCCGATGGCCCTGGCTATCAGGGATTGCGCGCCTATGCCCAGTCCCCCGCCGATGGCGTACATTATCATCTGAAATGGATATGCAAGGCTCAGTGCCGCTATGGCGTCAGAGCCCAATCTGCCGACAAAGATGGTATCCACAGCATTGAATCCTGTCTGGATGCTGAAAGCTATGATCAGGGGATATGCAAGTTTCAAAAGCCCAAGGTAAGGCCTTCTCTCAACCTCTTCGAAACTGGGGGGGACCGTCGCTTCCGCCATTGGGAAAGTTATATCAAGATACATTAATATCTATTTTCGATGAAATGGTGGGTAGATGAGAAAAATAGATGAAAAGACGATCGTGGCCGGGATTCTTGTAACGCTGATGATAGGCATGGCATTGGGGTCTTTCATAGACATGGGGGGCGAAGAGCCGGATAATGACGTCGTGTACCAGTACGCCACGATAGGCAGTCTCATGCAGGGCATGTTCGATGGCGGGCTCACGGTGGGCGAGCTCAAGGGATACGGCGACTTCGGACTTGGCACGTTCAACACCCTCGATGGCGAGATGGTGGAACTTGACGGCACAGTCTACAAGGTCGACTACACGGGGGTTGCAAGCGCCATGGATGACGAAACATTGTCGCCCTTCGCATATGTCACCTATTTTGACGTTGACAGCGCCCTGGAGGTGGATGAGCCGATAGGTCTGGCAGACCTGCAAGCCCTGATAGAGGACAACCTGCCAAGCAGGAACCTGATATATGCGATAAGGATAGACGGCGAGTTCAGCTACATGAAGACAAGGAGCCCAAGACCGCAGGAACAGCCGTATCCCACACTGGTGGAGGCGCTGGAGGACCAGTCGGTCTTTGAACTTCAAGACATAGGCGGCACCGTGGTCGGATTCTGGAATCCCACATTCCTCGAAGGCCTCAACGTCTCGGGCTATCATCTGCACTTCATAGACGATGCCAGGGAGACCGGCGGCCATATACTCGACCTCATGCTGAACGCGGGAACGGTCTATATAGACTACAGTTACGGGATAGACGTCGAGATGCCCACAAACGGCGGATACCTTGAGATGGATCTCGGAGGCGGTACCGACGACATCGACAAGGTCGAAAAATGATACTGCCCGTATCCATGGGCCAAGGATTAACTCGGAATGTCGAATGTCATTTAAGGAATATTGTACCGACGACGCACAAAAAATTAATAAATGAGTGTCTGGCCTTTGAGTCATGCGTCAGAGATTGGACAGGGACCGTTGCGCCTTCGTGGTGATAGACGTCCAGGACAGGGTCACGCCCATACAACACGAATCCGACAAGGTGGTCACCAATATCAGAAAGTTCATAAGGGGCGCCAACTACTTCGGGATACCTGTTTTCATATTGGAACAGAATCCATCAAAGCTCGGGAAGACGCCCACTTCGATAGTGGAGGAAGCCCGCGAACCCGTATATATGGAGAAGAGCACCATATCCTGTCTCAGGAACAAGGAATTCCTAAATAAACTGGCGTCCACTGGCAGGAAACAGCTTCTCTTGAGTGGCAGCGAGACCCAGATATGCGTTCAAAAGACAGCTCTTGAGGCGCTGGAGGCGGGTTATGAAGTATTCGTGCTAGGCGATGCCGTGACGTCCAGGACAAGGGAGAACGTTGAACTGGGCCTTGGGAGGATAGCCCAGGCCGGTGGTGTCATAGAAAGCACGGAAGGCGCCCTTTTTGAGTTCGTCGAGCGCTCGGACGATGAGGATTTCAAGACCGTCCTCAGGATCATCAGGTAGATCAACGAGAGAGGTACTTGTCTATCGACTCCGCCCATTTCATTGCCGCCGCCGGGCCATCGGCCGTTATTATGTTCCCATCGACCTCCACAGAGCTTCCCGTATATATGGCACCCTCCTTCGAAAGCGCCACGTCGCTTGAAACAGCAGACCTTATGCCATTCATTATCCCCGCTCTCGCCAATATGTTCGGGGAATAGCATATCGCCCCCACCAGGATGCCGGAATCGTAGGCATTCCTCACAAAGGCATGGAGCTTGGCATCATCCAGGTAATCATACGTGCCCGGTCCGCCCACCAGAAGGAACGCGTCCGCTGTTGAGAGGTCTTGTTCGAAAAGGGAATCGACCTCAAAGATTTCCCCGAACTTGCTCTCAGCCTTTCCGGCGCTGTGTGATACGACCACCACATCATGCCCCCGTTTTCTCAAATAGTCAAGGGGCACGAACAATTCTTCGTCCCTGAAGCCCCTTTGGGCAACCCACATTACGATCTTGGCCATATTTATCACAAAATGGATGGAATGCAAAATACTTAAATCTATGTCCCACAATGCGACGCATCAAGCAAAACCTAATCCTCTTCGCAATGTTCGCAATACCACTCCCTTTCTCCGTTCCGTTGACTGAAGTAGAATCCCCTGGGCTTTTCCACATCCGGAGCAGAGCTTTTTTCCAAAAACAATGATTGAAAAGGGTGCTCTCAGCAAATAAAGATGGACAAGGCGCATATTGGTAAGAACTGTGATGACACACATTTATCGAAACATTGTTCTATCGCCCAATGATAATAAACATATATTATATATTTTTTTAATAAATATATATTTTAATTAGAAAATATTTATATAATACAATATGTTCCTTTGATTCGTGAAAAAGATGGGATGGATTGACATTTCGTTCACGATAACAGATGAAAAGAGGTGAAACGAACTATGGAAGAAACATATGTATGTAAGAACTGCGGTTACACGACGAACAATATAGAAAGCACTGGCAGATACATCTACAGCCACAGCAAGAACGGCCAGTTCAAACTGCATCCGCTCTGTCCAGTGTGCGGACATGCGATAAAGGATGTCAGAGAGAAGATCGTCGTGATATAGGGAAGGAACGGCTGTTCGCCTAACCCCCCAACTTATTTTTTGCCATATCACAATCATTGGCCTGTCCATCATCAATTCCCAAAAGCAACGTCCGAAACCTTCCGGTATGCGTCTTCTATTCCTCTGCAACGGCCAGAAGAACCCTCGTTTTGGGCCGTTGCCTCCATTTTCTCATAAAGATGGATGGCAGCCAGTCCCGCTATTATGGATGCCCTCAGCACTTCCATGTCCATCCCTCATCCGCAAGACGTTCCAGAATACATTATTATACGTTGCTGCAGTATTGGGAGGTATGCCCACCATAACTATCGAAGGCCCGCGATTGGACATCGAGAAGAAGCGGCAGCTCGGGAAGGAACTGGTCGATGTTGCAAGAAGGGTATACGGGATCGAGAACATAATAGTGTTGATAAAGGAGAACAGCCCAGAGAACGTGTGCATAGACGGATCCCTGCTCTGCGACAGGATGAAGAAGAAAGAATAGCTATCGCATCACATCTATCCTGAAGCCCTGTTCCTCGAGGGAATATAGCCTTTTCTCATACTTTTGCAGTTCATCGTCCGTCATCAGGATTATGTGCTCACCTTTCTTATTGCCGTGCATGATCCTCCCTACCCTCTGGACCTCCTGTCTCCGGCTCCCGCCAAAAAAGTCATATTCAATGACGGTCTCCAATTCCGGAAGCGAGACTCCCTCGTCGCCCACCCTTGACATTATGACGACCCTGTTGGTCCTAAGCACCTCCATCCGGTCCTTGGTGCTGCCGTAAATGAAAGGTATGTCAAGCTCATCCGAAAGTTCCCTGCCCAACTTCAATGAATCGCAGAATATTATGATGTCCCCTGCATAGTTCGGGACCAGCTGCAAGAGCCCCTTTCTCTTCTCCTCTCTCGTCGAGTAGACTATGACCTTGATGTCGGGTTCCTCTATCACCTTCATCGATATGAGCTCCTGCCATCGTAACCCTACTGGAAATCCGGTAAGGGCGAAGATATAGTCTATCCTTCCATCCTCCCGGTAGGGCGAGGCGGAAAGTCCGATGCGGTACCTGGTATTGATGGTCGCGAGCCTGCTAAAGCTGTTTGCGGGAAGATGATGCGCCTCGTCGAATATGGTCAAGGAGATGTTCCCCATGCTATAGATCCAGTTCTTTCTGCCGGTCAGCATCTGGTATGTGTGCACATTCCATTCCTCGGGGTATCTACAATACTTCCGAATTCTTTGCAGCCACTGTTCCTTTAGCGTGTTTGAAGGCACGACGACAAGCTTGTTGCCTATTATCCTCTCCCCGGCATAGAGGGACAGATATGTCTTGCCAGCGCTGGGCGGCCAATAGACACCTATCTTTCCAGTATCCAGGAACATCTCCCACGCCCTCATCTGGTAGTCCCTCAACTCGATCTTCCTGGGCGGCGAGCGCAGTTCTCCCTGGTCCACAGGCGTCCTTATGAAGGGGAGGTTCCCCCCGTCTATCAATGATGCCAGCAACTCGAACTCCTTGCCCTTCTTGATGCGCAGGCGAACGTCA
The DNA here is from genome assembly GCA_036733165.1 of Halobacteria archaeon. Taxonomy (GTDB): domain Archaea; phylum Methanobacteriota_B; class Thermococci; order Methanofastidiosales; family NM3; genus JAFGGT01. The sequence goes on along the minus strand of DAINBB010000021.1, from coordinate 2,995 downwards.
TCCAGCCTGCGCGATACGAGCGGTGAATAGGACCTTTCGGCCTTGTCACATTCATCCCTGTCCCCGAGTTCCAGTATGTCCCCACTTAGAACGGCCTTCCTGAATTTAGAACGGATGCCGACCTTTGCCTTGATGTCATCGGGGAGGGGAGATATCCAGTCAACATACTTGTTTATCACAAATATATTGTATGATTCCGTCTGTCTATCCAGGTATCCGAGCTGGAAGGGGATGAACTTGGGAACGACCAACCAGACCTCGTTCTTATCTTTTGGCAATAGGGCGTAGGGCACATCAAAGAAACTTTCAAGATGTTCCCTCTTGACCTTGTCGAGGTCTATGTTCCGCTCAACAAATCCCCTCAGATCGTCAGGTTCGTCATTGTCCATATCTCCGCCCTCCGTCCCCAACTCGTTCATATAAGCGCGCCTTGGATAAGAAGGGACATCCAAAGGGACTAATCCCTATACAGTTTCTCGTAGTATTCCCTTCTTTCCTTTGACCATTTTGAATCGTCATCTTCGCCCTTCTCCAGCCAATAGTTAGCATTCATGTTCCAGGCGTCCTGTGGAAGGCCGTAGTCCTTCACCGGCATTCCAAGTTTGTGCCTGCCCTCTGCGGCATGGTCGTAGGCGTCCGCTGCCAAAAAGAAGTTCCCTTTCTCTTTGAAGAAGTCGCCCAGTTCCTCGTAGGCCCCGACAGAATCGCGTATCTTTCCCTCTATCTCGAGCCTTATCGCATTGTAGTACATATCATGGAGTATGAGATAATCGTCCTTTCGTAAGTTCTCTGTTTCCTTGTAAAAATCATTTATGGCAGGCCCGTCATTGACCCGTCTTGCCAGCCTGAGCACCTGCATCTTGCCGAAGTATGCAAGAAAATACGAACCCTTCTCCATCTTTATGTCTGAAAATCGCTTCCAGCATTCCATGGCCATCTCCAGATCTCCAAAAGCCTCCAGCCTCTTGGCCATGTACTCGTATTGACGTGCCCTGTAATAGCTGTCCTCGTTGACCTTGTCCCATCTCATTGTAATATGGTCTCTAGAGCATAAAATATAAATATTATCCAAATATGATTTGTCTTTGAGTGAAGAATGGGTTGTATCTGAAAAATTGTATTCTTATTTGAAGAATAAGATTCTCTATTTATATATAAATTGAATAATTATGAAAAATGTTTCCTATAGTTATCTTATAAAGAATTAATATTACAGTAAAATATAAATAGCTGTATAATATTTATAAGAATGATATTATGGACGAACTCGATAAACAAATACTCGACATACTGCAGGAAAATGTCAAGATGCCATATCATGAAATTGGAGAGAGGCTTGACGTGGGATCGACTACAATATTCACAAGAGTTCAGAAGATGATAAAGAACGGTACCATCAAGAGATTTACTGTTGAGCTTGATTGTTCACTGGTGGGTTTCCCTGCATGCAAATGGGTCGGAATATCTGTTGAGCCTGGCAGGATAGATGAGATAGCCGAGAAGATAGCAAACTACGATGAAGCGAGGCTTGTGGCGACAACTGATGGAGACCACGATATTGTCATAGAGATAATCGGGCACGATGAAAGGGAAATAGGAAAGTTCATAAACCAGAAGATCAAGTCCCTCGAAGGCGTCAAGTCTGGGATAGGGATGATACACAGTTCCTCATTCACGAAGATATTCAAGCATACACACAAGGTCCCGATACTTATCAAGGAATCGGAAACTTGATCAAGATAAACTATTAAAATAAAGAACATCATCTATTCTTATGTCTGAAAAGAAAACTTCCAGCACAGAATTTAAGGTCTCTGCAGATGAATTGGTCTCAAAGGTCAAGGAACTGATCCATGAAGGCAACATCAGAAGAATCAAGGTAAAACAAGATGAAAAAGTCTTGATGGAAGTGCCTCTCAGCGTCAGTGTCATTGGGATAGTTCTCGCCCCGACCCTTGCAGCATTGGGAGCCCTTGCCGCCTTGGTCACCGAATGCACCATTGAGATAGAGAGGGAAATAGAGGAATAGAACGATCCCCTATCGCAGGTCCCCATCATCGGATTCAAGTTGGATTGGTACCAGGAACGCCGCTATTGTCACGACCAGCAAGGCTAGGGAAAGCCATATTATAAGGTCTTGGACCGGAAATACCTCGGCCAGGACACCTATCGCGGCCATGGATATTATTCCCGCAGTGTCAGTAAGCGTACCTAAAAGGCTGAACACCCTACCAAGCATGTCTTCGGGCACAACCTTCTGGAGAACCGTGATCGTCGGTATGTTGACAAAGGAGGTAAATACTCCGGCAATGAAGGCAAAGACCAACACAGGGGCAAGTACGGGCACAAGACCGATCATCAACAGCGAGACTGAGGAGATTCCAAATCCCAATATTATCAATAGCTTGTTTCTAAAACGATGCCCTATGAAACCGACAACAAAGGTACCAGCGAGCATGCCCCCTCCGAACACAGATTCCAGCACTCCCATACCCTCGACGCCGAGACCCATGACATCTCTGATCAATATGACCCAAAGTATGTTGATCCCAGCAAATGCCAAGACCGCAACACCGAGCAGGGAGAGAAGAAACAGGACCTTCCGCTCCCGATACGAATAGTCGAGCCCCGCCTTGAACTCCTCCACGACCCTTCCCAGGACATTTCCTGTCTTGACGGCCGTCTTCAGTATGGGCCTAAACGCTATCAGGGCGATGAATGCCGCCGATATCAGGTATGAGACGGAATCTATCAAAAATACGGCATGCGCGCCGAGGAACCCCACCAACATGCCACCGATGGCGTAACCTGCGATGGCGGAGAACTCGTAAGTGGAGTGTGACAGCGAGTTGGCCACCAGCAACTGCTCCTTTTTCACAAGCGTGGGTATCATCGCACTTCTGGCGGGATAGAAGAATCTGGAGATGGACGATATGAGGAACACTATGAGGTAGACCTGGAACAGGGAATCGGCAAATATGAGCAATGGCACGAT
>DAINBB010000020.1:0-30475 GCA_036733165.1 Halobacteria archaeon | reverse complement strand
CTGTGAAGGCCCCGTCAGGAGAGGAGAAGAAGCTCAAGATGTACCATTCATGGCCTGTCAGGGAACCGAGGCCTTACAGGAAGAAACACCCGCCGGAGATACCCCTTGTCACAGGACAGCGGGTCTTGGACACGTTCTTCCCGATAGCAAAGGGCGGTACCGCAGGCATACCCGGAGGTTTCGGTACCGGGAAGACCGTCACCCAGCACCAGCTTGCCAAATGGGCCGATGCCGAGATTGTCGTATACGTCGGATGCGGCGAGAGGGGGAACGAGATGACACAGGTGCTCAAGGAGTTCCCTGAACTGCTGGACCCAAGGAGCGGAAAACCCATCACCGAGAGGACGGTGCTCATAGCCAACACCTCCAACATGCCCGTCGCGGCAAGGGAGGCATCGATCTACACTGGCATCACCATTGCGGAATACTTCAGGGACATGGGTTACAATGTTGCCCTGATGGCAGACTCGTCATCGAGATGGGCCGAGGCCCTCAGGGAGATATCAGGGCGTCTTGAGGAGATGCCCGGCGAGGCGGGTTTCCCTGCATATCTGTCATCAAAGCTATCCAGCTTCTATGAGAGGAGCGGACGCGTCCATACCAATAGCAACAAGACCGGCTCACTGTCCATCATAGGGGCGGTATCACCGCCCGGAGGGGACTTCAGCGAACCTGTCACCCAGAACACGCTCAGGGTGGTCAAGGTATTCTGGGCCCTTGACAAGACGCTCAAGGACCAAAGGCACTTCCCTTCGATAAACTGGCTGACATCATATTCCTTGTACCTTGACGATGTGGAACCCTGGTGGAATGAGAACGTAAGCAACCACTGGCGGTCCACGAGGGACAAGGCTATGGAACTGTTGCAGAAGGAGAACGAGCTCAAGGAGATCGTTCAGCTCATCGGTCCCGATGCGCTTCCGGAGAGGGAAAGGCTCATACTCCTGGTCTCCCAGATGATAAGGGAGGACTTCCTGCAGCAGAACGCATTCCATGACGTTGACTCCTTCTGTTCTGAGAAGAAACAGGTGACAATGCTCAAGTGCATCCTTGACTTCTACGATACAGGGAACAAGCTCATCGACAAGGGCGTCACCGTTGGGGAGATCAGGGAGATGAAGGCCGTGCCCAAGATAGGCCGTATGAAATACATCAAGGAAGAGGAGATCGATGGGTATGTCAAGGACCTATACGCAGAGAGAGATGCCGAATATGAGGGCCTGATAAAGAATTATACGGGGTGATACAATGTCTGATGTTCAAAAGGAATACAACTCCATCAAAGAGGTCTCGGGGCCTATAATGGTGGTAGAAGGCGTCGAGGGCGTCGGTTACTCAGAGGTCGTTGAGATCAGAATGCCCGACGGGGGCAGGAAGAGAGGCCAGGTCCTGGAGGTCGATGGAGACATAGCGATCGTCCAGGTCTTTGAAGGCACAAGCGGCATTGCAACCTCCGACACCAAGATACGATTCACAGGTTCGACCCTTCACATACCTGTCAGCACTGACATGCTTGGCAGGGTGTTCAACGGGATGGGCGAACCCATAGACGGCGGTCCGGAGATAATACCTGAGAAGGAGATGGACATAAACGGTCTTCCCATAAATCCCACTGCAAGGCAGTATCCAAGGGACTTCATCCAGACGGGGCTTTCCGCGATAGACGGAATGAACACGCTTGTGAGGGGACAGAAACTTCCCATATTTTCCGGTTCCGGAATGCCGCACAACGAGATCGCCGCACAGATAACAAGGCAGACAAAGGTCTTGACCGGCGAGGAGTTCGGAATAGTGTTCGCGGCAATGGGCATCACCTACGAGGAGGCCAACTTCTTCACGGAGAACTTCAAGAGGACTGGGGCGCTGGAAAAGGTGGTGATGTTCTCGAATCTTGCCGACGACCCTGCCATTGAGAGGATAATAACGCCAAGGGCGGCGCTCACGGCCGCCGAGTATCTCGCTTTTGAGAAGGGGATGCACCTGCTTGTCATCCTCACCGACATGACGAACTACTGTGAGGCCCTGAGGGAGATATCCGCCGCCAGGGAGGAGGTCCCGGGCAGAAGGGGGTATCCAGGTTACATGTACACCGACCTCGCCTCGATCTATGAGAGGGCTGGCAGGATAGAGGGTGTCGAAGGTTCGATAACGCAGATGCCCATACTTACCATGCCTGACGATGACATGAATCATCCCATCCCGGACCTTTCCGGCTACATCACCGAGGGCCAGATAATAGTATCGCGAGACCTCCAGAGGAAGGGTATCTACCCACCGATAGACGTGTCGCCGTCACTGTCGAGGCTCATGAAGGACGGTATAGGCGCCGGCAGGACCAGGGAGGACCATGACGGTCTCCAGAACCAGCTCTTCGGCGCGTATGCGAAGGGAAAGGAGATGAGGGACCTTGTGGCCGTTGTCGGCGAGGACGCCCTCTCCGACCTGGACAAGCTCTACCTCACCTTCGCCGAGGAGTTCGAAAAGAACTTTGTACAACAAAAGAAGGATGAGGACAGGTCCATTGACGAGACGCTGGAGCTCGGCTGGAAGCTTCTTTCGATGTTGCCGGTGGAGGAACTGAAGCGTATAGACCAAAAATACATCGACAAGTACTATGTTGAAAAGAGTGAGTGAACATGTCAATTGAACAGATGAAGCCTACCAGGATGGCTTTGCTGCAGCTGAAGAGGAGGATCGTCCTTGCCAAGAAGGGTCATGAACTTCTAAAGAAAAAGAGGGATTCCCTTGTCATGCAGTTCTTTGACCTCGTCACTGAGAGGAAGAATCTCAGGAAGAAGCTGAACAACGAGATCAAGGAGGCCTACGACTCCCTGATAGAGGCTCAGATGCTGGTCGGCAAGAGGGATCTGGAGAACCTCTCATTGGCAGTTCCACCCATATCGGAGTTCGATACGAGGGTCTATAACATAATGGGCGTCATAGTCCCGCTGTTCAATCTGCGCGGTCAGATAAAGAGGCCTTACATGAAGAGGGGATACTCCCTCATCAACTCCCCTTCGAAGGTGGATGAGGTCGTGGACAAGTTCCAGACCGCCATGAAGTCGACGTTCGAGCTTGCCGAAGTGGAGGAACAGGTAAGGCTGGTGGCCGAGGAGCTCGAGAGCACCAAGAGGCGTGTAAACGCCCTCGAATACGTACTCCTACCGAAGCTTGACAAGACGTACAAATGGATAGAACTTTCCCTGGAAGAGAGGGAAAGGGAGGACTTCTTCAGATTGAAGAGGATGAAGAACGTGCTCAAGGGGTAAGAGATTGGACGAGGTTAGAAGAGCGATACTGTTCGTATATTCGCATATGGCTTCCTATATTGTCATAGTGATAGCGGCCCTTACGCTCTTCAAGATAGCATTCGACCTTCCGGTCCCTCTTCTCGGGACCTTGATATTTCTTTCGCTTCTCCTGATGCATCTTCTGATTTATTATATGCTGAAGGCCCCCCTAAAAGAGGCGGGCCTGATGAAGTATCTCTACATGATGCTTCTTTTTTATCTTGTGATGATGCTGCTATCGATCACTGTGTTCTTAGGACTGTAGGCTGACTATGGCCTCGGCTATGTCGCCGTTTGATCCCTTCAGCGCTTCCAGGGCCTTCTCTTTTGACACACCGGTCTGTTGGCACACCAGTTCCACATCGCCATCAGGGATCTCCAACTCCTTCTGAATCTGTTCGATCCTGTACCTGCCCGTCAACTGGAAGGTGCTCTGGCCCTGTACTATTATCTCTGTAAGGGAGGGACTATCAAAGACGAGGTTGCCTTCATCGGTCTCCACGATTATCCGCTTCGCCTTGATCTCTTTCTGTTTCATTCCCATCTGTTTCATCATCTTTTCCATCTGTCTTGGATTCATAATAGCACCAAACATATCTTGCTTTCTTAATTTTTCAATTGTCTGGTATAATAAATTTATTATTTGGTGTGTGATGGTGTTGTCTGTGATGGAGTTGGCGGCCCAGTTTGGTCTGTAGGAAGTTCATTTTATCATCATATTCATTTTATTCTATGTATTGATAGTTATTATTCAATATTTATTGAAATAATGGTATCATGTTTCTAAGCATGTTACTATTATGAAGAAAAAAGGCCGAAATCCTTATATAATACTAATCAACTATGTAACACGAAAATAACAAAGTTGTTACGAGGTGATATAAAATGGCATGTTTTCTAGTACCTGCAGCCGAGGCGATTGTAGCTACTGTAATACAGAAGACCGTAGGAAAGGAAAAAGCTGAAAAAATGAAACTAGAGTGGCTAAATACAATGTTGTGGGGCGGGGTTATAGTACTGGCAATAGAGCATATATGGCATGGCGAGGTAGTTCCTTGGCCACCATTCCTGACCGCCATGGCAGACCCTGCCGATGTTGCACCGATGCTTCATGAGATGGCCACCATAGGCGGCTCGATGGCATTGATCATAACATTGACATGGATCGTGATGGTCTTGGTCGCGAATGCGTTGTCAGCGAAAGCACCTTCAAAGAAGGCGTCGGGGGCATAGTCCTCGGATTTGCATTAATTTGATGAGGTAGACAATATGTGGCTTGTGGTAATCACTCTCGCCGCGGTCATCGTCACTGCGATATGGTATACCAGTGACAAGGCCAGGCAGACCTACAGGATAGGACTTCTGAACCTGATACTCTGGGGCACATCCATAATGGTCCTGGTGGACCACATCCTTGGGTGGCATGCCGAAGGTGGGGAGTTCCTTGAGGTCACCCCGGAAGCACTGATGCTTTCCGTGGTCCTGATCATAACAGCCCTCATGGCCTGGGAAGCGGTTTTGCTTTTCAAAGACCCGAAGGGACTGTTGAGAACATAGACACTGATATTTATATTAGGCTTGAGGATAAAAGGTTTGGACAAGCGAAACCTAAATATCCTCTTATATCTTTTTTTATCAATATCCTGCCAAATGGGCATCTGCCTTATATGCCGAAGACATTGTCAATCCATTCCTTAGGATGAGAGACAATGTTGTTTATCCTCTACTCGGTACAGCAGATATCTTCTTCGTTCCTTTCCTTGAACATTCTTCCCGATATGAGATATCCTATGCTCGCCAGCACACCCACGATGGTGATGAACATCCATAGGAGCCGTGAAGAGTATACGTCCATTATCCTTCCTCCGATGAAAGGCCCTGTCGACCCTCCGAGTCCCCATGCGAGGCTGTAGAATCCCATGTAGCGCCCCCTCATGTCCTCAGGCGCGTGATTTGCCACGAAGGTCATCTGTATGGGAGCTATTATCATCTCCGCGAGCGTGAAGACCGACATGAAGAGCACCATCATCGGGAATCCCGTCGCCTTCAGGAGCACTAGGAATGATAACGCGTATATGAGCGATCCCAATGCCATCATGTGATTCATGTTCCTTTTCTCCATGAATCGCGTTATGGCCATCTGGAATACCACAATGCTCCATCCGTTCAAGGCCCAGATGTATCCCAGCATCTTTGTGGTTATGATTCCCTCCCCAACCGAATATACCGGCAAGGTGGTGCTGGACTGGCTGTAGAGCAGTTCTATCAGCACGCCTATGAGGACGAAGAGGACGAATCTCTTGTCATAGAGCACAGAGCGGTATTCGTATATGCTGTGGAATAGCCCTTTGGCCTTTTGTTCCATCTCATTGACGTCTATCTTCGAAGGGAGGGTCTCCCTTAAAAGAATCATCACGAGGAACCCAAAGACGATGTTGCTTATCCCGCCCGTTATGAAGACGAGCTTGTAGGAATATGCCGCCAATACCCCGCCGAGCATGGCACCCATGCCCCATCCAAGATTTCCCCCTATCCTCCAAAGGCCGAACGCCTCCGCTCTCCTTTCCGAGGGGATTATGTCCGTTACCATGGCAGATGATGCGGGCCAGAACACTGAGGAGATGACACCGCTGATGACGATGAACGCTGCCAGTGTGGCAGTGTCGTTTATGAATCCAATTGAGATCCATATCACTCCCCTTAGGAAAAGGCTCAGCTCCATCAGTCTCTTTCTGCCGAAATGATCTGCCAGGGCCCCGCCCACTATCTGTGACAGGAAGGACGAGGCGTCCGTCACCATCCATATCAACCCCAGTATCGTCATGGATATCCCAAGGACCAGGTTGAAGTAGACCGAGAGGAATATGAAAACCATGCTCATCCCTAGGGATGTGATGACGTCACCTGCAAATATTACCCACATTTCAGTAGGGAATCCTCTGGGGATCATCTTGAACATAAGGTTCAAGATACTGTAAATGTATAAAAGGTTTTGCTTTTAAATAAGTAGACATATTATAGTCATTAATTCCATTTTTTAGTTTATTGTTCATAATTTTTAAACTTATAGACATTCTATTTTAGATAGACACCCTGTCTTCTTCAAGGAAAAGAGAGATATCGCGTCCCGATCCACCGGCCGCATCAAGATGTTTATGAATAGATTAGTACTTGTGCAGCACACCCATCATCTTTGCCCTTTTTTCCATCCTCTGGTAGAACTTGTATCCTATCGGTATGACAATGAATATGTAGATACACAACACGGAGATGTGCTGCCACTGCTCGATGAACGGCTCGCCAAGGATGATGATGTTCCTGGACGCTATGACGGCCCTGGTCATCGGCAACGAAAGGGAGACCTTTTGGAGCGCTGATGGCAACACAGCGAGCGGATATGCCATGGGGACGATAAGGGAGAAAAGGCCATCCAAGAAATGAATTATGGTATGAGATTCCTTGTATACCAGAAGGAATCCGGACACTGTCAACCCGAACCCGTACATGGACAGGAAGAGGAAGGCGATGGCCAGCAACATCTCCGGCAGGCTGCTCCAGACAAACTGGACATCGAGATACAGCACCCCCAGGAGCAAAAGGCCGATTATGTACATCGAGGACCAGACGACCGATGCAACCAACTTGCCCAGAAAGAATGTGAACTTGTTTATGGGGCACGAGTATATGGACTCGAAGGTCCCTCTGTACGACTCCAGTCTGATGGCAAACGACATGAGCCATAGCATGTTGAAGCTTATCGATGTTATTATGGTCCCGACAAGTATGAACGTGGGCATGTGGGAGATACCTGTGAGCTCGTAGAGGGTGGTGGAATCCGTTCCCCCAAGCACGGCCTTGCCGAAGAACAGGAACGGTACAATCCATAGGATGGGCCCTATGAATCTTGTCAGGATCCTTAATGGGTATCTTAGATTGGACACTATTAGCTCGTACTTGGCGACCTGCAATATGGGCCATAGTCGGTCCTTTATCGTCAGATCTCTAATGGGTTGCAATTATCCCACTCCTCTTCGCTTTCTTTTCGGCGTATCTGAAGAACAGCGATCCACCAATGATGAACAATAGGTCAAATAGCAGCAGAAGCCCCATGTACTGGTAGAACGGTCCGTATTCACCCAGGCCAAGGTATTCCCTTATCGCCTGGAGGGCGTATGTCAGAGGTATGAACATGGCAAGGAAGGCGATGGGTGTCGGCAGGACCGAGAGGGGGTATGAGACCGGTGAAATCATCTTTATGGCAGAGGTGATCATGTTCGTAAAGTCCTCGAGCTCCTTGTATATCAGCACGAAACCCGTGAAGAAGAATCCTAGGCCGTAGAGCGAGAATATAAGGAGGAATGCGATGCCTATCACAACGAACATCTTGAGGTCAAGCATGTTCACGGGCAGTATCACTGAGGATATCAACAACTGCATGAATGCGACATAGCTCGAGAAAAGGCCGTCGAAGAGCGCCACGCCCACGAATATTGTCAGCTTCGAGGTGGGCGTCACCCATATGGACTCCAGTGTGCCCATCATCTGTTCTCTCCTGATAGAGTTTCCCACGCCCCATATGGCAGTTGAGACGAAGATGAAGACGACCGAACCGACTATTATGAACATGAGGTAGTCCTGGGTGCCAGCAAACGACTCGAACTCTGAGCTTACAGTGCTTCCCACCAGCCCCATGCCCTGGAAGTAGAGGGTCAATATGGAGAGAAATGGCATTATGATGATGAAAAGGATCCTGGAAGGATATCTTTTCCATAGCTTCATCTCCTTCCCCAGTATGAATCTCAGCGTATACAGTTCCCTTCTCAGTCTCTCGCCCGATGACATGTGGCTATCCATCTAACCCACAGCCCGTTATCTTAATGAAGACATCCTCCAATGTGGGTTTCGAGGCAACATATGATATTACCTGGGACCCGTGCCTTGTGAGGATATCGAACACATCCTGGATGCATGCACTTGCGGAATCTGTAAATATCTTCATGACGACCGAATCGTCCTGATCCAGCTCTTCCATGTCATGTATCGGCTCAAGCCCTTTCATTTCCTTGATCATGTCTTTCGATGCCCTCGATAATCTAAAGGTCATGATCTCCTTCTCATCGATGGACTTCTTTAGGTTCTCAGGCGTGTCGAGGGCGACGATCCTGCCCTCGTTGATGAATGCTATCCTGTCACATAACAGGTCTGCCTCCTCCATGTAATGGGTGGTGAGGAGTATGGTCTTTTTCTCTTTCTCGTTTATCCTTTTCTTTATGAGCTTCCTGAAGTTCTTTGAGAACGAGGGGTCCAGACCTATCGTGGGTTCGTCGAGGAACAGGATGGGGGGATCGTTGAGAAGTGCCCTGGAGAGAGCCACCTTCTGCCTGTTGCCCGAGGAGAAGTTCTCTATGAGCATGTCGCCTTGGGCGGTGATGTCCAGCATCTCAAGAATATCATCGACCCGTTGCTTTATCTCGTCAGGCCTCACGAGATAGAGGGATGCAAAATACTCAAGATTTTCCCGGGCCGTGAGCTTCCAGTAGAGCTGCCGCTCGCTCGAGAGGGTGAGGCCTATGCTCATCCTTACCTCGAATGAGTTCTTCTCGATGTCCCACCCATTCACAGATGCCGTTCCCCTGTCAGGCAGCAGCAGGGTCGAGAGAAGCTTTATGAAACTGGTCTTGCCTGCACCGTTTGGTCCAAGAAGGCCGAAAAGCTCTTTTTCCCTTATCTCGAGATCAACGCCGTCCACGGCCTTGACCTCTATTCTCTCCCTGTGCTTCATCCTGTCTATCAGGCCGTTTCTCCTATAGAACGTCTTGGTAAGGTCCTTGGTCTCTATGGCCACGTCTTCTCCTCTTTTCACGAAGATAAGTTGACAGTATCGAATATAAGTTTTTTGAGAATAGGAAATGGCGCCGAGGTAGGGATTTGAACCCTAGCTGTGCGGGGCACAATCAGATTTCCCGTCAGTTACATTAAAGATCTCGAGTCTGACGCGTTTGACCTGGCTCTGCCACCTCGGCCCAAGTGTAATGACCTATGTTAGTTCTTAAGTTTTTTGCTGGTCTCGATGCCTTCTTTGTATGCCGACGGGCAATGCTCTCCCGCAATGCGGAATATTGTAGAGGGCGCGAGATGCACATCCCTGTGTCCATCTTATCGTTATTTAAATAAAATATGTTAATACATGTCGATTGTCAACATCTTTTTATAACACCTGCCTTAATAGATTGCTTAGGCAGGTGTTGAAAAAATGGGCGTGGAAAGATGGTCCAAGGTAAAGAAACCATTGCAGATAATGAAGGTCGACATAATCCCCTTGGAGGATGTCAAGTGCCACGAAGAGGTCATAGAGGAGGAGTTGCAGGAATTCATCAAGAGCCTTAAGGCCAAGGGCATCTTCTACAGACCCATACTGGTGGACAGGAACTCCCTGGTGGTCCTTGACGGGCATCACAGGGTCGAAGGACTGAGGCGGCTCGGAGCGAAGAAGGTGCCTGCCATACTTCTGGACTATGACAGCGACGACATAAAGCTCTACACATGGTACCCGATAATCCTCGGCGACCCTAATAAGGTAGTGGCCTTCCTGAAAGAGCACGCCAAGGTCGTTGACATGGAAAAGGACGAGGCGATGTCAAAGGTGGATGCAGCCGAGGCGCTCTTTTGCATACTGCCTGACAAGGATGGGATGTCGAAGATCGTCATCGGTGGAGATGACCTTCTGGACAAGTTGGAGGAGAACTTCAGCATGGAGTATGTCGATACCCTTGACTTCCTGAAAAAGCTTGATGGCGAGAATGGCGTCCTGCTCTATCGAAGGTCGCGCACCAAGAAAGAGGTAATAGAGAGGGCCATGAGCGGGGAGATGTTCCCTCCAAAGACCACCAGGCATTATCTGCCCTTCAGATATCAGGACATAAGGATCAAAATAAATCATCTTTTCTGAACAGGGGGTCTTTCGTTGCTACTCAAGGTATATGGCATAGTCCAGGGCGTTGGATTCAGGCCCTTTGTATGGAGGATCGCGAAGGAATCGAATGTCAGGGGATTTGTGAGGAACAAGGGTGGTTACGTTGAGATAGGCATCGCGGGAGATGATGCTTCCCTGAAAAGATTCAAGGGACTCTTGTTCGAAAAGCTGCCAAACAATGCCTTTATAGACAGGATCGAGGAGGAAGCGCTGGACATCGGCGCCCATGAGGGATTCAGGATACTCACGTCTGAGGAGACGGACTTCAAGTTGCTTTCCGGCATTCCTCCGGACATAGCCTTGTGCCGGAATTGCTTGGGCGAGCTTTTTGACCCCAAGGATAGGAGATACAATTATCCTTTCATCAACTGCACGGATTGCGGACCCAGATTCACTATAGTCACATCCGTACCATACGACAGGATAAAGACCAGCATGCACGTCTTCGACATGTGCGGGGATTGCGAGAGGGAGTACAGGGACCCTTCCGACAGGAGATACCACGCGGAACCGATAGCGTGCCCCAGAAATGGACCTGTATACTTCCTTTCAGGGAGGGATGGGATAACAGCCGAGCCAGACCCGATCGCCAAGGCATGCGAGCTTCTTGATGGGGGGGTGCCATTGGCCATAAAGGGTTACGGCGGATTCCATCTGGCATGCAACGCCATGGATGCCAATGCCGTTGAGGACATGAGGGATAGATTGGACAGGCCACAGCAACCATTCGCCGTCATGGCCAGGGATGCCGAGACCATATCGAAGCATCTGCACATGAGCGATGAGGAGAAGTCCCTTCTCGAATCACCTTCCTCGCCTATCGTTGTTCTCAAAAAAAGGGAGGACGGTTCCCTCCCTGATGAAGTGGCCCCGGGACTGGCCACGATAGGGGTGATGTTGCCTTATGCACCCCTTCATCACATAATGTTTTCAAAACTGCGCACACCGTTCCTTGTCATGACGTCGGCCAACTACCCCGGAAATCCGATGATCACCAATCTTCCAGACGCCACAAAACTGCTTCCCTCGATTGATCACTTCTTGACAAATAACCTGGAGATAGTCAACAGATGTGACGATTCGGTCATACGCGACAACAAGTTCATCAGAAGGTCGAGGGGATTTGTCCCGCTTCCGCTTGAATGCCCGAATGAGAGGACCATGCTGGCGTTCGGGGCGGAGATGAACAACGTCGTGGCCGTCTCCAAGTCCGAGAGGTGCGTGCTCTCCCAGCATATCGGCGACACCTCCAATTGGGACGTGATGGAGTATGCCCTGGACGCCCTGAAGTTCCTTATGAAGATATCCAACATCGATTATCCAGATGTGGAGTACATCCTTTGCGACAAGCATCCCCAGTACAATACAAGGCTCATCGCGCGGGAATGGTCCCAGGAGATGGGCATCGACCTTATCGAGGTGCAGCATCACTTTTCCCACTCCTATGCGATAGCGGCGGAACACGGAGTGGATGATGTCATATGCATAGCCGCAGACGGCACGGGATATGGTGATGATGGGAACATATGGGGGGGCGAGCTGCTGTACTCAGACAGGGACCCATCCCACAACAGGAGGATGGGGCATCTCGAGTATCTTAGGATGCCGGGCGGAGACCTGTCCGCCAAACGCCCCTTGAGGATACTTCTCCCGCTGCTCGGGGAGGATGAGCTGGGAAGATACGAGGCACACTTCAAGGGTGGTATGGACGAGATGCTCTCGATACGCAGGCATTCCCTTAAGGCATCGCCACTGTCATGCTCCACCGGCCGACTTCTCGATGTCGTCACCGCAATGATGGAACTCGCCACAAAACGCACCTACGAGGGGGAATTTCCGATGAAGCTGGAGTCGCTCGCCCTAGGGGGGGATGACCTTGGATTAAGGATTGAGATAGAGGACGGCGTTGCCAAGACCTCGGAGTTCATCACCCGCCTATACGGCCTTATGGACAGCAAATGCAAGGCCGACATAGCAATGAGCGCCCACATGGCCATAGCCAGGGCATTCATCGACCTTGTCTCTGAACATCGTGACATCCACGCGCCCGTAGGTTTCTCCGGAGGGGTCGCCATCAATCAGATACTCTCAAACGCCCTGCGCAGGGGGATCGAAGGAATGGGAATGAGATTTCTGGAGCACAGGAAGGTGCCACCCGGTGATGGCGGCATAAGCTACGGGCAGTCATGCATCAACCTATAAAAACCATTATATACGAAAAAGCCCTACAAAAGGACCAATGCAGTTCACCGACTCTTTCAATAGGATAAGGGAGACGAAGTCATCCAACCTCTGCATAGGCATCGACCCTGCCTATGGCGACATGAGGGACAAGATGGTGGTATCTCCCAACAAGGACCCTCCGACTGACATATTGGAATTCTCCTTGGACATCATAGAGCGTACCGGCGAGCATGCCGCCTGTTTCAAACCTAATCTGCAGTATATCCTTCCATTGGGACTCGAAGGATTCAAGACCCTGAACAAGGCCATACATGACCAGGACTGTCTCTCTCTATTGGACATCAAGCTCTCTGACATAGGCTCCACCAACGACGCGAGTTGCTACTGGATAAAGAGGTCTGGTTTTGATGCGATAACCGGGTCACCTTTCCCTGGAAACATGACAGAGCTATGGGCATCCTGCAAGAAAAAGGACCTTGGACTCTTTCTCCTGTGTCTCATGTCCAATCCCGAGGCGAAGACCTTCATGAAGTCCATGGTCGGGAACAGTATCGCCTACGAACTCATCGCGAAGGTCATAGAGCAGGAAGGGATCACTGGCGCGGTCGTCGGAGCCACGGTGCCGAGCAAGGACCTTGACATACTTGCGGGAACGTTGAGGAATTCCCTGGTGCTGGTGCCCGGCATAGGGGCCCAGGAAGGCAGCTTGGCGATACTTGACATATTTGGAAGAAGAAGCATTGTCAACGTGTCACGAGACATAATATTTTCAAAAGACCCTGTTGCCAGGGCTAGAGACTACAAAGACAGAATCAATCAAATCTTGCCCTGACCCTTCCGACCATGTCCTCGTAGATTATATCGCTGTCCTTGGAGAATCGCTCCAGATCGTCTCCGATCCTCGATATGGCATCTATACCTTCCCCGCCTAGCACGGTGCCTATCTGCACTGCCGATGCTCCGGCATACATGTATTCGACAACGTCCTCCCAGGAGGATATCCCGCCCACACCTATTATAGGGATGCCGACAGCGCCCTTGAGGTCCCATACGCACCTCAGACCTATAGGCTTGATACATGGCCCCGAGAGGCCGCCGTAGACATTCGAGAGTATGGGGTATTCCTGCCTTATGTTTAGGGCAAGGCCGCGCACGGTGTTGATGGCCGTGAGGGCGTCTGCACCTCCATTCTCTGCGGCAACCCCTATAGGCCTTATGTCTGCCACATTGGGCGTAAGCTTGGCGATCACGGGAAGGCCACAGCTGTCCTTTACCCGTCTCACGACATCTTCCACAAGATCCGGGTCCTGTCCTATCGAGAGCAGCCCCCCTGCGTGCGGGCAGGACAGATTGAGCTCCAAGGCGTCGCATCTCCCGTCCAGCTTGGACGCTACCTTTGCGAACTCGCCCGCGTCCTTGCCATATATGGAGATGATCAGGGGAATGCCCAGTTTGAGCCCCTTTATCTCCTTCAGGAAGCCTTCGACACCCGGATTCGGAAGCCCCATGGCGTTCATTGCGCCGTAGGGTAGGCTGACCATCGTGGGATTCTCATAACCATCATTGGGTTCAAGGGATATGGACTTGGAGACCACCGCCCCGATGCCTGCATCCTCCAGTCTATTGAAAATTGACGAGGATATGCCCAGCACGCCTGAGCACACCATCAGAGGGTTCTTCATCTCCATTCCTGCGATCTTCATCATTATCCCTATCCTTTCAGGCCTGTCACCTCGAAGGTCTTGAGGGGCACATCCTTGAGCGCCCTTCCAATGGCAGACTTTGCAATGTTCTCGGCATGCTTGCTGTTCTCCGCATTGAAGACCTTCATTGTGAGGTATACGCCCACAAGGGCCATTTTGCTCACTACGAAGGCGCTGTTGAAAAGGCCTTGGCAATTGGGGCACTGTGATGCCCCTATCTCTATCTTGACATATTCCAGATTCGATCTCTTCAGTTTCTTTCCCACTTGGGATATCGCTATGTTCGCCGCGTCATCCTGAGATCTCACATTCTTAAGAACGACCGGAACTTCAAGTATCACTTGATAGTCCATGTTATCACTCATCCTCTGTTGTCGAAGGCGAAAAGTTCTGTAGATTCTACCTTGAACACCCCCAACCGCGCTCCGGCGTCGAGAAATCCGTGCAGATAGTTCAGGCTCGCAAATGCCGTGACGTAGTCTTCCCGTTTCCTGTAATAGTCCGCATCGCTGTAGTACCTCTTCGCCATGTCCAAATAGTCGAATGCAACGAGCTCCAGGTGACTTCCCTTGGGAATGATGACCTCCACTTCGTCCAGCGCCCTCTTGGCCACTTCGAAGTAGTGATCAAGCTTATCGTCCGTTATCCTGTCCTCTCTCATCATCTCTCACCATCTTGAAGTTCAAGACATACTCCTCTTCGCTGAAATGTAGGTCACCGGGTATCACGAAACAATGTGGCGGTGGCCCGAAGAATCCTTTCTCCTCCTTCAACAGTCTCTCTATCTCTCCATAAATTATCCTTTCAGTATCCCATCCTATCCTTGAGGCGACCACTATGTCATTCAATATGTTCTCCTCATCAACCGATCTCAATATATCCATCCCGTCTATGGGGTCCATGTATACTTCCTTGTCAGCCTTCAGGTCAAGGAATAGGAGGGTATGCAATCCTCTTTTCTTATTTTCTTTGACGGTCTCATAAAAACTTTTTGGGAAGAAATTTTCTTCCGGGTACACAATGCTTGCGGATTTCCCGAACTTGTATAGCATGAGTCCCGTGCTCCCGATGGCGGAGAATATCGATGCTGCATGGCATACCTTGAGGGGTATCTTCAATTCCATTGCCCTCTGCGCGAGCGATATGTGGGTGGTCGCGACCAAGGGGTCACCAACCACGAGAAAGGCCACGTCTGTGCCCCTCGCCACCTTGATCGGCAGTTCCTTCTCCTCCACCTCTTCCCTTGTCAGGACCTCTATCCTCCTGCCGATTATGCTTTCCAGTTCTTCGATGCCGATGTCCAAAAGGGATGTGTATAGCTCCGCATAGACATGCTTTGCCTCCTTTAGGAGCTCAAGACCTTTGAGCGATATTCCCTTTCCATCCAATCCGAGACCGATCAACATCAGCATTAAAAATGAATAATTTCCCGGCCTTTTTATACTTTCTATTGTTTTTTCTTTATGATAGTGGCCCTTTGGTGGCATATATGGTGGCAATAACTATATATTGTGTTCATTTTATTATATCTTCAATTTCAGGGTGAATCAATTGGATGCCGTGTCTGCCATAATACTGGGTTTGTTGCAAGGGGTCACAGAATGGCTTCCTATAAGCTCCCAGGGGCAGGTGATGTCATTTTCCGTGACCCTGCTCGATATCACTGCCGAACAGGCGCTCGCGTATGCGATATGGCTTCACATAGGGACGCTCTTGGCGGCCACGATCTACTTCAGGCGGGATGTGTCTGAGATCATCACATACAGAGACAGGGACATGTTCAGATGGATCTTTTTGGCATCCCTTGCCACGGGGGTCACGGCCCTTCCCTTATACATGTTTCTCAAAGAGGCCGTCTCCGTCGCCGAGGCGAGCGCCCTTGTCCTGATGATAGGCCTCTTGCTGGTCTTCAGCGGGGTCCTGCAGAGGGGAGCATCGGCGACCGAAGGCAAAACGGAACCCAACGACAGGAACGCCATAGTCACTGGTCTTATGCAGGGGCTGTCCACGTTGCCCGGCGTGAGCCGCTCCGGCACGACGGTCTCGGCCCTCTTGCTACAGGGATTCGACGCCGAGCGCTCTTTCTATCTTTCATTTCTCATGAGTATCCCTGCAGTCTTCGCGGCGGAGATAGTCCTGGGCCTGGACGATGGCATCGTCTTCTCGGGCTGGTCGCTCTTGGCAGTGGCCGTTTCTTTTGTCGTCGGTTACCTGACACTTGACAGGTTGCTGGAATTCGCGAAAAGGGCGACATTTTGGAAGTTCTGTGTAGGTTTTGGGATATTCTTGATATTGATATACATATCACAGGCGCTTTAAGTGCCTCTCAATGATATGTACTCTTATGGTAATTTTTATTAACATTGAGCGCAAATACCAGACAATAGGCCATTTAGTTCTTCATCGGTGTATCGGATGGACGTTATATCTGTAAATAATCTCACAAAGTTCTATGTCCTGCGCTCTCTGAGAAAAAAGAAGGAGAACAGAGGAATAGAGAATGTATCGTTCAATGTCAAGAGAGGCGAGATATTCGGTTTTCTGGGACCCAATGGCGCTGGGAAGACCACAACGATGCGATTGCTCCTGGATCTTATCCGTCCAACTTCGGGCTCAGCGACCATCCTGGGCATGGACACAAGGAAGGACTCACTTGAGATCCGGGGGAACGTCGGATACATTCCAGGGGAGATAAACTTCTATAACGAGCGGACGGCGGGTTACATGCTTTCGTATTATGAGGGATTGCAAGGTTCCCCCTCTGCCATCAAGGATGAGCTTGTGTCAATCTTTGACATACCCCTCGACAGGCCCGTAAAGGCGTTCTCCAAGGGAATGAAACAGAAACTTGCCATAATACAGGGGTTCATGCACGATCCCGATATCGTTATCATGGACGAGCCTACCGCGGGTCTTGATCCCCTCGTCCAGCAGCGCTTCTACGACTTCCTCTTAAACCAAAAGAAGAAAGGAAAGACGATATTCATCTCGACGCACATACTTTCAGAGGCGCAACGAGTCTGTGACAGGGTTGCCATAATCAAGGATGGGAACATAGTAGCCACGGAGGAGGTCTCAAAACTGGCGGAGAGGAGCGGCAGGAGCATAACGGTATCATTCGATGATGACGTCTCTATCACTGACCTTGAGAATGAAGAGATCGTCTCCATCAGGTCTGTCAACGGGGGGTTCAGAATACAGACGGGATCGTCCCTCTCAAAGACTTTGAGCATTATCGCCAAACACAAGATAAGCGACATCACGATCACTGAAACGTCGCTTGAGGACATATTCCTCCAATATTACAAGGGTGAGGGCGATGTTTGAGATCACACTCCATACCCTCAGAGAGAAGAGGTCTGGAATATTGGCGTTTGCGATCTTCATCTTCATATTCGGTATAGTGATGGTCGCGGCATACGATTCCATAGGTTCCGAATTGGACATGGATGAGCTTCTTGAGAACTATCCTGATGTGATAATGGACTTCTTTGGCGGTGACACCATCAAGAGCTTCGGCGAGTTCGGCGGATTCTATACGTTGGAGTATGTTACCTGGGTCTGGTTCCTTATCATACCGGCATACCTGGCGATGGTGTGCTCAGGCCTGATAGCTGGGGAGGTCGAGAACAAGACTGCGGACACGCTTCTTTCCTATCCAGTGTCCAGAAGGCGGGTCCTCTTGGAAAAATATCTTGCCATAATCGTCATGGTCGCCATAGTCAATTTCATGGGATACTTGTCCACATACATAGGTGTGGCCGCTTACGGGATCGATTACTCGGCGAAATGGGTGGGATTTGCAATGGTGCAGGCAACGCCTTTCCTTCTTGTATGGACGGCAGCCTTTACGTTGCTCTCGGTCGTGATCCCTGATACCAAGAAGGTATCGACATATTCCATCGTATTGGTATTCCTTGCGTACTTCATCGACGTGCTCTCGAACATATGGGACGAGATATCGTTCCTTGGGCATTTCAGTCCGATGAACTACTTCGATCCCGGTCTGGTAATGTCCAAGAACATCGTAAGATGGGGCAATTCCATCTTTCTGACGTTCCTAGTGTGCGCCATAATATTTGCGGGAGTGTATCTCTTCGATAGGAAAGATATATTGTGAGACGATTCAAAAATATATTTATATTTCCCTTCTTTGTATTCACATCTAGAGAACAACTGGTGTAATCATGGATAAAAATACAATATCTGCGGCAGCCCTTTTCGGCGCAATGGCTTTCGTATTGGCCTTGGTAGAGGTGCCGATGCATCTGGGAAATCCGAATCTTGGCACGACGCCCGTTTCCTTTTCTGCGGTCATGTTCATCCCTGAGATATCGTTCATTGTTGGCATACTGAAAGGTGCCGGCGCCTCGATTGCCTCGGGAGAATCATACGAATTTGCCGCCGGGATAGGGGATGCCCTGATGGCGGTGTTCACATTCTATCTCCTGAGGTACGTGAAGGCGGAGAAGGCCTTGGTACTGGGCCAGATTTCAAGATACCTGTTCACCGCGAGCCTTGTCGCGCTTTCTGTGTCGCTGTCCATGGATGGGGGTATCGCCCTGTTCCCTGAGAAATGGATTGACATCCTTCCTGCCCTTACGTTGTCCATAATCGCCAACTCGGTGGTCTCGGTCCTACTTTATAGAATCATAGGCGAAAGGACGAGACATTGGCTGGAAGTCAGATTCGGAAAAAGCAACGTGATACGGGCGCCCCAGATCCACAACCCTTCTTGAAAGGCCAAAACAATGGATAAATACAAAGGTTTTTTTAAATTTCATCTTCAATCTTATTCGGATGGAGATCAGAAAACTGCAGTACAGCGGCAAGGGCACCTACGTCATCTCGCTCCCGAAAAAGTGGTTGGAGAAGCATAGTCTCGACAAGGGCGACAGATTCGCGATAATGGAGATGGAGAACGGCCTCTTCATCACGCCCAAGTTCAACGAGATACGCGAGCTCACAGCCAATCTCAAGATATCCAAGTACATCTCACGGGAGATAACTGCCCGCTACACCTATGGTTACAAGAACATAATCATCTCCGGACCCATATCGTCCCACCACAGGATGGTGATATCCCAGACCCTTTCAGAACTGATGGGATACGACATCGTCGAGGAGACGGAGGACAGGATTGTGATAACAGATCTGCTCAATCCCTCACAGCTCAACATAACGAAGACGCTAAAGAGGATGTTCTTTCTGGCGTCGCTCATGCACAAGGACGCCATCACGGCCCTAAGGAATCATGACGGGGAACTTGCCCAGGACATCATGAAGAGGGACTCGGAGGTGAACAAGCTATTCTTTTTGACGGTAAGGCAGATACGCACGGCCCTGCAGGACACGTCAATGGCAGAGAGCATCGGCGTGAAACACCTTCAGAGTATCGACCTGAGGGTGGTCTCGAAATGCATTGAGGTCATCGGGGACTATGCCGTGTTCATCGCAGAGGCGATACTCGTCCTCGAGGACTGTGAGGAAGAGCTGATCGACCGCATGGCGGAGTTCGGAACGACGACGTTGGAGTACACAAAGGTGGCAATGGAATCATTCCTTGGCGCCGACAAGGAAAAGAGCGCCGAGCTCCTGAACAGGAAGAACGAGTTCTATACCATAAAGAGAAGCCTTGACGAGGACATAATTGGATGCAAGGATGCCATAATAATGAGAAACATACTGGAAAGCATCAGGGGCATCGGGGACAAGGCCTTTGAGATAGCTAGCCTTGCGTACATACCCTAGCGCCCAAGCATGTTGACGATCTCGTCGACGATCCCTTCCGCTATGTCGGTCTTTCTTGCGAAGGGCAGATGGATGACACTGTCATTTTCGATGATATACACCTCGTTGGTGTCATGCTCGAATCCCCTCTTTTCCCTGCCGACGTCGTTTGCCACGACCATGTCGAGACCATTGTCCGCCAATGAACGTTTGGATCTGTCTATCAGTTCTTCGTCGGATACTCCGTGCTCCGCCTTGAAACCCACTATTATCCCGGAGGTCTTCATTCTGAGGTCTGCGATGATCTTCTTGTTGGGGACGAGCTCGAGCGAGAATCCCTTGCTGGAGGATATCTTGCCATCTTCCTTCCTGACCGTGAAGTCGGATGCGGCCATGGAAAGGACATAGACTTCGTGCCCGTCATCCCCAAGCACCTCATCGTACATCTCCTGGAACGTCTCCCTTCTCACAGTTTTTGATACAAGGGTCTTCTCGCTGGTCCTGCCAAGTACCAGTTTGACGTCCGCCCCCCTCCTCTCAAGGTCCTCTGCGATGGCAATGCCCATCTTGCCGGTGCTCCTGTTGGTTATGAATCGCACATCGTCTATCCTTTCGATGGTAGGACCTGCCGTCACGAGGAAGCTCCTTCCCAAAAGCTCCTTCTCCGACAGGATCTTTTGAACTTCGAACACTATCCTGTCCACCGGCGGCATCTTGATCTTTCCCTCATCCCCCTCTTCGCTAAGGATCTTGACGCCACTGTCCTTTAGGATCTTGAGGTGCCCTTGCAACAATTCGCTTTCGAACATCGTCTGGTGCATTGTCGGGATTAGCATCACCGGTATGTGGGAAAGTCCCGTAGCCACCAGAAGCGTTGGCGGCGTGTCTGATATCCCCATGGCGATCTTAGACAACGTGTTCTTTGTGCAGGGACATACAAGGATCAGGTCAAGCTTCGTGTCCCTGTCGCCCGCGAGCATGACATGTTCGACATTTCCCGTTATCTTGTCGATCACTTCATGGCCCGTTGCGAACGAGAGGGAATTGGGATTTATTATATCCTTCGCCGCCTGGCTCATTAAAGGGTACACGTCGGCACCATGTCTCCTAAGTTCCCTGGCAAGTTTCACGGTCTCTATCGCAGCAATGCTGCCTGTGACACAAAGTCCTACCTTCTTGTCCTTGAGGGTCTTGCTCTTTGAGCAGTATAAGGGGTCCATGCTTTTAAATAGAGGTGTTTACTATATACTTTATCAATATAGAATATAGAAAATATTTTTTTTCTATATAGACCATATAGATTAAATATATTTAGACCTGTTTTTTCTTCTCCTTTGTGATGATCGATACTTTCATTCCGGGTGCCATTACAGGTTTTTTTGTGATACATGACTCCGTGGACATTGACCTTGCGGGCACCACCGGTTTCAGCATATGCATGTCGCAGGGCCTTCGCATGAGGATTGTGGCCATACCATCAAAGCTGCATAGGGCGCGGTACTATACGAATGGCAGGAAGACCAGCATACCCATATCAGAACATGTGTACGATTCTTCACTTGGATACCTGAAAGAAGCATATGACATGACCTTCTTGTATCGTCCTCAAGTGGCCATCGGCGCCGGTTTCGGGATGAGCGGGGCCACTGCACTGGGCACGGCATACAGCATCTCTAGGCTGCAGCCTTCCATCGACTACGGCCTCTTGGCCTACAGGGCCGAGGCCCATGTCAAGGGAGGTTATGGGGATGTTGTATCGCAAATGAACGGCGGTGCCATGTTGCGCCTTGCCCCCGGTATCAATTCAAAGGTAATCCAAATCGAACCCGGGGCCCATAAATTGGTATGCGCGGTATTTGGCCCCCTCTCGACAAAGAGCATTTTGGGCGACAGCGCCCTTGTGGAGAGGATCAACGGAGAAGGTTCCAGATGCCTCGAAAAGGCGATGGAAGATAAGAGGATCGAGACCATGATGAGACTCTCGAACAGGTTTTCCAACAAGGTCTCGCTTGCCACTCCAAGATTAATGGAGGCGATTGATTCTGTTACCTCTGTCAACACCATGCCGGCATCGATGTCGATGCTTGGGGAATCGCTGTTCACGCTGGCCCTGGATGAGGACATACCAGCCATCCTTGATGTGTTGGATGAATGTGATGCTGAACTGATCGTCACGGACGTATGGAGGGCTGGAATTGAACATTCCTGAGGGCCATCCAAGGTACAGGTCCCTGATGATAAGGGAAGCCCTGGTCAGGGGCCTTGATGAGGGGCTCGTGGGGAGGGCAGGGCTCATTGCCCATGGAAGAGGAGAGGCCTTCGATTACATGTTCGGCGAGAAGACCAATGATTTCGCAATGGATGCGATAATAGCCTCGGCGGCATCCCTCCTGCTTGCGAGGCATCCTGTGATATCCGTCAATGGCAATGTCGCCGCCCTGGTACGCAAGGAGACTGTGACCCTCTCCAGGTTGATACCTGCGGACATAGAGGTAAATCTGTTCTACTGGACCAAGGACCGAGAACAAAATATCGTCAGGGCGTTCAAGAAGGAATGTCCTGAGTGCATTATCCACACCCAAGGAAATGAAAAGATGATACCCGGACCAACATCAGAGCGTTCCCGTGTATCCCTGGAAGGCATACTTGATGCAGACGTAGTGCTGGTACCCCTGGAGGACGGCGATAGGGTCGAATATCTGTCCGCATGCAACAAGAGGACGATTGCTGTGGACCTCAATCCCTTTTCCAGAACGGCCAAGAATGCCGACATCACCATCGTCGACAACGTCGTCAGGGCATTCCCAGCGCTGATCGAAGAGGTAGAGAAAATACGTGAGATGTCAAGGGCGCAGTTGAGAGAGCTATCGAAGTTCGATAATCGTCTCAACCTTGAGAGGGCCATTGGACTTCTCAAAGGAAGGATCTAGATTTAAAGGTGATTAATATGAATACGAAGACAATAGCTACGGCGGGGATATTTGGTGCGCTCGCGTTGTTGATGACCATGATAAAGGTGCCGATGCACTTTGGCAATCCGAATCTTGGTTCCACCCCCGTTTCAATATCGGCGGTCATGTTCACTCCTGGGATATCTTTCCTGACAGGATTGATCAAAGGTGTGGGTGCTTCCCTATGGACAGGGCAGCCCCATATAGAGCTTGCGGCAGGGATAGGCGATGCCATGATGGCAGTGTTCACGTTCCATATGATGAAGTTCATGAAGGCAGAGAGGGCGTTGGTCATAGGACAACTCTCCAGGTATGTGTTCACATCCAGCCTGATAGCGCTGTCAGTGTCAATATTTGTCAATGGGAACATAATGTTGTTCTCCAAGACCTGGATAGCTATATTTCCCGCAGTGACGTTGTCCATAATAGCCAATGCCACGGTTTCGGTGATCTTGGTAAGGAGCCTTAGTGGAAAGGCAAGGGAGTGGTTGGGCCTCAAGCTTGGCGACGATGTGGTGGTACAGTCCAACTAGTCTTTTATCTCAATGCTTAGGATGCGGGCCCATAGGACAATGGGCCCATCCTGGCTTTCTTTTACATTTTTCATGATAAGATATTACAGTTGCGGTCCGTTTCATCCTGCAGTTGCCCTTTTGTCGATAAACACCATCATCATGGACGATATGTTGTTCCCACGGACCATGTTCATGAATCTATGAGTAATTTTTTATATGCCCCCTGTTTTATATCTATAGATACTATATTGTGGTAATCTTTATGCGAAAGATATGTGTTATCCCGATAGCGTTGCTATTGTTTTCCTTGTTCTCTGTAATGTTCGTCTCAGCAGCACCCGTGGAGGTATGGGTCAGTATCTCCGGGCCTGTTGATGAGACCCATTTCAACACGATCCAGGATGGAATCGATGCTGTCGCGGACGGGGGGACCGTGCATGTTGCATCAGGAACATATGTTATAAACGCCACCATCGACATCGCGAAAAACATTTCGCTGTTGGGCGATGGTCAAGACACGACTATAATCGATGGATCTGGATATTTTAGGATAATGTCGATCCTTGGGCCTGACAACACAAGTCTTATAGACGGATTCAAGATACAATATGGTTTCTCTCTCACTACTTGCGCAGGCATTTATATCCAGTTGTCTTCCCCGACGATCTCGAATTGCACATTCACCTTCAATAACTCAGGCTATGGGGGGGCAATATACAATGAACTATCCTCCCCGACGATCTCGAATTGCACATTCATTGATAATGACGCCTCGATCGCGGGAGGAGCAATATACAGCATTGGCTCGTCCCCTGATATCGATGAGTGTACCTTTACATCGAACTTTGCATACTCCTGGGGTGGCGCTATCTGTGATGCCACTTCCTCATCGCAAATATCAAATTGCCTTTTCCAAGAGAATGGCACATACTCTCTTGGGGGCGCCATATGCACAAATGCCTGTATCTCTTTCATAACGGATTGCATCTTTTTAGGCAATTGGGCCGATTATGGCGGGGCAATTGAGTCCGAGGGTTCCACGGACACCATCACCAATTGCATACTGGCGCAGAATATTGCAACGGGTTCTGGGGGTGGCATCTTTAGCCTCCTTTCCCAACTTACCGTTTCGAATTGCACGATCGCAAACAACATATCCCAATCCGTGGGCGGAATTTACATTGTAACTTACGAATCTCCAATCGATATAAGCTTTGATGGATTTCCAACAGATTCAGACGGTCCTCTTGGCCCTTCCACCATCACCAATTGCATTGTCTACGGCAACATTGCGATCAATGTCTTTGAAGAAGGTCTTGTACCCTCTGTGGTATCGTTCTCCGATATAGGTGGTGGATATCTTGGTACGGGCAACATCGATCAGGACCCACTGTTTGTCAATGCTGCTGGAGGGGACTTCAGTATTCCATACGCCTCTCCATGTGTGAACACTGGCACAGATACGAGCGACCCCCTTTATGGAAACGTTACCGACGACATCGAAGACAATCCACGACCTTTGGGCTCGGGGCACGATATGGGCGCATATGAATATGTAAGTCCAATATCAGTGACCATCACTTCCGCGACAGCGAACTGTGACGGCACTGTTGATGTCACAGCATTGGCAGCTGATGGGATACCTCCATACACATACGAATGGGACATCGACGGCGATGGATATGACGACGGCACGGGAGCGTCAGCCACTCTCAATGTTGGTTATGACTATACTGGCACCATAAGCGTTCAAGTGACTGATGATGACCTATACACGGCCACTGATGACGACAGTTCAGCATGGACCAGTCCGGAGCTCACAGTCTCCATAACATCCTTTAATGTCGATCACTCCACAGGCACGATGGACGCCACCGCCTTGGCATCAGGGGGGGATGACAGTTACACATACGAATGGGACATCGATGGCGATGGATATGACGACGGCATAGGGGCATCGGTCACCCTCAATCCGGGATTCGGCGCAACAGGCACGGCCATGGTGAGGGTCACGGACGGCAACTCATGCACGGCAACAGATTCGGAGCCCTATTCGGTCAACGACCAGATCACGGTCTCCATCACATCCTTCACGATCAATCACTGTGACGGCACGATAGATGCAACAGCCTCGGCCGCAGGCGGTGACGGCAACTACACATACGAGTGGGACATAGATGGCGGCGGATACGATGATGGCACAGGGGCATCGGTCACCCTCAATCCGGGCTTCGGGACAACAGGCACCGTAGTGGTAAGGGTCACTGATGGCAACTCCTGCACGGCTACAGACTCCGAGCCATACGCTGTCAACGAACAGCTCACGATCTCGCTCTCGGTGGGGTACTACGACACGGGCACAGCCACCTTCACTGCGGCAGCTGCCGGCGGTGACGGCAGCTACACGTACGACTGGGACCTTGACGGCGACGGAACCTATGAAGTAACGGGAACCACATCCCTGACCCAGACCATCGTGCGCCCCTCCTGGGGCAACAGCGGAACGGTCAACGTATTAGTCACGGACGGCAACTCCTGCACCGCAACGGACTCGGCGGATTATGTGATAGGATCATTGTGGTCTCCCGCCGTTCTGCAGCCCATAGTCGCGACGATGCTCGAGAAGGCGAACACGATATGGCACTGCCTGCAGCAGAACCTGCCGGAAGA
This sequence comes from Halobacteria archaeon, assembly GCA_036733165.1. Lineage (GTDB taxonomy): Archaea > Methanobacteriota_B > Thermococci > Methanofastidiosales > NM3 > JAFGGT01. The sequence continues at coordinate 4,459 of DAINBB010000020.1, read as the reverse complement.
GGTCCCGGAAAACCTGCAGGAGATGCTTGATGAGGTGCAGGAGCACATGGCAAATGCATCGTTGCTCTACAATCCGATATATGCCAACGGAGAACTCAACAAGGCCCTGGCCCTGATGAAAGAGATTAATGATGCGCTTGGCTGCGGATGCTGATTCGATCAGGATTGCAAAATAAAGACATTTAAAATGACCTTTATAGATGGGCACGGTCCAGAAAGCCATTTTGTTATCTTTTTCATATAATACCAATCTCCATATATTACAACAAATTCTCCCTTTTCATAAGAACTTCCTACTTATTTTTATTAATTTTGAAAAGTCTGTAATATGAACTCAAAATCCAAGAGAGTGAGAAATATAAATGGATTGTAAAATATACTGATCGTTTTCAAATATGTCTAAAAATGTAATCTTGGAGATATATCTGCCGCTGGCTGATGTTTAAAGTGGCAGATAGGCGTTATCTTTGGGAAGAGGACAGAAAAGCAGGTTCATTTACAAATACCAACATTAATATAGAAGATACCGTCAACACCAATGAAAAATAAAAAGGCATAGACATACAAACCTTGTCCCACAGTATTCCTGCGATTAGAGAAGCGGGCAGGGCACATAGGCCAATGACCATCTGGAATCCGCCCAAGCTGCTGGCCCGGTATTCCAAAGGACAAAGTTCCGCAACAAATGCCTTTTGGACTGTGTCCAAGGCCCCTTTGTGCATTCCATATATGGCGAATGCCAAAATAATTGCCAGATACGTTTGTACAAGGATGAGGATCAAGCACACCAATCCCCAAAAGACATAGGAGAGTGCCAATACCCATTTCCTGCCAATATTGTCTGAGAGTATTCCGAACGGCATGGACAAGATTGAAGCGACAGCGGTGAACACCAGGTACAGCGCGGGAATGAATGCGGTCTGAAAACCATATTGCTTTGCATAGATCAATAAAAATGAGTAACTAAAGGAACCTAAAGCGAAAAAAGAGCTTAGCAGAAGAAATAGCTTGAAGTTCTTGTCCAGGTCCTTTAGAGAAAGTCCTTTATAGATACTTGCGCATGTTGGTTTTTTCTCCTTTACCAAAGAGAAGATCAGCAAGGCACCAATTGCCGATGGTATCGCGGCCACTAAGAACAAGTTTCTATACCCTAATGGCTCAAAGAACAGGATACAGATAACAATGCCACATACAGCACCAAAGTTGTCCATGCCCCGGAGCAGACCAAAGTTCCTGCCCATATCCCCCTTTGTGGAAATGTCGGCGATGGTGGCGTCCCTTGGCGCACCCCGTATCTTTCCCATCCTGTCCAGGGCCCTGAACGGAATCAAGTGCTGCCAGCTAGAGGATATGGCATAACCTGTCCGGGACAAAGACCCAAAAAGATAACCTGTCCAGATGAAGACCTTTCTTTTCCTTATCCTGTCAGAGAGGTAACCAGAGGCCGCCTGCGAGATCGAGACAATGGCATCACCCAATCCGTCAACGAGTCCAAGAACGGACATCGGTGCGCCCAGGAAAGATGTTATAAACAACGGCCAGATGGGGTATATCATATCAGACCCCATATCATTCAAAAATGAAGCTAGAGCAAAAATTCTAACTGTTTTCTTGGCCTCTTTGGGATCCATGGTAAAGAATGCACTTAAATGATTATTATATTTTGGTCTTGATGTTTCTGCGGGCTTCTAAACAGACACCTGAAAGATGGAAGTTAACTGGATATCTTCTGGCATTGGGACCGCGTCATTGTTTAGATGCTCGACGGGGTGCAGGAGCACATGGCGAATGCATCGGTGCTGTCTACTCCGGTGTATGCAAACGGCGAGCTCAACAAGGTATTGGAACTGATCGGTGAAGTGATGGCTACGACTGTTTTTAGTCCAAAAAAGCTGTGAAACTCTATTCTTTCCAATGATAATGTTTATCACATATGAGAATAATACCAGTAATATGTTACAGATAAGGAAATATGCACACGTTATGGTCATATTGCTATTGGTGGCACTCTTAGCAGGTTGCATAACGTCAGATAATGGTACGGACAACACTGGAGAGGATTACTCGGACATAGATGTCGACCTTATCGATGAGGAGATTGAATCACTGCCGACCAGTGAGCTATCAGAGGACGAGATTGCTGGGATCCTCTACATGCGCGAGGAGGAAAAGCTCGCCCGGGACGTATACCTTACGTTATACGACCTTTGGAGCAGACCTATATTTGCCAATATAGCGGCATCTGAGGAGACACATACCACGGCCGTGAAAACTCTAATCTTGCGCTACGGGCTTGAAGATCCCTTCATAGATGAGATAGGGTCATTTACAAACGAGACCTTGCAGGCGCTCTACACCGACCTTGTCGAAGCCGGCTCGGGATCGATTGTCGATGCGTTGATGGTCGGCGCGATGATCGAGGAGATTGACATGGTGGATATCGCATCATACATCGAAAAGGCGGACAATGCCGACATCATCTTGGTATACGACAATCTCATGATGGGGTCACGCAATCATCTGCGTTCCTTCGTGTCAAACCTGGAGAATGAAGGGGTGGAATATGAGCCTTCCTATCTCTCACAGGAGGAATATGATGACATTATCGGTTCAGACATGGAGTCGAACAGATACATGGGTAGGAAGAACTAGGTAACAGTGAGATTCGATGTACATTAATGATCGCATGTTCGATTATGCCTTATCGTTATAACTAGCGATCATTCTATATACATTTCAAATATAGGATTATCATCGTTTGGATATCCCACTTCCCAGTGCAAAGGCAATTTCCAAAGCATCGGGATATTCCATCACCTCTCCCTTCTCGTAAGCCTTCACCAGCAAGCTGTCCATAAGGTTCACGCCTAGGTAATCCAATGAAAGTTTGAACATCTCCGTGAGCGGGCCGCACGCCCCAGCGCCTTCCTCGGAAGGCACGACGACGATCGCTTCTTTACCATTCAACTTCTTGGATGAGATGAAAGGTCTCAATCTGTCAATGAACGCTTTCATTGGCGCCGTTGGCCCATACCAATAAAGCGGCGTACCCAGAATGATGACGTCCGCCGCTGATAATCTTTGATAGATGTTTTCCATGTCGTCCTTGATAACGCATTCATGTCCGTTCCCTTGACATCTGCGGCAGTCGATACATGGACCTATCTCAAGGTCGTAGAGAGATATCTTCTGGACATCGTTTTTCTTGGATCTCGCACCTTCCAGTATCTTTTCTATAAGCAGGTCGGTGTTACCCCTCTTTCTTGGGCTTCCGACAATTGCCAAAACATTCAACTTGACACACCCCTTGCATGAGATACGATTGAAGGTCTTTAAGATTATCGTTAACCTTGCTATATTATATTTAAGTCAGTTCATGGATGGCGTTGTTCAATCAAGTGCCGATAAAGGGTATTAAAAAAGAAAAAAAGAAAAATAAATTTTAATTTTGACATCATTTTGATGTCTGCGACTTATCGAGTTCACTAATTACTAATAATGATTATTTCCACAAGAAACGAAGCTTTTTGATGATATCTTGTGTCACTTCTATCATATTGTTTTAAATTAGATGTCCCTGTTCTAAAATACATTCCGGGATAAATTTGTTAAACCATTCATTGTAACTTTATTGAGTGTTGGTATATGCGATCAATACATATTATTGCATTTTCAATCTTTGTATTATTGTTACTGGGCGCAAGTCCCATCAGCAGTGATGACACGATTTATGATATAGACATAACAATATCCTCCATAGAAGTGAGTAACATCGATAGCTTGGAGGAGCAGCTCGATGCAAACAATCCCGTAAGGCTGTCAAACGACTATGTGCCCCTATTGGGCTACCCAAGGACATTCCTTCCATATGGCGAGGTGGTCCATATCATAGTTGACATATGCCCCGTTCCTGCTCAGGGGCACGAGCTGATACTGGTCCCACCAGGTGCGTATACGTGGGAAAGGATAAGCGCCACAAGCAGTGTGATAGGTGGTCACGAGGTGTGGGAGTTCGAATACATCCCGCTAAGGGGGATGGCCGTCCCCGTGGTGGAGGTCGGGCAGCATTTCTCATACACGTACCTCCCGCCTTTCATCCGCAGCGCTGAAGGGATAATCGGCGTAATAAGTGAGTCGGACCCACTCATCACGCCAAGGATTGACAAAATGTACGAGTTTCCAGAGCTTCTGAAGTTCTCAGCCGTTCTGATTTTTGACGACGGCAGCTGCCAGGTGCCGCAATTGGAACACTCGGAGATCACCTATGCATCAAGGACCGGATGCTTCACTTGGACGACAGTCCAGACTAACGAGGGAACGGCCAAGGAGAATATGAAGTCCGAGCCCCTGATAGTGTACGACACCGGAAACAGCTTCAGCTTCGAAACATTGGGAAAGCTTTATGACTATGGCGGAAAGGCCTTTCAGTTCATTGGGCTTTTAGCCACAGGGGGGCAGG
>DAINBB010000019.1:0-32559 GCA_036733165.1 Halobacteria archaeon | reverse complement strand
AAAGGCCGCCAGCGATGATGGCAAGAGGATAAAGCTCGTGGCCTCGCTCTATTACGAGGATGGGGAACTGAAGGCGTCCGTGAAGCCTGAATGGCTGGACAGGAAGGACCCGCTGTACCACATCCATGGTGTGACCAACGCCATCACCTACGAGACCGACACGACGGACACCGTGACCGTGATAGGTCCAGGTGCGGGCGGAAGGTCGGCGGGGTACGCCATGCTCTACGACCTATTGGAGATGCACAGGCACAGAAGGGCGATATACTAATATTTTTATCTTTTCCATTCCTTTCTTTATCATGGACCCGAAGACCAAGTACAGATTGATGCTTCTTTCCGGAGCGTCGGCCATTTCGGTCCCTGTCATTTCCACAGCGGCCATCTCAATTGCCATAAGCAAGGCGGAATGGTTCACATGGCAGGACAATTGGTTGAGCGACCTTGGCGTTCACAGCGGGTCCGCAGCTTTTTTCAACAGTGGACTGATAATCTCGGGCATCCTTACGGTCCTCGTCGCCATCGGCATGGTGCTATATCTCGATGATAAGCCGATATTCAGGATGGGAAAGGCCACTTTTCTCGTGGCAGGGGTATCATTGATGCTCATCGGCGTGTTCACGGAGGACTACAGCCCTTACCACTACATCGTTTCCGTCATGTTCTTCGTGTTGTCCATGATATCGATGCTGATAGTTGGGATAGGATACCTGATAGAAAGAAAGAATGTTGGTGCCATCTTCTGCATATTAGGCATAGGGGGTGGAACGATGTGGGCGATTCCCTGGCCCGGAAGCGCCGGGGCGATCCCCGAGGCAACCTCAATAGCGTTTATCATCCCGTTCAGCGTCATAATGGGAATAAAGATGATAGGACACGCTAGAACTCGATCTTGATATCTTCCTTCAACGTGTTGAGCACCACAGATGTGGTGGTCCTCTCGATGTACTGTATCGTCTGGACCTCCTTGACGAACTGGTTGAGGTGGCTCCTGTTCATGAATCTTCCTATTATCACCGCATCGTAGTCGCCGGTCACGTCGTAGACTCCGAGAACATTGGTGTATTCACTGATCTTTTCCTCCACCTTTCTCAGCTTGCCCTTGGAGATGTTGAGAAATATTATGGACTTGAAGTCGTATCCCACCTTCTCAGGGTCTACGTGCGGGTAGTAACCGAGGATAATCCCGCTCTCCTCCATCCTCTTGACCCTGTGGGAGACGGTCCCAACTGACAAATTTAGAATATGCGCTATCTCGCGGTAAGATAATCTGGCATCCTTGTTCAAGACATTAATTATCTGCTTGTCAATATCATCGACCTTTGTCATTTCATCTCCTCATCAGAACTCAAGATCCTCATCATAGCATGCTTGCTCAGTCGGGATTTTTTCATCATATGTATAACAATAAACAGAAATCGATTTAAACGTTTTGATATATAGTGAAAAAAACGGCAAAAGAGTGTACATTAGTCTATTGTGCCACTCTGGTCCCTGTCCTTCCATCCAGCGCATCGACTATCTTCTCTGTTGAGGAAATGATGGCCATGCTTCCACCGTTCTTGACGAAATTGATCGCTGCATGGATTTTGGGGCCCATGGTGCCGGGCGGAAAATGTCCCTCTGCCATGTAACGCTCGGCCTCCTCAACAGTGATCTTGTCAAGCCCTTTCTGCGAGTCCTGCCCGTAGTTGAGCATGACCTTCTCGACATCTGTCATCAGCATCAGGATGTCTGCACCGACATTCTCTGCCAGAAGCTCCCCTGCCACGTCCTTGTCGATGACAGCCTCCACGCCACCGTATCCCTCCTTTGTGAGTGTTACGGGAATGCCTCCTCCGCCAGAGGCGATGACTATCGTTTTGTCCTCCACCAAACGCTCGATGACGCCGGACTCAATGTTCCTCATAGGATTGGGCGAAGGGACGACATGTCTGTAATATTCGCCTTTCTCAGAGGGTACCTTCTTGATGGCCCAGCCCTTTAGGAGGGATATCTTCCTAGCCTCTTTCTTGGAGTAGAACGGCCCTACCGGTTTGGTAGGATTCTCAAAGGCAGGATCCCTTGAGTCGACCTCCACCATGTTTACCAGTGTCACAACCTTGTGGTCCATCCCATTTTTCCTCAATGCGTTCATCAGGGAAAGCTGTATCATGTATCCGATCTGTCCTTGCGACATGGCGCTCAGAACGTCCATTGGTTGTTCTGGGGACACATCCTTCGACTCATCCTGCTGGATAAGGAGCATTCCGACCTGTGGGCCGTTGCCGTGCGTTATGATTACCTGATTATCGTTCTTCAATAACGAAACAATGGCATCTGAGACCTTGTTGATGTTCCCATACTGTTCATTGAACGTTCCATGCTGGTCTGATCTGAAGATGGCGTTCCCTCCCAACGCCAAAAGAATTCTGGACATATATTCACCTAAAAGAGAATAATAATATCTCAGGAGGATATAAAAATATATTGAAACTATATTTTCTCATCTTTCTTATATTTTAGAAGCTGGTTCAATATAAGTCCAGCCGTGAGTGCATTGATGGAAATAATCACCATAAAGGCAAATGCCAACGAAGATCCCACCAATATTCCCTTCGTAGACCAATAATAACTCAGCGTCCTTATTCCAAAATATAGTGCCACAATGCCAGATAAAAAGCTCAGTGAGCCAAAGAAAAGCAAAGGTCTGTGGTAACCAATGGCCCCAACCAGATTATAGAGGACCCCAAGCCCTTGCGAAATAGGTGAAATAGTATGATTGTTCGGCGTGTCATACCTGACATATATCGGCACTTCCTTTATGGTCAGGCCATTGGTCGAGAAGTGACATATCATATCCGATTCCACATTGAACCCGTTTGATTTGATCTTGATCTTGTCCAAGACGTTTTTATTGATCGCCCTGAAACCTGATTGGGAGTCCGTGATGTTGGAATTGGCGCTGATATTGGTAAACTTATTGAGTACCTTCTGGCCGAACTGCCTGTAAGGCGGTATGTTCCCATTGTCGCCATTTATGAATCTAGAACCTATTACCAAGTCTGCCTCGTTGTTCACTATGGGCTCTATTATCTTTGGTATATCGTCAGGATTGTGCTGTCCGTCAGCATCAAGCATCACGACAGAACAGTCCATGCTCTGGGCCATCTCAATGCCCTTGCATAATGCATGGGCCTTTCCATAGTTTTTTCCAGACCGGACAACGGTTGCCCCATTGGCCTCGGCTATCGCGGCCGTTGCATCTTGAGAACCGTCATCGATGACTATTACCTTATCAATGTAATTCCTTGTCTTGGCCACGATGGACCCTATTGTTAATTCTTCGTTATAGGCTGGTATTATCGCAACGAACATTGATATCGGGTATATATGCGGGATATTTTTTATAAATATATCGCATATTACATGGTAGAATAGGAATAATTTTTAATCATAAACTATATAATAATATATAATAAACTATATAATAATATTCTATTTTTTGTAATTTATATATTATTATATTTTATTATATCTTATAATAAGAACAATAATAAAGGATAATGTTCTTCTATTTTAATATGAGAAGTATGATCATCCATGGAGGGGCCTGGAACATACCAAAAAATCTTGAAACCCCCCATCTCAACGGCGTGAGAGAAGCCTGCAAGATCGGGAGGGACGCCCTCCTGGATGGAAAGAGAAGCACGGATGCGATAACGGAATCGCTGGTGCTGTTGGAAGAGGACGATACATTCGACGCTGGCAGGGGTTCGTTCCTGAACAGCGTGGGCATGGTGGAATTGGACGCCGGAATGATGGAGGGGAGTGAACAGAACTTCGCAAGCGTCGGTTCTGTCTCGAAGATAAGGAATCCCATCATCCTGTGCAAGATGATGCTGGAGAGGTCCCCCAACAAGCTTCTCGTGTGCGAAGGTGCCCACAGATATGCAGAGTCCGTCGGAATGCTCCTCATCGACAACACCGACCTTGTCATCGAACGCGAAAGGCGAAGGTACGAGAAGGCGGCAGGCAACGTCGAGAGCTATTTCAGCCCCAGCGACACGGTTGGCGCCGTGGCGCTGGACGGCGAGGGCACGATCGCCACAGGGAATACCACGGGCGGCACGCCAGGAAAGCTGCCCGGCAGGATCGGCGACTCGCCATTGGTGGGGTGCGGCATCTATGCGGGCAGAACGGCAGGCATCGCCACCACGGGACTGGGGGAACCTATCATCAAGACCGCCCTCGCCAAGACGATATACGAACATCACAGTCGCAACGCCGACATCGGCGAAGCGGCCAGATACGGCATCGAAAAACTCTCAAGATATGGTTGGGGCGGCGTCATAGCGCTGGACAATGATGGGAACCACGCTGCCGAGCACAACACAGAGAAGATGCCCTTCGCATACTGGAACGAAGAAGACGACAAGATAATAGTAAAGATAAGAAAAGAATAGAAGATGTTGGACTAATAGTCCAACTGTTCAGCCACGTATCCTATGCCAAGCTCCTCAAGCCTCTTCTTTGAGGGGATGCCGTTCTCGTTCCATCCGCGAAGCTCGTAGTACATGTCGAGCATGGTGTCGAGCTCCTCCTGCGGACAGTACATTCCCTTCAGAGGACCGTCCGGTATAGGTTCGTTCATGAATCTCCACGGAAGCTTGTCGTCCTTTCTCGTGACGCCCTCCCTGCAGTTGAAGGCGCGCTCCATCGTGTAGATACGGTCGGCTATCTCCGTGAGCTCCTCCAGGGTAAGGTCCCAGCCAACAGTGTCGTTCACCCATCTGACATAGTTCTCCGTCAATATCACGCCTGTGGACTTCTCGCAAAGGTGGCAGATGACCGCGGCGTCTCCGAACGTCGTCCAGTTGGCGGTGTCAAAGGCGTTCTTGGGCTTGTCGTCTATGACGTCCCTCTGGGCCTTTGGCAGACCGTACTCCAGTGAAGGACGGGCGTCGTGGTGGCTTCCGCCCCTGTTCGAGACAGAGTAACCTATGCTCATGGTCTTGAGGCCCCTGCCGGAGTGTCCCGCGGGTTCGAGTCCCTTGATGTTTATCGCGAACTTGTAGGAATCCTGGCCCAGCCTGTTCGCCATCTCCCTCGTGCCAAGGGCGATGAACTTGCCGACGCCCTCGTTCCTGCCGGCCATCTCTATGGCCTTTATCAGGGTCTCGCGATTTCCGAAGGTGAAGTCAAGCCCCGAGAGGTCCATGTCCTTGAGAAGCCCTTTCTGATTGGCCTCCATCATGAATGACACTGAAAGACCGGCAGATATCGTGTCAAGGCTGAGATCGTCGCACAGCCTGTCGGCGATGATGAGCGTGTCCGCGTCGTCTATGCCGCACATGCTCCCGAGAGCGTAGAGCGACTCGTACTCCGGACCTTCTGTGATCGCCGGGTCGGACTTGGCATGGTCGATCTTCGTGCAGGCGACCCTGCAGGCGAAGCAGGCGTCGTTGCGCTTCCAGTGCTCCTTCTTGAGTATGCCGCCGCCGATCTTGTCGGCGTGCTCGAACTGTTCCTGCTGATAGTTGAACGTCCCAAGGGAACCCTGGGAGTTGATGACCTCCACAAGGGCGGGCGTACCAAGATTTGTAAGGCCGGCGGCCTTTTCCCTGTAGGCAGGTACGAGTTCGTCATAGTGCTTCATCATCCTGTCAAGATGCGCCACCTCGACGTCCTTTGTGCCCCTGACCGTTATGGCCTTGAGCCTCTTGGCGCCGAACACGGCACCAGTTCCGCCACGGCCGCATGCCCTGACATCGTGGATGACGCAAGCGTATCTCACCAGATTCTCCCCGCCGGGGCCGATGCAGAACGTCGAGAACTCCCCTGAGCAGAGCTCCTCGATCTTCTTCTGGGTCTCCTTGGTGTCCATCCCCCAGAGGTCCTTAGCATCCCGGATCTCCACCTTGTTATCGTCTATGTGGATGTATACAGGGGACTCTGCCTGGCCTGTGATCACTATCAGGTCGAAACCTGCATACTTGAGCTTGGCAGCGAAGTCGCCGCCGAACGCACCCCTCATGTATCCTCCTGTGAGAGGCGACTTGGTAACAGCGATTCCCCTTCCGGCACCGTGAAGGAAGGTTCCGGAGAGCGGTCCCGCACCGACTATCAGGGTGTTCTCAGGCCCGAGCGGGTCCGCACCCTTCGGTGTCAGGTCAAAAAGGTACTTGGCACCGAAACCGACGCCGCCGAGGAACTTCTTGGCCATATCCTCGGATGTGTCCTCCGTCTTTATCTCCCCTGTGGAGAGGTTGACGAAGAGTATCTTTCCAGCATAGCCCTTCATTTTTAATCCTCCTCCAGGAAAAGTGCCTCGAACGGGCAATATTTAACGCAAGTAGGTGAACCTCCGCAAAGGTCGCACTTCAATATGTATTCCAAATCCGGATGCGTGTAAATGGCACCATAGGGGCACGAATCGACGCAGACGAAGCATCCGATACATTCGTCCCTGTTGAACTTGACCTGGTCGTCCTCTACATAAAGGGCCTCGACCGGGCAAACATCTACGCATTCGGGTTCGGCACAATGACAGCAGACATTGTACTTGAACTTGTCATAGAACTCATCGCGCCAAAGCCTTATCCTTGACTTGGCCGGATTGAATATCCCCTCATGCGAAGATGAGCACATGAGCTCGCAGGTCTTGCAACCAGTGCACTTGTCGGGGTCAAACCCTATTTTCTTCATGAATAACCACCATATAATCCAGCTTTTGAAACAGATTTAAAGGTTTCGTTATTTTCCTTTAAGATAATCGGATCATGTTCCTTTGTCCATAAAGGCCTGTTCCTTTCGCTCTTTGTGCACCTTCTCGAGATAGCGGTACACAGCGGAGTGGGGTTTTCCCTCAAGAAGCATGTCCACGGCCTTTTTCGCGTCGAAGACCTCATCGAACGTTCCCAGTAGGGATACGGTCTTTCCGAACACCGATACGAAGACGCCTGTGTTCTCCTCGATGTTGCGCCTTGTCTTCCCTTCCTGGCCTATCAGCCTTCCCTTCATCCTGTGGAGGCTGTTCTTCGAGTCCCCGACAAACTGGGTGATGTCTATTATCTCGACTATAACGCCGTCATCCTTGATCCGAAGGGCCTTATCTGGTGCGAAGCCCCTGGCTATGGCCTTGACGATGTCCCTGCCCTTCCACACGGCCAACGGGTCTGTGGTGGCCTCGGTGTCGGTGATCTGTATGGAGGAGTCCTCGCTATCTATGTCCAGCGCCACATTGAGCGACGCCTCGATAAGCTCCTTGGTGTCGCCGTCCTTTCCGATGAGCACCGCCAGCCTTTCCCTGGGCACCTTCACATACTCCTCATTCATCGCTCTCACTCACCAACGCCTCAAAGATGGAATCCGCAGAGGGCGTTTCTATGAATTTGGAGAAGTATCTTAAAATGTTTTCTATGTCCCGGTAGAGAAATGCCTTCGCGTTCGCGTTCTGGACCACCGTCCCCTGGGAAAAGTCTATTATGGACATCCCGTCCTCCCCGACGAGGATGTTGTACTCGCTGAGGTCCGCGTGCACTATGCCCTTCTTATACATGTCCTTTATGAAACCCAGTATGGTCCCGAGGTCCTCCTCGGGGTCCTGCGGGCCGACCTCCTTGAGCTTTGGAAGCGCTATACCCTCGCTCCCGAGAAAGTCCATGACGATAACGTTGGACTTGACGAAGAGCGGCCTTGGTATCGGGACCACGTCCACGAGCCGGGAAAGGTTCTTGTACTCCCTTCTCGTCCAACCGAACACGACATGCCTATGATTCTTCCTGATGTCCTTGAAACGAGGGTCCTGTATGAGGTATTCCCAGAGATTCTTGAAGGTCGATGCGGTGATCCTGTGGATCTTTATGGCTACCTCGCCCCCGTCCGGGGTGTATCCCCAGAAGACGTTCGCCTCCTTGCCCGTGGACACTATGCCCTCGACAGACTCGAGTTTCTCGGACTTTATCATGTCATAGAGCGTCAGCATGGTCGCCTTGTCGAACACGCCGTCCCTCACCTTGAAGACCTCGTTGTCCTTCCTCATCCTCTCGGTCTTGATGCCCTTCTTCAGCTCCTTCCTGTTGAACTCCTCGTGCTCGTACACCTTACTCGCCCTCCACGATGCCCATCTCGATCAGCCGATCCAGGTCGTCCGGACTGTACTTGTAAAGGATCTCCATATTGTCGTATGAACCCTCTATCACCTGCCCCAGCAGCACATAGCTCCCCCTTCTCAGGAGGACCTGTCCCTTGTACCTGCCAGGTATCCTCACTATGTGTTCCTCGTCGTCGACAAGCACCAACAGCCGGTCCCCTCCGAGCAGCCTCTCTATCACCCCGACCATCTCGTTCTCCTTCGGGAGAGGGGCCTCGCTTTCCGAGAATGTGACCTTCTTTGAGATCTTGGACCTTTTCTTGGACATTGAGCTAAATTATGGAAATCAATGCTTAATAAAGCTATGTTTTTAAAGAACGAAGCGTAATTCCCTTTCATGAAAAGATTAACGTCCTACCAAGTGGAACTGGTCGATGTACTGATAGAGTCCAAGGCCCTGGCATTCGGGAGCTTCACCCTGAAGAGCGGAAAGGTGTCCCCGTACTTCTTCAACATGGGAAGGGCAGTCTCCATGGGCGGATACCTCGCCAAGATATCAAGATGCTACGCGGAGAAGATGCTTGACACGATAGGGGAGGACTTCAGCTTCATATTCGGGCCCGCATACAAGGGCATACCCCTCGCATGCTCCATAGCCCAGACGCTGTCCTCTGCATACGGGATAGACCGCAGGTGGGGCTACGACAGGAAGGAGACCAAGGAATACGGCGACACAAGGGACAAGGTCCTTGTGGGCGAGGTGATGGACGGCGACAGGATAGTGATGATAGACGATGTCGTCACCACGGGAGGCACCAAGGTCGAGGCCTGGGAGAAGATAAGCGGCCTTGCGAAGGACGTCGTTTCAAAAGGGGTCTTCGTCGCCGTGGACCGCCAGGAGCGCGACAAGGACGGCAATCGCCCGGAAGATGTGCTCAAAAGAGACGGGCTGGAGCTTTTCTCGATAATCACCGCCACGCAGATGTTCGACCATCTTCTCAACAGGGAGATAGAAGGAAAGATATTGGTAGATGAGGACATCTACCAAAGCTTCAGGGAATATAGGGAAAAATACTAGACATACCTGAATATGTCCAGTATGGAGTACAGGAAGCTCACTATACCCCTTGTTCCACCGTTCATCCTGTGCTGGATCCCGTTCGTCTGGGCCTTGACATCGTCAAGCGGCCAGCTGACCTTCCAAGACTGGGGCTCCTTGAACACTGAGAGGTACCCGGAGACCCTGAAGTAGAACACTATGAACCTGTAGAACGGCAGCATCAGCACATACTGGAAGCTGTCGCCTATGGCGTCCTTTGTGTCATCGTCGGATATCGAATATGCCGCGAAGGTCTGAACCACGTCGAATATGACGTAGAAGACGTACAGGAAGACAAAGAACAATGCGATAAGTCCGCTGCTGTACCCGAACAACGGGAACAATAGCAGGAGGAATATCCATATAAGCCTCGGGAATGCGAACGTGTGGTCGTATACCATCATCGATGGCAGGCCGAGCCTGCCGAGCCACCCGAACTTGTTGGATGCTATCATGTTCTTGTGCACACCCATGACCTCGAGCTGTCCGCGCCTCCACCTGACCCTCTGGGCGTAGAGCGACCCCATGTCGAGCACAGGCTCGACCCACACCTTGGCGTTGTCGCAGAATCCCACCTTCACACCATGCTGGTGAAGGTCGAGGGATATGTCGAAGTCCTCGGCCACCGTAAGGTCGGAGTAGAGGGCGATCCTCTCTATGGCCTCCTTCCTGAAGGCGCTGAAGGCTCCTGACAGCATGTACTCAGAGTCTATGACCTTCTGGTAGTGCCTGCCGAGCCTGAAGGCGTTCACGTACTCGAGGAACTGGCTCTTGGCCACGAATGATTCTGTGAACGAGAGTTTCTTCTCCTTGATATCGCCTTCCTCATCGAGTACCAGCTCGCCCTCCTTGTCCCTTTCCTCAAGCATGTGCCAGTTGACCTCTATCACGCCGCATGCGGCGCCTATGTCCTCGTTGTCCATCAGGTATGTCACCATGTTCCTGATGGCGCTCCTGTCAAGGACAGTGTCCGAGTCTATGGTGAAGAGGATGTCCCCATGCGCATGCTTTATGCCGAGATTGAGCGCGTTGGCCTTACCCTTGTTGACACCGCTTGTGAACAGATTGATGGTGCCCTCGTACTCGTCTATGGAGTAGAAGTTACCATTTATCTTCATCCTCTTGGTGCCTTCCTTGTTTATGTAACGGAGCACAACATCGCTGGTGGCGTCAAGCGAACCGTCGTCAATGACGAGGATCTCGATCTTGTCCTGCGGATAGTCCTGCAGCTGTAGGGAGCTGAGGGTACGACCGATGATCTTCTCCTCATTATATGCAGGGACGATGAGCGAGACCTTTGGCAGGTCCTCATCCTTGTACTTCTCCGGATTGGTCTCCGACTTGTAGAAGAGGACGCTTACAACCCTTAGGACAGACCCTATACCGTCCATCAAGAGAGGTATGAGTAGCCAAACACCCCATATCAATATGGTTCTCAACAATGGACTCATCCGGTTTCACCTCCCTCCTGGTCGGCGATCGCGTCCTCGATAAGGGACTTGCCGACGTATGATATGGTAGGCCTGGTCACGAGGAACCAGTATATCACGAGCACGAATCCAAAGAAGAGCAGACGCCCCACCACGGTATGTGCCATGAAAACGTAATCCTCGCCGAATCTGTTGGCAACCACGGATATTGTAAAAAGCCTCAGTATGTTAGCGACATATGTCACAAGCAGTCCGATCACTATTGATAGCACCTTCCTTGCGGCACTGAACTTGAAGTAGAACAGGAGCAGTGAGAAGAAAACCGCCAGTTCCATAAGAGCTGAGCACTCCAAGGTGCATATGAGCACGGCCCAACCCTCTTGGGTGGGTATCATCAGGTTCACGCCCTGTGAATAGGCGTCAATGTTGACCCAGTTCAGGAGCGTGGACGTCTGCCCTACCTCTATTTCTGACAAGAGCGTGTCGAACCCTATGTGCTGGGTCACAAGAATTATCAGGAATGTAAGTCCAAATGCTGCTATAAGGTAATACAATAGCCACTGTCTTTTCTTATAGAGGAAGATGACCGCTATCTCCCAAAGGACCATTAGTATTATGAAATAAATGAAAAACATCATTATCCCTACAGCATTTCTTTTCTGAGGGAGATAGATGATATTTCATTTAAAAGCAAGATGAAACAGTATTAAGGAACAAAAGTAAGGAACAGAGGTAAGGAACAGTGTTACCTGATATCCCGTGTCTGCCATCCTAAGGCCCCCATTATAAAGAAGATCGCCGGATGACCCAGAAGCCCGGGCCAACCCGTATGTTGAAATGGGAAGATGATCACTCCTTTGCGACCTTCCTTAGAAAGTAGGCGCCGATGATGAGCAGCGTCGAGATGATGACCGCATAAGTCATGTAATCGAGGGTCGGGATGCTGTGGCAGTCAGTGCACTGCCTGCTTATGACGGGGGCGTTCCTCTCGCATGTGAGCCCCTGTTTCCAGGTCACGCAAATGTTGTATGTCTCGACGTCCCCAGAGAGGAGGATGTCCTCGAAGCAGAACAGAAGCGGTGTATTGTCGACCGTCATGCCCTCGCCCCCGACATTGAGCGCAAGGCATTCCTCATAGACCCTCTTCCAGCTTTCCTCGTCCTGCGACGTTATCACAAGCTGGAGTGAGGACTGTGTGAAACTGCCGCTCGTGACTGTCAGCTCAACGCAGACCGCCGTTCCACCCTGACATATGTCGGCCTCGATATTGCTTATATACCCCTGCCCAATATCAATCTCGGGCGCTGAGGTGGTGGGAGGCTCAGTGGTGGGTGGTTCTGTCGTGGGTGGTTCTGTCGTGGGTGGCGCCGTGGTAGGCGGCTCCGTGGTGGGGGGTGCGGTCGTAGGGGGTTCTGTCGTGGGTGGCGCCGTGGTGGGAGGCTCAGTCGTTGGCGGAACCGTGGTCGGAGGGACCGTGGTCGGGGGTTCTGTGGTTGGTGGCTGGGTGGGTGGAGGCGCCTCTGGGAGACTAAAGTAGTAGTCGGACAGGTAGCTCGTGGACGTTCCTTCCGAATTTAGGACAAGGACCTCGATCCGATTCCTGTAGTAATCGACGTTCTCTTCAGGGGAGAATACTGTAGAATACCCTATCTTGTAATAGCCGTCGGCAGGTATCACGATGGCATCCTCGACAGACGACAATGGAACGATCTCATCTTCGACGATCGAGATCCACTGCGGTGAATGGTCGGATTGAATGTACTGGGTGATGCCGAGCACGTAGGCAGGGGATGTCCCGAGATTCTTGATGTATATGATCCCCCTGACAAGATTGTTGCCCTCATCATCGTAAGTGGACAGGAGACTGTGGCTGACCGCCAAAGTGTCCGAAACATCGTACTCCTCGTCAGAGACGACAGGAGCCATTGTAATCAATGAAATGAATATCATTAATGATAATATGATATAGTTTTTTCTTGAAGTGATAACCTCAAGAATATCCAATGTCGACATCATATAACCCTTAATTATTGACCTATATAAAATTAACGATAGAATATTGTCTTAAATCAAGAAATATGACATTTGAACAAATATAATTAAAATATAAGACTCATTTGAAGAATAATAGGAAAAATATTAAATAAAAATATAAGAAATATTAGATGAATTTAATGTATATGAAGTATTATAATCACTATGTTTTTATTATCGCCAACCATAAATCACGTTGATGTCGATAGCTGTAATCCTTGGCACTAGACCCGAAATAATCAAGTTCTCCCCCATCATAAGGGAACTTGAGGAAAGGGGAATTGCATATTACACGATACATACGGGCCAGCACTATTCCTTCGAGATGGACAGGATATTCTTCGAGGAGCTGGAGCTCCCGGTCCCGAAGTACCATCTCAATGTCGGGTCCGGGGAACACGGGGAGCAGACGGGGAAAATGCTTACAGGGATAGAGGGCATATTCAAGAGGAACATGCCGCTGTGCTCGCTGGTCCAGGGAGACACGAACACGGTCCTGGCTGGCTCCATCGTCACCAGCAAGATGCCCGTGAAACTGGGGCATGTCGAGGCGGGGCTCAGGAGCTTTGACAGGAGCATGCCCGAAGAGGTCAACAGGATAGTCTCGGACCACCTCTCCGACCTGCTGTTCGCCCCGACGGACGTGTCAAGGAATTATCTCCTCAAGGAGGGGATACCAGAGGAGAAGATATACATCACAGGAAACACCGTCGTTGACGCGGCATATCAGAACCTGGAGATATCGAAAAGGTCGACAGACATAGAAGGCATAGTCAAGGACGAGGAATACGCGCTTGTGACCGCGCACCGCCAGGAGAACGTGGACAACGCGGATAGGCTCTCGAACATCCTCTCGGCACTGGGCACGGTCCACAGGGAGAACGGCATGCCTGTGATATTCCCGGCGCATCCGAGGACCGTGAAGATGATGAAGTCGTTCGGGCTGGAGGCGCCGGAAGGCGTGAGGGTGATAAAACCTGTGGGATACCTGGAGTTTCTCCAGCTGGAAGGCAACGCAAGCGTGGTCATCACAGACTCCGGCGGCGTCCAGGAGGAGGCGTGCATCCTCAAGGTGCCCTGCGTCACCATAAGGGAGAACACCGAACGCCCGGAGACGATAGACGCCGGATCGAACATCCTGGCAGGCACCGATCCCGATAGGATCGCCAGGTCCGTGTCGATGATGATTGAAAGGAAAAGGGACTGGAAGAATCCCTACGGCGAAGGGATAACCGCCAACATGATAGTCGAGATAATCGATGACATCCTATTCTAGGTCCAGCGTGTACTGGAAGACGTCCTCGATGAACTGCCTCTCGGAATAATTGAACTTTATGTAGGAGTGGTATATCATGTTCCCGCCGAGGATGATGACATGGCCGTCCCCGATCTCGCGGTGCGCGGCGAATACGACGTCCCTCGACCTCATCAGGATGTCCATGTCCTCGGTGCTGTCGGGGATCGACAACGTTATGGCCATCCACTCGCCCTCCTCAGTTATGAACTCGGAGAAGTCGTACTCATTCTCGTCGAACGGGGCGTATAGCGTGAAGGACGGTTCGGTGGGGACTGTGACCCTCTGCGGTATAATGCCGAGCAGGCTGACAAGGCCGTAGTTCCAGGTGTCGTCCGCCATATTACCCGAAAGGTCCACTATCAACTTTCCTCCGCCGTTCAGGTACTGTGCCAGAAGGTCGAGGGCATCGTCCTTGCTGTGCCACTTGAAGTTGTACAGGAGGACGGCATCGTACGAGTTGAGGTCCTCAAGGGTGTAATCGTCGATGTACTGGGAGTATTGATTCTTGTTGGTCTCGCCGTTCGTTATGTAGAAGCTGTAGCTGACGACCTCGCCCACATAGTTCTCGAAGTTCCTGCCGATGTAGAGGATCCATGGTTTCTCCACCTCATACTCCCTCTCAAAGAGAATGTAGGTGGCCGTCTCCTTTATTATGGCGAAGCTCTCAAGCACCTTGTTGCTCGGGCCGAACAGGTAATCCGCATTGTACATCTGAAGGTCGTAGTCAAGCCTTTCGCTGGTCGCCTCGGAGTCTATCTCGTATGCCGTCTTCTTCAGATTCCATGACACGAAGACCCAGCGGTCCGAGAATATGATCGTGTCCTCATAGTTCTCGTCATAGGCCTTCAGGAAGTCCGAGAGCGTGCCTATGTCCTTGACGAGGCCCTCCGCCTTCTCGCCGCTGTTGTACACATCAAGCACCTCGCCCGGGCCTATCGCCTGGACAGCGCCGAATATCATGAGCGCCGATATCGCGGGGACTATGATGTAGGAGCTCTTCACCTTTGGTGTGATATCGAAGAAGGTGAGCCCCCAGATGCCCATGGTGAAGATGTAATATATGGCGGGCACGAAGGCGATGATGAAGCGCTGGTCCTTGATCTCAAGGTTCGAGTAGTATGATATGCAAAGGAAGAACCAGAACAGGAACATCACGTCTATCGCTATGTTCTTCTCCTTCTGGGCGTTGAGGTAAAGGCCTATGGAGCCGAGTATGACGAACAGGAGCACGAAGGCCATGATGAATCCGAAGTACTTCACGACCACGAAGCACAGCACGAGCGCCAATAGCATCATCACGGTCCCCCTAACAGGTTTCTTGGTGTCGGAGGACATCCTGAATATGGAGTAGATGAAACCGATGAGGAAGACCGCTATGAGCGCCCTCGCAACGAACTCGTTGGAGAACACGATGTCATCGATCTGCTTGAAGTAGTACATCTTGTCAGGTATGTAGAACGGCGATGTCCCGCCGCCCGAGCTGTATCCGGAGAGGGCGTTGTCTAGTATCAGGCTGAAGTAATCGAAAGGTCCGCCGTATCCCTTGTTGAAGACGTACGCGAAGGGGATATAGGCGATGATGGCCGCGATAAGGCCGTAGAAGTGGTACCTTATGCTGACATTGCGCCACCTGAACATGACGTACATGAGCGCGACGACGACAAGGATTGGATTGGTGTGCCTCGCCATTATCATGAAGAGCATGAACACCCACAGGGGGATGGCATAACGCTTGTCCTCCTCGTGGGCCATTATCAGGAGATAGAAGAATATCAGCGCACATGCTATCCCCATGATGTCCGAGTATCCGACCCCGGCCCATGAGAGCATGAGGGTGGAGCAGGCGTATATCAGTGTCCCAGCAACGGGGACGTATTTGCCGAACCTGTACTGGAGTATCATGTAGAACGCGGCCGCCGAGACTATGTAGGCGGCACAGTCCAGCACCATGATGACGACCTCGTGCTCTCCAACCATCCAGAAGAAGAAGGCGGTGAGCATCGATATGAGAGGGGGCCTTATGGGCAGGACCGCATACTCGATGTGCGGATTCCCCTTGATCAAGAGGGCGTTGGTGAGATAATCGCACGTGTCCCAGGCGACCCCGGCGCTGTAGTTCTTTAGGACCAGAAAGTAACTAAAAACCGTCAAGATCGCGATGATAACGAAAAGGAAAAGATATTTGTTCAGGAACTCCCTCTTGTCAAAATCCATAGAAAATAATAATGGATTGGATATATTAACCTTTTCTCTTTTCAACCCCTCAGCAGTTCCCGGATCGTGAGCATGAAAAGCTGCTTTCCGGCATGCCACGGAGTGGCATAGCTCTCGCCCCCGATCCTTGGCCACTCTATGGTGGGGATCTCAACGATCTTCTTATGGTGCTTTAGGAACTGTATCGAGAGCTGGTGCTCGATCGCGTATCCGTCCGCATCTATCTTGCAGTCGTTGAACGCCTCCTTGGTAAGCGACCTGAATCCGTTGATGGTGTCTGTTATGTATTCGCTCCTTCCGAGAATGAATCCGCCGTTCCATCTCACGTTGGCGACGAATGTGAGCACCTGGCAGAACCATTTCCTGACCTTGAAGAAAGAGTCGTCCTCCTCGTTCTTGGACCCCTTCGCCATCCTCGACGCGATGACCATGTCGGCCCCGTTCTCAAGGCCCTTGACAAGCTTGTCTATGTCGTTCGGGTCCTCGTTCCCGTCCGGACTGAAGAACACGAGCCCGTCGTATTCTGTCTCCTGGAACGCTATCCTGAAGGCCTCACCCCTGCCGTTCCTCGACTGGCCGTATATCCTGATACCGTGCTCATCCATGAACTCGACGGTGCCGTCCGTCGAACCCCCGTCCACACAGAAAGTGTGGGGAAGGTATTCCTTCGGCAATCTGTCGTAGAGCGCCGTGATGCCCTCTATCTCGTTGAACGTAAGCAATACTACTCCTACTTTCAAGGCCTTCACCTTCCGGCGAACATGACGATAAGTCCGCTGATTATTAAAGCAAGACCGGCCACCTTATATAAAGTAATCGTCTCCCCCAGAAGGCTTGCAGAGAATATGTACACGAGTATGAACGCAGACGCCATGACCACCGGCGACGCGAAGCTGAGGTCGAGCTCTTTCAGCAGCCTGAAGTATATGAAGAAGCTTAGGCCGTAGAGCACGATCCCGGACAGGATGTAGGGATTGAGCACGAACGAGTGGAACCACTCGGACCCGAATCTCCCTGGCATCTCGGTCACGTTGGCGCCCTTCTTGAGTATCAACTGGGCCGATGCGTTTAGGACTATCGTGAGCGCAAGCAAAGGATATATCATCCTTTCCACTCCTCCTTGTACCATCTCATCGTCCTGAGAAGGCCCTTCCGGAGACTCACTTCAGCCTCGAATCCGAAAGCCTCCTTGGCCCTGGATGTGTCAAGGCACCGCCTGGGTTGCCCGTCTGGCTTGGACGTGTCCCATGCTATGCTCCCCTCGTAGCCGGTAAGCTCCCTGAGTAGCTCGACGAGCTCGCTTATCTTTATCTCGGACCCCGCGCCGACGTTCACCGGCTCGGAGGAGTCGTATCTCTCAGTCGCGAGCGTGATGGCCCTCGCCGCGTCGTCGACATAGAGAAACTCCCTCGATGCGCTGCCGCTGCCCCAGACAGTCACCTCGTCCCTGTCCTCCTCGACGGCGTCCACGAACTTCCTTATGAGCGCCGGTATGACGTGGGACCTGTCAAGGTCGAAGTTGTCGTGGGGGCCGTACATGTTGACCAGCAGCAGGTGTATCCCGTTGAACCCGTACTCCTCCCTGTAGGCCTGGGACTGTACGAGCATCATCTTCTTTGAAAGCCCGTAGGATGCGTTTGTCTCCTCGGGATACCCGTTCCAGAGATCCTTCTCCCTGAAGGGCACCTCCGTGAACTTCGGATATGAGCAAATGGTGCCTATGCCCACATATTTTTCTATGCCCATCTCCATCGCGGCGTGTGTGGTGTTCACTCCCATCATCAGGTTGTCGTAGAACACGCTTCCGGGATGTTTCCGTGTGTATCCTATGCCGCCGCCGTTCACTGCCATGTGTATTACGACCTGCGGATCGGCATCACCGTAGAGTCTGCGGACATCTTCCAGCGACCTCAGGTCATAGTCCCTGCTCCTGGGCACGAAGACCTCCGCCCCGCGCTTCTCGAGCATCGGCACAAGGCTCTTTCCTAAGAAGCCGGCCCCGCCGGTCACTATGATGCGCCTTCCGGAAAAGAAATCATTTCCCATCTTACTCACTTTGCACTATTTTACCATTTTACTATAAATATTTCCCCTTATTTTATTATATATTAATCCCCTGATTCATCGCATCGGGCGGCCCAGTGCCAGGCCCTTACTCTTCGGCGGCATGAACGTCCAAGGCCGCCATGACGGCCCCTGTCAAAAATCGGAACGGGGAACCCCCTCATGTGCAATACGACCTAAGGCGCCTGATGACGTAGTCGAGGTCATCGGTGGAGAGGTATTGATGGCAGCCCAGGTAGAAACCCCTCGACCCCACCCTCTCGGCGTTCGGAAGCAGTCCGTCATAATCCCTCTTGAGGTGCGAGTAGGCCCTGTGGTATGTGGGGATGCATCCGAACATCGGCCTCGTCTCTATCCCGTCCTCGTAAAGCTTGAATCTGATGTTCTCCCTGTCCAGGCCCACACCCTCACGGAGCACGAGCGGGAAGGCGAAGTAGCTCACGTCCCCATCATACGGGGGGAGCTCGAAAACGCCATCGAGCCCGGAGAGGCCGTCAAGGAGGTACTTGAAGTTCTCAAGGCGCATCCTCCGTATGTCCTCCGCCCTGCCAAGCTGCATCAGGGCCAGGGCTGAGTGGATCTCGGAGCACTTGAAGTTGTAACCGACAACGTCGTGCTCGAAGCTGAGGTCGTAGCGGAAGTAATCATCAGAGGTGCCGGACGAGCCTGGGTACATGCAGGGCGAATAGTTCCTTATCCTGCCGTTTGACTTGACCTTCCTCACCATCTCGGCAAGCTCGGCGTCGTCTGTCCCGAGGGCGCCGAACTCCCCCGCCTGTATGTTGTGGGCTATGTAGAACGAGAATGCGGAAAACGTTGAGAGGGAACCGGTCCTGTCCCCCTTGTATAAGCTCCCGTGCGCCTGGGCGGAGTCCTCCACGACGACAAGGCCGTGCTTTCTGGCAATGCCGTTGATCCTGTCCATGTCGCACGGATACCCCATGAGATGGACCGGCAGTATGACAGAATACTCGGCCGGGTCGTAAGCGTCCTCCAAGATAGAGGATATGCGTTCCGGGTCGATGTTGAATCCGTCGGCGCCGATGTCCGCGAATACCGGTTCCATCCCGCTTAGCCCTATGGCGTTCGCCGTGGCAACGTATGTCAGGGGCGTTGTTATGACCTTCGTGCCCGTCCCCACGCATCCCCTTCCGAGATATGCCAGGGACGTGAGGCCGGCGATGAGAGCTGATGTGCCGGAGTTCAGGGCGACGGAGCTGCACACTCCGAGATATTCAGAGAACTTGGACTCGAACTCCCTCACCCTTGAGTTCTCGGATATGTAGTCTGAATCAAGTACGTCCATCACTGCCTGCCTTTCAGCTTCTCCTATGCGCAGGTCTCCAACCTTGATGCGTCTCATGATATGACCTAGTCAATCTTCCACCATCTGTCGGGGAAATGTTTCTCAAGCAACCTGTCCCCCTCTCCGATAGGTTCCATCCCGATCTTCTTCATGTCGGCATCAACCATTATCCTGACAAGCTCGTCGAACCCTATCTTCGGGTCCCAGCCGAGCCTCTCCCGCGCCTTCGAGGGGTCCGCTATGAGCTTTTCGACCTCGTTTGGCCTAAAATATCTTTTGTCTATCTCAACATGGTCTTTCACGTTGAGCCCGGCATAATCGAAGGCAGCGTCCAGGAACTCCTGGACAGAATGCGTCTCGCCGACGCCGACGACATAATCGTCCGGCGCGTCTTGCTGTAGCATCTTCCACATCAGCATCACATACTCCGGGGCGAATCCCCAGTCCCTCTTGGCGGCCAGATTTCCAAGGTACAGCTTGTCCTGCTTCCCCGCGAGTATGTGCGCCACCGCGCGGGTGATCTTCCTGGTCACGAAGGTGCCTCCCCTCCTTGGGGACTCGTGATTGAACAGTATGCCGCAACTTGCGAAGATGCCATAACCTTCCCTGTAGTTCCTAGTCATCCAGTGCGAGTAGAGCTTGGCGCATGCGTATGGGCTCCTGGGCATGAAGGGGCTCTTCTCGGACTGCGGGGGCGGCGATGAGCCGAACATCTCGCTGCTCGACGCCTGATAGAATCTTACGTCGTTGCCGCTGTTGTGTATGGCATCAAGGAGTCTGGTGGTCCCGAGCGCGGTGATGTCTCCCGTGTACTCCGGCATGTCGAAGCTGACCCTTACGTGGCTCTGGGCGCCCAGATGGTATATCTCGTCCGGTTTCACCGTATAAATCAGCTTGGATATCAGGCTGGAGTCTGAGAGGTCGCCATAGTGCAGGTGAAGCTTGGCGTCCTCCTCGTGGGGGTCCACGAAAATGTGTGATATGCGGGGGGTGTTGAAACTGCTCGCCCTCCTGATGATGCCATGGACATGATAGCCCAATGAAAGAAGATACTCGGCCAGGTATGAACCATCCTGGCCAGTTATTCCGGTAATAAGTGCCGTTTTCATGCGCTCACACAACTAAATGTCATTGAATGATTTTAATTATTTGCTTGGCGCGGGACCAATTCGCCATTTGACAGGAATCGTCTGAGCCTCCCGGGCGAGCGGAGGCCGAACATATGGACAAACAGGATTATGCAGGCCAGGCCCAGTCCTTCGGTGACCTGTACGAAAAGAGAGGTGAATATCTGGTCCCAGTAGTATGAGGACGTATGGGTCGTCACCTCGATATATGTCCCCAAGAGGGGCCAGAGGAATATCCTCGGTTCCAGGAACATGAAGTCGAGCGATAGATGGACGGCGTTGCCGAAGGCAAGCTCCATAGCCTTGTGCCTGTACGCCAGCACAAGGACCAGGACCATGAAGAGCAGCGTGTGGGCGTATCCCCTGCCGGATCCCAGAGATAACAGACTCAGCGGTTTGTCTATTATGTCGGGGAGCAATGCACCCACGATGACAAGCCTGAGGTCATAGCTCCGCAAATCCTTTCCCAGATATTTGAGAATGGCGAGAAAGAGGATGATGGTGAAACCGATATGGGCCAATATCGACATCTGGCAGACCGCCTACTTTTCCTGGAAGACCGACGAACAGTACTTTATGTCTTCCAGCACGCCCATATTCTCGTCGTCAGGTATGTGGTCGCCGTATTTCGATATTATGTCCTCATATCTCTTCAATATGGCGATGCAGTCGTGAGCAAGCCTCTTCTTCTCCGAGGGGTCGTCCATGTCCTCAAGATTAAGCTTGAGCATGTAGAGCGATGACTTGATGTTCGTCCAATCCTTTATGGGATAAGCCTCGGACGCATCCTTGTCCCTGGCCACGGCGTCCGGTGCGCCATCGGCGGCATGACCCTTCGGCAGGATCACCATCTCGTTCCTGTTCCTGCTCCATTCGTTCAGGGCCTGGACGCCGAGAAAGGCCGCCAGTCCCCAGAGGATCCCTATGCCAGCGGCGCCGTAGTAATCGATCTCCCTCAACAAATAGAACGCCAGCACCGCGACGCATATGCCCAATACGGCCTGAAGGGCCCTCAACTGCTTGCTCATAGAATCATCCATCCATACTGTGACGTCAATTCCCTTTCTCGATGTGTTCTTATAAGCTTTTTTATACTAGGCATGTTTTTGGACAAGACATAAATTATTATAATATGTCGATATAACTCAATAACGGATGAACAGCGAATCAGATATCCGATATGTGTTCTTTGATCTCGATGGGACGGTGGGGGGCCCAAAGCTCAACAATACGTTCGATTTCATCGAGAACTATCTGGTCTACAAGAAGAGGAGGGCGTCGTTGGTAAGGAAGTACATCCTGACCGCCATCTCAAGGATGCTCCCGATGGGCGGGAGGCGGAGGAGGGCTTTCCTGATAGCGTCGTTCTTCAAGGGGCTCAGCTACGACGAGCTCAGGCAGTACTCCGAATGTTGCTACATGCCACTTTTCATGACCCATGCCAACGAGAAGGTGCTCGAGATCGTCCAAAGGGAGAAGGGTGACGGGAAGAGAATCGTCCTTCTCACGGCCTGCACGGAGATACCGGCCAGGACCATCTCGGAAAGCCTTGGATTCGACGAATGCATCCCAACGACCTTCAGGACCGCCGATGGCAGGATAGAGGGTGTCGGAGATGACACGTTCAACGACCTCAAGATATCCGCACTGGAAAGGGCAGGACTTGCGCACGTCATGCAACAATCGGACTACTATGTGGACGACATCGAGGCGGAGTCGGGGCTCGTAGGAAGGTTCGGGAGGGTGTTCAAGGTTGACGGAGACGATATAGAGGTCGTGAGGGGTGATGGGGATGGCCGATAGGTCCGTCAAGGAGAGGATGTCCCTCTTCATACCTGGTTACTACACATACCTGTCAAGGGGAAGGACCCTCAAGATGCTGTTCGGCCTCTACTTCCTCTACACGAGCTGCCTTCCCATCATGTTCATAGAGCTCTTCCACATTTACCACAACGGCCTGGAGGAATACATCACAGGGACGCTGCCGATGCATGTGGCGGTATACCTCTTGTTCTGCTTTCTGTTCTTCCTGGTCTACGAGACAGGTTACATCTACAACGACGTGATATCCGAAAAGATGGAAAAGGTCGACAGCGGCAGGCTGGGATCTTCCATCAAAAGAAGATACGTCCCCATCTCCACGATCTTCAGGCTGGCCGTCCTCGCGGCCTTCCTGCTGCTGGCCTGGCAGTACACCGAATGGCCCTATGTGGAACATTTCGCCCTGTTCAACATCATCCTGATAGGCGTGTACTACGTCCACAACAACGTGGTGAAGGCCTACAGGCTGCCGACGATATTCTACCTGAGGATATACAGGGTGATATACCCTGTCTTCTACTTCCTGTGCGCGGACGGGGTCCTGACATTCCCTGTCCTCTCATACGCGTTGGTCCTCTCGGCATACAATGTCCTAACATACCTTGGCGTGAATCCTGTGGAGTTCAGGCTGGAGAAGGACAACCTCTTCGAGAGATTCTACCATAACGGCAGAGTCAGGGCGCTATTCTTCATGTCCAACATCGCCCTTCTGAACCTGTTCGGCGTCGTCATGCTGGGCCAGCGCGTCGGGACATCACTGTCGTTCACGCTCCTGGCGTCCGCCTACGTTCTCGCCACGTACGTCCTGACAAAGGGGCGCTGATGGGGGGCCGTCGCGCCTTCGCATAGTTTTTAATATTCATAGATACTATTGATGAGCATGATGATATCCTGCATAGTTCCCATGTACAACGAGGAGGAGAACGTCGAGCATATTGTCAAGAAGATCGACGACGTCATGAAGGGACATGAGGCCTACGAGATAATCTGCGTCAACGACGGTTCGGGCGACGATACGCAAAAGATGCTCGAGAAGGCGGCCAAGAAGTATCCTGCCCTGAGGCTCGTGAGCTACAAGCAGAACAGGGGCATGGGCTATGCGCTACGCCAAGGTTTCAAGAATGCAGGGGGCGATGTGCTGATCACCCTCGATGCGGACATGACCTTCGACCCGGCGGACATACCCAAGCTTATGGAAAAGATCGACGATTACGACATGGTCATCGGTTCCCCATACATAAAGGGGGGCGGGCTCGAAGGGGTGCCGTGGTACCGAGAGGCCATCAGCAAGCTGGGGAACTTCGTCCTCTCACGATCCATGCCCTACAACGTCAAGAGCACCACCACCGTTTTCAGGGCGTACAGGAGGGAACTGCTGGACTCGATAGAGATAGAGTCGGACAGGATGGAGATAAACCCCGAGATACTGGCCAAGGCGGGATCCCTCGGGTACAGGGTGATAGAGGTTCCAGTCAAGCTCTCGAAAAGGATATACGGGGAGTCGAAGTTCAACTTCATCTCCGGGGCAAAGGGGCACTTCTGGCTCTCGGCCTACGAGAAACCCTTCATAATATTCGGATTCTTCGGCCTCCTGCTCATGGTTATAGGCACCGTTTCGGGCGTATACATACTTCATCTGTTCCTCAGGGGCGAGCTCGACCCGAACAGGCCGCTTATAAACATGACGGTCCTTTTGATAGTCAGCGGGCTGCTGGTGCTGCTGTTCGGTTTCGTCTCCAATCAGGTGCTGCAGATAAAGAAGGAGATTCTCAGGATGAGAAGGGACATATCCAGGATCAGGAACAAGGACCTATGAGCCCACAGTGATCTCGAATATGTACTGCAGGAACTCCATCTCCGAGGGATTATCGTACAGGAACGCATGGTAGACGATGTTGTACCCCATCCACACTATCTCGCCATCGCCGATGGACTCTATCGCCACAAGGATCTCATCGTTGACCGTGGCCACCGTTTCTATGCTCGCGCTCGACCACACGGGGGTGTAGGTGGCGCCGTACCATGAGGCATCGCCGTAGGAGAATGTTGAGAAACCATACTGCGTCGGGGTGTCGTTGAATACTATCTGCGAATAGGCCGGCAGGTCGTTGCGGTATATCAGCATGTCGAAGAACTGGACGTAGTTGAGGGAGAACACTGGGTCGTCGAGATTTCCAGAACAGTCTATGAAGACGGTCCCTCCCTGCTCGGTGTACTGCCTCAGGAGAAGCTCCGTATCGTCAGAATCGTACCACTTGAAGTCGAAAAGGGCGATGAAGTCGTACTCGCAGAGTTCCTCGAGCGTGTAGTCGTCTATGTACATGCTGCCCTGGCGGATATGCGTTGTCCCCTGATAGAGATAGCACTCGAAGTCCATAAGGTACTCGAAGTAGTTCTCCCATCCGCTGCCCACGTAAAGTCCCTTCGGTTTCTCGTCTATCTCGACAAGCTTCAGCAGCCTTATGTTCTCGTTACTGTAGAGCTCCTCGCAGGACGGGAAGTCCTGGGACCTGTAGGTCAGGTAGTAATCCACGCCATACTTCATGAGTTCGTGATTGAAGTATCCTCCATCGAAGAATGTCGGCATGGAAAGCACTGTCTGCTTGAAGTGCCAGCCGAAGGCGACCCAGTAATCTGAATAAATGAGGGCCTCGTCGAGGTCGTCGATGTTCTCGTTCACCCATTGCGCCATGTCGAGCGTGTCGTCATAGAACTGTATGCCCTCCTCGCCCAGCTCCCCGCCGTCCACGGTCTGGGCGGACGTCAGGAGGAAGGATGCCACGACGAAGACCGTGAGCACCTTGGTCGCCACCGCCTTCTTGGCGTATACTATGTTGATCACCCTCCCCAGCTCGTAGACGGACATGGAGATGATGAATGCGAGCCCCGGCATCATCGTGACGTAGTACCTCGGGACCTTCTGGAAGAAGCTGGAGTGGAATAGGAAGTAGCTCACGCCCCAGAACGCCATCATCAGACAGAAGAGCGCCCTGTTGTCGCTCACCTTCGGTCTGGTGTAGTAGTAGAAGTACATGAACAGGAGGAGCAGTAACATCTCGAGGACCTTGAAGCTGAATCTGCCGTAGGCGTAATAGAAGACGCCAACGAAGAACACGAGCAGAAGGAAAGAGTTCGGCCTCTTCACCGACACCGAAAGATACCTGAAGACCAGAAGGACCAGTCCCACGACGACGAATGCGGCGAGGACGGGATAGATGTTGCTGTTGACGATGTAGTTGCCAAGCTGCTCAATGTAATAGTAAGGTCCCTGGTTGTACATCTCGAGGTCCATCCCTATGCTGTCGCCGGTCGCCGAAAGTCCCTCGAGCACCATCTTGATATAGTAGATGGGGTCGCCCTTGTTCACGCTGTAGAACCAGGCCACTGGCGCGTATACCGCAACGCCCGCCAGCATGCCAAGTATGTTGTACCTCGTCACCTTGTACTTGAAAGGGAAGAAGATGTAGTAGAAGAACATGGGCAGGATTATGAGCGCCGCCGTCGTCCTTGAAAGGAACGCGCACATTGCGACGGGCCATGACAGGAGGAAGAATCTGGGATTGTCCTCCATCCCTCTGATAAAAAGGTATATCGCGAGTATCGAGAGAGAGACGCTGGCTATGTCGGCGTATCCCACGGCGCACCACAGCACCATGATATCGGCGGTAGCGTAGATAAGGCCGCTGAGGAATGCCACGGTCTTCGGACATTTGATCGCGACCAGCTTGTACAGGACGACGCTGCCCATGAAGAGGAACATGGCGTCGACGAACATGGTGGTCTTCTCGGACACCAGGCCCGCCCTGTAGAACATGGACACCACGAAGGGGAAGAACGGACCCCTGTCGTACTCGTAGTAGCCTGTGCCCTTGCCAGCATATTCCAGCGCGTTGATGCTGAAGGAGTACGTGTCCCATCCGGGGCCTATCTCCGCCTGGGAGATGAACTTGATTATGACCACCGAAAGGACTATCAGGACAAGGGCTATGAGATATGCGTTGTCCTTTACCATTGCCTTCATCTGCGGCTTGGAAACATGCACAGATTAGATTTGATGGCCGATTAATATAACTTTTCTTATTTCGGTCAGTTCACAGTCTTGCTGAAGACCATGTTCGAATACCTTTTATACAGGGAATTGGGCATTATGCCTATCAGTTTGTGGCTTATGGACTGTTTCGTCTCGTAGGAGGGCACGGACGGATAGTAGCTGTATTGCATGCTCTCCTCCCTTCCGCCCCACCTGATCTTGAAGCTTGTCAGGGTGTTGTCGGGATCAGGGCTGGAAGGGCCGAGGTCCAAGGACGGGATCCCCCTCTTGTGGCACTCGTTCGCCATGCTCCATATGTAGGAGTATGATGTGAACTTGTCATAGTGCTTGGGGTGCGTACATCCTATGTAGTAGCTGAGACGGTCCTTGTTGTAGTCGAGGGAGACGGCCCCGCCGATCATGCGCCCCTGATTGTAGACAAAGTGGAAGGCGGCCTTCTCATCAAGGTATTTTGCGATGTTGACAAAGAACTTCAGGGGCGGGCATGTCACCCTGTTCTTCTTCTTGTTGAGACAGTTGATCTCATAGAACTCCCCAATAGCGTCCCTGTCGTTCGATATCACTGTCTCGTTCTGTTCCTCGGCCTTGTTGACATATCTCCTTATGCTCTTGTTGAGCGAGAACTTCAGGTTGTCATTTATGTCCAGAACATATGTGGACAGCTTATTGGAGGGCTTGAATCCAAAGAACTTCTCGTTCTGACGTATCTCGATCAGGTCCGCGGACATCTCGTTGTACATCACGAAAAGCGTCTTGTACAAGGCCTTCTTCGAGTATTCGTCTCCAAGGGCGCCGCACATGTGGGAGAAGGGCACCGAGCATAGTCTCCGCCCCGTCAGCTTGCTCTTGACATAGAAGATTGGCAGAAGACCGGTAAGGGTCCCCTCCTCGTTCTTGGCGAACATGTAGAGCGACTTGTAGTTATAGGTGTTCTCTATCAACTGTTTCCATTCATGTGTATGGAATATGTTCGATTCAGGATGCCCTTTCAAAAAGAGTTCCCATTCTTCGTTCCTAGCCTTAAACTCAATGTCAATCATTTTTTTGTCCCAAGAATGTACTTATTTAATTTAAGCGTAAATATATTAATAAATATAGCCCTTAATCTTATTCGATGAGGATAGGATTCATCTCCTACGAATATCCTTCATTTGTATATGGGGTGCCGGCGTATATTCCAAGAACATCGTGGAACATCTCGCCAAGAGGGGTCACGATGTGCATGTGTTCACCTTTTCTGATGACGCGTCCGCCGACCCGAACATCACGGTGCACAAGATCGGCAACGCCCGCCTGCCCAAGCTGCTTTGGATCCCCTCTTACTGGCTCGGGTTGCGCAAATGCTTCAGGAGGGACGGAGCGGCACTCGGGCTGGACGTCATAATAGGCAACGGATTCTCCGAGCTGCCACTGTGCAAGGGCATCGTTGACGTCCCAAGAATCCTTGTCATGCACCAGTCCGCGAGAAGGGTGATACGGATCGTTGGGCCGACGCTACTTGAGCGTCTGCAAAACATCAACAACGAGATGGGCCTGGCCCCCCTGTTCGACCCGATCCTGGTAAAGAGGGCGGACAAGGTAGTCGCCGTCAGCGATTTCGTGAAAAAGTCCCTTGTGGAGGACCTTAATCTTGAGCCCAGATTGATAGAGGTGGTGCACAACGGTTTCAACGACTTCTATGAACCTCTAGATGAGAAGGAGACTGAAAGATGGAAAAGGGAGAGGGGGCTATCCGAGGAACGCCTGTTGCTCTTCGTGGGAAGGGTAAACGACAAGAGAAAGGGGCTCATGGAGCTTATCAAGGCGTTCTCAATGGTCGAGTGCGGGCTAGGCGGCCACCTTCTTGTGGTGGGCGGCGGTGATCAAGGTCCGGCAAAGGCGCTTGCCGCAGAGCTCGGCCTGGAGAGTAGAGTGACTATGCTCGGCAAGGTCAGCGACGATGAGCTAAGGACCTTGTACACGATATGCGACATTTACGTGTCCAGCTCATTCTACGAGTCCTTCGGCCTCACCCTCGTCGAGGCCATGTCGTGCAAGAAGCCGGTCATCGCAAGGGACATAGGCGGCATCGGGGAGGTGGTGTCGGACGAGAACGGCCTGCTGCTGCGGGACAGGTCCGTGGGGGCGATGGCCGATGCCATCACGGAAATGCTCAAGCACCATGAGAAGTACGCCGACAAGGGCGAGGGAAACAGGGCCTATGCCATAGAAAAGTTTTCATGGGCAAGGGCGGCAGAGTCTATGGAGAGAATTGCGATCGGATTGACAGAGGATCGGAAGTGTGGATAGTATGACGATGGGTTCTGTTGCAAAGGACTCGAGCTTTGTGCTCACCGCAAGGATGATGATAAGCCTTAGCAATCTTCTGTTCATACCCCTCCTGACAAAGAATCTGTCCGCCGAGAACTACGGCATCTGGGCCCAGGTGTGGGTGACCCTGCCGCTCATAAGCAACCTCCTGGTCCTGGGATTCGACGAGAGCATGACGAGATTCTTCCCTTCCCTAAGCAGAAGGGAATATTCCAGGGACTTCATTTCGCTCATGGTGCCGGTGACCGCCATAGGCGGGCTCGTGTGCCTGGCCATATACGTTTTCTCGGGTCCCGTGTCCGACTGCATATTCAATGGCAACGTCGCGGTCGTCAAGCTGCTTTCCGCGATAATATTCATATTTGTACTGGACCTGGCCCTGTACTCCTTGCTGAGGTCCCTGAGAAGGATGAGGGCGTACAGCGCCCTGACAATCCTCCAGAACGTCTTCGAGATGGGTCTCGCCGCCGCTATGGTCATGATGGGCAAAGGTGTGGAGGGCGCAGTTCTTGCACTTCTCATGACCAGGTCCGGCCTCTTAATCTGCCTCTTGGTGATCTCCAGACGTTACCTTGACGTCGTCGCGCCCGCGAGGTCGGTGCTGAAAAAATACGTCGTGTACGGACTGCCCACCCTGCCGATGGTCGTGTCCGGATGGGTCCTGGCCTCCTTCGACAGGTACATGATAGCATTGTTCTACAGTACGAGGGAGGTGGGATTCTACGATCCCGCCTACACCATAGGCCAGTCGGTGCCAATGATCATCGGAGGCGTTTTCAGCTTTACCCTCACCCCGCACCTCTCGAACATGTTCGACGCCAACGATCTCGAAGAGGTCAGGAAGACCCTGACATTTATGACCAAGCTCGCCTTGGCGATAAACGTCCCCTTCATCTTGGGGGGGATCGTCCTGTCGGGACCTGTGCTCGGCGTCCTCAGCACGGACGCCATAGCCGCAAATGCGTTCAAGGTGCTGCCCATGATCTCGATAGGCGTCACCTTCTTCTGCACAAAGATCATCCTCTCCCAGATATGGAAGCTTGAGAAGAAGACCTACAAGCTGGGCATCACATACACGTTCGCGGCCCTGACAAACATTGTCCTGAACTATGTCCTGATACCAAGATACGGGATAAACGGAGCCGCCATCGCCACGATGCTTGCATATGGCATAGACCTTGCCATGACCGCGCTGTGGCTTAATCGGGACCTTTTCCCAAGAATGAGCGGAAGGAACGTTATGAAGATAACCCTGTCCTCAGCATTGATGTTCGCCGCGATCTACCTCTCGCACAACTATCTGGATGTTGCGACGACCGTCGTCCCGATAGTCCTTGGACTGGCGGTCTACACCGTCTCGATCCGCCGTCTCAACATCCTGGACGAGAACGAAAGGGAAGTGCTAAAGAGCTTGAGATTCCTCGACAAGGTATTTTGATGCTCAGGCGCCGTACATCCTCTGCGCAAGGCGATAGAAGGGCTTCAACGGATAGAAGGTGCGCTCCCACGAGATGTTCGGGACTATGGTGCCGCCCAGTGAGTTCTTGAAGTTGAAGACGCCGTTCCTGAAATCGTCCGATGTGGGGCCAAGGTCATAGATATCGAACTTGTTCTCTATGCCCCACTCTATCATATGCCATATCAGCAAGAACGACGAATGCTCCGTCTGGCGCTTCCTTTCAACCCCGGAGAGGGCGGCGTACAAGGTGTTGTTGACATTGTCGATCACGCTCAACTTGCTGCCGACGTACCTCCCATCCAGATACTGTGTTGTTATCAATGTGTTGTCCTTGCAATACTTTATCAAGGTGTCGAAAAACTCCAGCGGGTATGCATCTGCCTTTATCTTCTTCATCAAGTTCATGTATGAATCGTAGAAGAGTGTCAGATTGTCGTGATTGATGTGCTCCACCTCGAAGGTGTACTTCCTGTAATAGTTCTTCAATACCTTCTTCTTGGACTTGTCCAGATTATTGTAATTCTGTTCTATCCCCTTGGAGAGGTTGTGTTGGAAGTTGCATCTGTAGATGGGATTGTAGCCCCTCTCACGCAATATGCCCCAGTATCCGACATAATTAGGATTCAACATCGATATCTCATGGGATATCGTCCTTCCCCTGCATAGCCTTGACGAGCGGTCCAGCATGTCGTTGAGTATCTCGCCCTCGCTTGAGGTTATTATGGGTCCGCCGCATCCCAGCGGGAGGGAGATGAGCCTCTGAAACGACGTCCCCCTGATCCTCTTCAGGAAGTTCGGAAACAATGCCACAATATTGTTCTTCGAGTAGGCCAGTAGGTGTCTAGCCTCCACGTCCAGGCCCTCCTCGATCGCCTTGAGCCATTCTATCTTTTGGAAAAAGGTCCCTGTCGGAGACTGTTCGACAAGGTTGTCCCATTGATGGGAATTGACCAACTCGATGGTATCCACAAGCTCAAGCTCGTCATATGGCATTGTTACACCATTGAAGTGTATATATATCAAACTTTTGTATGATTATACCTTCATATCTTAATATTCAACGATAGTGAATTCTCTTCATTAGATCGACGAAACGCCATCTTTTTTTTGAGAACACCCTCTCCCACATCACCATTGGCAATATCTGGCCCCCAAATCCAGATTTATGTCTGAAAACACCATTGCAAAAATCATCTCCAGTGGGTCCGAAGTCGTAATACCTGTACCCGTTGTCCTTGGCCCACTGTAACGTGTGCCACACTATGGCATCGGTCGGATTGGACTTCAGGCACTCCTTCTCTATCCCGGAAAAGAACTTATGGACCGTTTTCTGCAATGGGTCCAAAAAGAACATGATCTGCCCTGCGGAATTCCCGTTGCACACGGCCTCGAAGATCTTCACATTGTCGGGTATGATATCCTCCATCTTGGTGAAGAACGCCTGCGGGTAGGCCTCTCCCTTCACCTGCCCCATCAGTTTCGTGTGATGCATGTGAAAATCCTGAAGCTCGGACTTTCCTATCTTTCTCTCGACCACCTCGACATCGCCGCACCTGTTCACTATGCGCCTCTTCTGGTGGGACATGTTCCCAAGGATGGTGTCCAAGCTCTGGTCCAGGTCTATGACGAACCTGCATTCGAGCCTGGGTTCGTACCCCATTCTCCGCATGTACTCCCCATATCGTGTATAGTTGAGATCGTAGGTGACGATGTAGTGGGACACGGCGTTGCCGCAGCAAAGCTTCGGAATATAGTTGTACATGGAATCAAGGACGCCCTTCTCATCGCTGCTCAGGATGATATGCCCCCCGTATCCCGGCCTTATGGAATACAGCCTCTTGAAGGGCGAGTTCCCGATAGGCCTGAAGTAGTTCGGGAATATGGAGGTGATATTGTCCCCCCTGCTGGCCACTATGTGCCTAGGTTCAAGGCCTATCCCCTCCTCTATCAACCTTTGCCATTCATGACTTTGGAAGAATGAGGAGTATCTTGAGGTCTCCACTACGTTGTTCCACTGGTTCCTGTTTATGTCATTGATACTTTCCAATAGTTCATAACGGGTCGGCGACATGGAAATCACGAACGTGCTAATATAAAATCTAATATTTTAAAATATAATAATCCTTTCCCTGAAAAACAGACTATAGGGAATCATAGCAGTCCATGATGGCATCGATGATGACGTTCCACGAATAGTTCTTCGCGACATGGTCCCTGAGGCCGTTCGAGTGCGGGGCATTGTATGCCTTCACCAACCCGTTCATTATGCTCTC